>CANQMO010000019.1 GCA_947624985.1 uncultured Oscillospiraceae bacterium | reverse complement strand
CTCCCGTGGGTCTCTCAGCGTGGCCCGCAGCGCGCCGGAGACGATGTTCTCCACCCCGTGAGTCAGGTATCCCTGCAGATCAAATTTATCGTCCATCGTTTTCGCTGCCCTCCCTGTCCAGGTCTTCTTCATTCGCTGACGTCGCCGTCCAGAACGGCGATGAATGTATACTCTCCGAACCGCTCTTTCATGCGCCGGATGATGTCGTCTTTGATTTTTTCCTTATCCTCTGCTTTAAAATCGATTATCAGGTCAAAGTATACCAGTTTTTTCTCCGTATCCACATAAAAACCGTGCATTTGCAGCACCTGCGGATACTCCCGGACCAGGTCGGACAAGGCCCGTTTCATCCCGGCAAAGACCTCGCCCGCCGTATTGGAAGCATAAATGCCCACCGTCAGGACGATGCCAAAGGTCTTATAGACATCCTCGGTCATCTGCCGGGTGAGCCCGTGTATCTCCCGCGCGGTCATATCGTCCGGAAGCTCGATATGGACCGAACCGATCAAACGCTCCGGCCCGTACTGGTGCAGGGAGAGATCGTACGCGCCCAATACCGGCGGATATTTGCAAATGAACTTCTTGAGCTCCGCGGACAGACTGCTGTCCACCCGGGCGCCGATGATACTGTTCAGGCTGTCCAGCAGGATCTCAACGCCCGCCTTCAGGATAAAGACGGAGATCACAACGCCGAGGACCCCTTCGATGCTGACGGAGAACGCAATACTGACGCCCGCCGTCACAAGTGTGGACAGGGAGATGGCCGCGTCCATCAGCGCGTCGGCGCCGGAGGCGGCCAGCGCCTGGGAATGGTATCGCTCTCCAGCGGCCTTCACATACCGCCCCAGCGCCAGCTTTGCCCCCACGGCCACCGCGATGATCACCAATGACGCGGCGGAGTAGTTTGCCGGAGTGGGGTGGAGCGTTTTGTCAAAGGCCTCCCGAAAGGCCGTCAGCCCCGCCAGCAGGATGATGACCGCCACCGTTATGGAACTGACGTATTCTATCCGGCCATAGCCGTAGGGGTGGGCTTTGTCCGGCGCCCGGTCCGCCAGCCGGGTGCCCGCGATGGTGATGAGGGAGGACAGCGAGTCGGTCAGGTTGTTGACCCCGTCCAGGATGACGGCGATGGAACCGCTCAGCAGCCCCACCGCCATTTTGAACGCCACCAGCACCAGGTTGACCGCGATGCCGATGACGCTGGTCTTGACGATCTGTTTGCTCCGCTCCATAGGACATTTCTACGAGGCCGCCTGCTCCGCCCTGTAGGCGGCGCGCACGGCTTTTGCCAGCTGGTCGGCGCAGGAGGTGGGCCTGCGCCCGCACAGGATACCGGACAGCTTTTCCTCGATCCGGTCTACTGTCCAGCCCTCCACCAGGATGGGGATCGCCTTCAGATTCCCGTTGCAGCCGCCCATGAAGCTGATATTGTGGACCACGTCCCCGTCCAGATCCAGGCTGATGACCTGAGAACAGGTGTTCTCCGTCATATAGTCGTAGTGGAACATCACAGCAGCTCCTCCACCTTCGCCTTCAGCTCGTCCAGAGAGTCCGTGGGCTCGAAGCGCCCGGCGATATTCCCCTGCCGGTCGATGACGAACTTGGTGAAGTTCCACTTGATATTGCCGTTATTCTTGTAGTCCCTGTCCATCTTCTTCACGACGGGCTTCAGGACCAGCGCCATGGGGCTCTTGCCGAAACCGCCGAAGGTGGTGTTGGCCGTCAGGTACTTATACAGGGGGATGGCGTTTTCCCCGTTCACGTCGATCTTGGCAAACTGGGGAAAGGTGATACCGTAGCGGCCCGTGCAGAAGGAGTGTATCTCCTCGTCGCTGCCGGGGGCCTGGGAGCCGAACTGGTTGCAGGGGAAGTCCAGTATCTCCAGACCGTCCTCCCGGTGCAGCTCATACAGGTCCTGCAACTCGTCATACTGGGGCGTGAAGCCGCAGCCGGTGGCGGTGTTGACGATGACGAGCACCTTGCCGGCGTAGTCCCCCAGAGAGACCTGGCTCCCGCCCTGTGTCTTTACCTTAAAATCATAAACGCTCATGTCGGGCTCTCCTTTGACCGTCATAGATCTGATCTCGCGAGATCGAGTTTAATATAACTAATAATTTCGTCCATGTCAATAGCAAAAGTTTTAATTTTATAAAATTTAATGTGCTATACGCACCTGTCCACCGGGAGATAAAGCTCCGGCGGAGATGGGTATCGACCCGTCTCCGCCGGGGCTGTCTGCCGGTATTTTTGACCGGACCGTCAAGGAGCGCCTCCGCCGCTGTCCGTATCAGCATTTGGCGGCTGCTGAGATATGCCGCCGTCCGGCCTTTCAGGGGGCGCGCTGCCGTTGTCCATGCCGCCCTGGGGCGGCTCCGGCGGGGTGTTGCCATTGTCCATGCCGCCCTGGGGCATGTCGGGCGGCGTGCCGCCATTGTCCATGTCATTCTGGGGCATGTCGGGCGGGGTGTTGCCATCGGGTTTTTCAGGGGGCGTGCCGCCGTCTCCCATACCGTCCATGCTGCCGGAAGTCTGAGAGCCGGTGTTGACCTGGGCGTTCTCGAAGGTGGTGACCGTTCCCGCGCCGGAGAGGTCGGCGTCCTCGTCATACGCGGAGACGGTCACGGTATATTTACCGTCGCCGCCGACATAGACGGTCCCGTCGGTGCCCTGGATGGTGACCGTATGGCCGTCCTCGTCCACGACAGAACCCCCGTTGTGCAGGGAAGTCAGCACACTGTCCCCGGTGACGACCCATTGGGAGCCCGCGTCGATGGTGAGCGCGGCATAGCCGTCGCCGCCGCTGCCAGCGCAGCTCTCGTCCTGTACCACCGCGCCGGTGAGTACGCTGCCCTCGGTCACATACAGGTCCAGGCTGCTGATGGAGTCCCAGACCACATTCCCGACCATGTCCTGGCCGATGGCGGTGAAGGTGCAGTCCGCGCCGTTGCTCCCGGTCTGCCCCCAGCCACGCTGGTTTTGATTACCGGTGCAGCGCAGGAAAAAGGGGCTGTCCTCGGCATAGACGATCTGAACATCCTTCAGAATGAACGTGGATTCGGTGTTGGTGGTGTAAAACATCCCGCCGTTTTTGGCCGTCAGCGTGCCACCGGTCATCTGGAACGTGCTGTTGCCCACCTGAGAATCGCCGGACATGCTCTGGTAGAGGATGACGTTCCAGGTGCAGTCGTTTTGCTGCGAATCGCGCATAGTGCCGGTCAGGTCGCAGTCGTAGAGATACAGACTGTTCAGCCCCTCGATGCAGACCGCTTCGGAGCCTGTGGCCGCCAGTTCCGCGTCCTCTGCGGCGATGGTGGCCGTGCAGTAGATCGCCGGAGAGCCGACGCCGTTGGACGTATAGCTGCCACCGCTCACCACCATGAGCCCGCCGCCCCGGTCGGAGCGGATGGCGGCGGAGGACTCGCCATCCGTCGTGGCGGTGACATTGGTGGCGTACAGGGTGCCGCCGCCGGCCGCGTGGATGCCGCCCGACGTGTCCTGCGCCGTGGCGATGGTGCTGTCGCTGATATGGACGACGCCGTCTCCGTAGGCGAAAACGCCCGCGCCGCCTTTGGCGTCCGTGGTGATCTGAGCGCCTGTGATGTCCGCCTCGCCGCCGGTGGCCAGAATGGCCGCGCCGGTGCCATAGAAGCTGGCGTTGTCGCCCCCGGTGGAGTCGGAAGATGTGCGGTCCACGGTGATCTGGTCCAGCGTCACCGCGCCATCCGCGATCAGTATAGCGTTTTCGTCGGTCCCTGTGGACGTATATTCCTCCCCGGACACAGCCGTGTCCTCGCTGTAGGTCACGACTGCGTTTTGGTTCGTCATGCCGGAAGAAGGGGCCGGCCCGCCAGCGTCCTGCGCCGTTCCATCCGAGGACGATTGGTTAAACAGCGGTTCCAGGGTGTCCGCATGGGCCTGGAATATCTCCAAAAGGACAGTGTTCCAATGCCGGGCGTCCTTTTCCGGGCTGCCGAACACATAGTCCTCCTGACCATAGTCGATCACGTCGAAGCCGGGGATGGCCTTGCTGGCCCCTGCAACACGGTAGGCTGCGGCGCCGGCCAGGGAGAAGGTCACGTTTTCTATATCCGAACTATCCACCCAGCCGGTCAGGTCGGTTCCCGTGGGAGCGGCAGCCGTGCCGTTGGCGGTCTGGGCCTGGGCGGGCTGCTTTTCAACAGCGGCACCGCCGGCATGCTTGGCTACCATTTCATCCACATACAGGGAGAAAGATTCACCCAGCACCTCGGATGGCACATGGCCGCCGTCCCACTGCCACTGGAGCTCCGCGTCCGTCCCGGCGTTCAGCCAGGCGATCTTCAGGTTCAACGACGTGAACATGGACATGTCTCCCTCGGCCGCGCCCATCATGATCCGGGTCCAGACAGGGGCGTCCGTGTCCGCTGCGCCGATGTAGTTCAGCGGGTCATACAGCGCAACGATGTTGTTCCCATACTTGTCCCCAGCCGCGATCTCGGCGATATCCGCCTCATAAGCCGTGACCATTTCCTCATAGGACGTGTAATTCCGGGAATCTGTCCCGCCTGTGGCCGACTGGGTGGTGCCCGCATCCGGCGTTCCCACCAGCATCTGGCCGCCATCAGGACCCGCGCCGCCCATCATGTTGGGCATTCCATCGGCTGGCATACCGCCCTCCGGGCGCTGGCCGTCCATTTTACCGCCGAACTCTTCGCCGTCAGGCGAGGTGCCGTTAGGACCGCCCGCCGCCATACCGCCGTCCATGGGTCCGCCGCCGCGCATGCCGCCCATCTTACCGTCCATCATACCGCCGGAAGCGCCCTTCGCGTAGCGGCCCTCCAAAAAAGCCTGGGCCTTGTCCGCCCCGGTCATGGAGGCTACCGCCTCGTCGGAGAGGGCGTCGCCGTTTTCATCAAACCAGGTCCAGCCCTCCGCACAGTCCAGGTTGTCCAGATACCACTGCAGATTCTCGGTAAACTCCGCCAGATAGAGGTCCAGATAGGTCCCGTGGTAGCCATTTGTTTCCGGGTAATGCTCCATGTCGCATTCGATGGTCAGCGGTACGGTGCTGGAGAGCGCGCCGTCCCCATCCAGGTCGAAGCCCACGGCGGACTCTTCGACGGTCAGATCCTGGCCGTTGATGTAGTCCATATAGGCTTGGGAGAGATACTCCGCCAACTGTTTCTGGAAGGGGGTGCCAAAATCATAGGCCGTGTCCATATAGTACTCAAAGGCCATGGCCATGTCCCCCTCGGCCAGAGAGGTGATGGGGCTGTACGCGATGCAGCCCCAGGCCCCGTCGGACAGATCGTAGTCCGCCCCGTCCACGGTCACGGTGGTGTCATAGGTCCCGTCGGCATTTTTGTAAACGCCCACCGCGCCGGCCTCGATCTGGTAATCATAGAAATCCGGGTGATTGCCCGTGGCGGCAAACATGACCGCGTGCGCGCCGCCGCCGGAGCCGCCGGTGGAGATGAATTTCTCGATGTCGCCGGGCAGGTTGCCCAGCAGGATGTTGTATTTCACATACCGGGCCGCCGCCTTCTGGTCCGCCAGGCAGCTTGGCGCGTCGCCGGTATAGTAGGTGCCGCCGTCGCTGTCCGTAGCCGTGTCCTGCTTGCCACGGTTGCCGCAGGATACGTTGATATACCCGTCGGCGGCATACTCGGAGGAGGCGGCAGAGTTGTTCTGAGAGCCGTAGCCTGCCGCACCGGTGTTGAGGATCACAGGCGCGGTGGCGGCAGTGTAGGTCTGCCCGTTGGGGCTTACGATCTGGGCGTCGTAGTCGATGACAAGGCCGCCCTGCACGGAATCGTCCGCGTCCTCCGCCGTCACGTCTGCCGCGCCGTCGCCGTCGGTGTCGATGCCCGTCACATAGGTGCCCGGAACGCACACGCTCACGCCCTGTTGGTCGGGAAGCTCCGGCCAGGCCACCGCGCTCACCGGCTCCAGCGTCCAGGCGTCCGCCTCGTCAGAATAGGACCAGGTCTGATCGGCGTTGTTCGCCAGATTCAAAACCTTCTCGATCGTTTCCCTGTCGGAGCCGCCCTCCGCCGCCTGGGCCGTCACACCCAGGCCCAGCAGCATGGCCGCTGCCAATGCTAACAACAGTGTTCGCTTCATATTTTTACCTGCCTTCCCTTGAATGCCCGGAGCATAACACGGATTTTTGAACGGGATACGGCCTATTTGTGAAGGATCTGAAAACATGCCTGTGATCGGGAAACGCTCCCGGGCCGGATGGGACGCGCGGCGGGGCCGGTATTACCGGAAATGTACGCCCGCGCACGCGCGGGAGACGGTAAAAACGGCGCGGCCGCAAAGGCCGCACCGTTTTTTGAGCCGACAATGATGTTACAAAGCGGACGGGCTACCGCCTGGACCGGGCGGGGCAGGAGCTCTGTCACGGCAGGGCGATCAGCCTTTTCCAGAACGCCACGCCCGCGGGCAGGACCGCCTGGTCGTCGAAGGTGAAGTCCGGCGCGTGCAGGGCCGGCGTGTCGCCCGTCCCAAGGAAGAAGTAAAGCCCCGGGACACGCTTCTGATAGAAGGAAAAATCGTCCGCCCCCAGGACTGGCTCCGGCAGCAGGCCGGGCCCGTCCGGCCCCAGGTCCGCCAGCACCCGCCCATACAGGGCCTCGTCGTTCCACACGGCGGGGTAGCCCGCGCTGCAATGCACGTCTATGCCACAGCCGGTCTTATCCCCCACGGCCTTGCCGATGTCCGCCAGCAGCCGCCGGCAGTCGTCAAAGGTCTCCTCCCGGTATGTGCGGAAGGTGCCCTCCAGCACCGTGCGACCGCTGAGCGCGTTGCGGACCGTGCCGGAGGTCATCCTGCCGAACCGCAGCAGGCTGGGCGGGTCCGGCGGCAGCGCCGCCGCCAGATCGTAGGCCAGCCGGAGAAACTCCGCCCCCGCCGCCAGCGCGTCATGGCCCTGCCGGTATTTGGTGATATGCACGCTCCGGCCCGTCACCGTCACGGTCACCTCGCTGGACCGGGCCATCATGGGTCCCGGGCGGCAGAACGCCTTACCCGCGGGCAGCCCGGGCCAAAGATGAAGGCCGAACGCCCTCGTCACGTTGTACCGGTCCAGAATACCGCTGCCGCAAAGGGCTTCGGCCCCGCCGGTGGTCTCCTCCGCCGGCTGGAACAGGAAGAGCACGTTCCGGGGCAGAGAAGCGACGGCGCCGGCCGTGTGCTCCGCCAGCGTCAGGGCCATGGCCATGTGTCCGTCATGGCCGCAGGCGTGCATGACGCCGGGGTGGACGGACGCGAAGGGCAGGCCCGTCCGCTCCGCCACCGGCAGCGCGTCCATATCCGCCCGGACCGCCACGGTCTCGGCCTTGCCGCCGTCAAAAAAGGCGCACACGCTCCCCGCCGTGGGGGAGGACAGGGCGCAGCCCAGACCCTCCAGCGCGCCGCGCAGATACGCCGCCGTCTCCGGCAGGGTGACGTCCAGCTCCGGGACCCGGTGCAGGGCCCGGCGGTGGGACACAGATGTGTCGGCCACAGGCATTTTCCTCCATTTCCAGACATATTGATAAGGGAAGTATACCATATCCCGCGGCGGGTGAAAAGCCCAAAACATGTCGCCGTCGGTAAAATTATGTAAACTAAATGCTTGCCGGCCCTTGCATGATCCTGGCGCGTATGGTATACTGTGGGCGAGAATGACGCGGACTGTAAGGCGGGACAGGGCTGCGTGCCGCCGGCAGGGATGGTCCTTGCCGGTTTTCGTATGATAAAAATATGAGCACATGGGAGGATATAAGGGATGAAGTTTACCAATCAGAAGGGTTCCATCGTGGCCATGATCACGCCCTACAGAGAGGACGGCAGCATTGACTACGACGGGCTGACGCTGCTTCTGGAGCGGCAGATCAGCGAGGGCACGGACGCCATACTGGTGCTGGGCACCACCGGCGAGGCCCCCACCATGAGCCATGAGGAGGACGCCTCCGTGGTGGAGCACGCGGTGAAGGTGGTGGACGGCCGTGTGCCGGTGATCGTGGGGGCGGGGTCCAACTCCACCGCCACCCAGATCGAGAAGGCTCAGCGGTTCCAGCGCCTGGGGGCGGACGCGCTGCTGCTCATCGCGCCGTACTACAACAAGGCCAACCCCGAGGGCATGTACCGGCACTTTGCCTCCACCGCCGACGCGGTGGACCTGCCCTGTATCCTCTACAACGTCCCCAGCCGGACCGGCTGCGCCATCCCGGTGAGCGTGGTGGAGCGGCTATATAAGCACGAGAACATCGCCGCCATCAAGGAGGCCAGCGGGGACATGGCCTATGCCATGAAGATCGCCCACTGTGTGGGGCCGGACTTCGCCCTGTACTCCGGCAACGACGACATCACCCTGCCCCTTCTCAGTATCGGCGGCAGCGGCGTCATCTCCGTGTACGCCAACGTGATGCCCGCCATGTGCCACCGGATCGTCATGGACTATCTGGAGGGGCGGCGGGAGCAGGCGCTGGAGGAGCATCTGCGGTATCTGCGGCTGATGAACGACCTGTTCATGGAGGTCAACCCCATACCGGTCAAGGCGGCCCTGAACATGATGGGCCTGCCCGCGGGCCCCACCCGGCTGCCTCTTTACGAGATGGCGCCGGACAACGCCGCAAGGCTCCGGGCCACCATGGAGGAGGCCGGGCTGCTGTGAAGATCGTGCTGATAGGCCGGGGCCGGATGGGCAGTCTCATCCTGACCACTGCCCGGAGCCAGGGGGACGAGATCGTGGCCGTCTATGGCCGGGAGGATCTGGGGGCGCTGATGAAGCTGGAAAAGCCGGCGGACGTGGTCATGGACTTCTCCCAACCCGGGGCGCTGGACACGGTGGCGGCGTATGTGCAAAAGACCGGCACGCCGCTTCTCGGCGGCGTCACCGGCTATACGCAGGAGCAGCTTGCCGCCCTGCGGGCTCTGGGGGCGTATGCCCCGGTGCTGTGGTCGGCCAATTTTTCTCTGGGTATCGCTGTGCTGTACCGGGCTTTGCGGACCGCCGGCGCGGCGCTGGGGAAGGACTTTGACGTGGAGATCACCGAGACCCACCACCGCCGGAAGGCGGACGCTCCCAGCGGCACGGCGAAGCTGCTGCTGGAGGCGGTGGACCCGGCCGGGACCCTGACGCCGGTGTACGGCCGGGAGGGCCGGCCCGGGGAGCGGACCGAAAACGAGGTAGGTATCCACGCCCTGCGGGGCGGCTCCGTGGCCGGGACCCACACGGTATATTTCCTGGGGCCCGACGAGGAACTGGAATTCACCCACCGGGCCGCCAGCCGCCAGATATTCGTAAACGGCGCGCTGCATATGGCCCGGCTCCTGACCGGCATGCCCAAGGGGGTCTACGACACCCAATCCATTTTGTTCCAAGACTGAGGGGATCCGCCATGGACGCACAGCAGATCATCGATTATATCGCGGGCAGCGAAAAAAAGACGCCGGTGAAGGTCTATGTGAACACCACCGGCCCGGTGGACTTTGGCTCCGCCAAGGTGTTCGGAGACCCCGCCGGCGGCAGCTTTACCGTATTCGGCGACTGGGCGGAGCTTGGTCCCATCCTGGAGGCCAATCAGGACCGCATTCGGGACCTGGTGGTGGAAAATGACCGGCGCAATTCCGGCGTGCCCCTGCTGGACATGAAGGACGTCCCGGCCCGGATCGAGCCGGGGGCGGTGATACGGGAGAAGGTGAGCCTGGCCCCGGGGGCCATCGTCATGATGGGCGCGGTGCTGAACATCGGCGCGTCGGTAGGCGAGGGCACCATGATCGACATGGGCGCCGTGCTGGGCGGCCGGGCCACGGTAGGGGCCCGGTGCCACATCGGGGCCGGGGCCGTGCTGGCCGGGGTCATCGAGCCCGCGTCCGCCACGCCCGTGATCGTGGAGGACGGGGTGCTGGTGGGGGCCAACGCCGTCATCGTCGAGGGCGTGCACGTTGGGAAAAACGCCGTGGTGGCCGCCGGAGCCGTGGTGCTCCAGGACGTGCCGGAAAACGCCGTGGTGGCGGGCAACCCCGCCCGGATCGTGAAATACCGGGACGAAAAGACCGACGCCAGGACCGCTCTGGTGGACGCGCTGCGGACGATATAAGACAGCCCCGCCATATGCGCCATTAAAAGGGAAGCGCCCCTGTCTGTGAGGACAGGGGCGCTCCCTTTTGAGCGCAAAAACCGTCAAATACGCGCAAACGGCCCGGGGACAGGGCGGATTTTGCTTGCAAAATGTCGCGGGACGTGGCATACTGTACGAAATCTGTATACACGGGATGAGCGGTATATGCAGACAAAGCGAGAGACAATCAAAAAAGCGCTCCGGCGGGCGCTGGAGCGGCTGCGGACCTTTTACCGGGACCGGCCCATGGTGTTCACCGCGGCGCTGAGCCTGACGCTGACGCTGGCGCTGGAGACGCTGGGCAGGCACTCCCTTTTGGGCGCGCTGGGCTTTTTGCTGGTCCATCCGGTCCATTTTCTGGCCAATGCCGCCATCGTGCTGGCCACCCTGTCGGTGAGCTTCCTGTTCAAGCGGCGCAACTTCCTGCTGGGACTGCTGACGGCGCTGTGGCTGATCCTGGGCGTCATCAACGCCATCGTTCTGTGCTTTCGGATCACGCCTCTGGGCGCGTCCGATATGCTGATGATCCCCTCCGCCTACTCCATCGCGCGGCTGTATCTGGACGTGTGGATGATCGTGGCGCTGTGTGTGGCGCTGCTCGCGGGGCTGGTGTGGCTGATACGGGCCTTTGTGCGCAGCAGCAGGCGGCAGCCGGACTATAAGCGGGCGGCGGCCTTCGTGCTGGCCTCGGCGGCGCTGGCGGGCGGCCTTTACGGCGCCACGGTCTGGGGCAAGGACGAGGAACGGACCGAGGCGTACCGGAACCTGATCGACGCCAACGACCATTACGGCTTCGTCTACTGCCTGTCCACCGGCCTGCTGGACCGGGGGATCGGCCAGCCGAAGGTATACAGCCCCGAGGAGGTCAAGCGGGTCACAAGACGGCTGGCCCCGGAGGGCGAGGCCCCCGACGTGCTGCCGGACATCATCATGGTCCAGCTGGAGAGCTTTTTCGACGTGGACTATCTGGACGACGTGACCTATGACGAGGACCCCATCCCCGTGTTCCGCTCCCTGGAGAAGGACCACGCCTCCGGGCTGCTCACGGTGCCCAGCGTGGGGGCCGGTACGGCCAACACGGAGTTTGAGGTGCTGTCCGGCATGAGCCTTGACTTTTTCGGCATGGGAGAGTATCCCTACATGACCGTCCTACAGGAAAAGACCTGCGAGACCGTGGCGGCGGACCTGAAAAAGCTGGGCTACACCGCCCACGCCTTCCACAACAACACCGGCGCGTTCTATTCCCGCAACGTGGTGTTCTCCCAGCTTGGATTTGATACATATACCTCTTTGGAATTCATGAACGACGTGGAGTACAACCCCATCGGCTGGGCGAAGGACAAGGCTCTGCTGGAGCCTATGCTCCAGGTGCTGGACCAGGCGGAGGGGCCCGTGTTCGAGTTCGCCATCACGGTCCAGGGCCACGGCAAGTACCAGCGGGGCGTGGACAGCGTGGACCTGGAAAAGCTGGACATCACCTGGGCCGACGACGAGCAGGACGAGGACGCTCTGGCCTACTATCTGAGCCAGCTGAAGGAGACGGACGAGTTCATCGACCAGCTTCTGACGGCCCTGCTGGTCCGGGACCGGCCCACGGTGCTGGTGCTGTACGGGGACCATCTGCCCAACTTCGACATCGGCTCCGAGCAGTTGAAAAACGGCGACATCTTCCAGACGGAATATGTGATCTGGGACAACATGGGCCTGAGCGCGGAGCACATGGATCTGGAAGCCTATCAGCTTTCCGCCCATGTGCTGGAACGGCTGGGCATATCCGGCGGCCTCCTGAGCCGGTACCATCAGCAGATGAGGGGCCGGGCGGACTATGAGCGGGGGCTGGAGCTTCTGGAGTACGACATGCTCTATGGGGACCAGTACTGCTTCGGGAAAAGCGACCCCTACCCGCCCTCTCCGATGAAGATGGGCCTCACGCCTCTCACCGTGGGGACGGCCAGCTGGTCGGACGGGACCCTGACCGTCACCGGCACAGGGTATACCCCCTGGAGCCGGATCAGTCTGGACGGCGACGAGACGCAGGCGGTCCTCAGCGCCGACAGGACCGCCCTGACGGTGGAGATGGACGAGCCGCCGGAGCCCGGCGCGGTGCTGACGGTCCGCCAGCGGGCGGCGAACATGACCGGCATCCTGGCCGAGAGCGAGCCCTATACCTGGCCCGGCTGAAAAAAGAAGAACCGCCCGGAAGGGCGGTTTTTCTGTTTACATTTGGGTCCGTTTATGATAAAATTTTCTAATGGGTAAGGGATGCCCCGGCGGGAAGGTGGCGTTTCAGCCAGTTTTTCCGCGTATAGTAGACGATGAACACCACCGCCGTGATCCCCCAGGTGACCGGGTAGCTGGCCGCCACCATGGTGGGGGTGCGGTGCAGGGGCAGCACGCCCCATATCCACACCAGCCGCAGCACGCACACGCCGAACACGGTGATGATCATGGGCGGCAGAGCCTCGCCCACGCCCCGGACCGCGCCGGACAGGATCTCGATGAATACATAGGCGATATAGGCCGGAGCCCACACCCGCACGAAGGCCGTGCCCATCTCCACCACCGCCTGGTCGCCGGTGAAGATGCGCAAGATGGGTCCGGCGAACACGATCTCCAGCGCGCTGAGGGTCAGGATGGTCCCGGCGGTCATGGCAAGGCACACCCGGGTCCCCCGCAGGACCCGGTCATATTTGCCGGCGCCGAAGTTCTGGCCCACGAAGGTGGTCACGGAGATACCGAAGGCCCCCATGACCATCCACACGAAGCCGTCCACCCGGCTCACCGCCGACCAGCTGGCCACCGCGTCGGTGCCGAAGGAGTTCACCGCCGCCTGAATGACCAGATTGGACACGGAATACAGCACCGACTGCGCTCCCGTGGGCAGGCCCAGCTGTATGATACGCCGGAGCATGGACCGGTGGAAGCGTATCCGCCGCAGCTCCACCCGGTAGGCGTCCCGGGTGCGGCACAGCCGCAGCATGACCAGCGCCGCGCTGACCGTCTGGGCCAGCACCGTGGCCAGCGCCACGCCGAAAACGTCCCAGTGGAAGCGGACCACGAACAGCAGGTCCAGCACGATGTTCACCAGACAGCAGGCGATGAGGATATAGAGGGGCCGTTTCGAGTCCCCCACGGCCCGCAGGATGCCGGTGCCCACGTTGTACACCAGACAGGGGATCATGCCCAGATAGAAGATGTTGATGTAGGTCAGCGCCTCGTCCATCACGTCCTCCGGCACGTCCAGAAGCGTCAGGGACCATTTGGCGGAACCCAGCCCCACCGCCGTCAGCACCGCGCCACCCGTGACAGACAGGGCCACGGCGGTATGGACCGCCCGGGACAGGTCCTCATCCGCCCGGGCCCCGAAAAACTGGGAGATGATCACCGACGCGCCCCCGGCCAGGCCGATGAAAAAGCCCACCCACAGGTTGATGACCGTGCCCGTGCTGCCCACGCCGGCCAGGGCCTCTTTGCCCACATACTGGCCCACGATGATGGTGTCCACGGTGTTGTAGAGCTGCTGGAAAAAGGAGCCGATCAGGATGGGGAAGAAAAACAGCAGAAGCTGTTTCCAGATAACGCCCTCGGTGATCTCGTTGCGCCGGACGGCCTGCATATCCGCCGCCTCCTTTCGCCGCGCGCAGTGCGGCATGCAACATATTAACATACATTTAAACCAAGTCAAGCGATAAATAAATAACGAGGAGAGAAGAACATGAAACTGACCCGTTCCCAGACAGCCGCCTTCGGCATCGGCGCCGTGGGCAAGGACATGGTGTACGCCCTGTCCGCGTCGTATGTGATGTACTTTTACCAGGATATCCTGGGCCTGTCCGCCACCTTCGTGGGCCTCATTCTGATGATCGCCCGGGTGTTCGACGCCCTAAACGACCCCTTCATGGGCATCCTGGTGGCCAAGACCCGGACCCGGTGGGGCCGGTTCCGGCCCTGGCTCATCAGCGGCACGGTGCTCAACGCCTTCGTGCTGTACGCCCTGTTCGCCGCGCCGGATATGTCCGGCAAGGGGCTCATGGTGTACTTCGGCGCGGTCTATATCCTCTGGGGCGTAACCTACACCATGATGGACATCCCCTACTGGTCCATGATCCCCGCCGTCACCGACACCCCAAAGGACCGGGAGAATCTGTCCGTGGTGGGCCGCACCTGCGCGGGTATCGGCTCGGCGGTTATCCAGGTGGGCACCCTGCTGGCCGTGAACGCCCTGGGCCGGGGCAACGAGCGGACCGGTTTCGGGCGTATCGCCCTGATCGTGGCGGTGATCTTCGTGGCGGCGGAGGCGCTGTGCTGCGCCAAGGTCAGGGAGCATGACACCGGCCGGATGGAGACCTCCACCGTCAAGCAGATGTTCCAGGCCCTTTTCCGCAACGACCAGGCCATGATCACCGTGCTGGCCATATTGATGATAAACGGCGCGCTGTACCTGACCAGCAATCTGGTCATCTACTTCTTCAAATACGACTTCGGCGGAGCCGGCTGGATGGGCAGCTACACCCTGTTCACCACCGTGGGCGGCGGCTGCCAGATACTGGGCATGATGGTCCTCTATCCGCTGCTGCACAAAAAGCTGGGCAACACGGCCCTGTTCAAGGTGGCGCTGTGTCTGGCCATGGGGGGCTACGCGCTGATATTGGCCATCTGCTTCCTCGGCCTGGGCTCCAACCTGATCCTGCTGTGCGTATGCGGGGCGCTGGTGTTCGCCGCCAACGGCATACTGACCGTGCTGACAACGGTGTTTCTGTCCAGCTCCGTGGACTACGGCCAGATGAAGACCGGCCGGCGGGAGGAGAGCGTGATCTTCTCCATGCAGACCTTCGTGGTGAAGGCCGCCTCCGGCGTGGCGGTGTTCATCACCGGCATCGGCCTGGACATGATCGGTCTGGTGGGCGACACGGCGGAGACCGGCGCGGTGGTGGCCCAGAGCGCGTCCACCATTTTGGGCCTGCGGCTTCTCATGACCATACTGCCCATCCTGGGCCTAACAGTGGCGTTCATCTTCTTCGTGCGGAAGTTCACGCTGACGGACGAGAAGGTGGAGCAGATCGCCTCCCAGCTCAAAAGCGGCAAGACCGAGGGCTGAGATGCCATTTTCCCGTTGAAATCCGCGCCGGTCTCCTGTAAAATAGAGCCATAAAAACTACAAAGGAGTGTATGACCATGGTCGATCTGAAAGCAAGACCCTTTTATCTGAGTGACGGGGCGGTCCGCTGGGTGGAGGACACCATCGCGGGCATGAGCCTGGACGAAAAGGTGGGGCAGCTGTTCGTACAGATGAACGACTGCGGCGCCGACGAGGAGAAGATCAAGGCTAAGACCGCGGCCTGGCACCAGGGCGGCCTGCGCTGGCAGGGCGGGGACCGGAAGCAGGTCTATGACCAGAACCGGTTTTATCAGAAGCACTCCAAAATACCCCTGCTGATCGCCGCCAACTGCGACAACGGCGGCGACGGCTGCCTGCCCGAGGGCACCTTCGTGGCCTCTGCGGCGGAGGCGGCGGCCGGAGAGGGGACCCAGACCGCCTATGACATGGGCTATGTGGCCGGGCGGGAGGCCGCCAGTATCGGCGTCAACTGGATGTTCAACCCCTGCGCCGACATCTACATGAACTGGCGCAACACCATCGTCAACACCCGGGCCTTCGGCGACAACGCCGACCGGGTCATCGAAAACGCCCGCCAGTATATCCGGGGCATACACCAGAGCAACATCGCCTGCTGCTGCAAGCACTTCCCCGGCGACGGCGTGGAGGAGCGGGACCAGCACCTGGTCCTGGGGGTGAACGACCTGTCTGTGGAGCAGTGGGACGCCACCTTCCGCAAGGTCTATCAGACCATGATCGACGAGGGTCTGGAGAGTATCATGGTGGGCCACATCGCCCTGCCGGAGATGACCCGGAAGCTGCGCCCCGGTATCAAGGACGAGGACATCATGCCCGCCACCCTGTCCCCGGAGCTGCTCACAGACCTTCTGCGGGGCGAGATGGGCTTCAACGGCCTGGTGATCACCGACGCCTCCCACATGGCGGGCATCGCCTGCATGGAGAAGCGGGAGGTGGCCGTGCCCAAGGCCATCGCCAGCGGCTGCGACATGTTCCTTTTCAGCAACGATACCGCCGAGGACTTCGCCTACATGAAGGCCGGGGTGGAGAGCGGCGTCATCAGCGCCGAGCGGCTAAGCGACGCGCTGCACCGCATCCTGGGCCTGAAAGCCCGGCTGGGCCTGTACAAACCCGAGAACGTGACCCCCGCCCCGGAGCTCAAGGACCAGGTGGTGGGCTGTCAGGAGCATTTGCGCCTGGCGGAGGAGGCCGCCGAGCGGTGCGTCACGCTGGTGAAGGACACGAAGCACTATCTGCCCATCGACCCGGCCCGGCAGAAGCGGGCCCGGCTCATCTACATCCAGTCCACCCCCACCAGCAAGGCGTATAAGGGCGACCCGGTGAAGCAGGTGGTGATCGAGGAACTGGAGCGGGCCGGTTTCGAGGTGTCCGTGGCCCCCAACTTCCACGACCTGGAGGTGGCCGAGGGCCCCAGCCCGAAGCATATGTTCCAAATGATGGACTGCGGCACCATGCACGACTTCGCCGCCAAATATGATGTGGCCTTCCTGGTCATCAACGTGCAGGGCTACGCCCAGGAGAACAACGTGCGCCTGCGCTGGAGCTGCAACCACTCCAGCGAGCTGCCCTGGTACGCCACCGAGGTGCCCACCGTGGGTATCAGCCTGAACTACACCAACCACCTGATCGACGTGCCCCAGGTCCACGCCTTCGTCAACGCTTACGGCCGTACCCGGATTTCCATCCGGGCCGCCATCGGGAAGATTTGCGGCAAGAGCGCGTTTACCGCCACGCCCAGCGACACCGTGTTCTGCGGCAAGTGGGACACCCGGCTGTAACGCCCCATCTACGCGCCAGACCGGTCCCCCGGACAGGGGGACCGGCTTCCTTATGCCCATTGTGCAATCTGCCGTTGAAGCGCAATATCCGCCAGTTTATATTGACAAATGTCACAAAAAATATATACTATAGATGAGATACCGTCCTGCCGTTATAACAGGCCGGGCGCGGGACTAACGATCAAAGGAGGAACGTGTATGTTATATCAGACCACGCAGGATCACGAGGCCCTGCGGGCCAGGATCCGCCAGTTCGCGGAGGAGGAGATAAAACCCATCGCCTTCTCTCTGGATCAGGAAAACGGCTTTCCCGACGAGGCGGTGAAGAAGCTGGGCCAGATGGGGCTCATGGGCATCCCCTACCCCAAGGAATACGGCGGCGCGGGGCTGGACGTGCAGAGCTACGCCATCGCGGTGGAGGAGCTTGCCCGGGTGGACGGCGGCGCGGGCGTCATTTTGTCCGCCCATGTGTCTTTGGGCAGCTATCCCATCTTCGCCTTCGGCAACGAGGAGCAGAAGAAGAAATACCTTGTCCCCCTGGCAAAGGGCGAGAAGATCGGCGCCTTTGGCCTGACCGAGCCCAACGCCGGTTCCGACGCCGGCGGCACCGAGACCACCGCCGTGGACAAAGGCGACTACTATCTTTTGAACGGTGGCAAGATATTCATCACCAACGCCCCCAAGGCGGATACATATGTGGTCTTTGCCGTGACCACCCCGGACATCGGCACCCGGGGTATCAGCGCGTTCATCGTGGAGAAGGGCTGGAAGGGCTTCGAGTTCGGCGACCACTATGACAAGATGGGTATCCGCTCCTCCTCTACGGCGGAGCTTATCTTCAACGACGTGAAGGTGCCCAAGGAGAATCTGCTGGGCAAGGAGGGCCAGGGCTTCAAGATCGCCATGAGCACCCTGGACGGCGGCCGTATCGGTATCGCGGCCCAGGCGCTGGGTATCGCCCAGGGGGCCTATGAGAACGCGGTCAACTACGCCAAGGAGCGTATCCAGTTCGGCAAGCCCATCGCCTTCCAGCAGGCCATCTCCTTCAAGATCGCCGACATGGCCACCAAGCTGCGCTGCGCCCGGTTTCTGGTCTACTCCGCCGCGGAGCTCAAGGAGCACCACGAGCCCTACGCCAAGGAAGCGGCCATGGCCAAGATGTACGCCTCCGACATCGCTCTGGAGGTCACCAACGACGCGTTGCAGATCTTCGGCGGCTCCGGCTTCATGAAGGGCATGGAGGTGGAGCGGGCCTACCGGGACGCCAAGATCACCACCATCTACGAGGGCACCAACGAGATCCAGCGGGTGGTCATCTCCTCCGCCATCCTGGGCAAGGCCCCCAAGTCGTCCGGCGGCGGCAGCGTCCCCAAGAAGCCCGCCCCCATCACCGGCGTGCGGAAAAAGACCATCTTCCGGGACGGCGACGCGAAGGAGCGGGTGGACGCGCTGGTGGCGGCCCTGAAAAAGGACGGCTATGACTTCACCGTGGGTATCCCCGCCGACACGCCCATCGCCCAGGCGGAGCGTGTGGTCTCCGCCGGCAAGGGTATCGGCAGCAAGGAGAACATGAAGCTCATCGAGGACCTGGCCGCCGCGGCGGGCGCCGCCATCGGCTCCAGCCGGCCCGTGGCCGAGACCCTCAAGTATGTGCCGCTGAACCGGTTCGTGGGCATGTCCGGCCAGAAGTTCACCGGCAACCTCTACATCGCCTGCGGTATCTCCGGCGCCATCCAGCACCTGAAGGGTATCAAGGACGCCAGCACCATCGTGGCCATCAATAAGAACGCCGGCGCGCCCATCTTCAAAAACTGCGACTACGGTATCGTGGGCGACGTGAACGAGATACTGCCGCTGCTGACCAAGGCGCTGGACACCGGCAAGAAGAAGCCGGCCCCGCCCATGGTGAAGATCAAGCGTCCCGCCCCGCCCAAGGCGGAGCCCATCGGGCCCCGGTACGTCTGCGGCGGCTGCGGCTACGAGTACATCCCCGAGAAGGGCGACCCGGACGCGGAGGTGGCCCCCGGCACGACCTTCGACAAGCTGCCGGAGGAGTGGGTGTGCCCGGAGTGCGGCGAGAGCAAGGAACAGTTCATCGAAGCGTAAGAAGAAGGAGGAGAAGATATGCACTGCGTCAGACAAGTGACCGATAACCTTTACTGGGTGGGCGCCAACGACCACCGCCTGGCCCTTTTTGAGAACATCCACCCCATCCCCAGAGGCGTCAGCTACAACTCCTATCTGCTACTGGACAAGAAGACCGTTCTGTTCGACACGGTGGACTGGTCCGCCTGCCGGCAGCTTCTGGAGAACATGGAGTATCTGCTGGGCGACAAGCCTCTGGACTACCTGCTCATCAACCACATGGAGCCGGACCACGCCGCCACCATCGAGGAGGTGCTGCTGCGCTGGCCCAAGGTGAAGATCATCTCCAACGACAAGGCGTTTTTACTCATGCGCCAGTTCGGCTTCCACATCGACAGCCACGAGCTGATCTCCGTCAAGGAGGGGGACACCTTCTCCTTCGGCGGGCACACCGTCACCTTCGTGGCGGCGCCCATGGTCCACTGGCCCGAGGCCATGGTGACCTTCGACACCACCAACGGGGTGCTGTTCTCCGCCGACGCCTTCGGCTCCTTCATCGCCCTGGACGGCAAGCTCTTTGCCGACGAGGTGGACTTCGACCGAGACTGGATCGACGAGGCCCGCCGGTACCTGACCAACATCGTGGGCAAGTACGGCCCCCACATCCAGCTGCTTTTGAAGAAGGCGTCCGGCATTCTGGATCAGATCAAATTCATCTGTCCGCTGCACGGTCCCGTGTGGCGGAAGGATCTGGGCTACTTCGTGGACAAGTACGACAAGTGGAGCCGGTATGAGCCGGAGGTGAAGGGCGTGCTGATCGTCTACGCCTCCATGTACGGCAACACCGAGGCCGCGGCCCAGTGTCTGGCCGCCAGGCTGTGCGAAAAGGGCGTCACCAACGTGGCGGTGTATGACGTGTCCAACACCCATGTCAGCTACCTCATCTCCGAGGCGTTCAAGTACAGCCACATCGTCCTGGCCAGCGTGACGTACAACCTGGGTATTTACCCTGTCATGCACAACTTCCTCATGGATATGAAGGCCCTGAACCTGCAAAACCGCACCTTCGCCATCATCGAGAACGGCTCCTGGGCCGTGAAGAGCGGCGACCTGATGAGCGCGTTCATAACCGACCAGCTGAAGAACATGACGCTTCTGGGTGAGCGGCTGAGCCTGGCCTCGTCCCTGGGCGAGAGCAAGGCCACGGAGCTTGAGAACCTGGCCGACGCCCTGGTGGAGTCTGTCAAGGCGTGACCCCTTTTCCGACCGGACGGCCGGGTAGATCTTTAAGAAATCTTTAAAAATGCACTTTCCGGCACAGTTCCGAGGGGAACTGTGCCGGAAATGTCTTGCCGGGCGGCGGCGAATGGGATACAATAGGACAAACATCTGACCCGGGAGGGGATACTCTATGAAAAAACGCGCCCTGTGCCTGCTTCTGACGACCCTGGCGGCGCTGAGCCTGACCGTGCCCGCCTTCGCGGACGGGGAGGCCGCGCCCGCGCCCGAGATCACGACAGAGCCGGAGACTACGCCGGAGCCCGAGGTCACAACGGGACCGGAGACTACGCTGGAGCCCGAAGCCACACCGGAGCCGGGGACTACGCCGGAGCCCGAGGTCACAACGGGACTGGAGGCCACAACGGCGCCGGAGATCACAACGGAGCCGGAAGCCACACCGGAGCCTGTGGTCACGAGCGAGCCGGTGGCTGCGGCGGAGAGCATGACCGCCGCCCCGGAGCCCCTGCCCGTCCCGGCGGCCGCGGCCAGGAACGGCTGGGTCAAAGAGGACGGTGTGTGGTATTACTATCGGAACGACCGGCGAGCTACCGGCTGGATCGATGACGGCGGCAGGTGGTACTGGCTGGACGGGGACGGGGCTATGGCCACCGGCTGGCGGCAGGTGAACGGCCACCGGTTTTACTTCAATGCCGGCGGCGTTATGGTCACAGGCTGGCTTTTGAACGGCGGGACCTGGTACTACATGAATCAGGATGGCGTTATGCTCAGTGGCTGGGTGTATGTGGACGGCTGCTGGTACTGGCTGGATGGGGACGGGTCCATGGCCACCGGCTGGCGGCTGGTGGACGGCAGGTGGTATTATATGAACGGCTCCGGCGTCATGCAGACTGGCTGGATCGATGTGGGCGGCAGGTGGTATTGGCTCCATGCCGACGGGTCCATGGCCACCGGCTGGAGATACATAGACGGGGCCTGGTACCGGTTCGATGCCAGCGGCGCCATGGCCACTGGCTGGCGGCTGGTGGACGGCAGGTGGTATTACATGAACGGCTCCGGTGTCATGCAGACCGGCTGGCGGTATCTGAACGGGAAATGGTATTATTTGCAGGCCGACGGCGCTATGCGCACGGGCTGGTACAAGGTGGGGCACGCCTGGTACTGGTCCGACGCCGACGGCGCCATGGCCACCGGCTGGCTGCCGGACCGGGACCGGTGGTATTATCTGGACAGCACCGGCGCCATGGTCACAGGCCGGCAGGTCATCGACGGGAAGCCGTATGTTTTTGACATCACCGGCGCTATGCTCTCCGGCCGGTAAGGCCCCTGCCGCGGGGAGTGGGGAGAAGAAATCCTTGCAAATTGGCGAAATTAGTACTACAATATAGAGTGCTCTACATAGCGCATATCCTGATATCCATCAGAAGGGAGTATGAACGATGATGAAGCGCGTAATAAGCATGCTCCTGGCGACACTGATGATCCTGTCCTTGGGTGTCACGGCGTTCGCCACCGAGGGTGTCTCCGGGGCGCCGGAAGGGGAGCCTGACTCTGGAGAGGTTCAGGGGACAGACGAGCCCACGGGCACGCCGTCTGCCGGGCCGGAAGTCACTGACGAGCCGGAAGCCACCGACGAGCCGGAGACTACCGTTGAGCCGGAGGCTACCGTTGAGCCGGAAGCCACCGACGAGCCGGAGACTACCGACGAGCCGGAGGCTACCGTTGAGCCGGAAGCCACCGACGAGCCGGAGACTACCGACGAGCCGGAAGCTATCGACGAGCCGGAGACCACCGACGAGCCGGTGACCGGTGACGAGCCCCAGACCGTGGACGAGATGTTGCCCATAGAGAACGGGGAGAACGGCATCGTTACCCTGGCTTCGGGCGAGCTTTCCATTACATTCGCCGGTGATACGGATAAGATCGCGCTCTTCAAGGTCGGGTCTGAGGATAAGACCAACGATGCGAAAACCAGCAAGACGGTCAGCAGCATAGCGGCGGATCAGAGGGGAAACCTGGTGCTTCAGCTTCAGCCGGGCTACGGCGCTACGGTCTCTGATGGCGGTGGCAGCTATGATCCCAGTACCTATAAACTGGATATCTGGGCTGAAAGCGCCGCCACGGTGACCATCGCACCGCTTAAGGCCATGTCGGTAACCTTCACCGGTGCGGTCAGTGCCCTCCGGAGCCTGACCACCGGCGGGACGAACGTCACCGCCGCGGCCCAGAAGGGCACGCCCTTCAGCTGCTACTGCACGAGCGTCGATGAGGTCACCTTCGCCATCAGCCTGTCCGGCGGCTATACCGTCCGGGCGGCCAGTGCCGGGGACAGCGCAGAGTATTCCGGTGACAGTCTGACCGTCTATGACGGCTGGCTCTCCGGCGCCGCGGACGGGGCGGTCACGGTGGAGATCGTGGGCCAGGTGAACATTACTTACAACGACGCCAGCCACTATATCCAGGGCAATGTGCCGAGGACCGCCGTCCCCGGCCAGGTGATCACATATACGACGGACGCCAACGCCTATCTGTCGGTGACCGGCGGCACCATCGTCGGCACGGAGTACAGCCTTGATTATGACGGCGAGGTCGTGAAGGATTACACCGTCGTGGTGGGCGAAGGCGCCTCCATGACCGTCACCACCGGCCAGAGCAGCCAGCAGGCTCCTGCCCGTATCAGGGTGACGTATGTCGCGGATCAGGGCTTTACAAGCAAGCCTACCTATGCCCTGGCCGGCCAGAGCTTTGAGGTGCATATGGCCGAGGGCTATGTGCCCCATGTGGTGGGCGGCGCCGTGACGGGAGCCGATGGCAATTACTACACCATCCTGGTGGATGACAACGCCGTGTCCGTCACGGTCACAGCGGTGTACGCCACGGACGTGACGCTGATCGCGCTGGGTGATCCCGGCGCTCTGGTCACGAGCGTGGGCGGCTGTCCCAGCGGGAGCTACCTGGCCAGCGGCGGCACGATCAAGGGTTCGGGCTATGTGCTGGTGAAAAGCGGCTTTACCATCTCCAGCACCTCCAGCGGCTGCACGGCGATCCTGACCCGCTATGTCGCTGAGGGTATCAATCTCTACGCGGAGTATCTTCTCGTCGTGACCGGCGGTCAGACGGCAAGCATCACCATCGCTGTCGGGGAAGCGCTCCGCACGGTCACCATGAACGTGGTGAACGACTCCAACTGCCCCGCCACGATCGACATCCCGGGCTACGCAGGAGATTATGCTCATGACATCATGAGCGCCTGCACCCGCCAGTTCGCGGCCCCCAAGTCCTTCATAGTCACGGTGGGCTGGAACGGTTACGAGGTGGCGGCCGCTTCCGGCTGCACCGTGACGGCGGTGTCCGGCAACGAGAAGAGCTTCACCGTGACGCCCACCGAGACGGGCAATACGGGCGTGACCGTCGTTATCCGCCAGAAGATCGCGTCCGGTACCTCCGGCTGGATGAAGGACCACGGGAGCTGGTACTACGTCCGCAACGGTCAGCGGGTCACCGGCTGGCTGAATCTGAGTGGCACATGGTACTTCTTTGACAGCACCGGCAAGATGGCCACCGGCTGGTACCGGGTCCAGGGCAGGCAGTACTACTTCGGCTCCTCCGGCGCTATGGCCGTCGGCTGGTGTAAGATCGGCAACGCGTGGTACTGGTTCAGCACGGACGGCCTGATGAAGACCGGCTGGCTGCAACTGGGGAACGCCTGGTATTATCTGCGCGCCGACGGAACGATGGCGCTCGGCTGGCAGACCATCGCCGGCAAGAGCTATTATTTCAACGCCTCCGGCATTATGGTCACCGGCTGGGTGAAGCAGGGCAGCAACTGGTATTACACCAACCCGGACGGCACCAGGGTCACCGGCTGGAAGCAGGTGAACAACGCCTGGTATTACCTGGAGGCGGACGGCAGGATGGCCACCGGCTGGCGGACCATAGGCTCGTACCGGTATTACCTGGGCGCCAGCGGCGCCATGGTCACTGGCTGGGTAAAGACCGGCAACGGCTGGTACTATACCAATCAGGACGGCATCATGCTCAGAGGCTGGGTGCAGCTGAAAGGGCAGTGGTATTACCTGGGCACGGACGGCAGGATGGCTACCGGCTGGTACGATGTGGGCGGCGTCTGGTATTATTCCAACGCCGACGGCGTCATGCAGACCGGCTGGCTGAGACAGGGCACGGCCTGGTACTATCTGAACGCCAGCGGCGCCATGCAGACCGGCTGGGAGTATGTGAACAACACCTGGTACTACATGGACGCGGACGGCAGGATGGCCACCGGCTGGCGGACGGTAGGCGGAAAGCGGTATTACATGAGCGCCAGCGGCACCATGGTCACCGGCTGGCTGAAGCAGGGCAACCTGTGGTACTGGATGGACGGCTCCGGGGCCATGCAGCAGAACTGCTGGGTCAAGGACAAGGGCGTCTGGTATCTGCTGGACGAGGACGGCGTCATGCTGACCGGCTGGCAGACGAAGGGCGGACACCGGTTCTACCTGAGCGGCAGCGGCGCCATGGTCACCGGCTGGGTAAAGACCGGCAACAACTGGTACTACACCAATCAGGACGGCGTCATGCTCAGAGGCTGGGTGTATGTGAGCGGCAAGTGGCATTACCTGAACGCCGACGGCGTCATGCAGACCGGCTGGCTGGAGAACAATGGTAAGAAATACTACCTGGACGCCAACGGCGTCATGGCCACCGGACGGGTAAGGATCGGCGACCAGTGGTACTTCTTCAACGCCTCCGGCGCGTTGACCTGAATGACATAAGAAAAAGCGTTCCGGCGCGGTCATTTGACCGCGCCGGATCTCTTTTTGAAACTGCCCGGCGGAAGTGAATCCCGCCGGCAGGAAGTCAAAAGCCTGTTGTATTGCGGCTTTTGACTTCACGCGCGGGAATGCCGCGCGGCTCGCCCTGACCGGGCTTCGCTCCCGTTTATCCCTTCTTTGACAGTCTGCGGGCCTGCCGCATACGCGGCAGGCCCGTTCGCGCCGGTCGGGCGGCTCACTCCTGAGAGAAGCTGTCCTTGCCCGCGCCGCACAGGGGGCACTCGAAATCAGCGGGCAGGTCCTCCCACTTGGTGCCCGGGGCGATACCGTGCTCCGGATCGCCGGCGGCCTCGTCATAGGTCCAGCCGCACAGGTCGCAAACGTATTTCATCTTTTTGTCCTCCTACTTTTTATTTACTGGTCCAGAGGCTCAAAGTCCTCGGGGCCGTGCTTGCAAAGCGGGCACACAAAGTCCGCGGGCAGCTCGTCGCCCTCGTAGATGTAGCCGCAGATCTTGCACACGAAGCCCTTTTTCTTCTCCAGCACCGGGGGCCGGGGCTTGATGTGGTCGAAGTAGTACTGATAGGTGACGCTGGGCTCGTCGGACAGGACCCGCGCTTCCGTCACCTCCGCGATGAACAGGGTATGGCTGCCGCAGTCCACCGTCTGGGTCACCTTGCCGGAGATAAAGGCGTTGACGAACCGGGTCAGGTAGGTCAGGCCATTGGCGCTGCGGGCGGAGAAGGCCCAACCCGCCAGCTTATCCGCCGTCCGGCCGGACTGGAAGCCGAAGTGCTGGAACACCTCCATGGGCGCGGCGGTGGTCAGCACGGAAACATTGAACACGCCGGTATCCATCACCATGTCGTGGGTCAGATTCTCCTTGTTCACCGCGATGGAAATGCGCAGCGGGGAGCCGGTGACCTGCTGGACGGTGTTGATGATACAGCCGTTGTCCTTGTCCTGCTCCCTGGCGGTCAGAACGAAAAGACCGTAGGACAGGGCGCGGACGGCGGCGCTGTCCACAGCGCCGGGGGCCTTGCTGGGTCTGGCGTGAGCGGCCTCGTCCGCCTCCCGGACCGATGCGGCCACCGCTTCCGCCAGCGCGTCCAGCTGCTCCATCTGTTCCGCCTTGAGGGCGGAGCGGACTGTGAGGGAGGCGTCCAGGATCGTCATGTTGTTCAGCGGGGCCAGAATGCCCGCCATGAGCTTGCCCGCCGTGGGGGCCCAGGAGCCGTTCTCCACGAAGGCCACCGTCCGGTTTTGCAGGTTGTGGGCGGCGATGTCGTGCAGGAGGTTCTCCATATTCACGAACACGCCCGCGTTGTAAGTGGTGGAGGCGAACACGATGTGGCTGCACCGGAAGGCCTCCGCCACGATATAGGACGGGTGGGTCACGGACACGTCATACAGCGCCGAGCGCACGCCCTTTTCCGCCAGACGCGCCGCGATGATCTCGGCGGTGTTCTCCGTGTGGCCGTATACGGAGGCGTAGGCGATGAGCACCTCCCGGTCCTCCGGCGTGTAGCCGCTCCAGTGGACGTACTTGTCCAGAAAGTCCCCGATGTTCCGCCGCCACACATAGCCGTGCAGGGGGCAGATCATGGCGATATCCAGCCCGGCGGCCTTTTTCAGCACCGCCTGGACCTGGTTGCCGTACTTGCCCACGATATTGGTGTAGTACCGGCGGGCCTCGGCCATGTCGAACCGCTCTATCTGGTCGGCGAAGATACCGCCGTTCAGGGCCCCGAAGGAGCCGAAGGCGTCCGCGGAGAAGAGGATCTTCCCGGTGGTCTCGTATGTCATCATGACCTCCGGCCAGTGGACCATGGGGGCCATGACGAAGGTGAAGGTGTGGCTGCCGGTGCACAGCGTGTCGCCCTCCTTCACCAGGTGCAGGTGGCTGTCCACGTCAAAGGTGAAAAACTGCTTCATCATGACAGCGATCTTCTGGTTGCAGACGATCTTCACCTGAGGATAGCGCATTACCAGCTCTTCGATGGTGGCGGCGTGGTCCGGCTCCATGTGGTCCACGACCAGCCAGTCCAGCTCCCGCCCGTGGAGCAGGTGGCGGATGTTCTCAAAAAACACGTCCCGCACCGCCCGGTCCACGGTGTCCAGCACCATGGTCTGCTCGTCGTCCACGAAATAGGAGTTGTAGCTGACCCCGGCCGGGACCGGATAGACGTTCTCGAAAAGGCTGATACGCCTGTCGTTGCCGCCGATCCAGCTGATGGCGTCGGTCACCTTTTTGGTGCAATACATAAGGGGTTTCCTCCTATGGCAAATTTTGCTGTTCACTATGAACCTATTATATCCATATTGCCGTTCAATTGCAAGGGCATGTCACCCGTTGCCGGGCGGAGCGAATTGTGTTACAATAGGGAAAACCGGGAAAGAGGTGAGGACGATGCGCGGCAGACGGGAGGATGGGCTGGACCGGCTGCTCCGGCCCGTATACGCCCTGGCGCTGGTGGCGGCGGCGGTGTGTACATGGCTCGTCCGGCGGCCCGGCTGGATCAACGTGCCGGTGTTCGCGGGGTTTTTCGCGGCCTGGACGGCGGCGCTGGTGGTGCTGTGGGTCGTGGGCGTGTTCCTGCTGTCTCTGACGGTGGACCTCTCCAGACCCGTGCCGGACGATCACCCCTTCACCCGGAAGATCGTGGTGGGTATCATCGGCCTGCTGTGCCGGGTGGGGCGGCTGCGTATCCACACCACCGGCTGGGAGAACATCCCCGCTGGCCGGTTCCTTCTGGTGGGCAACCACCGGTCCAACTATGACCCCATCGCCACCGTCTGGGCCCTGCGGCAAAGGGGCGTGGACGTGGCCTTCATCACAAAGCCGGAGAATATGAAGATACCGCTGGTGCGGCTCATCCACCGGGCCAACTTCCTGGTCATTGACCGGGAGGACCCCCGCAAGGCCGTGGAGACCATTCACGCCGCCGCGGACCTGCTCAGGCGGGACGTAGTGAACGTGGGGGTGTACCCGGAGGGGACACGCAGTAAGGCGGCGGAAATGCTGCCGTTCCACAACGCGGTGTTCAAGATCGCCAAACAGGCGGGCACGCCTATCCTGGTGGCCGCCATCGACGGCACGGAGCGGATACACGAAAACGTCCCCTGGAGGATCACGGACGTGACCATCGACCTGTGCGGGTGTATCGGCGCCGACGAGGTGGCCGCCGGCTCCACCAGAGAGCTGGGGGAGCGGGTCCGGACCATGCTGGAGCAGGCCGCCCGGTGACGGGGTTTTCATCCCGGGGGATCTGTGGTATACTTCCGTTTGTACAAGAGAGAACGAGGTGAGACAGGTGAAGAAAAAGAAGCTGGCCGCTGGCATGGTGGCGGTGACGCTGGCCGCCGGGGTGGGCGTGCACAACAGCTGCACGCTGGACGAGCTTTTGGAAAAAGGCGAGCTCCCCGTCTCACAGATCGAGCAGGCGCCGGAGTATCTGGAGCCTACAGAGGTGCTGGCGGAGGCGGTGGAGACGGAGCGCATGAGCCGGCGGGATCAGCTCCGGGCCCGGTTCATCCGGCGGTCCGGGCCGGTGAAGTCGGCCTGTCTGCTGCCCCTGTGGGCGGTGGGGGCCATCCCCTCCGCACTGCTGACGGCGACAGGGCCGGTGTGGACCCTATTGGGGGGCTTTCTCATCCAGTTCGCCGTCCTGGCCGGGGTGTTCGCCCTGGCGTTCAAACTGCTGTTTCCCCACAAAAAGCTCCGGGAGCTTTTCCGGCGGAAAAACTGGAAATGGCTTTTCCTGGGGGCGTTCACCGTGGCAGCGGCCAATATCCTGCTGACGGAGCTGTGGGGGGACTGGCCGCTGGTGCGCGCGCTGGTGCTGACGGCGGTGGGCTTCGGGGTGCTGGCCTTGCTGTGGAAGCGGCTTTGCGGCGGCTTCGCTCCGCCGGAGCCGGGCACGGTCCGGACAAGGCTCGTGATGGAGCGATGAGAGGATCGTCATAAAACGCGGCCTGACCGCCAAACTATACTACGACAGGAACATACGGGAGCGAGGATGAAAAATGGCTGAAAATTGCGATCATAACTGCGAGAGCTGCGGCGTGGACTGCGCCCAGCGCACGGCCCCGGAGAGCCTTCTGGAGCCGGTGAACGAGCTTTCCCGGGTGGGGAAGGTCATCGCCGTGGTCAGCGGCAAGGGAGGCGTGGGCAAGAGCATGGTCACCAGCCTTCTGGCCGTGTGCGCGGCCAAAAGCGGCAGGAAGGTGGGCGTGCTGGACGCGGACATCACCGGCCCCTCCATCCCCAGGGCCTTCGGCGTCCATGGCCGGCCCTACGGTACCGACAAGGGCATGCCCGCTCTGGAGAGCCGGGACGGGATCAAGGTCATGAGTATCAATCTGCTGCTGGACAACGAGACGGATCCGGTGGTCTGGCGGGGGCCCATCATCGCCTCGGCGGTCAAACAGTTCTGGACCGACGTGATCTGGGGCGATCTGGACTATCTTTTCGTGGATATGCCTCCCGGCACCGGCGACGTGCCGCTGACGGTGTTTCAGTCCCTGCCGGTGAACGGCGTGGTGGTGGTGACCACCCCCCAGGACCTGGTGGGCATGATCGTGGAGAAGGCCGTGAATATGGCCGGGATGATGCATGTGCCCGTGCTGGGCCTTGTGGAGAACATGGCCTGGTATGAGTGCCCCTGTTGCGGCCAGAAGCTGAACATCTTCGGGGAGAGCCATGTGGAGGAGCAGGGCATGCGCCTCGGCGTGGGCAATACCGTAAGCCTGCCCCTGGATCCCACCGTCGCCGCCGCCTGCGACAGCGGCAAGGTGGAGGACGTGGATGTGTCCCGCCTGTGGGAGTTCGCCCAGAACATCTGATAAGGGGAAAAACAGTTGCCGCCCGGCTGCGTTTGCAGTCGGGCGGCTTGAGCTTGTCAAAAAACAAGTTTTTTGACCGCTCTGATAGAAACTGCTCGGCGGAAGTGAATCCCGCCGGCAGGAAGTCAAAAGCCTATCGTCCAGCGGCTTTTGACTTCACGCGCGGGAATGCCGCGCGGCTCGCCCTGACCGGGCTTCGCTCCCTCTCATTCATTCTTTGACAGCCTGTAACCGGGCGGCTTGAGCATTCATTCTTCTGTGGACTCGTTCTCCGGAGGGTCCGGCTCCGGGACCTCATGGGGCAGATAAGGGGCGAAGACACGCTCCATGAACAGCGAGCACAGCAGCGCGCCCAGACCCGGCGTGAAGAACACCGGCAGGAACCACTTGTGGAAGGTGAACACCGCCAGCTCCTCCACCAGCAGGGCCACTACCGCCGCCGAGGGCAGGTGTGCCAGCACCAGCCTGGCGGCCGTGGCCAGCAGGCCCTTCCAGTCGAAGGTGAACCGGGACAGAGTGAACATGGCGAAAAGCCAGACCGCCAGCGGCACCAGCAGCAATATGCGCCAGGCATACAGCCACACCATGGCCTGGCGGCTGCCGCCGGCCGCCATGATATAGGTCACATACCACATATACGATAGCAGCGCCGCCAGCATAAGGGCCGGGACAGTCAGGACCGTGGCGGCCCGGAAGCTTTCGCGGAACGTGCGGAAAAAGCGGGCGTAGTCCCCCATCTCACCCTTGCGGACGCCATGAAACACCGCGTCATACAGCGCCACAGTAGCCGCGCCCACCGTGACCACCGGCAGGCTGCACGCCACCCAGCACAGGCTCAGACCCACCACGTCGCACACCCGGGCGAAACCCCGCCAGAACCCGCTGAGCGGGTCGAACAGCTTTCCGAACACACCTTCACCCCGTTTCGCTGTTTTTCGTTTTTCCCATTATACCATGTTTCCCCGCTAAATGACAGCGCCGTTTCCGCCGGTCGCGCCGTACCCTTTCCCCAAAGGGCATGCCTGCCCTTTGGGAGATATGATATAAAGGGTGAGATCGACCTCACCTAATACATCATAGCTGGACGGCTCATTTGTGGCGAATGTACGCGCAGCTATGGGAAAGGAGCGAAACACGCGATCCCCGGAAGCCGCAAACCCGCCGTAATGAAAGGAGCCGACCATAGAATCATTACTTGAACATATGGGTGTCACCTACCATTGGGAGGGCGATGTTCGCATGGACGACGTGCAGGCCGGGCGCACCAGGCCCGCCAAAGAGGTGTTTGCCGATTTGCGTCGGGAGCTTTCGTGAATGGAAAGCTATGCCGTTGAGATGACCCGACAGGGGGAGGAACAGCTGTTGGACATTGTGCAGTATATCTCCGTCACGCTGCGCTCGCCCCAGGCCGGTATGAACACCTTTGTGACCGCTGCGGCCAAAGACTGGACTGGAACAACTACGGCTACTCGGCTATTATCCTTCCCTAAAGTTCATATCCGCCATCCCGGCTGGCTCTCGCCAGCCTTTTTGTCGTGCCCATTCCTCTGCATCCTTGGGGTGCGTTCTTAAGAGACCGCGGGCCCCTCTCGCGGCAATTTCCGCGAAATTGGAGGGGGGTCAAATGGCCCAGGACATACAAAAAACCGCCCCGAAGGGAGCGGCAACATATAAAGCAGGCTTGCTGAGGCAGGCAATACGCCCTATCTTGCAAGACCCGGCTTTATCATGTTATACTACTAAAGGAAAGGTAGGTGAGCGGTTTGTACAATCCCCAGCTGGAGACCTTTGTCCGGGTGGCGGACGCGGGCGGCTCCAACAAGGCGGCGGATACCGCCGAAAAGCCTACTGACCCTCGACGCCTCAAAGAAAGGAAGCGGAACGATGCTTAAAATATCTATTTGCGATGATGAGGCCGGGGAGAGGAAAAAGATCGCGGAAAACCTCCGGGTCTACGCAGCGGCACATAGTGAGCATGGTATCGAATTTGACGTATATTCGACTGCGGATGAAATGCTGAAAGCATTTAATAGATCAGGCGGAGCGGATATTGCGCTTTTGGATATTTGCATGCCCGGTATGCTGGGAACAGAATTGGCGCGGGATATCCTCCGTGTCAGCGAAAACACCGACATTGTCTTTCTGACGACCAGCTCGGATTACGCGGTCGACGCCTTTTCCCTACATGCCGCGGACTATATCTGCAAGCCTTACACGCAGGAACAGTTTGACGCGGCCCTGGAACGGGTCATTGCCCTGCATGAGAAAAGAACATGGATCCTTCTCCGCTACGAGGGGGAATTGCACCGCATCGCTCTGGAAGATATTTTGTACATAGAAACCAGAGACAAACGACGTGTGTTTTCCCTTGCCTCCGGGAAAAAGCTTTCTGTGTGGTCATTACCACCGGAGTTCCGGGAAAGTATTATGGGGAAAAAAGGTATGACGATGTGCGGGAGTTCTTATATTGTCAACCTGAAGCATGTTCGCTGCTTTTCCGGTACGGATCTGCTTATGGACGATGAGACCCTCGTGCCTGTTCCAAGGCGGTGCCGCTCCGAGCTAAAGCAGGCGTATTTTGATTTTTACTTAAATGAGGCAAGAAACTGATGGGGACGATCCAAATCATCATAATCGCCTTTTTTATCAGCTTGTTGTTTTTTGCAACACATCTGACGGCGGGACTTTTGTTGCAGGAGAGGAAATACCCGGTAAAAAAGACGGCGCTGCTGTGGGGGTCGGCGGGTATATTCCTTTTCCTGGATTGCTGTTTTAGCTTCCTTTATCTGTCAAAGCCATGGAGAATGCCTGTTGCTTTGACGCTTTCGTATCTATACTTTTGTGGAATTTTCATATATGCATCAGCGGACGGATTTTGGAAGAAATGCTATCTTTGGATCACATATGGCTGCGTTTTCTGCGTTGCACTGTCCATTTCATTTTTGGGGTGCTATTTGCTTGTGCCGAACGGGTCAGACACTTTTGTGTATTTTGTGCGAGGTGTGATCTATGGCGTTATTTGTTTTGCGCTTTCATATGCGTATTATAAATACGGCAGACCTATCATCCGTGAGATCAGCGGATTTCGTACAAAAAACTGGATATCGCTGAGTATCGTCTCCATGATATACTTTATCGCTTTCGTGATACTTCTGTCAAAGATCAGCGCGGATAACGGGATCAATTCGGACACCTTGCTCCTTTTCTCACTGCTTGTGTGCTCTTTTGCCATAGCCAGCATCCTGATAATCAGCAACATCTATCAGATGCGAAAGGAAGCAAGGGACGAATTGGTAAAGCAAAACGTTGAGTACCTGATGTCCTATATGGAAAACGCGAGAAAGACCGAGCAGGAGAACCGGCGGATCCGTCACGATCTGCGGCATCACGACGAGCGGATCGCGGCTATGGCGCAGGAGGGTGATACAGAGGGGATCTTAGCGTATTTGGGGCAGAACAAAGAAGCGTCGGAGAGTTTTCCCGCGTGGTGTCCGAACGTCACAGTCAACGGCATCCTGCGCTCTTACGCGGGGAAGGCAAAAGAGGCTGGCGTGGAATATATCGCGCAAGCGGATACCCCGGCACAGTCGCCAGTGGCCGATGTGGATTTTGTGGCGATCTGTGCCAACCTTCTGGAAAATGCGCTGAACGCTTGTGTCGCGCGGAAAAGCCCAGGTCCTATTCAAGTCCATATTAGAAATGTAGGGAACAAAACGGTGATCGCCGTCAGTAATCCCTGCAATCCGGACTTGGAGTTAGAAAACGGGCTGCCGGTTGCGAGAGGTGTCGGGATCGACAGTATTATTTCCTCCTCTATCAAGTATCATGGGGAGATCAACTATAAAATCCAAGAAGGCATTTGTACTGCCTGTGTGATCCTGAATCCGTGATCGCGTCGAAAGACCTCTGAAGATGTCAGAGCCTTGCAAGCGAGGCTCATCCATCGGTCAGAGGCCTTTCTCCTTCTCCCCATGCGGCCCACTTCATTGGGCTCGCATGGGGGGCCCAGAGGAGCAGTCAAAGCTCTTCTGCCTTTTCCCCATGCGGTAAGCGTGCCGCGCGGGGACCCCGACAACAAGGACGCCGCCTTCGGGCGGCTTTTCTATTTCTGCCAGAGACCAATTTCGGAATCAAAACGACCAAATCCGATATTTTTCCCTATTCTTAGTATTGCTGTGTTACATATATTTAGTTATTTGAAGGATCAGGGGGAGATATAGAATGCGGAAAGTAATTACAATGCTTATGGCGGCCGTCTTGACAGTTACCTGTACGGCAGGCTTCTCCCCAAAGAAAAACAGTCCGGTAGAGGGGAAAAAAGTAGCGTATATCATGTATATGTCTTCCTCGCCCATTTTTGAGCTGTGGTCGGAGTCCTTTACAAAGACGGCGGAAGCCCTCGGCATGGAGGCTGACACATTTTTCTGCGAGGATAGCGACGAGGAATGGAAAAACAGAATTTTGCAATGCACAAAAGATGGTTATGACGGACTGCTGGTGTCGCATGGCGGAGTAGATTACGCGTGGGCGTTTCTGTCGGGCGTTTTGGAAGAATACCCGGAGCTGAAAATAGCGACCTTTGACACCTCTTTCAGGGATGAAAACGGGGAAACGAAAACGATCGACGGCGTGATCCAGCTGTTTCAGCAGGATTCCGGACTTGCGGCGGCCCTGGTAGAGGAGATTCTGGCCATGTATCCGGACAAAGCGGCGAAAAATGAACCGGTCAATATCCTGCAGGTACAGGAGGAGAACTACATTATTGCTTTCGACCGCCGCCAGATCGGTTATCAGCTTTATGAAACAGCGGGACAGATCAGGACGCTGGAGCAAATGGCCCCGGAGGATCATCTGAGCCCCGAATCTTCCATGCGGGAAGCGGCGGAGGAAATTATTGGGAGATACAATGACGGTGAAATAGACGCCATATGGTGCTGCTATGACGCCTATGCCAGGGGAGTATATAAAGCCCTGCGGGAATTGGGCAGCGATATCCCCATGGTGTCGGCAGATATCTGTGACGAGGATATCCAGCTCATGGCGGAAGGCAAAAACTGGAAGGCCTGCGCCACGACCAACTGGACGCTGAACGGAGAGTTTGCCTGCCGGGTGCTGGCATTGGAAATGGCCGGACAGTATGACGATATCAAGGCGGCTTCCAGCTATTATGAAAGCCCGGGGATGTGGATGGAGATCCCGTCCGTGGTGGTGACGCAGGAGCAGGTCATGTCCGGACAGGATATTACAGTGAAAAATCTTTCGGATGTGGCGGAGGACGCCTATACGGACAGAAGCTTTATGCCGTCCTGTGACTGGATGGATCCCGTGGATCGACCATAAGAACAGTAATCAATCTATTGTGGAGGTAAAACCATGAACATTCAAAAGATAATAACCGGAACGACTTTGACCGTGAAACTGGAGGGGAGATTGGATACCACGACTGCCCCGAAGCTGGAGGAAGAACTCAGGGGCAGTATCGATGGCCTGACTGGCCTTGTGATCGATTTTGAGAAGCTGGAGTACATCTCGTCCGCCGGTCTGCGCGTGCTTCTGGCCATGCAGAAGATCATGAACAAGCAGGGTGAAATGATCATTAAAAATGTGAACGAAACGGTCATGGAAGTGTTTGAGGTCACGGGTTTTTCAGATATTTTGACCATCGAGTGATCAGGGGGGGATAAACAGGCATGGTAAGCAGTCGCGATGAAAACTTCAGACTGACCCCGATGACGATCGACGCGGTATCCGAGATCTGCGTACAGACGCTTACTGAGGCCGGGGCGGATAAAAAGGATATCATCCGCATCCGCCTGTCTCTGGAGGAGATCCTCGGCGTCTGGCTCGAATCTTTGGCGGGCGCTTTGGTCCATGTGGACTGCGGGCAGAAATTTGGACGGGCTTTTTTGAAAATAAGCGTAGACGGCCCGGCCATAGACCCATGGGATGACGAGGCGTTGATACTCAGCAGCCATATGCTCTCGCAGGCAGGGCTGTCGTTTACATACGCTTATAAGAACGGGAAAAACTGTCTGGTCTGCAATCCTAAGAAAAGAAAGTCATCCATGGGACAGGTGGCTGTGCTTTTGTGCGCGGTTTTTCTGGCGGTGTTCCTGGGTTCCGCCATGAGGCGGTCCCCGGCAATGCAGACAGCGGCTCTTTCGGTCACAGAGCCCCTGTTCAATATGATCCTGGGGGCGCTTCGCGCGGTCTCCTCTCCGCTCGTGTTTCTGGCTGTCTGCTGCGGGATCGTGAGTATTGGCGATCTGACGGTAGTAGGCAGAGTTGGCAAAAAACTGATTTTAAGAATGATCGCGGGGACATTTGTTTTGGGGGTGGTCATGGCACTGGTGGGCTGCCTGCTGTTTCCGATCGCCGCGGAAGCGGGAAATGAGATCTCCGGCAATTTCCGGGAGGTCTATCAGATGGTACTGGAGATCGTGCCCACGGATATCGTCTCGCCGTTCCTGAATGGAAATGCGCTGCAGCTTGTTTTTTTGGGGATCTGCGTGGGAGCCGCCCTTTTGATCCTGGGGGAGCGGGTATCGGCAGCCCAAAATACCCTGCTGCAGGTGAACGAGGCCGTACAGTTCCTGATGAGCGTACTGGGAAAAACCATTCCGCTGTTTGTGTTTTTAAGCCTGTTTAACCTTATTCTGTCCGATTTTGACAGCGGATTTTCAAGCCTGTTCAAGGTGTTTGTGATCGTGGTACCGGGGTGTTTTATCCTGACATTGTTTTATGTCTTTGTGGCGGCGGTGCGGCTGAAGGTCAGCCCTGTCCTTCTGATGAAGAAAATGCTGCCGACGTATCTGATCGCCCTGACGACGGCTTCCTCGGCCGCGGCCCTTGCGACGAATCTGGAGACGTGCGTAAAGGAACTGGGCATTCCCAAAAAGATAGCGGATTTTGGCATCCCGCTGGGACAGGTCCTTTACAAGCCGGGCTTTGTGGTCGGCCTTTTTTCTCTGGCCCTGTGCATGGCGGAGTCTTATGGCATTCCCATTACGCCGCTGTTCCTGTTCATGTCGGTTTTGACGGTAGGGCTTCTTTCCATGGCGCTGCCGCCGATCCCCGGCGGGGCCCTTTCCGTATTTACGGTTATGTTTGCACAGCTTGGCGTTCCCAGCGAGGCGCTTGCCCTGGCGGTCGCAGGCAATGCGATTCTGGACTTCTTTATGACGGCTGCCGGCGTTGCCTGCCTGCAGGTCCAGGTAACGCTTGCGGCGGACGGCGTCGATATGCTTGACAAAAACAGGCTGAAAAGGAGCGTATCATGATGAAAAACAATCAATTTTTCAGAAAGCATAATAGGAAATTCTGCCTTTACCTGATCCTGCCGGTCCTGCTTATCAGCCTGCTTCTCGGAGGCTGTGCGAAAAGCGGCGGCGGGGAAAGCGAGCAGATAACCGATATCCGTCAGCTGGACGGACAGGCCATCGGCGTGTTGACCGGCTCCAGCTTTGACGTGCTCACCGACGAGCTCATCGAGGACGCGGACAAGCAGTATTATGACAAGGTCCCGGACCTGGCGCTGGCGGTGGAGCAGGGGAAGATCGCCGGCTTTTTGATGGACGAACCCATTGCCCGTATGCTGTGCGTGGAAAGCCCGGCGGTGACCTATCTGTCCGACGTGCTGGTGGATGAGAGCTACGCCGCCGCTTTTGCGAAGACTGACCGGGGCGCGGCGCTGCGGGACGAGTATAACGAATATTTGGAGCAGATCAAGGCGGACGGCACCCTGGAGGAGATCGACGGCATCTGGCTGGGCGCCGACGAGAGCAAAAAGGTGGTGGAGGACTGGACGGCCTTCCCGGCGGACAACGGCGTCATCCACATGGCGGTGAAAACGGACTTGGCGCCCTTCTGCTATATCCTGAATGGCCAGGTCGTCGGGTATGACATCGACATCATGGCCCGCTTCTGCAAGGCCTATGGCTATGGGCTGGATGTGACCAGCGTGGAGATATCGTCCATTTTCGCGGGTCTTGCCACCGGTGTGTACGACGTGTCGGCCGTCGGCCTGACCGTGACGGAGGAACGGGCGGAAAGCGTGAACTTCGCCGACCCGGATTACACCGGCGGCGTGGTGGCGGTGGTAGCCAATCGCGGCCAAAACGCTGTCCGCTTCCAGACGCTCCAGGATTTTGCCGGTACGACCGTGGGCGTCATGTCGGGCAGCATTTCCAACGAGCTTATGAGCGCTGTGGTCAGCGGCTGTGAATTTCAGTATTACGATGATGCTTCCGCTCTGCTTCTGGCGTTGCAGTCGGGCACGCTGGACGCCGTGGCCCTCGATATGCCCGTTGCCCAGCTGGCGGCGGTCAGGCAGCCCGATCTGGCGGTGTTCCCCGAGACGGTGGCGCCGGACACCTACGGCCTGGGCCTGCAAAAGGACAGCCCGCTGACGGATGATATAAGCGCTATCATTGAAAGATATACGGCCGATGGCACGCTGGACGCCCTGCGGGAAAAATGGCTGAGCGCCGACGACAGCAAAAAGACCATTGATGTAGGGGAATATGACGCGCCCAACGGCACCCTGCGGTATGCCCATGACCCCACGCTGGAGCCTATGAGCTATGCGGGCGGGAACGGCCAGTCCCTTGGCTATGAGGTGGAGCTGGTCTCGCTCATCGCCAAAGAGCTGGGGATGAAGCTGGAGATCACCCAAAGCACCTTCAATTCGCTGATCCAGATGCTGAACAGCGGCCGGGCGGATATCGTATCCGGCGCCATGAGCATCACCGATGAGCGGAAGGCGAGCATCGATTTCCCCACCACCCACTATGTGGGCGGCCTGGCGCTCGTGGTCCGGGGCGAAGATATGGGCATGGCTGTAGAAGCGGAAGAAACGGGCTTCTGGGCCGGACTGGAAAACAGCTTTTATAAGAATTTCATCCAGGAAAACCGGTGGCAAATGATCCTCTCCGGCTTGGCTGTCACGTTCGTCATATCGCTCTTTTCGGCTCTGTTCGGCACGGTGCTGGGCTTCGGTCTGTGTCTGCTGCGCCGCAGCCGCAGCAAGATTGCGTCCGGGATCGCGGCGGCCTTTGTCCGGCTGATCCAGGGTATCCCTGTGCTGGTGCTGCTGATGGTACTGTTCTACGTCGTATTCGCCGGCGCAAGACTGGATGGGGTCGTCGTGGCCATCATCGGCTTCACCATCAATTTTGGCGTCTATGTTTCCGAAATGATCCGCACCGGTATCGACGCCGTGGACGCCGGCCAGTGGGAAGCGGCGTCCGCCATGGGCTTTGGACGGGTCAAGACCTTTACAAAGATCATCGCGCCCCAGGCGGCGCGGCATATCCTGCCGGTATACAAGGGCGAATTCATCTCCATGGTGAAAATGACGTCTGTGGTGGGGTATATCGCGGTGCAGGACCTGACCAAGGTGACCGACCTTATCCGCAGCCGTACCTTTGAGGCGTTTTTCCCGCTGATCTTGACCGCGGTCCTGTATTTCCTGCTGGCATGGTGCCTGACCTCTCTGCTGGGACTGGTGGAAAGGAAGATCGACCCCCGCCGCCGGCGCCGGGAACCGAAGGGAGTCGACAGGGAAGTTTCCCTGCCGGAGATCCCGGAAGGACCGAAGGCCGCGCAAAACGGGGGACCGGTGATCACCATCTCCCATTTGAAGAAGGTTTTTCCCAACGCGACGCCCATAAAGGATGTCAACGCCGTCATAAACCGGGGGGACGTCATCTCCATCATCGGACCTTCCGGTACGGGCAAGAGCACCTTCCTGCGTTGCATCAACCGATTGGAAACGCCCACGGAAGGCGAGATCGAGGTGTTTGGCCAGCCGGTGACCGGCGTGAAGCCGGCGCAGCTCGGCGCCGTGCGCCGCCGCATGGGAATGGTATTCCAGAGCTTCAACCTGTTCGCCCATCTGACGGTGATCGAAAATATCATGCTGGGGCCGGTAGAGCTACTTGGCTGCACCCGGCAGGAGGCCTATGAACGGGGCATGCGTCTGCTGGCCAAGGTGGGATTAGCGGAAAAGGCGCTCAACTACCCGGACGAGCTTTCCGGCGGCCAAAAACAGCGTGTCGCCATTGCCCGTACGCTGGGAATGCAGCCGGAGATCGTACTGTTTGACGAGCCGACCAGCGCGCTGGACCCCACCATGGTGGGAGAGGTGCTGGCGGTCATCCGCAGCCTGGCCGAGCAAGGGCTGACCATGCTTATCGTTACGCACGAGATGAAGTTTGCCCGGGATGTATCCACGCGGGTATTTTACATGGACGAAGGCATCGTTTACGAGGAAGGAACGCCGGAGCAGGTGTATGATCACCCGAAGACCGACCGCTGCCGGGCGTTCGTCCACCGCCTGAAGACCCTCCATATCGATATTGCATCCAAGGAGTTTGACTTTATCGGTGCGGCGACCGACATCGACCGCTTTGCCCGCAAGCAGCTGCTGGGCGCGCCCCAGTCGCTCAAGTATCAGCAGATCTTTGAAGAGCTGTGCGTGACGAGCATACTGCCGGCCTTGCCGGACGACGGGTGCGGCCTGAGCTTCGACGCCCTTTGCAGTGAAGACGGAAGCGAATGCGAAGCCGTTATCCGCTGGAGCGGGGACAAGTTCGATCCGCTGACGCAGGGAGATGAGATCAGCACGGCTCTGGCTCTCAGCCGGACCAAGAGCAGCGCGCACGCCTATGCCGACGGGGTCAACACAGTGACCGTTGTATTTTAATGGAGAAGGATCCCTATGGAAAACACAGAAGAGAGATATGAGCTGACCGGGCCCGGGATCGACGCCGCCGGGGAGGTGGCTTACAACTTCCTCACGGCCGCCAAAGTGGAGCGGAAGAACGCCCTCCGGGTCCGGCTGGCTCTGGAGGAGGCGCTGCTTCGCTACCGGGACGAGGATGACAAGCGGGGGGGGGTTCACCCTCCGCTGCCGTCGGCGTTTTCGCGCCCCGCGGGTGGAGCTCATCGTGCCCGGCCCATCCCTGGACCCCTTATCGGAGGAGGACGGACCCGACAGCGGCGCGCTGACAGGCATGATGGCCCAGATGGGCCTTGCGCCCCTGTGGCAGTACAAGGACGGGACGAACCGCGTCTTGTTCACCCCCAAGCGGAAAAAGCGCTCCCTCATGGGCTCACTGGCCGCCGCCCTGGTGCTGGCGGTGGCGCTGGGCTATCTGTGCCGTTTCCTGCCGGAGGCGGTCCGGCTGGTGCTAGCGGATAAGCTGGTCACGCCTGTTTTCGACACCTTTATGGGCTTACTCACCGCCGTATCCGGGCCCATGATATTCCTCTCGGTGACATGGGGTATCTGCTGTATCGGCGACGTGGCCTCCTTCGGCCGCATCGGGAAACGGATGATCGCCAAGTTCATCCTGCTCACCGTCGTATTGTCGGTCGCCGCGGGGGCGGCCGTGCTGCCCTTCTTCCCCATGGCCGCGGGGGGCGGCCAGGCCTTCGACCCATCGGAGCTGATGGACATGGTGCTGGACATCGTGCCGGCCAACTTCTTCACCCCCTTCACGGAGGACAACCCCCTGCAGATCATCTTCGTGGCGGTGCTCATCGGTGTGGCGCTGCTGCTTTTGGGGGAGAAGGTCTCCGTGGCGGCTACGTTCATAGAGGAGTCCAACTACGTGGTCCAGCTCATCATGGAGGCGATCAGCTCTCTGGTCCCCGTGTTCGTGTTCTGCAGCGTCTTTAATATGTTCTTGGGAGACGGGTTCCGGCTCCTGGCCCGGTCCTATAAGATCGTCCCCGTCGTGGTGCTGGGGATGGGGGTGGTAATGGTATGCTGTCTGGCCCTGGTGTGCCTGCGGTGGAAGGTCGGGCCCATAACGGTGCTGAAAAAGACCATGCCCACCTTCCTCATCGGCCTGAGCACCGCGTCCTCCGTGGCGGCCTATCCCACCAACCAGGAGTGCTGCGAAAGGCAGCTGGGCATAGACGAGAAGATAACCCGCTTCGGCATCCCCCTGGGGCAGGTCATCTATATGCCCGGCGCGGCGGTGCTGCATCTGGTGGCAGGCCTGTGCATGGCGGAGACATACGGCGTGGCCATCACGCCCGCGTGGCTGCTGACGGCGCTGTTCATCTCCGTGATGCTGGCCATCGCGGCCCCGCCGGTGCCGGGGTCGGCGCTCACCTGCTTCACGCTGCTGTTCACCCAGCTGGGCATACCCATGGAGGCCGTGGCCATCATGACGGCATTGAACGTGATACTGGAGTTTCTCGCCACGGCGCTGAACCTGTTCGGCCTGCAGACGGCGCTGACGGACCTGGGCGGCTCGCTGGATATGCTGGACGTGGATGCCCTGAGAAGCCGGACGTGAAGGGGGAAAGAAATCGGAAATACCTATCGGACTTCGTATTTTAAGAGGAATGCCTATGGAAAACACAGAAGAGAGATATGAACTGACCGGGCCCGGCATCGATGATGCCGGGGAGGCCGCCTATGATTTTCTCACGGCGGCCAAGGTGGAGCGGAAGAACGCCCTCCGGGTCCGGCTGGCTCTGGAGGAGGCGCTGCTGCGGTACCGGGACGAGGGGACGGCGGAGGGATTCACCCTGCGCTGCCGCCGGCGTTTTCGCGCCCTGCGGGTGGAGCTTTCTCTGTCCGGCCCGTCCCTGGCCCCCTTTTCGGAGGAGGACCAGCCCGACAGCGGCGCGCTGACGGGCATGATGGCCCAGATGGGCCTGGCGCCCCTGTGGCAGTACAAGGACGGGGTCAACCGCGTCCTGTTCACCCCCAAGCGGAAAAAGCGCTCCCTCATGGGCTCCCTGGCCGCCGCCCTGGTGCTGGCGGTGGCGCTGGGCTATCTGTGCCGTTTCCTGCCGGAGGCGGCGCGCCTCGCGCTTTCGGATAAACTGGTCACCCCGGTGTTCAATACCTTCATGGGCCTTCTCACCGCCATATCCGGCCCTATGATCTTCCTGTCGGTGACCTGGGGTATATGCTGCATTGGCGACGTGGCCTCCTTTGGCCGGATCGGCAAACGGATGATCGCCAAGCTCATTCTGTTCACGGTCGTATTGGGGATCATCGCGGGGGCGGCCGTGCTGCCCTTCTTCCCCATAGCCGCGGGGGGCGGCCGTGCCTTCGACCCGTCGGAACTGTTGGACATGGTGCTGGACATCGTGCCGGCCAACTTCTTCACCCCCTTCACGGAGGGCAACCCCCTGCAGATCATCTTCGTGGCGGTGCTCATCGGCATAGCGCTGCTGCTTCTGGGAGAGAAGGTCTCCGTGGCAGCCACGTTCATAGAGCAGTCCAACTATGTGGTCCAGCTCATCATGGAGGCGGTCAGCTCTCTGGTGCCCGTGTTCGTGTTCGGCAGTGTCTTTAATATGTTCCTGGAGGGCGGGTTCCGGCTCCTGGCCAAGTCCTATAAGCTCCTCCCCGTCATAGTCCTGGGCACGGCGGTAATGATGGCGTGCAGCCTGGCTTTGGTGTGCCTGCGGTGGAAGGTCGGGCCCGTGACAGTGCTCAAAAAGACCATGCCCACCTTCCTCATCGGCCTGACCACCGCGTCCTCCGTGGCAGCCTTTCCCACCAACCAGGAGTGCTGCGAAAGGCGGCTGGGCATACATGAGAAGATCACCCGCTTCGGCATCCCCCTGGGGCAGGTCATCTATATGCCCGGCGCGGTGGTGATGTTTCTGGTCGCCAGCCTTTGTATGGCGGAGGTATACGGCGTGGCCATCACCCCCGCGTGGCTGCTGACGGCGCTTTTCATCTGCGTGATGTTGGCCATCGCGGCCCCGCCGGTGCCGGGGTCGGCGCTGACGTGCTACACGCTGCTGTTCACCCAGCTGGGCATACCGATGGAGGGCGTGGCCATCATAACGGCCCTGAACGTGATATTGGAATTCATCGCCACGTCGTCGGACCTGTTCTGCCTGCAGATGGCCCTGACGGACCTGGGCGGTTCGCTGGATATGCTGGACATGGATACCCTGAGAAGCCGGACATAAAAAAGGAGAAACGAACAAATTAAAAGGAGACACAACACCAAATAATTTTTGAAAAAGAAAGAGAGAGGAGCAAGGACTGATGTTATCACCGGAAAAATTTTTTCATGTAAAGGAAGCTGGCTCTACAGCAAAAACGGAAGTTCTGGCGGGCGTTACGACCTTTATGACCATGGCATATATCCTCATGGTCAATTCCAGCATGTTTGCGGAGCTTCCGGGGGTTTCCTACAACGCGATCTATATCGCGACGGCGATCTCCGCCTGTATCGGGACGGTGCTGATAGGGCTTCTGGCGAATCTGCCGCTGGCGCAGGCGTCCGCCATGGGCGCCAATGCCTTCTTTGTCTATACGGTGTGCTTCGGCTTTGGGCTCAGCTATGCCAATGCCCTGGTACTCGTTTTGCTTGATGGGATCCTGTTCATACTGCTCACGGTGACAGGACTGCGAAAGAAAGTATTTGAGGCGATCCCGACGGCGGTAAGAGTGTCGATCCCCGCGGGAGTCGGGCTGTTTATCGCCTTCATCGGGCTGAAGGATTCCGGGATCGTGGTGGCAGATCCATCCACCTATGTGGGCCTTGCCTCTTTCAACCTTCTTTCCGGAAATGTGGCGTGGAAGGACATCATGCCGATGCTTGTCACACTTTCCGCTTTGATCGCGATCGCGGTCCTGACATGTAAGCGGGTAAAGGGCGCTGTGCTCTGGGGCATACTGGGGGGAACGGCGCTGTATTACCTTCTCGGTTTAACTGTTCCCGGATTTTATAATGGTTTTACAGCCGAGCTGAATTTTGACCCGTTCGCGGCGTTTGGGGACTTTGGCAGGCATGCGTTTGGCAGGGTCTTTACGGAGGGCCTTGATTTTTCTCCCTATCTGGCCGATCACAGCAGGGTGGAGCTTGCCATATTGATCATAACGACTGCCCTCGCGTTCTGTCTGGTGGATATGTTTGATACGATCGGCACCCTGTATGGAGCCTGTGCCAGGGGAGATCTTCTGACCAAAGAGGGGGAAGTGCCCAACATGGACAAGGCGATGCTTGCCGACGCCATAGCCACCACGGCCGGCGCGATCTGCGGCACATCCACGGTGAGCTCTTATGTGGAGGCATCCACAGGCATTGCGGAGGGCGGAAAGACAGGCATGGCCGCCATGGTGACGGGGGCGCTGTTTTTTGCCAGCATGTTTTTGAGCCCGATCGCGAAGCTCGTACCGGGCTGCGCGACAGCGGCGGCGCTCATCTATGTGGGGATCATGATGATGAACTGCGCCAGGAATATAGACTGGCTGAAAACAGAGGAGGCGGTCCCGGCGTTTCTGACTTTGGCGATGATGCCTATGACCTACAATATCTCTTACGGCATTGCCTTCGGCGTGATCTCTTATACGCTTATCAGCGTGTTTACCGGAAAGGCAAAGAACGTAAAAGCGGGAACATGGGTGATCGCGGCGCTCTTTGCCGTCATGTTCTTTGTGACGCATTAAAAACTGTTACGAAAAACAAAGGAGGAAGAAAACGATGACTATCACGAAAAATCAGAATGGTTCCCATCTGGACCTGGCCCTGGAGGGCCGGCTGGACACCACCACCGCGCCCCAGCTGGAGGCGGAGCTGAAGCAGAGCGTGGACGGCGTCACGGAGCTTGCGCTGGACTTCGCGGGGCTGGAGTATCTGTCCTCGGCGGGGCTGCGTGTGCTCTTGAGCGCCCAGAAGGTCATGAACAAGCAGGGGTCCATGGTGATCAAAAACGTGAACGAGACGATCATGGAGATATTTGAAGTCACGGGCTTTGCGGATATCCTGACCATCGAGGGCTGAACGGCGGACTGACAGTGGAACGCGTGCAAAACAAGCGAACAAGGCTGGCGCTGCTCATCGGAGCGGTGGTAGTCATCATGATCGACCTGCTTTTCCTCTGGATACTGAACATGAACGAGAGCGGCAGCATCCAGCAAATGCTGCACCTGTGCATTTTCATCCTGGGCGGAGCCGCCATCGTGACGATCGCCGTGTTCTTCCTCAAGGGCCCGGCGCTGAATGTGTACGGCGAGGTGGAGACAGGCAATATCCTGGCGATGATGGTCTCCGTGCTGGTGGTCATCCTGCTGGCGTTCTCCTTCGCCTCGTATTCCCAGAAGGACCAGCAGCTGCGCTATGAGATGTACGGCGATATGCGCCGGATGATAAACCGCCTGGAGACCGCCGGGGACAGCGACGAGATCGGCGAGATCCTGGATGACACCGTGCGGTCCAGTTCCAGCTGCGAGGGCGTGTATATCATCGACAGCGACGGGAACACCCGCGTGTCCTCCGGGGCGGCGCTGCTGGCGGGCAAAGAGGGGATGCAGCGGTATGAGTTCCCCTTTATCAACGACTCCCAGGTCGTGTTCTGGGTCAACGAGCAATACAGGACGCGGCAGATATTCTCCATCTGGCTCGATCTGCTGACTACGCTGGTCATATCCGTGTTCTTCTCTGTGGAGATGGTGTGGGGCATGATCGGCCTGGTGACACGCCGGAGCCGGGAGACGAAGGACCAGCCGGCCGCCCTGTACTTTGTGCGGCAGACGGCGTTTTTGTTCTACTTTGCCTCCCGTCTGTCCGCGGCCTTCATCCCCATCATGGCCAAGCAGCTGCACTCGTCGCTGTTCGGGATGGACGCGAACATGGCGGCGGGCATGCCCCAGTCCGCCGAGACGCTGCTCACCTGCGTGGCCATCTTCGCCGCCACGGAGCTTTTGACCCGCAAGGGGTGGAAGCTGCCCTTCATGGCGGGGCTTGCCCTGGTGGCGCTGGGCACGTTCCTCAGCGCCATGGCCACGGATCTGCTGGTGTTCATCGCGGCCCGGGCCGTGGTGGGGCTGGGGTACGGCTTTTGCTGGATGACGCTGCGCAATCTGGCGCTGTTCGGCCGGAACGAGAAGGAAAAGACCTGGGGCTTTTCCATGCTCAACGCCGGGCTCTACGCCGGGATGAACTGCGGCTCGGCGCTAGGGTCTATCCTGGCGGAGCGGTTCGGTTATCGGAACGTGTTCCTGATGGCCACGGTGCTGACTGTGCTGTGCAGCGCGTTCATCATCCGGATGGAGAACACGGTGCTCCCCAAAAACGAAAAGACCGAAAAAAAGCGGGAGCGGAGCCCCTTGCATATTCGGGAGAAGCTGCAGATCGTCTCCTTCTCCGTGTTCATGATCGCCCCGTCCTGTATCGTGGGCTCCTATCTGAGCTACTATCTGCCGCTGTACTATGAGAGTATCGGCAGGAGCGTATCCGACGTGGGCCGGGCGCAGCTGATCTACGGGCTGCTCATCGTCTATCTGGGGCCGTGGCTGTCGGCGAAGATCATCGACAAGTCCCAGAACCTCATCTGGGCGAACATCGCCTATAACATCATCTTCTCTGTGGGCCTGCTTACAGCGGGCCTGGTGGGAGGCATGGTGGCGTCGCTGGCGGCGGTGGTGTTCCTGGGCGTGGCGGACAGCTTTGGCTTCGGCGCGCAGAACAACTATTTTCTGGCGATGCCCGCCATCGCCAACATGAATTCTGGCAGGAGCCTGTCCTGTCTGAGCTTTTTGAAGAAGATCACCGAAATGCTGGGCCCTACCGCCTATTCGGTGGTCATCCTGCTGGGCTATGAGCGGGGACTGACCGCCATGGGCACGCTGTTTCTGGCGGCGGTGGTCTGTTATGTGCTGACCGAGATATTGGGTGGTAAAAGGAGAGTGAGAGCATGAAGGTCGCGGTCGTATACGGCGGCTGGTCCAGCGAGGCCATGGCCTCCGCCAAGAACGCCAAGTCGATCGAAAACGTCCTGCGGGCCAAGGGCTACGACGTGTGTATGCTGGCGTTTGGGCGCGATATGGTCCAGACCCTGCGCGCTGAGAAGGCGGATATCGTCTATCTCTGCGTACAGGGCAAGCGCCACGGCGACGGCACCCTGCAGGCCATGCTGGAGCATGAGGGCATCCCCTTTACGGGCAGCGGCGCCAGGGCGGCCGCGCTCATCAACGACAAGATCCTGTGCAAGCTCCTTTTTGACCACTATGGCATCCCGACGCCCCGGTGGGCGATCCTCAGCCGGGAGCAGTATGAGCGGGGAGATTTTGATTACAGCGGCTTCGGCTACCCCTTCGTGGCGAAAGCGCCCACCCAGGGCGGCAGCTTCGGTATCGAGCTGATCCGTTCCCCGGAGGACCTGGACAAGATAAGGCTCGTGTTCGGATACGACGACCCGATCCTGCTGGAGCAGTTCATCGACGGAGGCTTTTACACGGTGGGTCTCTTTGAGCGGGACGGCCAGCTGGTGACCCTCAAATGCGTGGAGGGCGTGGAGACCCTCTCCGGCGCCCGGGTGGAAAAGAAAAACGACTTGACCCTCTTCACCGGCGAGTACGGCACAGAGCCGCCCCGTCTGGATGGAAAAACGCTGGTGGATATGGAGCGCACGGCGGAGCGGGTCTTTAAGATCACGGGCGCCAGAGGCGTGGGCAGGGTAGACTTCATGGTGGCCCATGACACCGGTGCGTTTTATGTGCTGGAGATCAACGCGGTCCCCGGCCTGAAGCGGGGGAGCCTGATGCCCCGGGAGGCGGCCTATTCCGGCGTGGTCTACGAGGACATGGTAGAGGACATCCTGCTGTCCGCCTGGAACGGCGCCGGGAGGGAGGAAGACGATGTTTAAGAACATGAAGATCGGTATCAAGATCCTGCTGGTGGTGCTGGTCATGTCCCTGGGCACGCTGCTGGTGGTGTTCATCAACTCCTATCTGTCCATGGGGGACCTGACCGATGAATTCCAGAAGACCAACATCACCCTGGGCCTGACCGCCTCCGACAACAGCCAGGAGGCCCTGCAGGCCCAGGCGGAGGAATACCTGGGGCGGATCGCTCAGAAGCAGGCGCTGTATTCCAACGCCCAGCTGACGGAGATCAACCGGATGGTCACGTCCCTGGCGGACTACATCGAGTATCTTTATGAGAATATGGATCGGTACGGCGGCCGGGAGCTGCCCCTGCCGGACGAGACGGTGGACGGGGAAGCCAGCTCCAAGTATATGCTGGCGCCCGGCGTGAAGAAGACGGCGAAGCTGGACCGGGAGATAGAGCTTCTGTCCAACTGCGAGTCCATCTTCGGCCCCATGCTGGAGGAAAACGACCTGCTGGACAATATCTATGCCGGCACCGTCAGCGGCGTGTCCTACAGGTATTCCCGGTCCAATTCCTATGACCCTACCTATGACCCCCGGGAGCGGGGCTGGTATCAGCAGGCGTCGGCCAAACCCGGCAAGACGGTCTGGCTGGATACATATCTGGACTCCTATGGCAACACGTGCATCACCGCCGCCCGGGCGTTCTGCGATGAAGATGGAGAACTGCTCGGCGTGGTGGCCTCGGACGTGAAGCTGCAGGCCCTGCTGGACGAGATCACCACCGCCAAGATCGGCGAGAGCGGCTATGCCTTCGTGATCGACAAAATGGGCACCCTGATCGCCCATCCGCAGTATTTCGACGAGGGCTTTGATACGGACCTGACAGCCCATGTGGGCAAAGACAGCCAGAGCGGCAATCTGGATACCCTGGCGCAGGCCAACGCCGGCCTGGTGGGCTTGACGCTGGACGGCGTGGACAGCTATCTGGCCTGGCACTATCTGGGCCAGACCGGATGGCGGCTGTGCATCAGCGTGGATAAGGCGGAGGTGGTGCGCCCCGCCGTGGAGACGAAGCAGACCATCGACACCATGACCGACCAGGCGCAGGAAACCACCCAGAAGACCCTGTCCGGCATCATGAAGGGCTTCATCATCTTCTTCGCGGCGGTGGGTATCGTGGTGATCATCATCTCCTTCGCCGTGTCCGGCAGCATCACCCGGCCCATCCAGAAGCTGGCTAGGAACGTGGAGCGGATCGGCAAGGGCGAGCTGGACAGGAAGGTGGAGGTGGAGTCCGGGGACGAGATCGGCGAGCTGGCGTCCGCCTTCAACGGGATGCTGGACGACCTGAACGACCACATCCGGCAGCTGACAGAGGTCACGGCGGAAAAGGAGCGTATCGGCGCGGAGCTGGATATCGCCACCCATATCCAGAGCTCCATGCTGCCCTGCATCTTCCCCGCCTTCCCGGAGCGGCCGGAGGTGGATATCTACGCCTCCATGAACCCCGCCAAGGAGGTGGGCGGCGACTTCTACGACTTCTTCATGGTGGACGACACCCACCTGGCCATCGTCATGGCGGACGTGTCCGGCAAGGGCGTGCCCGCGGCCCTGTTCATGGTCATCGGCAAGACCCTCATCAAGGATCACACCACCCCGGGCCGTGACCTGGGCGAGGTGTTCATGGAGGTCAACAAGCTCCTGTGCGAAGGAAACGGCGAAGAGCTGTTCATCACCGCCTTCGAGGGCGTGCTGGACCTGGAGACCGGCCAGTTCAACTTTGTCAACGCCGGCCATGAGATGCCCTTCATCCGCCGGAAGGGAAAGTATACCCCGGAGAAGATACGGGCAGGGTTCGTCCTGGCGGGCATGGACATGACCCGATACCGCATGGGCACCATGCAGCTGGAGCCGGGGGACGCGCTGTTCCAGTACACGGACGGCGTGACGGAGGCCACCAACGCCAATAACGAGCTGTACGGCATGGAGCGGCTGGAGACGGTACTGAACCGCAATGCGGACGCCGCGCCGGATAAGCTTCTGCCGGCGGTGAAGGCGGACATCGACGCCTTTGTGGGCAGCGCGCCCCAATTCGACGACATCACGATGCTTTGCTTGGAGTTTAAGAAAATGATGAATTCATCCGATCCCAACGAGTTGACCGTGGAGGCCACATTGGAGAACATCCCCGCCGTGACCGCCTTTGTGGACCAGCAGCTGGAGGCGCTGGACTGCCCCATGAAGGCCCAGGTGCAGATAGACGTGGCCATCGACGAGCTTTTCAGCAACATCGCCCGGTATGCCTACGACCCCTCCGGCCCGGCGACGGTGCGGGTGGACGTGGACCAGGACCCCCTGGCCGTGCGCGTCACGTTCATCGACCAGGGCAAGCCCTATGATCCCCTGGCGAAGGCAGACCCGGACGTGACCCTCTCCGCGGAGGACCGCCAGATCGGCGGCCTGGGCATTTTCATGGTGAAAAAGTCCATGGACGACGTGCGCTACGAGTACAAGGACGGCCAGAACATCCTGACCGTGGAAAAGCGCCTGTAAATGCCAGGCGGTAAGGGAAGAGAAGCTATGGAAAAGGGAGGGATCGCGATGGAACAGGACTATGGCATTGAGCGCAGACTGGCCCGATGTGCGCCGGAACTTCACAGCCGGTATCGGGACTGCGTGGTGATCTCGCAGAAAATGCTCAGCCGGTATGTGAACTACTTTCCTGACTTTACCGATCATACGGTGCTGCATACCCTGGATATTTTGGAGTTGTGTAATCAGCTCATTGGCAGCCAGATCGAGAAGCTCACTGCGGAGGACCTCTATGTGCTGCTGATGGGCGCGCTGTTCCATGATGTGGGCATGGGAGTGTCCGTATCGGACTTTGAGCAGTTTCGGGAGGTACTGGGGTTTCCGGAGCCGGCGGATGATAACGCCCGGGCCTGGGCTGTACGGGACCACCACCAGGAGTTGTCCGGACTGTATCTGGAAAAGTATTGGCGTATGCTGGACCTTCCCAATGAAGCCTACGCAAAGGCTGTGATCCAGGTCTGCCGGGGGCACCGGAAGACAGACCTTTTGGATGAGAAGAACTACCCGCCCCAATTCGAGGTAGAGCCGGGAAAAACGGTGAGTCTGCCCTATTTGGCGGCGCTGATCTGTTTGGCAGATGAACTGGATATTTCTGCCGAGCGTAATGTAAGCTTCCTGTATGATGTGGAGAAGATGCCCAGCGCCAGGGACCGCCGGGAATTCCGCAAGCATATGGCTATCCGCCGGGTAGAGTTGACGCCGGACCGGGTGGTGGTCCACGCCTGGACAGATGACCCGGAGATCCGGGGGGGGATACAAGATCTAACCGCCAAACTTCGTGACAAGCTGCTGATGTGCCGCCGGGTGGCGGCGGAGCGGTCATCCTTTGTCATCACGCAAGCGGATGTGGTATTGCGTATGGAGAAGGCGAAGGAGACGGAGCCATGAAAGTATTGGACCGTCTGTTTCGCTTGAAGGACCATAGGACCACCGTTCGGCAGGAGCTGCTTGGCGCGCTGACATCCTTTTTCTCGGTGGCGTATATCCTGTTCGTCACGCCCAGCTATCTCTCTCTGACCGGTATGGACTATACCGGCGTCCTGCTGGCCACCTGCCTGTCCTCGGCTCTGGCCTGCTTCCTGTCCGCCGCCCTGAACCTGCCTTTTATGCTGGCCCCCGGGGTGGGCCTCAACGCTTTTTTCACCTATACTCTCTGCCTCACTATGGGCTATACCTGGTCCCAGGCGCTGGCAGTGGTGAGCCTGTCCGGGGTAGCTTATCTGGTGATCAGCCTGACGCCTCTGCGGGATCAGATGATCTCCTGTATCCCGCCCAGCATGAAAAACGCCATCAGCGCCGGTCTGGGGCTGTTTATTGCCCTCATTGGACTGCTGAATTCCGGCATCGTCCAGGCACAGGACGGTGCGTTGCTGCTGGGGGATATCGGCGCCCCGGCCACCTTTCTGGCCATTGTGGGTCTGCTGATCACGGGTGTGCTGATGGCCTGGAAGGTGAAGGGTGCCATGCTCATCGGCATCGTGGCGACCACTTTGCTGGGTTTCCCTCTGGGGGTGACGCAGGCGCCGGAGTCCATGAAACTCTCCCTGTCTGCCCTGCGCCCGCTGCTGCTGTCTCCGGACTTCAGCGGGGTGCTCTCTCTGGGAATATTGCCCTTCATCACCGCTGTCGTCACCTTTACCATGTGCTTGTGCTTTGACACATTGGGAGCGCTCATCTGCATTGCCGGGGCTGGAGACCTGCTGGACGAGACCGGCGGACTGGGCCGATACAGTCAAGGCATGACGGCGGTGGCCCTGTCCACCGCTGTTGCGCCGCTGCTGGGCGCGCCTGCCATCGGTATCCCGGTGGAGGGTTCCACCGGTGTGGCGGACGGGGCCCGGACCGGGCTCTATACCGCCGCCACCGGCGTGCTGTTCCTGGCCGCCATCCTGCTGGCCCCCATCGCGGGGATAATTCCCGGGGCGGCTACCTCACCGGCCCTTGTGCTGATCGGAATGCTGATGATCCACAACGCCACCAACATTTACTGGCATCAGGTGGAGATCGCCCTGCCCTGTTTTCTCACTATGATCATGATCCCCTTTACCTATTCTGTGGCAGACGGTATCGGCGTGGGCTTCATCTCCTACACCGCCATCAGCCTGGTCAGCGGGAAAGGGAAGAAGATCCCCCCGGTCACCTATGTTCTGACCGCCCTGTTCGTGACGATGTACATCCTTTCAGCGATCTAGGAGGTGAGGCAAATGAAACAACTGGATCGATTCTTCCACCTCTCCCAGCGGGGTACGACCATAAGCAGGGAGATCCTGGGTGGGTGTACTACATTCTGCTCCATGGCATACCTGATCCTGGCCATTCCGGGCCTGCTTTCCGGTGCGGGTATGGATTTCAAAGAGGTCATGACGGCTACCTGCCTGATCGCCGCCATAGGCAGTATCGTATCTGGTCTGGCATCCAATCTGCCCTTTGCTCTGGCTCCCGGACTGGGATTTACTACACTGTTTACCCATAGCCTCTGCCAACAGTACGGATGCACATGGCAGCAGGCTCTGGCCCTGGTGCTGCTCTCCGGCATCCTGTTTCTGGCCTTGGAACTCAGCCCCTTGAGAGAACGGCTGAACGATGCCCTGCCCAGGCCATTCAAGTTTGCCTTGTCCGCCGGGATAGGGCTCTTTCTCACACTCTCAGGGCTCATCAATGCGGGTCTCATCACTGCGGATGAGAACATAGTGGATATGGGGGCACTGGCCGCGCCGGAGCCTTTGCTGGCGCTGCTTGGTATCTTCATAACAGCAGTGCTGGTGATGAGAAAAGTCCCCGGCGCCCTTATGATAGGCGTCGTGTTGACAGCAATGCTCGGGATCCCGCTGGGAGTGACTGTCCTGCCGCAAAACCTGACAGCCACCCCGGAACTGTCTCTCGCTGCGTTGAAGCCGGACTTCACCGGCCTTTTGACCCTGGGTCCCATCCCGCTGATCTCCGCGCTGCTTTCTCTGGTGGTGTCTCAGCATTTTGATGCTTTGGGCACCCTTCTGGGCGTGGCGGGCGATACCAAACTGATGGATACGACCGGCGATCTCGCCGGGCAGAAGGAAGCTTTGCTTTGCTGTGGGGCTGCCACCTGCACCGGGGCGTTGCTGGGGGTCAGTAATGTGACCGTCGTGGCGGAATCTGCTACCGGCATTCAGGAGGGCGCCCGCACTGGCCTTTCTGCTGTGGTGACCGGACTGCTTTTCCTGTGTATGATCCCCTTCACACCCCTGGCGGGGATGGTGACCGGCGCTGCTCTGGCAGCGCCCCTGGTCATGGTGGGTATGTCCATGATGAGCGGCATCACGCAGATCACCTGGAAGCATGTAGAGATATCTCTGCCCAGTTTTCTGATGATCGTTGGAATGCCCTTTACTTTTTCCATCACGACTGGTGTCATGCTGGGGGTAGTTTCCTATGTGGTGGTGATGGTGTGTCGGAAACGGGCCCATTTGGTGGATCCGGCTCTTTATCTTCTGGCCGCTGTATTTATTCTGAACGCCGTGCTGGGCGTACTTCCTTAGTCATCAGCATAAAAAGCCTGTTCTACAAGAGAGAAGTAGAGAGGAGACCTGGAAGAGATAAGAAAGAGCTTACTCGTTGCGGACAAAAGCCTGGATCATGGCCGTCGGGAGGCCCGCGTCCTGGAAGACGCGATGACGGAAGTTCTGTCTGCCCTCTCCAGCGATGAGGCGGTCAAGCTCTAAACCCGGCACCGGTTTTGCCTGGTCATCATCGACGGTCTCTTTGCGGAGCAAAATAAGGTGGAGCTCCTGAAGGTCTCGCGGGATACCGGAGTCGTCCCCATCCTCGCGCTGCTCTCCGGCATCACTCCGGAACAGCGCCCCCTGTTCCTCATGCGCTATCAGGTGATTCTCGACGGCGAGCCGGTGGATTTGCCGCGCAAGGAATTTGAGGTGCTGTATGAACTCGCACGCCACCCCGATCAGGTGCTGAGCGCGGAACAAGAGCAAGGGCGGGACACACCATCCCGCATTCACAGAGCGCCCATATCACTCACATGCCAGTGATATGGGCGCTTTTTGTCCTTGTACCACTGGGCGGCCCAGGCAAAAAGTTAAATGCTCTCTTGGGGAAAAGGAGAAAGGCCCCTGAAGACGATGAGGCCCGCTTACGGGTCCTCATCGTCTTCAGGGGCCTTTCGACGCTGGAGCTAGTGGCCAGACTCGAACTGGCGACCTGCTGATTACGAATCAGCTGCTCTACCGACTGAGCTACACTAGCACA
>CANQMO010000018.1 GCA_947624985.1 uncultured Oscillospiraceae bacterium | reverse complement strand
ATGAACTCAAAGGTCTCCTGGGTGGTGTTGGCGCCCCGGATGACCTCCACCAGCTTCATGCTGGGGACGGGGTTGAAAAAGTGCATGCCGATGACGGGGTGGGCCAAGCCGTTGCCCATTTCGGTAACGGACAGAGAAGAGGTGTTGGACGCAAAGACCGTCTCGGGCTTGCACAGGGCGTCCAGCTCCTTGAGCAGGGTCTTTTTGGTCTCCATGTCCTCCTTGACGCATTCGATGACCAGATCGGCGTCGGCAGCGGCGGGCCGCTCCTCGGTGACGATGTTGTCCAGCAGGGCGTCAACGGCTTCCTGGGTCATCTTGCCCTTCGCCACGCGCTTGGCAAGAGAGGCGGCCAGCTTGTCCTTGTGCTTCTGAGCGGAAGCGACGGAGCTGGCGAACATCATGACGGTGTGGCCCTTCGCGGCAAAGACCTGGGCGATACCGCTGCCCATGGTGCCCGCGCCGAATACTGCTACCTTCATTATTGATCCTCCTATAAAAACTTAATTTTATTTGATGACAGATTTATGTACCGCTGCTCTCAGCAGTTCTCAAAGGGGTCGTGCTTGCGCTTTTCCACGAAAGCGGCCATGGCGTTGCGCTGGTCCCTGGTCTCGAAGCAGGAGCCGAACAGCTTCTCCTCCACCACGATGGCCTTGTCCATATCCACCTGCAGGCCGTCGTTGATGGCCTTCTTGCAGGCCCGGACGGCAATGGGGGCGTTGCCGGCGATACGGTTCGCCATTTTCTCCGCCTCCGCCATCAGCTCGTCCGCGGGATAGACCGCCTGGACCAGACCGCAGGCCAGGGCCTCCGGAGCCTTGATGTTGCGGGCGGTATAGATGAGCTCCTTGGCCTTGCCCATGCCCACGAGACGGGCCAGACGCTGGGTGCCGCCGAAGCCGGGCGTGATCCCCAGGCCCACCTCGGGCTGACCGAACACGGCGGTGTCGGCCGCCAGACGGATATCGCAGCTCATGGAAAGCTCGCACCCGCCGCCCAGCGCAAAGCCGTTCACCGCGGCGATGGTGGGGATGGGCAGCGTCTCCAGCTTGCGGAAAACGTCGTTGCCCAGCTTGCCGAAGGCCTCGCCCTCCGCCTTGGTCAGACCGCTCATCTGGGCGATGTCGGCGCCGGCCACGAACGCCTTCTGCCCCGCGCCGGTCACGATCAGGCAGCGCACCGTGCCCACGTCCACGCTGTCCAGGACCTTGTCCAGTTCGCTGATGACTTTGTCATTGAGCGCGTTGAGCGCCTCAGGACGGTTGATGGTCAAAACGCCGATCTGGCCTTTGACTTCCAATTCCACAAATGCCATGTTACCCCTCCTAAATCGGATTTGGAATGATTGCACGATTTGGCGGCGCGAATCGCTCCGCACCAATTGTTATTATAGTGGCAATCCCCCGATTTATCAAGTGCAATCGCGCAGGATTCGCCTACTTTTTACGGAATTTCATGAAAAAATCCCCGGGCCGTTGTTCTGATCTACCCTGTTACGGCCATGACCTTTAGGACAGCGCACCAAAAGTCCGAAGACCGGGCCGGAAGCGTTTCCGCCCGCGATTTTCGGACGCGCCAACGGAACGCGAGCGGGTGGAAATGCTTTCGGACAGGTCCCGATACCGAAATAGAACGTTAAACCTCTCTTACCGTTCGGCGATCTTGCGGCCGGCGGGGGTAGCGGCAAGGCCCCCTTCCCCCGTCTCCCGCAGGGCGGCGGGCATGGCCCGGCCCACGGCGGCCATGGCGTCGATGACCTGGTCGCAGGGGATGGCGGAGGCGATACCGGCCAGAGCCATGTCCGCACAGGCCAGGGCGTTCACCGCCCCCATCACGTTGCGCTTGACGCAGGGCTCCTCCACCAGTCCCGCCACCGGGTCGCACACCAGTCCCATCACGTTTTGCAGGGCGATGGCGCAGGCGGCGGCCATCTGTTCCGCCGTGCCGCCCCGAGCATGGACCAGCGCGGCGGCGGCCATGGCCGAGGCGGAGCCGATCTCCGCCTGACAGCCGCCCTCGGCCCCGGCGATGGAGGCCCGGGTCGCGATCACCTGGCCGAAGCCCGCCGCCACATAGAGGCACTGGACCATGCGCTCGTCGGAAAGACCGTCCCGGTCCCGCAGGGGCAGCAGCACCGCCGGCAGAACCCCGCTGGCCCCCGCCGTGGGCGCGGCCACGATCCGCCCCATACAGGCGTTCTGCTCGCCCACCATCAAGGCCGTGGCGATCACCCGCTGCATAAAGCGCCCGCAAAGGGTGCCCGCCGCCGCGGCCATTTTGGCCCCCTGGCCGCCGGACAGGCCGCTGGGGCTGCGCCGGGCCGGCTCATACTCCGCCGCGGACCGTTCCATGGCCCGCCAGAGAGCGGTCATTTTCCCCATGCTCTCCGCCTCGTCAGCGTCCCGGTCCCGGCAGTCGTCCGCCAGCACCGACCGCCAGAGCTCCGTGCTCTCCGCCGCCTCCAGCAGCGAGCGCACCGATGTGAAAGCCATTTTCAGTCCTCCTTCTCCCTGTCCAGATAGGTGCACCGTACCACGCCGTCCAGACCCGCGAGCTCGTTCAAAAGCCGCTGGTCCAGCGGCTCGTCACACTCGATGACCGTCACGGCCAGACCCCCGCGCCGGTCCCGGTAAAGCTGTACCGTGGCGATGTTGGCCCCGCTGTCCCCCAGCGCCCGGGTCACCTCGGAAAGGATGCCGGGCCGGTCCTCGTTGCGGATGATGAGGGTGGGATATTCGCCGGAAAAGGCCGCCTCCATGCCGTCGATGGCGTTGACCCGGATACGCCCGCCGCCCAGGGACGAGGCGGACACGGTGAGGGTCCGCTCTTCGGTGTTGGTGACGGTGAGAAGGGCCGTGTTGGGGTGGGCGTTTCGTATCTCCCCGGTGCGGATGGTGACGGCCATGCCCACGCCCTCGGCCAGCCACAGGCTCTTGGGGATGTCCGGGTCGTCCGGGGCCATGCCCAGCAGCCCCGCCACGATGGCCCGGTCCGTGCCGTGGCCCGCGCCGGTGGCGGCGAAGGAGCCGTGCAGCAGTATATCCGCCCGCACCGGCTGGGAGCCCAGCAGCCGCCGGGCCGTGCGTCCGATACGCACCGCCCCCGCCGTGTGGGACGAGGACGGCCCCACCATCACCGGGCCCATGATGTCGAAGATATTCATCCGCCGCGCCTCCCTTATGTTCTTCTTTGATTATACCTTTTCCCGCCCCAGCTGTAAAGGAAAAGCGGACGTGCCAAAACACGTCCGCTCGAGCTTGTCAAAAAACGAGTTTTTTGACCGCTCTGATAGAAACTGCTCGGCGGAAGTGAATCCCGCCGGCAGGAAGTCAAAAGCCTGTCGCACAACGGCTTTTGACTTCACAGGCGGCTTCGCCGCCTGGCTCGCCCTGACCGGGCTTCGCTCCCGTTTATCCCTTCTTTGACAGTCTGAAGCGGACGTGCCAAAACACGTCCGCTTTATTCCAAAAGCTCCCGCAGCAGCTTCACCGCCCGGCGCTCCAGCCGGGACACCTGCACCTGGCTCACCCCCAGCACCCGGCTGGCCCGGTCCTGGGTCATGCCGTGGTAGAACCGCAGAAAGACCACCTGCCGCTCCTTCTCCGGCAGTTCCTCGATGGCCTGCCGCAGGGCCACGCGCTCCACCAGCTTTTCCTCCACCGTCCAGTCGCCCAGCATTTGCTCCAGGGAGAAGCCCTCCTCCCCGGTGGGCTGTTGCAGGGACTCGATGGGCACGGTGGCCGTCTCCGCCACGGCGATATCCTCCGCCGTGAACCCGGTCTGTGCCGCCAGCTCCGACACGGTAGGGTCCCGTCCCAGCTCCTGCTCCAGCTGCTTCCGGGCGGCCCGGATGGACGCGGCCCGCTCCTTGATACCCCGGCTCACCTTCACCGCCCCGTCGTCCCGGAGGAAGCGGCGTATCTCCCCGGATATCTTGGGCACGGCATAGGTGGAAAAGCGGGTGCCATAGCTCTCGTCAAAGCCGTCGATGGCCTTCAAAAAGCCCAGACAGCCCAGCTGATACAGGTCGTCCGGTTCCACGCCCCGGCCGAAAAACCGCCTGGCCACGCTCCATATGAGGCCCGTGTTCGCCTCGATCATCCGGCCCGCCGCCTCCCGGTCCCCGGACTGGGCGGCCCGCAAAAGAGTTATCGTCTCGTCCACTTATGCGTTCGCCTTCACCTGAATGCGTTTGCTCATGGTCACGGTGGTGCCCCTGTCCACGGCGGAGCGGACCTTCAGCCCGTCCATAAAGCTGCCCATGATGGTAAAGCCCATGCCGCTTCTCTCCTCCCCGCCGGTGGAGAACATGGGTTCCATGGCCTTTTTCACGTCCGGGATGCCCCGGCCCCGGTCCCGGACCGTGATCTGGAGCACGTTCCCGTCCAGGATACGCAGCCGCATTTGCACCGGTCCCACCGTATCCGGGTAGGCGTGGACGATGGCGTTGGTCACCGCCTCGCTCACCGCCGTTTTGATGTCGCCCAGCTCTTCCATGGTGGGGTCCATCTGGGCCGCGAAGGCCGCCGCCGCGGCCCGGGCAAAGCCCTCGTTCACGCTCCGGGCTGGAAATTCCAGTTTTATGTAGTTGTGCTGTTTCATGGCTCCCTCCTATGTAAGCGGCAAAGCCTCACTGCTTCGCCGCGGTGGATATTTTTATCATACGGTCGATCCCCGACGCGTCGATGACCTTCAGGGGCTGGTTTTTGGCGTTGGCCACCCAGGCCCGCCCTCCGGTCTCCTCCATCAGGCGGGATATCTTCAGGATCAGCGCTATGCCGGAGGAATCCATGAACGTCAGCCCGTCCATGTCGATCACGCAGTCCTGGGGCAGGTAGTCGTCCAGGGTCCTGCCGATACGCCGCAGGGCCGCCGACGCCTCGTGATGGTCCAGTTCCCCCTGCAAATACAGCGTAAGCTTCCCGTCCTGATATCCGGAAGTCACCTTCATGCTCGTCCATCTCCTTTGCATAGCGATAATGATTATCGGATCATTTGCTGCCAAACGTGTCGTCTGGCGGCGAAAACTTTCGTTTTCGCCTTGCGATGATCATTATAGCGCCGTACATTCCCTGTACGGCGCTATTTTAAAATATCCGTTGTGTCGTTTGCCGTCGAAGCGTGCCGGCGGCCGCAAAACACCCTCTGTGCCGCGTGACGGCAGCAAGCTCAGTCCTCCGCTGTGTTGATGTACATCTCCTCCGCCCGGTCAAGGGTCAGCTGCAAGAGAGCGCACATCCTTATTTTCCGGGCTCTCCGGCAACACGTCTAACGCCTTGTCCGCCGCCCGGCACAGTATGTAATACATCTTTTGATAGTCAGCCATGGCAGTTCATCTCCTTTTAAACATATTTTAGATATGATATATATCCATTTCCGACCGTATACCACATCTTCAACCTAAAATAAACACATAATATGTTTGTTTTGAGGTGTTTTTATGGTCACAAAGAGTCTTTCCATTCGGATAGAGCCGGAGCTTTTGGACAAGCTCCATATCGTGGCGGACTATGAAGGACGGTCCGCCAATAGCCAGATACTGATCCTTATCCGCCGGTGCGTGGAGCAGTACGAAAAGGAACACGGCCCGATCGAGCTGGGCCGGAGATAAGGCCATGGAGATATATCAGGAACGGATACGGGCGCTCCGAGAGGATCATGACCTGACCCAGGAGCAGGCGGCGGCCTATTCGGGCACGTCCCAAACGATGTACGCCCGGTATGAGCGCGGCGCAAACGAACTTCCCCTTCGCCATTTGATAGCGCTGTGCAGGCTGTACCACGTCTCGTCCGAACAGATACTGGGGATATAAAATTTAAAAGAACACCCGGCTGGGAAAAATCCCTGCCGGGTGTTTTGCTGTATTCCGTTTTCGCTTACCCCAGATTTTTCAGGCTCTCGGCCAGATTCTCCGCCAAAGCCTGCGCCTTGGCCAGCTTGTCCCGCTCCGCGGCCACCACGCGCTCCGGCGCCCGGGAGACGAAGCTCTCATTGGCCAGCTTCCGCTCCTGATTGGCGATGTCCTTTTGGGCCTTCTCCAGCTCCTTTGTGATACGCTCCCGCTCCTTGTCCAGGTCCACCAGCTCCGCCATGGGCATGAAAAGCTTGGCGTCCCCGGTGACCACGGTCACCATCCCGGCGGTATCCGCCGGGGCCTGGGGCACCACGTTCACGCCCCCGGCGTAGGCAAGGTTCGCCATATACACCTTCCCCGCCTCGAACACCGCGGGCTTTTCCGTAGCCAGGGTGATATGGGGCCGCTTGGAGGGCGGGACGTTCATCTCCGCCCGGCGGCTGCGCACCGCCTTGACCGCCTCCATAATGCTCTCGAAGTCCGCCTCCTCCTTCGGGAAGGACAGCGCTTCGTCGAATTCGGGATAGATCTCCACGATCAGGGCCTCCCCCTCATGGGGGATGGCGCCGTAGATCTCCTCCGTGATGAAGGGCATGAACGGGTGCAGCAGCCGCAGGATGTCCGTCAGCACATACAGCAGCACCTGCTGCGCCCCCACGTCCCCCTCCCGGAGACGGGGCTTGGTGATCTCGATGAACCAGTCGCAGAAGCTGTCCCAGATGAAGTCGTATATCTTCGTGGCCGCCAGGCCCAGCTCGTACTTGTCAAAGTTCTCGTTGACCGACCCGATCAGGCTTTGCAGCTTGGACAGGATCCACTTGTCCTCCAGCTTCAGCTCCGCCGGAAGGGCGTTTTTCTCCACGGTCAGGTTCATCATCACATACCGGGCCGCGTTCCAGAGCTTGTTGGCGAAGTTGCGCATGGCCTCGCACCGCTCCACATAAAAGCGCATGTCGTTGCCGGGGGAGTTGCCGGTGATGAGGTTGAACCGCAGCGCATCCGCCCCGTACTGGTCGATGACCTCGATGGGGTCCACGCCGTTGCCGGCGGATTTTGACATCTTCTTGCCATGAGGGTCCCGGACAAGGCCGTGGATGAGCACGGTCTTGAACGGCTCCTTTTTCATGTGCTCCATGCCGGAGAAGATCATCCGGGCCACCCAGAAGAAGATGATATCGTAGCCCGTCACCAGCACGTCCGTGGGGTAGAAGTATTCCAGATCCTCGGTCTTGTCCGGCCAGCCCAGGGTGGAGAAGGGCCACAGAGCGGAGGAGAACCAGGTGTCCAGCACGTCCGGGTCCCGGTGGATGTTCTCCGAGCCGCACTTCTCGCACCGGCAGGCGTCCTCGCGGGAGACGGTCACATGGCCGCAGTCGTCGCAGTACCAGGCGGGGATCTGGTGGCCCCACCAGAGCTGCCGGGAGATACACCAGTCCCGGACGTTGTGCATCCAGTTCAGATAGGTCTTGGCGAATCGGTCCGGCACGAATTTTATGGTGCCGTCCTCCACCACCCGGATGGCCTCTTTCGCCAGAGGCTCCATCTTCACGAACCACTGGTCGCTGGCCAGCGGCTCCACGTCGCTGTGGCAGCGGTAGCAGGTGCCCACGTTATGTATGTGCTCCTCCACCTTCACCAGATAGCCCTGCTCCTCCAGGTCCCGCAGGATGACCTTCCGGGCCTCGTAGCGGTCCAGACCGTCGTACTTGCCGCCGTTGATGATACGGCCGTTGTCGTCGATGACCAGGATCTGCTCCAGGTCATGGCGCAGGCCCACCTCGAAGTCGTTGGGGTCGTGGCAGGGGGTCATCTTCACGCAGCCGGTGCCGAAGGCCATATCCACATACTCGTCCGCCACGATGGGGATCTCCCGGCCCACCAGCGGCAGGATGCAGGTCTTGCCCACGATGTCCTTATACCGCTCGTCGGCGGGGTTCACCGCCACGCCGGTGTCGCCCAGCATGGTCTCGGGCCGGGTGGTGGCCACCACCACCTCGCCGGAGCCGTCCGACAGGGGATAGCGCAGGTGCCACAGATGGCCGGGCTTTCCCTCATACTCCACCTCCGCGTCGCTGAGCGCGGTGGTGCAGTGGGGGCACCAGTTGATGATACGCTTGCCCTTGTAGATGAGGCCCTTCTCGTACAGCGAGCAGAACACCTCCCGCACCGCCTTGGAGCAGCCCTCGTCCATGGTGAAGCGCTGGCGCTCCCAGTCGCAGGAGGACCCCAGGGTCCGCAGCTGCTGCACGATCCGGTCGCCGTACTTGTTCTTCCAGTCCCACACCCGGTCCAGGAATTTCTCCCGGCCCAGGTCGAAGCGGGTCAGGCCCTCGTTGACCCGCAGGTCCTCCTCCACCTTGATCTGGGTGGCGATACCCGCGTGGTCGCAGCCCGGCAGCCACAGGGCGGAATAGCCCTTCATGCGCTTGTAGCGGATCAGCACGTCCTGGATGGTCTCGTCCACGGCGTGGCCCAAATGCAGCTGGCCCGTCACGTTGGGGGGCGGGATGACGATGGTGAAGGGCTTTTTATCCGGGTCGCGCCTGGCGTGGAAGTAGCCTCCGTCCAGCCACTGCTGGTACACGGCGCTCTCCACCTTTTTGGGGTCGTACTGTTTCGGCAGTTCTCTCATTTGCACAGCTCCTCTATCTCCTCCAGGCTGCTCAGCCCCACCTGCCGGCGGGCCGCCTGGCCGTCTTTGAACACCATCAGCGTGGGGATGCTCATGATACCGAACCGGGCCGCCAGAGCCGGCTGCTCGTCCACATTCACCTTGCACACCCGCACATCGGTCCGCTTCTCCGCGAACGCGTCCACGATGGGGGCCTGCATTTTGCAGGGGCCGCACCACACGGCCCAGAAATCCACCAGCACCGTGCCGGCGGCGGTCATTTCGTCAAAATCCTCTGCGGTAAGTTCCAAAACGCTCATTCGTCTCTCTCCTTCAAATATCTGTCCGCGCCCAGCGCCGCCGCGTTGCCCTGTCCCACGGCCCGGGCGATCTGGTAAGGCCGGCCCGTGCAGTCTCCGGCGGCGAATACCCCGGGCACGCCGGTCGCCATATTTTCATCCACGGCGATGTGACCGTCCGTCATGGCCAGCCCCGGCAGCAGCACGCTGGCCGCCACGGTGGGCCGCAAGATGAACACGCCCTCCACGGCATATTCTTCCCCGCCGCAGACGACGCCAGTCACATTCGTCCCGCCTTTTATCTCGCAGTTTTTCGCCTGAGCCGGACCGAAGAAGAGGACCTGACAGCCGATCTGCCGCAGGAAGGCGGCGTCCCTCTCCGCCGAGCCGCTCAGGCCCAGTACAGCCACCCGTTTACCACGGTACAGCATCCCGTCGCAGGTGGCGCAGTAACTGACGCCCCGGCCCAGAAGCTCGCTCTCGCCAAGGAGGGGCTTCGTCCCCTGCTGGGCGCCCGCCGCCAGTATCAGCGAGCGGGCCGTATATACGTCCTGTTCGGCGCTGACCATGAATTTCCCGTCGAAGGCCATCACGCCGGTGGCCCGGCCCTCGATACGGGGGATGTCCTGGGCGGCGAGGCTCTGGGTCATGGCCGCGAGCAGGTCCCTGCCGCTCATGCCGGGCAGGCCCGGGTAGTTGTCGATCCGGGGGGCCTTCGCCAGCGGCGACGTCATGGGGTCCGCGCCCAGCACCGTGACGGACCGGCCACGGGCATGGGCCGTCAGCGCCGCCGATATGCCCGCCGGCCCCGCGCCCAATATGAGGATGTCCCAGGTCTTTTCGTCCATGAACGGCCTCCGAACCCACGATCTACCAATTGGTCATTGTACCACACACACGCCGCTCCCCGCAAGAGGCGGCGTGTGTTTAGTATGCGCTTTTTTGGGGCGTTCTACTTTGCTCTGTTATAGCCGTCCCGCCATGTAAAGGTCATGGCGGGCCATGACCTTTAGGGCGGCGCACCGAAAGTCCGAAGACCGGGCCGGAAGCGTTTCCGCCCGCGATTTTCGGACGCGCAGCGGAACGCGAGCGGGCGGAAATGCTTTCGGACAGGTCCCAATACCCCGTTAGACGGGTTTTGAAAGTTCTGACCGCCCCTGTTATCTCGGCTCCACCAGCGCCGCCAGAGCGCCGCACAGGCCCGGGCACGCGTTTTGCAGCCGCAGCAGCTTCCCCTCCGGGCTCACGAAGCAGTGCTCGGAATGGGCCTGACACACCGTGGTCCCGTCGGCCTTTTTCATCTCGTAGCCCAGCCGCAGCCGCACCCCGTTGGACCGCTCCACCCACACCGTCACGGTCACGTCATCCGGAAAGGTGGTGGGCGCCTTGTACCGGCAGTCCACGCTCATCACCGGCGAGCCTATGCCCATGGCCTCCAGCGCGTCGTAGCCGTAGCCCAGCTCGTCCAGAAAGGCGATACGGGCCTCCTCCATCCAGTGGACGTAGTTGGCGTGGTGGGTGATACCCATTTTATCCGTCTCGTAATACTGCACCTTATGGTGATATTCCATCGCTTTTATCCTCCGTATCCGGCTCGGCAAAGCTCTCCACCTGCCAGTCGGCCAGCGCGTTAATCTCCGCCCGGTCCGGGTCGGAATATGTATCGTATACCGCCGCCACGGACAGGCCCGCGCCCTTGGCCGCCATGACCCCCGCCAGCGAGTCCTCGAACACCACGCACGCCCCCGGGGCAAGGCCCAGGTCCGCCAGTGCCCGCCGGTATATCTCCGGGTCGGGTTTGATATTGCGCACGTCCTCACAGGTGTAAACGCGCTCAAAAATATCGTCCAGCGGCGCTTTGTCCAGGATATTCCTGTTTTTCGTCCGGTAGCTCTCGATGCTCCAGCGCCGGCCCGTGGTGGTCAGCACGAGGATATACCCCGCCCGTTTCAGGTCCCACAGAAATTCCGCCGCCCCGGGCTTGTAATCCACCGTATTTTCCAGATACGTCCGGGCGATGGCATAGCGCCGGGACTGTATCTCCTCCGTGGAAAGGGGACTTTTATAGCGCGTTTTCAGCGTCTCACAGTAGCGGAAATAGGGCGCGGGATCGCCCCGGAACCGGCTCAGGGCCCAGTCCCGGTCCCGCTGGATCGTCTCCAGGTCCGGCGCGCCGCCCGTCAGAAAGCGTATCAGCGCCTCGTCTGTGGCGTTCCACACTCCCACGGAGTCCAGCAGCGTTCCGTCCAGGTCGAACAGCACCGCCTTTTTGCCCCGCAGGATATCGTTTATTTTTCTATTCGTCCGCATAAATCAAAGCCTCCCTCTGACGAGGGAGGTAAGCTGCCCGCACAGGCAGGGCGAGAGAGATATATATCGTTATCTCCGCCGTCTCTCCCCCGGCCGCCGTTTCGCGGCGCCAGCCCCCTCGCCAGAGGGGGCCGGATACAGAGCATATTTCGTTTTATTTTTTCAGCATATCCAGGATCTCTTCCGCGCTCTTGCCGCTGCTGACCAGCTTGGTGACGACCTGCTCGATCTCTTCCTTCTTGGCGACGGCGTTCTCTATCGCCACGGCCTCCGCTTTCTTCTCCTCCAGCTTCATGATGGCCTTTTCCGCCGTCCGAAGATCCTTTTTCTTGGCCTTGAGAAGCTGCTTCTGCTTTTCAATGGCGGCCAGGATATCCGCCTGCTCGGCTTCCAGCGCCTTTTTTACTTCCATCTGGGTGGCCAGCTTGGCCTCGATAGCCGCCACGGACACATCCTTTTTCTTATTTTTGCTTCCTTTGGGTCTGGGCATGGTCTTTGCCTCCTTGGTGTTTAGTTTTTATCGTTTTGATTATAAATAATCCGTCTATAAAATACAAGCCCCCGGCGAAAAAAATATTTTTAAATTTATTCAACCCGGCCGCCGGTAAAACGGGTCGAAATATGGCGGTATATCCCGGCGCGGTTTTTGCCCGCTCATTTCCGATAAAACAGTATCCCCAGCGTGCCCGGTCCACAGTGGCAGGATACGGTGCAGCCCGCCCGGGTGTGGATGACCTCCTCAAAGGGGACCAGAGCGCGGACCTGCTCCTCCGCCGCGGCGCGGATGTCCTCGCCGACGCCGGAGTCGGTGATGAACACCCGCTTCGTATCCACCGTGGACGGGTCCGCCAGCCGGTCCTTTATGTAGGCGACCACGCACGTTTTGATATCGCCCCGGTACTTCCGGCCCACGCCCATGACTCCATCCTTCACGAAAATGCACGGGTGCAGCCGCAGCAGATTGGCCCCCATGGCGGTCAGAGCGCTGCACCGGCCCCCCTTGCGCAGATACTCCAGCGTATCCACCACGAAGCTCACGTCCAGCTTCTCCCGCTTCGCCTCCAGCACAGCGTGGATATCCCCGGCGTCCATGCCGGCGTCCGCCATCTCGCAGGCGTCCAGCACCAGGTGGCCGATACCCGTGGACAGGCTCTGGCTGTCCACCACATACACGTTCCCCACCTCCTCCGCCGCGATACAGGCGTTCTGGTAGCAGGCGGACATGTCGGCGCTGATGGTGAAGTGGATCACCGCGTCATAGGTCTTGCGCGCCTCGGTGAACACGTCTATGTACTCCTGCACGTTCACCGCCGCGGTGCTCGCCAGTCTGCCCGTGGCCTGTATCTTCTCATAAAGGCCGTCCGGGGTGATGTCAATCCCGTCGCGCATATCCCCTTCCCCGCAGTTGACCCGCAGAGGGGTGATGGTGATACCGTGCCGCTCTGTCAGTTCCGCTGTCAGGTCGCAGGTACTGTCAGCCGTCACTTTGATGTTCATGCTGTTTCCTCCCGATATCGTTCGTTTCACCTGTCCGCCAGCAGCGCCTTGGCCCTGGTCAGCAGGGCCTCCCGCTCGTTGGCGATCTCTCCGTTTATGACTTCCTCCAGCAGCGCTCTCAGGACCTTGCCCACCGCCGGCCCCGGCGACAGGCCCAGGGCCAGGATGTCCCCGCCGTTCACCGCCAGGCTCTTCACCGAAAAGCAGGGGGCCGGCTCCGTGGAGAGCTCCTCCAATATCCGCTCCGCCGTCCCGATCAGGGTCCCCCAGGGGATATCCGCCGCCAGGACCGCGTCGGCCCGGTCGGCGCAGTCCGCCCGCCAGCAATCCAGAAGCTGCCGCACCGTCTCCTCACCCACTTTCACCAGCAGCCGCCGCATGGCTTTCGGGGTCTGGGGCGGCTGGATGGCGTGGTAGTGGATCAGCAGACACACCCGCTCCCGGGTGGCGTTGTCGCACCGCAGCCGCCGTAGGATGCCGTCCGCCATCTCCGCGCCCTTTTCCGCGTGGCCGTAAAAGTGGCCCACCCCGGCCTCGTCGGTGAAAAAGGTCTCCGGCTTGCCCACGTCGTGCAGCAGCATGGTCAGCCGCAACACCGGCTCCGGCGGGGCCGCGTCCACCGCCATGGTGCTGTGGGTCCACACGTCGTGGATGTGGTGGGGATTTTTCTGGTCAAAGCCCTCCGACCCCGCCAGCTCCGGGATGATCTGAAAGATCACCGGGGCGTAGTCCCGCAGCACCCGGCCGGCCCCGGGGCCGGTGAGGATGCCCTTCAGCTCGGAAAATACCCGCTCCCGGGCGATATTGTCCAGCAGCGCCCGGTCCTCCACCGCGCTCCGGGCGGTATCCGGCTCCACGGTAAAGTCCAGCTTCGACGCGAACCGGAGGGCCCGCAAAATACGCAGCGCATCCTCCCCGAACCGGGCTTTCGGCTCTCCCACGCAGCGGATACGTCCCGCCTCCAGGTCCGCCCGGCCCCCGAAGGGGTCTATCACGCTCCCGTCCGAGTCCAGGGCCATGGCGTTCACCGTGAAATCCCGCCGGGCCAGATCCTCCCGCAGGCTGGATACAAAGGTCACCGTATCCGGGTGGCGGTTGTCCCGGTAGGGCCCGTCCGTGCGGAAGGTGGTGATCTCCACGGGCCGTCCCTCCCACAGGACCGTCACCGTGCCGTGCTTCACGCCGGTCCTGATGGACCGCTGCCCGGCGAACACCGCCTCTACCTGCTCCGGCAGCGCGGCGGTGCAAACGTCCCAGTCCGCGGGCGCCCGGCCCATCAGACAGTCCCGCACGCACCCGCCCACGGGATACGCCTCATGCCCCGCGTCACGCAGGGCCGTCAGCACCGTATATACATAAGGGGGTATGTCGAACATCCTGTCACCTGACTTGCATTTCCGGGACCGCTATGATACAATCAATATACTATATCAAGAAAGCCGGGAGGTGCGCGTATGAACATCCACGAGTCCGCCGAGGACTATCTGGAAGCCATTTATATGCTGACCCTGCAAAAGGGCTACGCCCGCTCCATCGACGTGGCAAACACCCTCGGCTTCTCCAAACCATCGGTGAGCGTGGCCATGAAGCAGCTGGAGGAAAACGGCTACATCCGCCGGGACGCGGAGCGGCTCCTGTATCTGGAGGACAAGGGTCTGGCCATTGCCAAGCGGATCTACGAGCGGCATGAGACCCTGGCCGCCGTGCTGATGAGCCTGGGCGTGGACCGGGACGTGGCATACCGGGACGCCTGCAAGATCGAGCACGACCTCTCCGATGAGACCTTTTCCGCCATCCAGGCCCACATGGCCGCCCACGGCCAGGAGGCCCCCGATCTGACCGCCCACGCCAGGGCACACAGCGGGCAGAAATAGTATACCGCGTTTTCCAAAAAATGCAACCGGCCCCCGGAGCGTTCGCTCCGGGGGCCGGTCATCTGTCATATCTTCTTCATGTACCGGGCGGCGGCCTTGAGCATGAGCCGTTTCAGGCCCGGGCCGTCGAACTGGATCTCCACCAGATGGTCTCCGCCCATGGGGGTCATTTTCACGATGGTGCCCTTGTGGAAGGCGCTGTGCTCCACCCGGTCCCCCACGGCGAAGCTGGGCGCGGGTTCGGTCTTTCTGACCGGCGGGGCCAGGGTCTTTTTCCGGGTCTTCTGCCAGTCCCGGACATTGGGCGCCGTCCGGCCAGCAGCGGGCCGGGCGCCCCGGGGGAGCGTCCCCTCCCCGGCGTCCGGGTCCGGCACGTCGTCAAAGTCGAACCAGCCGGTGCTCTTCAGGTCCGCATAGGGCCTGTCGATGTGCTCGGCGGGGATCTCGTCCACGAACCGGCTGACCCGATGGGGGGCCGTCTGGCCGAACACCATCCGCTGGCGGGCGCTGGTGATGACAAGCCGCCGTCTGGCCCGGGTGATGGCCACATAGGCCAGCCGCCGCTCCTCCTCCATCTGCTCCGCCTCGCCGATGGCCTGTAGGGAGGGAAACACCCCTTCCTCCATGCCCACGATGAACACCGTGGGGAATTCCAGCCCCTTGGCGGAGTGGATGGTCATGAGGGTTACGGTGTTCTCGTCCATGTCCATGGCCTGCAAGTCCGTGTACAGGCTCACCTCGTCCAGAAAACCGGCCAGGGTGTCGTCCCCGGTCTGGCGCACATGGGTGGCGATAAAGCTCTTCAGTTCCCGGACGTTCTCCAGCCGGTTCAGATCCTCCTCCGAACGGGAGCTCTCCAGCATCCGGGCGTAGCCGGTCCTGTCCAGCAGCGCGTCGTAGAGCTCCTCCAGCGTCCCGTCCCGGGCCACGGCGGCCAGCTCGTTCATCATGGCCACGAAACTTTTCAGCTTCTCCGCCGTCCGGCTCAGCTCAGGGAACATGTCCGCCATGGAAAAGACCGTGAACAGCGGCAGGCCGTTTTCCGCCCCGATGGCCCGGGCCCGCTCCACAGTGGTGGCGCCGATCCCTCTGGCGGGCACATTGACGATCCGGCTCAGACGCAGATCGTCCGTGGGATTCAAAAGCACGAAGAAATATGCCATCAGGTCCTTGATCTCCGCCCGCTCAAAGAAGGGGTTCCCCTTCACGATCCTGGGCCGGATGCCGTGGCGCAGAAACGCCTGCTCCAGAGCCCGGGACTGGGCGTTCAGGCGGTACAGCACCGCGTGGTCCCGGAGGTTGTCCCCCCGGTCCACCGCCTGTAGCACCTGCCGGACCACATACTGGGCCTCGTCCTCCTCGTTGTTCGCCACATACAGGGTTATCCGGTCCCCGGCCCCGGCGTCCGTCCAGAGCTTCTTGCCCTTCCGGCCCCGGTTGTTGGCCACCACCGCGTTGGCCGCGTCCAGAATATGGCCGGTGGAGCGGTAGTTCTGTTCCAGACGGATGACCCGGGCATGGTCGTACTGGTCCTCAAAGGACAGGATATTTTCGATGGTGGCGCCCCGGAAGGCGTAGATGGACTGGTCGTCGTCGCCCACCACGCAGATGTTTTTGTGGGCCCCGGCCAGCATGGTGGCCATCAGGTACTGGAGGTTGTTGGTGTCCTGGTACTCGTCGATGAGGACGTACCGGAACCGGCGTTGATACCGCTCCAATACGTCCGGGTACTCCCGAAAGACGCGCACCGTGTTATAGAGCAGATCGTCAAAGTCCATGGCCCCCGCGTCCATGAGCCGGCGGGCATATTCCCTATAGAGCTCCGCCACGCCCTGCATGCGGAAGTCCCCGCTCTTTTCCGCCGCCGCGGCAAAAGCGTCCGGGTCCTGCAACCGGTTCCGGGCACGGTCCAGACAGTCCAGCACCCACCGGGGCGGGTACATCTTTTCGTCCTTGTTCTGGTCCTTGATCACCCGCTTCATCACGGCGGTCCGGTCCGCGGTGTCGTAGATGGTGAAGCCCTCTGGGTAGCCCAGCAGCGGCGCCTCCCTGCGCAGAATGCGCACACAGGCGGAGTGGAAGGTCTTGGCCCACACGTCCTGCCCCTGCTCGCCCAGCATGGCGTTCAGCCGGTCTTTCAGCTCCCCGGCGGCCTTGTTGGTGAAGGTGATGGCCATGATCTGCCAGCCGGGCACCGGCTCGAACGCCGCGGCCTCCTCGGCCTGCCGCTTCAGGCTCCTGTCCCCCGCTATGTACCGGCGCATGACGTCCAGCTTTTCCTCGTCCGCGTCGGGGGGCAGGTCGTCGCAGTCGGAGGCCCTGCCGTATTTCATGAGATTGGCCACCCGGTTTATCAGCACCGTGGTCTTGCCGCTGCCGGCGCCGGCCAAAATGAGCAGCGGCCCCTCCGTGACCATGACCGCCTCCCGCTGGGCCCCGTTCAGCCGGGGGAAATCCAGCGCTATCACCGCCCGCCGGGCGTCGATGTAGTTTTTCGTGAACGTATCCATAGGTACAGTATACCATAAAACACGCCGGGAAGGAACCCCTCTTGGCCGGGCGTATTTTTGTATGGTTTATCAATTGCAATCAATGTTTTCGGCTCCTATAATAGCGGTGCGAAGGGAGGCGGCGGCGTGTTCACGAAAAAAGAGATAAAGGCGTTGCTGTGGCCTCTTATCGTGGAGCAGGTCCTCACCGGGCTCATGGGCGTGGCGGACACGTTCATGGTCTCCAATGTGGGGGAGGCCGCCGTGTCCGGTGTGGCGCTGGTGGACTCGCTGAATATGCTGGTGGTCTACTTTTTCAGCGCGCTGGCCGCCGGCGGCACCATCGTCTGCTCCCAGTATATCGGCAACGAGGACCCCAAAAACGCCAATAAGGCCGCCATGCAGGTGCTGAGCGTATCCCTGGCTCTGGCGACGGTCTCCTGCGCCATCCTCGCTTCCCTGCGCAAACCGGTCTTGCGGCTCATCTTCGGCTCCGTGGAGGCGGCGGTCATGGACGCGGCCACGGTGTATCTTCTGGTGACGGCCCTGAGCTATCCCTTCCTGGCCCTGTACACCGCCAGCGCGGCCCTGTTCCGGGCCACGGGCGACTCCCGCCGGCCTATGATCGTAGCCGCGGCGGCCGACGCGCTGAACGTGGTGGGCAACGCCATTTTGATCTTCGGCTGCGGCATGGGGGTGCTGGGCGCGGCCCTGGCCACCCTGGCCAGCCGTATCGTCAGCGCGGCGGTCATGCTCTGGTTCCAGGCACGGCCCGGCCAGGTCATCTCCCTGGGCGAGCCCCGCTCCTTCCTGCCCGACGCGCCCATGCTCCGGCGGATCACCCGGGTGGGTATCCCCTCCGCCGTGGAGAACGGCATGTTCCAGTTTGGCAAGCTGGTGGTCCAGTCCACGGTCTCCGTGCTGGGCACCACCGCCATCGCCGCCCAGTCCATCATCGCCATACTGGACTCCTTCTGCGGCATGCCCGGTCAGGCCATCGGCATTGGCCTGGTGACCGTGGCGGGCCAGTGCATGGGCCGGGGCCGGCCGGACGAGGCGCGGCGGTACATGAGCCTGTTCACAAAAATATCCACCGTAGTGGTGACGGTGGTGGGCCTCGCCCTGGCCCTCACCTCCCCGCTCATCACCCGGCTCACGGCCCTGAGCCCGGAGGGGCGGGACCTGGTGGCCCGGATCACCTGGTTCATCTGTGTGTGCCGTATCGCCCTGTGGCCCTCGGCCTTTACCCTGCCCAATGGCCTGCGGGCCGCCGGGGACGTGGCCTACACCATGTGGGTGGGCTCGGCCACCATGTGGCTCTTCCGGGTGGGGCTTTCCTGGTACCTGTGCCGGTACACCCCGGTGGGGCTGTGGGGCGTGTGGATCGGCTGGTGTACGGACTGGCTGTTCCGGGGCGCCCTGTTCCAGCGCCGCTACCGGGGCCATAAATGGGAGCAGTTTGAAGTTTTGCGATAGAAATAAGGATGAAAAGGAGGGCTCGATATGTCCGACTATTTCGGCAAGGACACGCCGAAGCTGGGTTTCGGCCTGATGCGCCTGCCCAAAAAGGGCGTGCACATCGACGTGGAACAGACGAAGCAGATGGTGGACCGGTTTCTGGACGGGGGCTTCACCTACTTCGACACCGCCTTTGTGTACCTGGGCTCCGAGGCGGCGGCGAAAAAGGCCCTGGTGGACCGGCATCCCCGGGGCAGCTACACCCTGGCCTCCAAGCTCAACGCCATGGTAGCCGTCACGGAAAAGGCGGCGAAAAAGCAGTTTGCCACCAGCTTGCAGCGGACCGGGGCCGGGTACTTCGACTACTACCTGCTCCACGCGCTACAGGAGAACAACGTCGACAAATACGACCGGTTCCGTCTCTGGGACTTCGCCGCCGAGCAGAAGGCCCGGGGGACCATCCGGCACCTGGGATTTTCCTTCCACGGCGGTCCCGCCCTGCTGGACAGGCTGCTCACCGAGCACCCGGAGGTAGACTTCGTCCAGCTACAGATCAACTACGCCGACTGGGAAAACCCCTCTGTCGCCAGCCGGGCCAATTATGAGACGGCCCGGGCCCATGATAAGGGTATCGTGGTCATGGAACCGGTGAAGGGCGGACGGCTGGCCGACCCGCCCGAGGAAGTGAAAACGCTCTTCCACGACTATGCCCCGGACGCCTCCTGCGCCAGCTGGGCCATCCGGTTCGTGGCAAGTCTGGATGGTATCATCACGGTGCTGTCCGGCATGAGCAATACCGCCCAGATGGACGACAACCTGTCGTTCATGAAGGATTTCCAGCCCCTGAACGACGAGGAACAGGCCATCATCCGCCAGGCCCAGAAGATACTGGGCAACTCCGCCGCCATAGCCTGCACCGCCTGTCACTACTGTACGGAGGGGTGCCCGAAGCAGATCCCCATCCCGGACATCTTCGCCGCCGCCAATAAACAGCTTGGAAACGGCCAGACGGCCCAGGCCCGGGCCGATTACGCCGCCGCCGTCTCGGCGGGACACACCGCCGCCGACTGCATTGGCTGCAAGCAGTGTGAGAAGGCCTGCCCCCAGCACCTGCCCGTCACGGAACACCTGGCCAAGTGTGCCGAGATGTTCGGCGAGCAATAACGGCAAAATGGAAGAACGCCGCCGTGCCTTCGCACGGCGGCGCTCTGAGCTTGTCAAAAAACAAGTTTTTGACCGCTCTGATTGAATCTGCTCGGCGGGAGTGAATCCCGCCGGCAGGAAGTCAAAAGCCTGTCGTCCAACGGCTTTTGACTTCACGCGCGGGAATGCCGCGCGGCTCGCCCTGACCGGGCTTCGCTCCCACTCAACCATTCTTTGACAGTCTGAGAACGCCGCCGTGCCTTCGCACGGCGGCGTTCTTATTCATATCGTTTGCCCGGCACGTATACCGCCGCGAAAAGTCCCGCCAGGGACGTCATCGGCAGCCAGGCGGCCAGGGGCCCCGGGCCGAACAGTCCTTTTGCCAAAAAGCATACCGCCCCGCTCAGCGCCATCGCCGTCAGACACCAGATCCGCAGCCAATGCAGGATGTGCGGCCAGTTCCGATTGGTGAACCGCACCCCCGGCATATTCACGCGCAGCGGCCCGTCGCAATACATCCCGATATTCCCCACATCGTGATACCAGGGCAGCCGGGTCTTTGCAAACAGGCAGAAGTACAGGCCAAACCCGGCGCTGAGCCCCGTCAGCAGCGCCGCCGGGTAGTATACGTCCCAATGGGCGGCGTCATGGTATATCCCGTATATAAGCGCCGCTTCCTCCGCCAGTGCGGCCAGCAGACACAGCGCGTACCGCACGCCCCACTTTTTTCTGTCCGGGCCGCCCCGGGGCGTTCCCTCGCCGGACAGGGACAGGACTTTCTTCACCAGCTCCTCCGCCCGGTCCGCGCTCACCGGCTCCGACCGCTCCAGCCGCCGGCTCTCCAGCAGTTCCGTCACCGTCACGCCCAGCGCCTCCGCCAGCGGCAGCAGCAGCGATATGTCCGGCAGCCCCGCGCAGCGCTCCCACTTGGAAACGGCCTTGTCCGACACGTTAATGCGCTGGGCCAGCTCCTTTTGGGTCATCCCCTTTTCCTTTCGCAGCTCGGCCACGAAGGGCCCGAACCGCTCCCGGTCCACCTGCGCCATATATCCTCACCTCGCCGCCATAATCATACCGCGCGAACGCCGCGCGCGCAACCGACGGAGCGTAGACCCGGCCCCGAAAGGGCAAAATGAGCTTTGATGATATCGAGACCTCGCAGGCGAGGTCCCTCTATCGGTCAAAGCTCTCCTTCTCGATGGCGGCCGTTTTCCCGCACCACGGCCCGGACCGCATCCAGGGACCGGGCCAGCATGGGCGACGGCTCAGGCGGACGGAGCAGGCCGAAGCTGCTTTTACGATCTCTTATCCCTGCCGCTTCGCATGATCTTAAATACACAATAGGCGAGAAGGAGTATAAACCCCAGCAAACGCATGATATCTCTGGGAAGCTCTTCTACCAGGAAACTTCCCAACAATAGCGCCGCGCCTGTTCCGCCCAATAGGAAAAAGCTCTTATTCATACGCCCGCTCCTTTATATAAACACCGTCAGCCGCTATCCCATCGTGAGCGTGACCGTCACGTCGCCATTGCCCAGAAGCTGACGCAGCCCGTCGGCGGTCTGGTCGGTGATATGGCCCAGGCGGGTGTAGGCCCAGGAATTGGAGCCGTAGAACACCACGATCTGGTCGCCGGCGTAGAGCACGATGTCCCCCGCCTGGGTGGTGGTCTGCTTATCGTCCCGCGGCAGGCTGGAGCCGATATCGCCCACCTGCTCAAAGCCGCCGTACATGTGCAGCGCTATCTCCAGCGGCCCGTCCGCGCACAGCGCTTTCAGCGCCTCCACGGACCCGTTGTCCTCCCACGCCACGGCGACGGGCGTATCGGCGATCGTCATCTTCATGTTCTCAGATCCCTCCTGTGTGATCCGCTCCCGGTCTGTTCCGGTCTCCTGCCGGACCGTCCCGCAGGCGGTCAGCAGCACCAGCAGCGCCAGCACGACCGGCGGCAAAATGTACTTTTTCAAGCTCCCCACCCCCGTTTGCCTTCAATATCTCCGTCCTGGGGCGCGTCGGACTTGTCACACCTTCCTGATCGGATGACGGATGACCGTCCTCCACTTCTCCGGGGCGACTTTTCGCGCGTCGGACATGTAGATCTCATGGTGCAGCCGGTGTTCGTTCATATCATTCGCGTACCCGTTTTGCTCCAAATACGCGTCCATCAGGGCGATGGTAGCCGGCTCGCCGTCAAAAGAGCCCAGGTGCATGATCTGCACGCACAGGCCCTCCTCGACGGTCAAAAACTCCGCGGACGAGCAATCCAGTTTTTTCTTTCTCGTCGCCGTCTCGACCGCCCAGGCAAAGTCCTCTTTTGAGATGAACTCCGGCAGCCTGATAACAGATATCCAGTGGAAGGCGGACTTGTCGGCATGATCTACGCCGTCCATGCCATCCTGCCGCCAAAATCCCTCCAGCGGCGGCACCACATACTCATAAAAGCCCTCGATCTTATGCTCCGTCTTATAACTCATCTTCAAAGTATAGGCCACCGCATATAAAACGCCGATCGCCCGCTGATACGCGCCGCCCTCCTCGTTGGGGTCCCCTTCGCCTCTCACGGCGATGTAGTTTGCCTTTGGAACATCTATGATCTCGGGCTTATTTTTGGGCATATAGAACTCTTTGTATTCTTTCTTGAAATCAAACGCCATATCTGCCTCCATAAATTCGATCCGCCGCGCGGTCCAGGCTCTCAGCTTCTGTTCAACTCATCTATATGGGCAAGGCTCCGGGCGGTCAACTCCACCCAGGCCGGGCGGAAGCCGCATTTCAGAGCGTTGCGCACGCTTTTCAAGTTGCACCAGGCCGCGCAGTAAAAGGGCGCCTTGCCCAGCCGGAACACTTCCAATGCCAGCCGGCTGGTCAGGGCCGAGGCGATCCCCCGCCGCCGGTAGGCCGGCAGCACGTCCACGCCGATCTGCCACATGCTCTCGCAGTCGGCGGACGCCCCCGCCAGACCCACCAGGACCTCTCCGTCGTAAGCCCCTACCGCCAGCGCGTCGTGCTCCTTCCTCTGTGCGCACAGGGCGTTGGACCACTCCGGCCGGTACAGCCCCGCGAAGTCCGCCGGGCCCAGAAGCCGCATTTCATACGGACAGAGCAGCTCCCGGAGCCGGTCCACATCCGGCAGAAAATACTCCGCCATGTAACAGGCTTTCAGCCTAAAGGGGGCCAGGGCCTCGTTGAGCACATAAAGGTGGGGCGTCTCGAAGCTGTGGCTGGCCGGGTAGGCGTTCACATAGGCCGTCACCGCCTCCCGGACCCGGTCGCTGACCTGGGCCACCACGTTGGAGCCGTAGCTTACAAGATCGCACTCCACCGGCCGGGGCAGATATACCCGGGCCCGAGGGTCGGCATTGGCGGACGTTATCACGTTTTCCGTTTTCAAGAAGTCTTCGGGCCGGCAGTTGCAGTCGATGGCCGACTGTTCCAGCGCCGCGCGCCAGACATCCCGATTCGTCATGGGTATCTCCTCACCCCAGCAGGGGCTTTTTTGTTATCTGCGCCCAGCGGCGGGGATACTGAGGCGGCGTGGACTTGACCTTCTCCACCAGCACCACCGCGTGGACCGTATCCGTGCCGGGGACAGTATAGCGGCGTATCTCCCGCGCGCGCCCGCCCAGAGTGCGGACGGCGAAGTCCGCCCGGGCGGCCTCTTCGCCGCAGTCGTCCTTTTTCATGGCGAGAAACAGCCCGCCCACCTTCACCAGCGGCAGGCAAAGCTCCGCCAGCAGGTGCAGCTCCGCCACCGAACGGCTCACCACGATGTCGAAGCTCTCCCGCTCCGCTCTCATCTCCTCCGCCCGGACCCACAGGCACGTCACGTCCTCCAGCCCCAGCGTGGCGCAGCTCTGGCGCACGAAATCCATCTTCTTGCCCACGCTGTCCACGCAGGTCAGCCGGATATCCGGCCGCAGCACCCGCAGCGGTACCCCGGGAAAGCCCGCCCCGGAGCCGATATCCGCCACCCTTTTCCCCCCGGAGAAGTCCGCCAGGGTCAACAGGGCCGCGCTGTCCAGAAAGTGCAGCCGGGCCGCGGCCTCCGGCTCCCGGATGGCCGTCAGATTGGTGGTCTCGTTGGCCCGCAGCAGCCGCGCGCCGTAATCCGCCAGGGTCTTTATCTGCCGGTCCGTGGCGTCTACGCCCAGCGCCGCCAGTCCTTCTCTGATGATCTTATCCATCCGGTCCCCTCAAAAAAGGGGCGCGCCCAAAGGCGCGCCCATCTTCATTTTTACGCCTTACGGCCAGTATACCACAGGCCGCGGACCCATTCAAGCGGCCTTGTAAAACCGAAGCCCGCCGATGTCGGCCACGCACTCGTAGCCGGCGCCCATGTCGCCATCCGCCATGTAAGCCGCGCCGTTGACGATGTCGCAGCCCTCCAGCGCCAGCTTGGCCGCCAGCGTGGACGTCTCGTCCGCCTGCACATAGATCATGCCGTTGGCCACCACGTCAAACTGGTTCTTGGCAAAGATGACGTCATAGATATTGTTCTGGCCCGGGAAAGCGTCGTTGTTCATACGGTTGACGCACATGCTCCCCACCGCTACCTGGGTCTCCAGCGGCTGACCGCCCACCGTGGCGTAGATCAGCCGGCTGAGCCAATAGACGTCGCTCTCGTTGTAATAGTTCTCGCCGGAGGGCATTGGCGTCACCACCGTGCCGTTCACGGTCAGCGTCCAGCCCACCCGGTCCCAGTAGGCGGTGATACCCAGACATTTGACCACGCTCTCCACCGGCAGCGCCACCGCGCCGTCGATGGTCTGCACGCCGCTGTCCAGATACAGGTACCGGTCGTTGCAGGTGAAGTATGCCTGTCCCACCTGGGCCAGCAGTACGACCCCGTCCACAGCCAGAGACACGGCGGCGCCGTTGTCCGCTACCTGCGCCGGAAGTCCCAGCGCGGTGCAAAACGCCTGCACGCCCACATAGGGCTCCCCGTTCATCATAGTACAGGCGCCCACCTGCGCCCCGTTCAGATACAGCGGCAGGGTCCGGCGGTTGTCTGTCTCCGGCAGCGGCGTGCTGACGCCGGCCTCGTCGCCCAGGACCACGAACGTGGCCTCCGGCTGCTCCGCCCGATACTGCTCCGATTCCTGCGCCACGTCGCCGGCGAACACCGTCTGGCTCATGACGCCCATGGCAAGGCAGATCGCGCAGATGATCGCCGCCAGCTTTGCCAGGATCCGACTTCTCATGGGGACTGCCTCCTTCCACAGATACCAAATTGCAAGTTCTTGTTACCAAAATGCAAGCAATTCTGTGCCAGCATTCATTTTTGGTTACTTACATTATATAGGAAAGAAAACAGTCAAAACAATCGGCATTATGCAAAAAAGACGGCACCGCAAATTGGAAATTGTAACAAATGTACAACTTCTTGTGCCTATTTTCCGCTAAAATGCCAAAAATTCAGCAATATCTTGTGGTGAGGCGATTGGAAAAATATGGAACGCGACCAAAATTTCGACAGAAATTTCCAAAAAAATGTCCCTGGGCCCTCGGCTCCCACCGGTATTATGTTGACAAAAATGCAATTTTTCTTTCGTATTATGTTAACTGTTTCAGCGCCTGTGCAAGCTGATCCGGGCAGGATGTGCCCTTGCTGCCGCAGTGGATGCCCTCCATGCGGGATATGGCATCTTCCACCCGCATTCCCTCCACCAGGCGGGAGATTCCCTGGAGATTTCCGTTGCAGCCCCCCACCACCTCCACACTTTTGATGATCCCGTTCTCTTCCTCGATCCGCATCAGACGGGAGCACACGCCTCTCGGTTCATATGTCACTGTCATTTTTATGTTTTCTCCTTTTTCATTTTTTGGGTTTATGTTCATTTTCAGGAATATTCATGCGGCATGACGCATATACTTCATTGATACATATATAAGTACACCGGAAAGGGGGAACCCCTATGAAGTTCAAGATCGTCTCCGTCGGGCTGCTGCTGGTCTGCTTTGTCTTTCTCGGCATACTGTCCGGCGCCATACCGGTGACCGGCCCGGCGGAGCGGACAGGCGGCACACCGGAGCCGGAGGCCCGCGCCGTCATGGCGGACAGCGCCGAGGCTTCGCCTTCGCCCACGCCCACGGTCTCGCCCACGGCCACGCCTGCGTCCACGGCCTCTGCCCGGCCATCCGCCACGGTCCGGCCCACGGCCGGCGCCGCGGTACGTCCCACCGCCAGGCCGGCCTCCACCGGCGTTCCGGCGGACATGGCGCCCTCGCTCACGGCGCCGCCGGTCACGCCCACGGTCCGGCCCACTCCGTCTCCCTCGCCCACCGCCGCCCCCACGCCACAGGAGGACGCGGAGGACACCCAGGCCCATCTCTGGGAGCCGGAGGCGCGGGTGGTCTCCACCACCATCACCTGGTCGGACCCGCTGGACAACGACACGGACTATGACGTGGACGGGGCCGCTCTGCTGGGACAGGACCTGGACATATCGCTGCCGGCGGAGGGCTATCAGATCCTCATCATACATACCCACGGCACGGAGGCCTTCACCCCGGACGGCGCCGACCAGTACGAAGCCACCGCGGACTACCGCACCACCGACACGGACCACACCATCGTGCGGGTGGGGCAGGCGCTGGCGGACGCGCTGGGCGCGTACGGCCTGAACGTACTGCTGGACACGGGGCTGTATGACTGGCCCAGCTACAACGGCTCCTACACCCGCTGCGAGCAGGCCATACGGGAGCACCTGGAGGCGAATCCCGGTATCGCCATGGTCATCGACCTGCACCGGGACGCTCTGGGCGACGACGAGCTCATGTGGCGCCCCGTGTCCGACGAGGCGGACGCGGCCCAGATCATGTTCGTCATCGGCACCGACGAGAACCTCTCCCACCCCTATTGGCGGGACAATCTGGCTCTGGCCATGAGCCTACAGGGGCTGGTGGAGGAGAAATATCCCCACCTGATGCGCCCCACGCTGCTGTGTTCGTACCGCTACAACCAGCAGTTGACCTCCGGCAGCGTGCTGATGGAGATCGGCGCCGCCGGCAACACCCTCCAGGAGGCCATCGACGCGGCGGAACTGTTCGCGGACGCGGTGGGTCCCGCGCTGGCGGCGCGCGTCGGCGCATAAAAACCGCCCGGCCCGGGCAAACTATACTGGCACGCCCCGTTACATAGCTGCGGCTTACCAGTCCGCACGCTCATTATACACCAAGGGGGCAGAAAATGAAAGTAGCAGATATCATGACGGGCCGGGTGATCTGCGCCAATCAGAAAGAGCCGGTGACGGCGGCGGCGCGGCTCATGAAGCGTCACAACCTGGGGGCCATCCCGGTATGCGACGACGAGGGCCGCCTGCGGGGGCTGGTGACGGACCGGGACATCGTGACCCGGTGTATCGCCATGGACTACGACCCGGCGGACACCATGCTCCGGGAGATCATGACCCGGGGCATACTGACCTGCAAGCCCTCCGACGACGCGGCCCGAGCGGCGGCCGCCATGGGCAAGGAGCAGATACGCCGCCTGCCGGTGACGGACGGCGGGCGGCTGGTGGGCATGGTCTCGTTGGCGGATATGGCCCGGCGGGAGGGCTTTTCCATGGAGGCCGCCGCCGCGCTCACCGACATCTCCGCCAATATCCGCCGGGGCTGAACCCCAGCCTCGCAGAGTTTGCGCCAGCAGGCGCAAATAAAATAAGATTCATGATCTCCGGGGACATGTGCCTCGGAGATCATACCTCTCAGCCCGCAAACGTGAACGCCCCCGCCATTCGGCGGGGGCGCTTTGCGCTGCGGCGGGCTGCAGCTTTCTCGTTTGAAAGGCTTCGCCTTTCAAACGACTACTGGCCGCTGTCGTAGAATATCTTCTCGTCCGGCATGACCAGCCCCAGCTTATCCCGGGCGATGTCCTCGATGGTCTTGTCGTCGTAGCGATGGTCGATGGCGTACCGCAGGGCGGCGTTCGTCTCCTGTATCTGCTCCACCTGCTTGCGCAGGTCGGCCTCCGTCTCGTTGGCCTCCGATACTTTTGTCCGCATATTCATCAGGGCGATACAGGCGTACGCGATCAGCCCGACCACCACGATCAGTGTCAGCCAATGGGCCCGGCGAAGTTTCACGGCGTCTCTCTCCTTTCCGGTCACGGAGGGTTTGTTTCCAATGTGTAACTATTATTGTAAACCCTTTCCGCCCATTTGAAAAGAGTTTTTTTGCGTATTTCCACAAAAAGTCCGCGCCCCGCCGGACCGGCGCGGCCAAACGCGCCGCGCCCCGGGCGCCCATAGCCCACAGCCTGCCCAGGGCGGGACGGGTCACCGGGGACGCGCCGGCGCGCCACAGCGCCAGCCCCGACAGCATGACCAGCGCCATATAGAGCCGGGGCCGGCCCTCCAAAGTCGCCATGCCGCCCACGAACAGCGCCGCGATCACCCCGAAGGCAAAAATCCCGTCGGCGGCCCAGGCGGGCAGCTTCAGCCTGTCTCTGGCTCCGCCCAGTATGTCGTACAAAAGCCCCAGTCCGGCCCCCAGCAGAACGAACCACCCGCTCTGGCAAAGCTGGGTCAGCGCCGGCAGCGCCATTACTTCAAAAGCCGGGACCAGAACCCGCCCCGGCCTTCCGTGTCGCTGTATTCCATGCTCTGCACCAGGCCGGAGACGGTCAGCTCCCCCGACGTTTTTTCCAGCTTCTCCACCTTCAGCCCCTCGCCGCGCACGACCATGAGCCCCTTCACCGTGTGCACGGCCACCTCATCCTCGTCGAAGCTCTCCACCTCCTGCACGCCGGTCACCCAGAGCTTTCGGCGGTCATCCAGCGTCAGCCGGTGGGGCTGGGGCGCTGCTTTGCTCTCCTCGTAGGCCATGAAACAACCTCCCATGTTCTTTTGCTAAAAGAATATGGGAGGCCATCCTATATTATTCTCTTCAACGTACGCAAAAAGCCTCGCAGAGTTCGGCTCCACAGAGCCGAATAAAGTGGGATCATTTTTTCCGGGGACATGCGCCTCGGAAAAAATACTTATCGGTCTGCAAACGTGCGTCGCCTCTGGGGCCCCCACAAAGCCTGCTTTGTGGGGAGAGGAGAAACCGCGAGCCATTCGAGTTTTGCCGCTTGCGGCAAAAGGAGACTTGGCTTGCGAGTTTCGACGACGTGCGCTGCAGCAGACCGCAGCTTTCTCGTTTGAATGCTTGCATTCAAACGACTTTTAGCAGAGCTTCGCGCCCGCCGGGATGGCGTCGTCCACCATGAGCAGGTCCAGCTTTTCCCCGCCCTTCTCCTTGTGGACGGCGGAGATGAGCATACCGTTGGAGGCAAGGCCCATCATCTTCCGGGGCGGCAGGTTCACGATGGCCACCAGCGTCTTGCCGATCAGGGTCTCGGGCTTATACCACTTGGCGATGCCGGAGAGGATCTGCCGGTCCGCGCCGGTGCCGTCGTCCAGCGTGAAGCAAAGTAGCTTCTCGCTCTTTTTCACCGGCTGGCAGTCTTTCACCTTCACGGCCCGGAAGTCGCTTTTGCAGAAGGTGTCGAAATCCACCTGCTCCTGGGCCAGGGGTTCAATCTCGACCGCCGGGACCGCCGGGGCCTGGAGCTTTTCCAGTTCCGCCAGCTCCTTTTCCATGTCGATGCGGGGGAACAGGTTATCGCCCTTTTTGGGGGATACCGTCTCGGGCAGGGAACCCCACAGGTCGGTGCTGTCCCAGGTCCGGACGGCCCCGTCCGCGCCGATCTGCTCGAAGAGCCTGGCCATGCTCTCCGGCATGAAGGGCGTGAGCAGCACGCCGCAGATACGGGTGGTCTCCAGAAGGTCATACAGCACATGGGCCAGCCGGGGGCCGTTCGCGTCCATATCCTTGGCCAGGGCCCAGGGGGCGTTCTCGTCGATATACTTGTTGGCCCGCTGGATGACCCGGAATACCTCCTCCAGGGCGTTCTGGAACTGGAATTTTTCCATCTCGGCCTCGTACCGGTCCCGGAGACCGGAGGCCAGCGCCTCCAGATCCCTGTCCGCGTCCGTAGGCGCGTCCCACCTGCCGCACCCGGCGGGCAGAGCGCCGCCGAAGTACTTGCCCACCATGGCGGTGGTCCGGCTGACCAGGTTGCCCAGATCGTTGGCCAGGTCCACGTTGATGGTGCTGATGAGCGCCTCGTTGGAGAAGTTGCCGTCAGAGCCGAAGGGGAAGGTGCGCAGCATGAAAAACCGCAGGGCGTCCACGCCGAATTTCTCCGCCAGGATATAGGGGTCCACCACGTTGCCCCGGCTCTTGGACATCTTCTCCCCGCCGAAGTTGAGCCAGCCGTGGCCGTAGACCTTTTTGGGCAGGGGCAAGCCCATGCTCATGAGCATGGCCGGCCAGATGACGGCGTGGAAGCGGACGATCTCCTTGCCCACAAAATGCACGTCCGCGGGCCAGAACTTTTCATAGTCGTGGTACTCGTCGTTTTCAAAGCCCAGCGCGGTGATGTAGTTGGACAGCGCGTCGATCCACACATACACCACATGGCCCGGGTCGAAATCCACCGGAATGCCCCAGGTGAAGCTGGTGCGGGACACGCACAGGTCCTCCAGCCCGGGCTTGATGAAGTTGTTGACCATCTCGTTCACCCGGGAACGGGGCTCCAGAAAGTCGGTGTTCTCCAAAAGGTCCCGGACCCGGTCGGCGTACTTGCTCAGCCGGAAGAAATAGGCCTCCTCCTCCGCGTCCACCACGGGCCGGCCGCAGTCGGGGCACTTGCCGTCCACCAGCTGGCTCTCGGTCCAGAAGCTCTCGCAGGGCTTGCAGTACTTGCCCACATACTTGCCCTTGTAGATGTCCCCGCTGTCGTACATCCTGCGGAAGATACGCTGGATGGCCTGCACATGGTACCCGTCCGTGGTACGGATGAAGCGGTCGTTGGAGATGTTCATGAGCTTCCACAGATCCAGCACGCCCCGCGGACCGGTCACGATCCTGTCCACGAACTGCTGGGGCGTGATCCCCGCGTCCCGGGCCTTGTCCTCGATCTTCTGGCCGTGCTCGTCGGTGCCGGTCAGAAACATCACCTCATAGCCGCTCAGTCTCTTATACCGCGCCATGGCGTCGGCGGCCACGGTGCAGTAGGCGTGACCGATGTGCAGCTTATCGGACGGGTAATAGATGGGGGTGGTGATATAGAAAGTACCTTTGCTCATGATTGCCTCCAAAGTACAAATATTCAGCCGAACACTTCCGGCGCGGCGGGGTCGGTCACCGGCTCGGAAAACTGCTCCTCCGCCATGGTGGGCGGCGCGTCATAGCCCTCCGTGGGCGCCTGGCCGGTCTGTTCCTGAACGGGCTGCTGCTCCGTCGCGGCCTGCTGCTGGGTCTGCTGCTGGGCCGCCTCCTGGGCGGCCTTCCTGGCGGCCAGGACCTCCTCCTTGTCATAGCAGCTGTAGGCTTCTTTCGTGGAGCTTATGAGGTTGCCGTTGGCATCATATACATTTCGGTAGGAATTGGCGTAATAGTGCTCGGCGTCCTCCCACGTCTCGTTTGTCAGGTCTACATAGGACCCGTCCACGTCCGTGCCCAGGATACGCACGGTCAGATAGCCGTCGGCCACCCACGCCTCGATCTTGATGGGATAGGTCCGGGAGTTGACGAACTTGAACTCCGGCCACCCCCAGCTGACCGTGGCGTCCAGGCCCCGGGGCAGATAGCCCACCACGAACTGGTGGCACCAGCGCTCCGTGATGGACAGGTTCGCTTTCAGCGCGCAGTAGTACAGCGTGGAGCTCCCCTGGCAGATACCGCCGCCGATACTCTGGATATGCTCGCCGCCGGAAAAAGCCCCGGCGGCCTGATAGCCCTTGGCCGCAGTCCGCTCGCCCAGACAGGCGTTGTAGCTGAACTCCTCCCCCGGCTGGAGCACCGTGCCGTTCATGGCCGCCGCCGCCAGGGTGATGTTGTTGATCCGGGCGGAGGTGGAACCGGCAAGAGAGGTGCTCTTTTCCGCCAGCACGTCCGCGTAAAGCTGCCCCACCACCTGATCGGCGGTGACCGCCGGCTCGTCGAACACCAGCGGGATGGTCACTGTGCCGCCCTCGGCGGTCTCGTTCCAAAGCTGTTTGGCCTGTTCCATGTCGAACCGGACGCCCCGCACGCTGTCCACCACGCTGTTGGCGGCCTCGTCATAGTAGGCGTCCGCCGGCTCCACATATACCTCATCATACGCCTTTTGCAGCAGCGCGTCCACATCCGTCGCCTGCTCCGCGCTGCCCTCCACCGTGCCGGGCGCGGGCAGAGCGTAGTCGATGGCGGCGTAATCCTCCGCCTCAAAGGCGTCCCGTATCATATCCGTGACCGCGGCCACGTCCACGCGGGTGGTGCCGGAATTTTTCACAACGGTGATCTGGTCCTGGCCGATCTGCACGTCGGTGGCCCGCAGCTTTTCGTCCACCGCCGCCGCCACGGGCTGGACGATGCTCTGGATGGTCTGCTCGTCGATAGCCGTGCCGATCCGGTCCACCGCCATATCCACGGCCTCGCTCTTGCAGGACTGGAACGCCTTCCAGTTGGACAGCATGCTCCCGTCCCGTCCGTAGTTGTAAGCCAGCATGGCAAGCTCCGTACCGTCGTCCGGCCGCAGGCCAAGCTGCTGGGCCGTGACGGTCACGCTCTCGCCGGTGGGGAAGTTCACCGTGACGGCGGCGTTCGTATACCGGTCCGGGTCGTCGCCCAGAGCCCTGGCCGCCTCGCTCACGGTCATGCCGCCCACGGCCACGCCGTTGACGGACACGTTGGGATAGATGGTGGTCAGCTTCGCCACCCGGCTGGCATAAGTAAATCCCACGCCCAGCACGATCACGCCCACCAGCAGCACGGCCGCCAGGGAGATGAGGACTTTTTTCCAGACATCCCAGGCACTGGGCCGGGCCGGGGCATACCGGCGGCGGTCCCGCCTGCCGTTCACAGGCCGCCGGGCCGGGGCGGCGGACCGCTCCGGCGTCTCGTCCCACTCATACCCGCCGGACCACGCCTCCCCGTCGGACCGGGCGTCCTCGCCGGACAGGTCCTCAAAGCTGAAATCCTCAAAGCTCGCCATGACGCCCTCCTTCTCTCTCGTCTCAGATACGCAGCTCGCCGCCGTCGGACGCACCTGTCAGTTCGCCCACGCCCACGTTCAGATTCTCCTCGATCCAGGGATTACCGCTGATACGGTGCTCCGCCTGGGCCTCCCACAGCGAGCCGATCAGTATGTTCGACAGCAAAAAGCCCTGGGGGGTGAAGCACCACCGGCCGTCAAATTTCTTTGTCCAGCCGTCCTTCTCGTATTCCAGAAGCAGCGCCTCGATGGGGGCGAAGTCGCTGCGGTAGACCTGGTGATATTCCTCGCTGGATATGCCCCTGCTGCGGCGCATGCCCAGCATAAGATACTCCGCCGCCCGGTCCAGCTCGTCCAGCTTTTCATACTCGTCCAGAATGCTATCCCCCTGGGTGACGCCCCGGATGTAGGCGTTCATATCCCGGACGAAGCTGAAACGGGTGTTGCCCATGCAGGAGTGGGCCCCGGGGCCGAAGCCCAGGTAGTCCTCCAGGTCCCAGTATTTCATGTTATGCCGGCACGCCTTGCCGCGCCTGGCGAAATTCGACACCTCATACTGCTGATATCCGTAATGGTTCAGCGTCTCCACGGTGTAAAGATACATATCCGCCTGCTCGTCGTCGGTGGGGATGACGGGGCTGTCCCTGTACTGGTCGAACATGGGCGTGCCCTCCTCCAGCTTCAGGCCGTAACAGCTCATGTGGTCCGGCTCCAGATCCAGCACCTTGGCCAGCGACTCGGCCCAGTCCCCCTTGGTCTGGTTCGGCAGGCCGTAGATCAGGTCCACGCTCAGGTTGTCGAACCCCTCCGCCCGGATCAGCTTCACCGCCTTTTTCACTTGGGTGAAGTTGTGCCGCCGGCCGATGATCTTCAAAAGATCGTCACTGGCGGACTGGACCCCCAGAGAAATGCGGTTCACGCCCTCCTTTTTCAGAAGGGCCAGGTCGTGCCGGGATACGCTGTCCGGGTTGCACTCCACGGTCACCTCCGCGCTCTTGAGCACCTTTCCCGCCCGCTTCAAGGCGTTGAACAGCTCCGTCAGCCGCTTCGCCCCGTAATAGCTGGGGGTGCCGCCGCCGAAATACAGCGTGTCGATATAGTACGGGGCCATGGTGGCCTCCGCCTCTTTGATGTGGCGCAGCAGCGCGTCCTGGTACTTGCCCATGCGCTTGTCGCACCCCGCCAGAGAGTAGAAGTCACAATACCCGCACTTGGAGGCGCAGAACGGTATATGGATGTATATCCCAAGATGTTTGTCTTTCATATCTGCTCATTCCGCACGGCGCTGCCGTCTTACTTTCCGCCGGTCTGCTCCGGCAAAAAATCCGCCTTGGTGAACCGGACCAGGTCCTCCTTGGAGGGCGCCTCCATGGCGGCCACCCGGTCGGCCTGACGGACGACCATGTCCTCAAACTGGTTGCGCACGTCCCGGCCGTTGCCGAAATTCTCGTCCCGGTCCTCGTAAAGGCCGGTGAAAAACTCTTTGGCGTACGCCTCCGCCTCCGGGTCCAGTTCGTAGCCGTTCTTGCTGCACTGGAGGTGGAAGATGGCGTTGAGCTCATCGCCGTTGTAGTCCTCAAAGAAGATATACTTGTTGAACCGGCTCTCCAGGCCCGGGTTGGAGTCAAGGAACTTCTCCATGGGCCCGGTGTAGCCCGCCACGATCACCACCAGCTCGTCCCGGTGGTCCTCCATGGCCTTCAGGATCGTCTCGATGGCCTCCCGGCCAAAGTCGTTCTCTCCGCCGCTGGCCAGCGAGTACGCCTCGTCGATGAACAGCACCCCGCCCAGCGCGGAGGAGATGACCTCCTGGGTCTTGATGGCCGTCTGGCCCACATAGCCCGCCACCAGACCGGACCGGTCCACCTCGATGAGCTGGCCCTTGCTCAGCGCCCCGATGGCGGCGTACAGCCCGCCTATGAGCCGGGCCACGGTGGTCTTGCCGGTGCCCGGGTTGCCCATGAAGACCATGTGCAGGCTCAGCGGCGGCACGGGCAGGCCCGCATCCTTCCGAAGCTGACGGACCTTCACCAGGTTCATCATGCTCTTGACGTCCTTCTTCACCTGCTCCAGACCCACCAGGCCGTCCAGCTCCGCCATGAGCTCGTCCAGATCGGGCTTCTCCGGGGGCTGCTCCGCCGAAGTCCCGCCTCCGGCCTCTGCCTGAGCGGGACCGGTCTGGCCCGCCGCCCGGGGCGGGTTCTTCTCCAGAAATGAGGGCTCGGCGCTGGTGACGAAGTCCGCCGCCCGCAGGCCGGGCTTGCCCTTTTTCACCCCCGCGCTGTCGCACAGGGCGGAGAGCTTGTCCGCGCACTCGGTGATGTACTCCGCTTCGGCATAGGTCACATCGTCGTCCACCGCCGCCAGGCACAGAAGGATGTTGGTCAGCATCCGGATGAACACCCGGGAGCAGTCGGTGCCCCGCTGGACGTCCTGCTCCGTCAGGGACCAGAAAAACAGCGGCGGCAGAAAGGCGGTCTGTTTGCCGACCTCCGTCGTCAGCGCCCACAAAAGCCACTTGGGCTGGGGCCGCCCTTTGGAGTACAGAGCGTTGACCGCGGCGGCGTGTTCCTCGGTGAGACTGGCGCTGTGAGAAAAAAGCTGCAACGCGCAGGACACACAGAAATCGTCCATCTGCCCCGCCAGCCCCCGGCCCGCAATGCGGTAAAATGCCTCTGTGTTGGCTACATACGTCTTGTGCAGTTCCTCCGGAGACCGCTTCCACTGGGTCGGCATGCTCTCCGTCCCCCTTTCCGTCCGCTTCCGCTTCCGATCCGCCCGAAAGAGCGGTGTATCCTATATTATATTACAAAAATTACAAAAAACAAGTATAAATAACAAAAAAATAACAAAAATTATGGAGATCTTATCTTCCCGCGTTTTCCGATGGAAAATGGTAAAGACCCCGGCGGAAAAACCGGGGTCTTTGCCATTTGAGAGAGGGTCTTCAAAGCGCTTTGCCGTGGAAGATGACGGAGCGCAGGGACAGGTCCGGGTCCAGCACCACCACATTCGCGATCTTGCCCACGTCCAGACTGCCGTACCGGTCATAGATGCCCAGCGCCTTGGCGGGATTGACCGCCGCGGCGGTGACCGCCTTGTGCAGGTCGATCCCGAAGCCCACGGCCCGGACCATGCCGCCCATCAGGTCGGTGATGGACCCGGCGATGGTGCCGTCCGCCAGCGTGGCCAGGGGTCCCTTCACGAAGATGTCCTGCCCGCCCAGTTCATACTGTCCGTCTGGCATGCCGCAGGCCCGCAGGGAGTCGCTGATGATGATGACCCGGTCGGGGCCGAACAGCTTGAACACGGCCCGGATGACGGCAGGGTGGATGTGGATGCCGTCGCATATGAGCTCCACCCGGCAGTCAGAGTCCGCCGCCGCCCCTACGGGGCCGGGCTCCCGGTGGGCGAAGGGATTCATGGCGTTGAAAAGGTGGGTGGCCTGCCGGGCGCCCGCGCTGAAAGCCGCCAGGGCCTGGTCGTAGTTACAGGCGGTGTGGGCCACGCTGACCGTGACCTCGCCTTTCACCTTCCGGATGAAGTCAATGGCGCCGGGGGCCTCCGGGGCCAGGCTCACCAGCTTCACCAGCCCGCCGGAGAGCTCCTTGAGCCGCAGCAGCAGCTCCGGGTCCGGGTCCCGTATCCAGGCGCCGTTCTGGGCGCCCTTCTTGGCCTGGGACAGGAACGGGCCCTCCAGATTCACCCCCACCAGGTCGGAGCCGGACGTGGAATTCTTTTTGTGGTCCGCGGCGGTCCGGCATATCTTCTCCAGCTGGGGCACGTCCAGCGTCATGCCCGCCGGGCAGAACTGGGTCACGCCCCGGCTCAGTTCGTAGTCGGCCATGGTCTGCAATCCCGCGGGGTCTCCGTCCGAGAAGTCCGCGCCCATGCAGCCGTGGAAGTGCAGGTCCGTCAGGCCCGGGATGATATAGCAGCCGGAAAGGTCAACGGTCTCGCCGCCGCTGTGGGACACGATGGTCTCCCCTTCCAGGCACAAGTCCCGGAGCACAAAGCCCTTTTGCGGGTCAAAGACCCGTCCGCCGGTCAGCCGCATGCCGCCACCCCCGTCTCCAGCAGGCCCGCCAGGGCGTCCTGGTCGCCCACCAGCACCACGTCCGGGTGCAGCTGTAGGATAGACGCGGGGACCTGGGGGGTGATGGGGCCGGCAAAGGCGGCCTTCACCGCCGCGGCCTTATCCTGTCCGCTGACCACCACCAGCACCCGTTTGGCACGCATGATGGCGCCCACGCCCATGGTCAGGGCCTTTTTGGGCACCTCGTCCCGGCTGGCAAAGAACCGGGCGTTGGCATCGATGGTGGAGTCGGTGAGCTCCACCACGTGGGTGGGGGCGATGAAGGCGTCGCCGGGCTCGTTGAAGCCGATGTGGCCGTTGCGGCCCATGCCCAGAAGCTGGATGTCCGCCGGGCCCAGCTTTTTGAGCAGCGCCTCATACCGGCGGCACTCCTCCTCCGGGTCCTCCGCCTTGCCGTTGGGCACATTGGTGTTGGCCTTGTCGATGTTGATGTGGTCGAAAAGGTTGGTATTCATGAAATACCGGTAGCTCTGGTCATGGGAGCCGTCCAGCCCCGCGTACTCGTCCAGATTCACGGTGGTGACGTGAGAGAAGTCCAGGTCCCCCGCCGCGCAGCCGGCGATCAGGTTTTGGTACAGCCCCACCGGGCTGGACCCGGTGGCCAGGCCCAGCAGGCTGTGGGGGTCGGCGATGACCTGGGCCGCGATGACGGCCGCAGCGCTGCGGCTCATAGCCTCATAATCTTTGGTGACATAGATCTGCATTTTCTCTTTCATCCTTTCACAGCGCCCATGGTGATACCCTGGGTGAAGAATTTCTGGAATACCAAAAACACCGTCACGATCGGCACGGCTCCCAGCGCGGCCCCGGCCATCAGCAGACCGTAGTTCGTGGCAAACTCCGCCTGTAGGGTGGCAATGCCCAGGGAGATGGTCAGATTGGCCCGGGACTGGAGCATGATGAGCTGTAGGAAATAGTCGTTCCATGTATTGATGAAGGTGAAGATGGCCAGCGCGCCGAAAGCGGGCTTGATGATGGGACAGACCACCCGCAGGAACGTGCGGACCTCCCCCGCCCCGTCGATACGGGCCGCCTCCAGGATCTCCGTGGGGACCGTCTCGGAAAACTGCTTCATCAAAAACACGCCGAAGGGCCAGCCCACCGTGGGCAGGATCACGGCCCAAAGCGTGTCCGCCAGCTTCAGCCGCGCCATGATCCGCACCAGCGGCACCAGCACCACCTGCTTGGGCAGAGCCATGGCGCAGATGATCAGGCTGAATACGACGGCCCGGCCGTAAAACCGCTTTTTCGCCAGCACATACCCCGCCATGGAGGCGGTGGCGCACACCAGGGCCATGCTGCACAGGGAGATGAACACCGTGTTGAACATCCAGTTCCCCGCCGGGTTTTTGAACAGCTTCTGGAAGTTCTCCAGCGTGGGATGCAGCGGGAACCACTCCGGCGGCAGCTTGATGGCCACGTTCTGCCGTTTCAGCGAGCCAGTCAGTATCCAATAAAAGGGAAAGATGAATGTGAACGCGATCACTGCCAGCAGCAGGATCGAGATGAACCTGTAAAATGTGATCTTTCTGGTCTTCATACTTCCGCCCTCCTCAATACGAGACGTCCTTGCTCATCACCTTGAACTGGATGGCGCTCAATATGGCGATGACGATGGCAAGGATGACGCCCATGGAGTTGGCATAGCCGTATTTGTACAGCGAGAACGCGTTTTGATAGAGGTAATACATCACTGTGTTGGTGCTGCCCGACGGCCCGCCGGAGGTGAGCAGCTGGATCAGCGAGAAGCACTGGAACGTATTGATGGTGGTTATGACCACGATATAGAGGGTGGTGGGCATGATCTGGGGCCATTTGATCTTCCAAAAGACCTGCATATTGTTGGCCCCGTCCACCTGGGCCGCCTCCACCAGGGACTGATCCACGTTGCCAAGAGCCGCCACATACAGCACGATGGGCTGGCCCACATAGGTGGTGAACATGATGGTTATGATACACCAGATGGCAAAGCGCGTGTCCCCCAGAAAGCGGATGTTCCTGTCGATGAGGCCCACGGCCTTCAGCAGATAGTTGAGGATACCGCTGTAGCCGTCGAACATCCATCGCCAGACCACCACCACCGCCACGGTGCCCGTGACCACCGGCAGATAGAACACGCACCGGAAAAAGGAGCACCAGCCCGGCTTCATCTTGTAGATCACGGAGCTGACCCACAGGGAAAACAGCGTGACCGAGGGGACCGTGACTACCACCAGGAAGAACGTGTTCCCCATGGAGCGCAGAAACACGCTGTCATGAAACAGGTCCTTATAGTTTTTTAGCCCGATGAACGTCTCCTTGGAGACGGGATTTTTCATAGTATAATTGAACATGCTGGTCACAATACCCATGATCATGGGCAGGACCACGAAGGCCGCGAAGAAGCACAGGGCCGGCAGCATGAAAAGATAGGCCGTTATCGTCTCGCGCCGTCTGAGCGCGTGGCTGCCGCCGGGGATAGCGGGAGCGTTATTCCGAGCCATATTATCCTCCCTTCTTTGAAAATGAGACCGCCTCCCCGCCTGCGCGGGGAGGCGGCCTTCATTAAAACCACATGTAAGGCAAACGCCTGCTGCGATCGGTGCCGTTATCCGGCCATACCGGCGTTGGAAGCCTCCACGGCGGCGTCGGCAAGCTCCGTCACATCACCGCCGTCGGTGATCCGCTGCAGCATGTCGAACCACTGCGCACGCATGTTCGCAAAGCCGTCCATCGTGTTGTAGTACGGCCCGTACATCTTCGTGAACTCCGCCAGCAGCTCCTTCTCCGCGTCGCCCGGATACAGGTTCCCCATGCTCGTCTTCACAGGGAACGCGCCCGTCCGCACCACGTTGTCCTCACTGTCGCAGATCCACTTGATAAATTCCTTCGCCGCCTCGGCTTTCGCCTCGTCGCCGTTGTCGAACACGCAGAACCCGTTCACCAGGTACTCCAGCTCCGCCTTGCCGTCGTCTGACGGGAACGGCAGAGAGATCGGCGTCACGCCGTTCTCTTCCATCGTCGCGGCGTTGTTGCCCGCCGCGGACGTGCCCCAGCAAAGCTCAAAGCTCGTCTGCCCCGCCACGAACAGCTCGATACTCTGGCCGCCGTTGTACTCAACGCCATTGCCCAGCCAGCCCTTGTCCAGCCATTCCTGCGCCTTCTCCAGCCCCTTGATCATCTCCGGGCTGTTGAACGTGTACTTCTCCATGTCCGCCACACTGCCGCTGTACAGGTTGGCGATCAACGCTCTCGTTCCCTGGTCGCCGCCCTGACCGTTGCAGAACAGCACCCCGGGGTTATACCCCGCCTCGTACAGCGCCTCCAGCGCCTTCTCAAAGTCCTCCGTCGTCCAGGAGCGGTCCCCTTCCAGGTTCACATACTCCATCGCGCCCGCGTCCTCCCACATGGCCTCGTTGATCGCCATGTAGAACGGTGACGCCGAGATCGGATACATGTAATATGTCCCGTCTCCCTGGCAACTCGTCAGCAGCGCCTCGTTGTCCACGTCCTTCACAAATTCATCCGTGAACATATCGTCCAGCGGCACCAGCTTCCCGTTCTTGCCGTACTCGATGATACGTCCCGGCGCGTCGAACAGCACGTCGGCCGCCGTTCCGCTCTCGATCGCCGTCGTGATCTTATCGCTGGCCGTCGTGAAGTCGATGGTCTCCACGCGCACCGTGATCCCCGGATGGCTCTCGTTGAATTCCTCTACCAGCTTCTCCTCATATGTTCCGGCAGGATCGTCCGCGTCCTGGATGAACGTGGGCGGCGCCCACCACAGAAGCTCCACTTCTTCCTCAGGCTCTTCTTCGGCCTCTTCCGCAGGCTCTTCCTCGGGCTCTTCCTCGGGTTCCTCAGCCGCGTCGGCGATATCCTTCTCCAGTTTATCGATGGCCTCCTGGAGGTCCTCGCCGCCTTCCTCCTCAGGCTCCTCGGCGGGCTCCTCGTCGTCCGCGTCTACCGCAGCGGCGGCAGCACCGATAGCGGCGGCGGCAACGGCCTCGCCGGCCTCCTCGGCCAGCTCGTCAACGGCTTCTTCCAGCTCGTCGGCAGGCTCTTCCACGATACCGATCTCCGCGTTGGAAGCCTCCACGGCGGCGTTGGCAAGCTCCGTCACATCACCGCCGTCGGTGATCCGCTGCAGCATGTCGAACCACTGCGCACGCATGTTCGCAAAGCCGTCCATCGTGTTGTAGTACGGCCCGTACATCTTCGTGAACTCCGCCAGCAGCTCCTTCTCCGCGTCGCCCGGATACAGGTTCCCCATGCTCGTCTTCACAGGGAACGCGCCCGTCCGCACCACGTTGTCCTCACTGTCGCAGATCCACTTGATAAATTCCTTCGCCGCCTCGGCTTTCGCCTCGTCGCCGTTGTCGAACACGCAGAACCCGTTCACCAGGTACTCCAGCTCCGCCTTGCCGTCGTCTGACGGGAACGGCAGAGAGATCGGCGTCACGCCGTTCTCTTCCATCGTCGCGGCGTTGTTGCCCGCCGCGGACGTGCCCCAGCAAAGCTCAAAGCTCGTCTGCCCCGCCACGAACAGCTCGATACTCTGGCCGCCGTTGTACTCAACGCCATTGCCCAGCCAGCCCTTGTCCAGCCATTCCTGCGCCTTCTCCAGCCCCTTGATCATCTCCGGGCTGTTGAACGTGTACTTCTCCATGTCCGCCACACTGCCGCTGTACAGGTTGGCGATCAACGCTCTCGTTCCCTGGTCGCCGCCCTGACCGTTGCAGAACAGCACCCCGGGGTTATACCCCGCCTCGTACAGCGCCTCCAGCGCCTTCTCAAAGTCCTCCGTCGTCCAGGAGCGGTCCCCTTCCAGGTTCACATACTCCATCGCGCCCGCGTCCTCCCACATGGCCTCGTTGATCGCCATGTAGAACGGTGACGCCGAGATCGGATACATGTAATATGTCCCGTCTCCCTGGCAACTCGTCAGCAGCGCCTCGTTGTCCACGTCCTTCACAAATTCATCCGTGAACATATCGTCCAGCGGCACCAGCTTCCCGTTCTTGCCGTACTCGATGATACGTCCCGGCGCGTCGAACAGCACGTCGGCCGCCGTTCCGCTCTCGATCGCCGTCGTGATCTTATCGCTGGCCGTCGTGAAGTCGATGGTCTCCACGCGCACCGTGATCCCCGGATGGCTCTCGTTGAATTCCTCTACCAGCTTCTCCTCATATGTTCCGGCAGGATCGTCCGCGTCCTGAATGAACGTGGGCGGCGCCCACCACAGAAGCTCTACTTCTTCCTCGGGCTCTTCGGCCTCATCCTCAGGCTCTTCCTCGGGCTCTTTCGCAGGCTCTTCCTCCTCCGCGTCGGTGGCGGATTCGTCCTCGCCCTCCGCGGGCTCCTCGGTGTCGCTGCCGGAATCCTCTTCCTCGGCGGGCTCTTCAGCCTCATCCGCAGGCTCTTCCGGCTCTTCGGCGGGTTCTTCAGCCTCGTCCTCGGGCTCTTCGGCGGGCTCCTCGGCCTCGTCCGCAGTCTCCTCGGCGGGCTCCTCAGCCGTCTCCTCGGTGGCGGCCTCGGGCTTGGTCTCTTCGGCCTTGGTCCCACCGCACGCCGCCAGGCTCAGAACCATCGCCAGGCAGAGCAGCAGAGCGAGCAACCTTTTCATGCTCATGGGTCATCCTCCTTCAATAATTTAAAATTTTGAATAATTTTCTTCCGCAAAAATCCTGAAATGCTAGTTAAATTCTACAATATGTCATTTGCTTTGTCAATAGAATGGTTGCCCCCAATTTTATAAATATTGTCTTTCGCTCTCACGGGACGGAGGGGTAGGCGCCCGGGCCGCCGCCCAGGAGCTGGCCCAGCATTTGGTCGCACATGACCAGGCTCCGGGGCAGGTGGAAGGGGCCTTTGAAGGTGGAGCCCTTGGTGGGCGGCTGGGTGGGCAGGCCGTCCCGGCGCAGGTAGCCGTACCACTCCCCGTTGGCCGGGTCGGCGAAGTGCTTTTGGCAGTAGTCCACGGTCCGGTCGAACCACGTCAAATACTTCTCATCCCCGGTGTCCCGGTAGAGCATGAGGGAGGAGATGAGTATCTCGTTATGGGGCCACCAGAGCTTCATGTCGTGCTCGTACGCCTCAGGGGGCTTTTTCAGGCAGTCGATGAAGTACAGCAGCCCGCCATACTCCTCATCCCAGCCGGCCTCGATGGCCCAGTTGAAGATGTTCTCCGCGCCCTCGTGGAGCTCTTTGTCCCCGGTCCGGTCCGCGTACTCCAGCAAAAACCACACGCACTCGATGTCGTGGCCGGGATTCACGGTCCGGCCCTCGGTGTAATAGAGCCGGGGGGTGCCGTCCACGTCCACGCTCTCCAGGGTACAGCGAAGATCGGGCTTGACGTGATACCGGAATATCTCCTGCGCGCATATCGCGGCCCGCTCGTCATAAAGCGCGGCCTTTTCCGGGTCCACCCGGCGCATGACGGAGGTGATGTTCAGATAGATCATGGGGTCGGCCAGGGCCCGGCCCCGGCGGGTCTCGGGGATAGTCTTGGGGCCGAGGCCGGTGGGGTCCGCCATGAGCCCCCGGTTCAGTTTCCAGATGAGCTCATAGGCCCGGCGGGCACGCTCCAGGTGTTCCCGCTCCCCGGTGACGCCGTAATACTCCGCGTTGGCCAGGGCGTAAAACCCCTCGGAGAAGCAGTACCGCCGCTGGCGCAGAGGCTTTCCCTCGGCGGTGACGGTGAAGTACATGCGCCCCTCCGCGTCGGGGTCGATGCAGTACTTCTCCAGAAAGTCGATGCAGCTTTTCGCCGCGTCCAGCCACGGCTGACGGACCCCGTACACATGGCACAGGTAGGAGAACGTCCACCCGCACCGGCCCTGCATCCAAACGCTCTTGTCGGTGGAGTAGATCTGGCCCGTCCGGTCCAGACAGGTGTACACCCCGCCGTGTTCGGCGTCCATGCCGTGCTCCAGCCAGAAGTCCACGCAGGCGCGCAGCTCCGACTGCACCCACTGTTTGTATCGCTGTAGCTTTTCCGCTTGCATAGGGCAAGTCCCCCTTTACAATATGGTTGATGGGTCCATGATATTGTCTTTTCCTGTCCCCGTCAAGGAAAATTATTTCGGAAATCCTCTTGACAATATAGAAAAAGCTGTTAGCCTAGAGGTATATCCGCGGGAGCGTTTTATGAAATTTCTACAAAAACTGCAAAGGAGGATGGAACAAATGAATCACCTCGGCATTGAAGTATCCGTCAAAAACATCCCCCCACTGGACCCGGGCTTTCTGCCCTTGAACCTGTTCAACAGGGCGTTTCTGGAGACCGCCCGGGAGCCCTTCGCCATCGCGGTGAAGCGGGCCTCGGGCCAGATGGCGGTGTATGACACCTACATCCACGGCACGGCGGAGCGCTTTGACGCAGACGTGTATTATATCGAGCGGATCGTCAAGACCCTGCTTTGGATGAAGGGCGGCTTCAAGGTCTACCTGGCCGGCAACGAGGCGGTGTGCGACGCCATCAAAAAGATATACGCCGACGGCGGCCGGCAGGATTTCGACTTCCACTTCATGGCCCATGTGTTCGAGCACCCCTTCCAGGTGGTGCGGGTGGACGCGGTGCCCCCCGCCAATGACGCGCCCCAGCACATCGGCGGGCATATGGACGGCTGCCGTATCGGCTTTGACGCGGGCGGCTCGGACCGGAAGGTCTCCGCCGTCATCGACGGGGAGAGCGTTTATTCCGAGGAGGTGGTCTGGTATCCCAAGATCACCGCCGATCCGGACTACCACTATGAGGGGATCGTCTCGGCGCTGAAGTCCGCCGCGGCCCATCTGCCCCGAGTGGACGCGGTGGGCGTGTCCTCCGCGGGTATCTACATCAACAACCGCACCATGCGGGCCTCCCTCTTTTTGCAGGTGCCGGACGACCTGTTCGACGCCAAGGTCAAGGACATCTACATCCGGGCCATCACCGACACCTTCGGCGACGTGCCCTACGCGGTCATCAACGACGGCGACGTGTCGGCCCTGGCGGGTGTCATGAGCCTGGGCGAGAGCAATGTGCTGGGGATCGCCATGGGCACCAGCGAGGCGGTGGGCTATGTGGACGCCGACGGGTGTATCACCGGGTGGCTGAACGAGCTGGCCTTCGTGCCCGTGGACGCCAATCCCGCCGCCATGCGGGACGAGTGGAGCGGCGACATCGGCTGCGGGGTCAAGTATTTCTCTCAGGACGGCGTCATCAAGCTGGCCCCCGCCGCGGGGATCGCGCTGGACGAGGGGCTGTCCCCCGCCCAGAAGCTGAAGGAGGTCCAGGCTCTCATGGAGGCGGACGACCCCCGGGCCGAAAAGGTCTATGACTCCATCGGGGTGTATCTGGCCCACGCGCTGGCCTGGTACTACGACCTGTACAAGTTCCGCCATGTGCTGCTGCTGGGCCGTGTCATGAGCGGCAAGGGCGGCGACCGGATCCTGGCCCGGTGCAAGGAGGTGCTGGCCGACGAGTACCCCGCCGTGAACGAGGCCATCCGCCCCGCTCTGCCGGACGAGAAGTTCCGCCGGGTGGGCCAGTCCGCCGCGGCGGCCAGTCTGCCCGCCATAACAGGAGGTTGAGCCGTGAAAAAACATATTGTCTGCTTCGGGGACTCCAATACCCACGGCTACTGCGCCGACCCGAACGACTGCGCCGATCACGGCGCCCGCTTCAATGAGGACGAGCGGTGGCCCTGCGTGCTCCAGACGCTGCTGGGAGAGGGATATCTCATTCTGGAAGAGGGCCTGGGGGGCCGGACCACGGTCTTTGACGACCCCATCCACGGGGATCTGGCCGGTATCGACTACATAAGCCCCTGCCTGCTCAGCCACGAGCCGGTGGACCTGCTCATCATCATGCTGGGCACCAATGACTCCAAGGAGCGTTTCGGCTGCACCGCCGCCGCCGTGGGCGTGGCCATGCAGCGGCTGGTCCGCCAGGCCATGAACACCCTGTGCTGGGCGGACCGGGGCCCGAACGTACTGATCGTGGCCCCGCCGCCCATCGGGGAAGGCTTTTTCGACCCAGCTATGGGCCAGGGCTGCCGGGAACGGACCCTGGGCATGGCCGCCGCGTTCAAGGACGCGGCCGCTCTCACCGGCGCCCACTTCATGGACGCGGCGGAGTGTGAGTTCAACCCCGTAGACCACATGCACCTGTCCCGCAAGGGCCACAGCCAGCTGGCCCACATGCTGGCGGAGCTGGTCCCCACGCTGCTGTAAGACACACGGACAAAAGCCGCCCCCCGACGCGATCTCGCGTCAGGGGGCGGCGCTTATTTGTCTTTATCCGTCACGGGCCGAATATCCACAGCTTCCACACGGCGAACGCCTCCCGTATAGCGTAGTTGACGAAAAGGCTCGTCCGGGAGGTACGGGCCGCCACCAGCACGGGCTCGCAGCCCAGCTTTTCCGCCATGCTGCCCAGCCGGAACAGGTGGTACTCGCTGGACAGGATCGCCACCCGGCCCGCCGGGTCGCCACCCCGGGCCCCGATAAGGGACAGGGAATTTTTGATGTTCTCATAGCTGCTGTCCGCCCGCTCTTCCAGAACGAGACGGGCCGGGTCCACTCCCCGGGCCGTGAGCCAGCGGAACATGGCCTCCGCCTCGGACAGGTCCTCGTCCGGCCCCCGGGAGCCGGTGAGCACGGCCACGCCGTCCGGGTTTTCATCCAGCCAGACGGCGGCCCTTTCCAGCCGGTCCGTCATGGAGCGGGAGGGCTCGGAGCCGTTGACCCCCGCCCCGCAGACCACGAGCCAGGGGGCGGAAGTATCGCCGTCCGAACGGGCGGCTCGCAGCACGGGTATCTCCGCCGTGAGAAACAGGCCGAAGCCGATGATGAGCAGAACGATCATGCCCGCGCGCAGCCGCCGGGCCCAGCGGGCCCCGCAGGGGGCCAGCAGCCCGAAAAACGCCAGACACGCCGCCGCGCCCCAGAGCGTCAGCGCCGTCATGAAATAGCCGACCATGCAAAACTCGAACGCCCCGCCGGCCACAAGGCACACCGCCGCCGCGCTGAACAGTATCTTCTGCGTCCCGGTCAGCGTTTTCATTCCGCCAGCTCCTCCCATTCCCCATAGAGCCCGTCCAGCTTCTCCTGCAAGGCGGCCTTTTCCGCCCCCAGGTCCATGAGCTTCTGGTAGTCGGTGGCGTTGGCCTCCTCCCGGGCCGTCAGGCCGGCGATGTCGGCCTCCAGCTTTTCGATCTCCCGCTCCAGTCTGGCGAGCCGTCTGGACGGGTCGGAGGCCCGCTGGGGCTTGCCGGTCTTTGCCTTGGGCTCGTGGTGCTTGGCGGCCAGGGCCAGCTCCGTCTGCCGGGCCTTGTACTGCTGATACTCGGCGTAGCCCCCGGCAAAGTCCGTGAGCGTCCCGTCCTTTATCTCCCATATGCGGGTGGCGAACCGGTCCGTGAACCACCGGTCGTGACTGACGAACAGCAGCGTGCCGCCGTAGTCGTCCAGCGCCTGCTCGATCCACTCCCGGCTGGCGATGTCCAGATGGTTGGTGGGCTCGTCCAGAATGAGGAAATTCACGTCGTCCTTCATGAGCATGCACAGCCGCAGCCGGCTCTGCTCCCCGCCGGAGAGGGACCCCACGGTCTTGAACACGTCCTCCCCGGTGAAGTTGAAGGCGGCCAGCCGGTCCCGGGCCTGCTGGGGCTGGGCCCTGTCGTCGTAGATGAGCGTGTCCACCAGCGTGCGCTCCCGGTGGGGGAACGTGATGTTCTGGGGCAGGTACGCCGTGCGGACGGCGGGGCCCCGGCGGGTGTAGCCCGTGTCCGGGGGCTCCTCCCCCAGGATGAGCTTCACCAGCGTGGATTTGCCGCTGCCGTTGTCCCCCATGACGGCCACCCGCTCGCCGGGCCGGACGAGAAGGTCCAGGTGTTCAAAGAGCTTCTTTTCCCCGAAGCTCTTGCTCAGGTCGTCGATGACCAGCACCTCGTCCCCGAAAAACTCCTGCTCCTTGAATCGGACGTTCAGCTTCCGTTCCCGTTTGGGCGGGGGCGCGGTCTGCAATCTTGCGATACGCTTTTCCATGGAGAACGCCCGCTTGTAGAGCTTGTCGTTGCCCAGAAACGCCCACAGCCGCAGGTCTTTGGCCGCCTGCTCCAGGTGGGCGATCTCCTTCTGATTCTTTTCGTACTGCTTTTGCAAAAGCTGGTACCGGCGCTGCTTTTCGTCGATGTAAAAGCTGTAGTTGCCGGCGTAAAACTGGCAGACCCCGTCCGCCAGCTCGATGGTCCGCAGGGCCACCGTGTCCAGAAACCACCGGTCATGGCTCACGGTCAGCACCGTGCCCTTGAACCGCAGGAGGAATTCCTCCAGCCACTGGGTGTTTTTCAGGTCCAGATGGTTGGTGGGCTCGTCCAGAAGCAGTATATCCGTGTCCTCCAGCAGGAGCCTGGCCAGGTTCACCCGGGTCTTTTCCCCGCCGGAGAGGCTCGCGAAGCTCTGCGCCCGCATGGCCGGCGACAGGTCCAGACCGTTGGCCACCCGCTCCCGCTCGTAGTCCGCGCTGTAGCCTCCCAGCCGGTCGTACTCCGCCGTCAGCCGGTCATATCTCGCCAGCGTCCGGGCGGAGGCGTCCGTCTGCATGGCCGCTTCCAGCGCGGTCATCTCCTGTCTGAGCTCGTCCAAATGCCGGTGGGCGGAGCGGAGCACGTCCTCGGTGGTGTACCCCTCCGGATAGACCGGTATCTGGGAGATGAGCCCGATCCGCTTGCCCGGGGCCAGGGCCACCTCCCCCTCGTCCGGCTCCAGCGCGCCGGTGAGGATACGCAGCAGGGTGGTCTTGCCGGCCCCGTTGGGGCCCAGCAGCGCCACCCGCTCCCCGGAGCGGATATCGAAGCTCACGCCCCGGAGGACTTCCGTCCCGCCGAAGCTCTTTTTCACATTTTGCAGGGAAATATCTATCACGTCAATTACCTGATACGGAGACCGCTTTTTGCAGCACCGTGTTGGCGATGGGGGCCGCCACGCCGTAGCCGCTGCCGGCCCGCTCCGCCATGACCACGAAGGCGTAGGGGGCATTCTCGTTGGTGATGAAGCCGGCGAACCAGGCGTGGGACGTGCCGTCGCCCACCTCGGCGGTGCCGGTCTTGGCGTGCAGGTCCAGCCCCGGGTAGTTGGACGGGCCGTACTCATACTGTACGTTGTAGCTCATAAGCTCCGACAGGGTCTGAGCCGTGGCGGCGCTCATGAGCTGCTCCGAGCCGTTGGATTTGCCGTAGAGGATGGAGGGCTCCACCACCTTGCCCCCGTTGGCGATGGCCCCCATGAACCGCAGGAAGGCATAGGGGTTGACAAGGTCTCTGTACTGGCCGATGGCCTCCCAGGCCGCGTCCCCGGCGTTTTCCGCCGCGGGGACGCTCCCGGCGGCGGTGGGGATGTCGGCGTTCAGCGCGTGCGCCGTGGTGAGCCCGAACTTTTCCGCGTACTGGCTGATGAGCGCGCCCCCGAGCTCCGCCCCCAGATGGCCGAATACCACGTTGCAGGAGCAGGCCAGGCCCTGTTCCACGGTCAGGGTCCCGTGGTGGCCGGCGCAGTTGATCTTCTGCCCGCCGATGATGTCGCTGCCCTCGCAGGTATACGTTTTCTGCCAGAAGTCGGGCATGGTCTCCAGCGCCGCCGCCACAGTCACCAGCTTGAACACCGAGCCCGGGGTGAAGGTGGAGCTGACGGCCCGGTTGATGAACGCCCCCTCATAGGCGGGGTCGCTCACATCGAAGGTGATCCCCTGCTCCGGGTCCCAGCCGGGGGTGGACACCATGCACAGGACCTCCCCGGTCCGGTAGTTATACACAAGCACGGTGCCCCTGTGCCCGTTCAGGGCGTCGTAGGCCGCGGCGGACACCTCCGCGTCGACGGTCAGCTTCATGGCGCCGCCCTTGGTGGTGGTGCCGGTGAAAAAGGAGTAATCGATGAACCGGTCCCGGAAAATGGACAGGACGCTGGTGCCGATGTTGCCGTCCAGATCGCCCACCACATGCAGGCAGGCCCGGCGTACCGTGCTGTCGTCGGCGTAGTGGAAGGCGTCCTCCCCGGCGGAGGCAAGCACCACCCCGTTCCGGTCCGTGACGGACCCCCGGTTCAAAACGCCGTTGGTGTACACGCTGTCGTTGGCGTAAAAGGCGGCCCAGTCGCCGCCGTCCGTCACCAGACGGAACAGATACACGCCCATGCCGGCCACCACCAGGGCGGCCAGAAGCAGCACCGCGAAGGCGCGTTTCGTCACTTTCTTCATCCGCGTCCTCCCGGATAGTAATATCCGTCATAGCCGTCGCCGTCGTAGCCGTCATCATCGTAGCCGTCGCCGTCATAGTGACCGCCCTCGTAGCCGCCGGCGTCATACCCGTCGTCGTCCACGCCCACGCCGCCGGAGAACCGCTCCGGCCGCTTCACGGCAAAGCTGGCGTTGGCCCGCATGTCCGCGCCCTTCACGAAGGCCAGCAGCATCCAGCAGGCGATCAGGCTGCTGCCGCCCACCGACGCGAAGGGGAACGTGACGCCGGTGAATGGCAGGATATCCATGGTCCCGTATACGTTCAGTATCACCTGCACCAGCATCATGCTCATGGTGGCGGCGCCGGCGATGACGAAGTAGCTGGAGCGGCCCGAGGAGGCGTTTTTCACCACGAACCCCGCCAGGGCCAGCAGAGACCCCACGCAGCAAAGGCCGGTGATGAGCCCCATCTCCTCGCAGATCACCGCGAAGACCATATCCGTCTCGGCGGCGTAGATATCCACCAGCCACCCGTTGCCGGCCCCCTGGCCGAACAGCCCGCCGCTGGCGGCGGCGCTCATGGCCCGCACCTGCTGATAGCCCGCGCCGTAGATGTCCTCCCACACATGGCCCCAGGTCTCGAACCGGGCCACCACATGGGGCTTGACCGTCACCACCAGCATCACGCCCAGCACCGCCCCCGCCACGGCCAGAAACACCGTGGCGAAGTTGCCCGAGCGCATGAAGGAGATCACCAAAAACGTCACGAAAAACACCAGCGCCGTTCCGAAGTCGCCCATCAGGGCCAGCAGCCCCACGCAGGCGGCGGAGAAGCCGATGTAAAAGATAAGGTTCCGGTTCACGAACAGCCTATCCAGCGTGGCCGCGCCGGCGTATATGTACAGCACCTTCACGAATTCCGACGGCTGGATGGTGAAGCTGCCGAACTCCAGCCAGCTTCTGGCGCCGTTGCGCTCCGGGGCCAGCACCAGCGTCACCGCCAGCAGGATCACCGCCGCGAAAAAGGCGTAAAGCCGCACGGACTTGACCCGCTTCAGGTCCCGTATCCAAAGGCACATGAACACGAAAAGCCCCAGGGACACCACAAACAGGATGATGTATTTGAGCATATCGTCCGGGGTCTTGGAGGCCGCGACGCTCATGCCCACCGTGGACAGGAACAGCGCCAGTATCTCCGGCTCAAAGCCCGTCTGCCCGGTGATACGCACCACGGCGAAATAGCTCCACTGGGCCGTGGCCAGGATACCGAAGGCCATGGCCACCCCGATCCCGGCGCCCGGGTTGTAGGTAAGCTGCTGCAAAAGCAGCAGTATCTGAAACACGGTCAGCAGCAGCATGGTCACCCCGGGCCGCACCCGCCGTCCGGGGGCGTGCCGGTACTTCAAAAGAGCGGACCGCTCCTCCTCCGTCAGGTCCACGAACCGGGCGGATACCTGCCCCAGGGTCAGCACGTCCGCGTCCTGGATGGCCGCGCCGCCGGGCTGGACCGGTTCCCCGTTCACATAGGTCTCCCCCCGGCCCAGATTGTAGACCGTCCAGTCCCCCCGGGGGCTGCGGATGAGACAGGCGTGCATGCGCTCCACGGAGGGGTCGTCCACCTGGCCGTCCACGGACCGGGCCCGGCCCAGGATACACTCCCAGTGCCGCAGAGGTATCATCACGTTCCCCGCCAGATACAGATATGCCCACGTCTCCGGCTCGTACCGCTCCCGGAGCATGCTGCGCACGCACCGGGTCACGATGGCCAGCCCCACCAGCGGCAGGATGTACCGGGAGATGTTCGCCAGCGTGCCGGAGGCCTGGCCAAAGATCAACGTCACGATATCCAGTTGCAACCTCCATGCCCCCTTCCGCAAGAAGCATATCGCCGCGCCCGTCACTTTTCCGGGCGGTTTGCCGCAGAATCTTATTGACATTATACGATATTGTAACTAAAATGTAAACTATGAAAGGGAAAACTCTTTTTTGGGTCGTGCTGTTCGGGGCGCTGGCCGCCCTGGGCGCGGGCATTTACCTGCTGCACGGTCCGGCCGTCCGGTCGGCGGCCATCTATGTGGACGGGGCGCTGTACCGCACGGTAGACCTGGGCGCCGTGGCCGAGCCCTATTCGTTCACGGTGGAGACGCCCGACGGCTGGAACACCGTGCAGGTGTCCCCGGGGTCCATCCGGGTCACGGACGCGGACTGCCCCCATCAGGACTGTGTGAAGCAGGGGGCCATATCGGACGGGGCCATCCCCATCGTATGCCTGCCCCACAGGCTGGTGATCCGGATAGGAGAGCCATGAGAGGTAAGACGCAAAAACTCGTATTCATGGCACTGCTGACGGCGCTGGAGCTGACGGTATGGGTCATCGAGGGCCAGATACCCGCGCCGGTGCCCGTGCCGGGGGTGAAGCTGGGTCTTGCCAGCGTCGTCACGCTCACCGCCATGGTGGTGATGGGGCGGAAGGAGGCCGGGTGCATACTGCTGGCGCGGATCGTTTTGTCCGCCCTGTTCGCCGGGAGCTTTTCCGCCATACTGTTCTCGCTGGCGGGGGGCGTTCTGTCATGGGCCGTGATGGGGGCGCTGCTGGGACTGTTCCCGGAAAAGCTGCTGTGGGTTGTCAGCGTGTTCGGCGCCATCGCCCACAACGCCGGCCAGCTTCTGGCGGCGGCGGCGGTCACCCGCACGGCGGCCATCTTCTGGTACGGACCGGCGCTGCTGGCCGCGGCCATCGTCACCGGCGCTTTCACCGGTCTGGGGACCATGTACCTGGTCCGGGCGCTGGAGAAATATCAGATCGGACGTAACCGGTGAAAAGGAGCGTATAAGCTGTGGAAATGGACAGAAAACATCTGAAATCGACCGCCCGGGAGGCCATGCGCCAGGCCCGGCCCAATCCCTTCTGGGTAGCGCTGCTGCTGGGTCTTGTGACGCTGGGGATCAGCGTCCTGTCGCTCAGTATAAGCGGCGCGCTGTCGGCCTATCGGACCATGCTCATGTCCGCCGCGGAGGGCACGGTGACCTATGTGGAGCCGCGGCCTATGGGCGGCATAGCGGGCCGGGTGCTGGAGGTGGCGCTGGAGATCATGACGCTGGAGCTGACGGTGGGCTTCGTGATATACGCCCTGCGGATCTGGCGGCGGGAAAAGGCCGGCTGCGGCGACATCTTCGACGCCTTTGGCGTGTTCTTCCGGGCCATATGGATACGGCTGCTGCCGTCGCTTTTCGTGTCGCTGTGGTCGCTGCTGTATGTGGTGCCGGTGTCGGCGCTGATCGTTCTCACCGGCCATCTCTGGTGGCTGGCGGCGGGCCTGCCCCTTCTCATCCCGGCGATCATGGCCGACTACTCCTACCGGCTGGCGGTCTACATCATGCTGGACAACCCGGGGGCGGGCTGTTTCCAGTGCGTGGCCCTGAGCCGGGAGGTCATGCGGGGCCACCGGTGGCAGCTCTTCGTGCTGGATATGAGCTTTCTGGGCTGGGCGCTGCTGAGCGCGCTGCTGCCCCTGGTGGGGCTGATCCTGGCGGTATGGGTCAGCGTCTATGTACAGGTCACCGGCGCCGGCTTCTACGATACGCTCATGACCGATTTCATGGCCCGCAACGCCCCGCCGGTGGAGCCGGGGGTGTAAGACAGCAAAAAGCAGCAGATACATGTCTGCTGCTTTTTTCACTCAGAAGTCCGCCCCGTAAGAGCGGAACTGTGTCGGTTTTGGCCGGTATCGGATGCCGGAGACGATCCCCATGGCGGCAAACATGGTGAACAGCGACGAGCCGCCGTAGCTGAAAAAGGGCAGCGTCAGGCCGATGACCGGGGTCAGGCCCGTGCACATGCCCACGCTGTTGAAAAGCTGGAAGCAGATCATGGCGGCCATGCCCATGCACACCAGCATGCCGAACGTGCTCTGGCAGTGCAGGCCCACATATACGCACCGGATGATGATGGCCATCAGCAGCAGGATCACCACGATACAGCCCACCATCCCCATCTCCTCGCCGATACAGGCGAAGATATAGTCCGCGTGCTTGCTCCGCAGACCGCCCGAGGCGGTCTGGGTCTGGGTGCCCTGATAGAGGCCGGTGCCCCACAGCCGTCCGGAGGACAGGGCCAGCTTGGCCCGGGTGGGCTCCCAGTTGATACCGTAGCCGGTGGGGTCGATGGCGTCCGGCAGGTAGGGCGCCAGGATACGCTCCTTCTGGTTGTCGGAGAACACGAAGTTCCAGGCCAGCGGGATGGCCAGCGCCATGGCCGCCGCGCCGAACAAAAACCAGTACAGCTTTACGCCCGCCGCGAACACCATCACCAGGAAAATGAAGAAAAACACCAGCGCGTTTCCCAGGTCGCCGGAGATGACCATGTACAGCGCGAACAGGAACCCCAGATGGGCCACCAGCTGGAACACGGACAGGGGCGAGCTCAGCGAGCGGTATTCTTTTAAATATGTGAGATGTTTGGCCGTCAGAACGATGTAGATGACCTTCACCACCTCGGCCGGCTGGATGCCGATACCGAGAAAGCGGAGCCAGGCCCGGTTGCCGGTATCATCCTCGCTGCCGACCACCGCCAGCAGCAGGATAAGACCGATCTCCACCACCAGCAGCAGCGGCCACTGGTCCGCGAAAATGTCCGCGTCGATGAGCGTGAACAGAAAATACAGCACTATGCCGATGATCAGCGCAAAGGACTGCACATATATCAGGGACCGGCCCATGGTACGGGTGGCGCTGGAGATGGCCACAAGGCCCATGACCGCCGCGGCCAGGCACAAAAAGAACAGCAGCATGTCCGCCCGCTTGAGAAAGCTGCGGATGTCGGACAGCTTCAGCTTCATGGGGTTCGTCCTCCTTACATCGGGTCATATCCCGTCGATATCCGGTCATCAGTATAGCATATTCGCCGTTGCGTGGCAACGGTTTCAACTTTAAGAATCTGTAAACAGAGAAAGCGGAGCAAGACGATGAATGAGCACACAGGACACAGACAGCGGCTGAAGGACCGATTCCTCCGGCAGGGCCTGGACGGCTTTGCCGACCACAACGTGCTGGAGCTGCTGCTTTTTTACGCGCTGCCCCGGCAGGACACCAACGTGCTGGCCCACCGGCTGCTGGACGCCTTCGGCAGTCTGGACGGGGTCTTCGACGCGTCGCCGGACGCGCTGAAAAGGGTGAAAGGCATTGGCGACAACGCCGCCGTGCTCATCCATTTGGTGCCGGCTCTGGCCCGCCGGTACTCCATCGCCAAGACGGCCCCCGGACATATCCTGCCCGACAGCGCCGCCGCGGGGAGGTTCCTGCTGCCCCGGTTCATCAACTGCCCGGACGAGGTCATGTATATGGTCTGTCTGGATGCCAAGCTGGCGCTGCTGGACTGCCGGGAGATCAATCGGGGCGACACCGTTTCCGTGGGGGTGAATCTCCGGCGGATCACCCAGATCGCCCTGGAGAAGAACGCCACCTATGTGCTCCTGGCCCACAACCACACCAGCGGTCTTGCCCTGCCCTCCAAAGAGGACGTGGCGGCCACGCTCCGGGTCCGGCAGGTCCTGGCCCAGGTGGGCGTGACCCTCTCGGACCACATCGTGGTGGCCGGAGACGACTTCGTGTCCATGGCGGACAGCGGGCTCATCCCCTGCTGACCGCCGGAAAATGCAGTCAAAACGCCCAAAGGCTGCATCTATGCATGCGATCGGCCCGTATGGATGAAAATAGACGTATTATGTAAAATAAAAAATTGAAACTATTTGTTTCTGGACACGTTTGAAGAATTTGAAGATTTTTCCAATTTTTATGAAAATTCCCTTATTATCCGCATTATATATCTGTTGAAATCTCTGTTGAAAGTGTCGATAACTTACTGCATTATAAATGAAATTAAAAATTATGTAAAGTCGTTATCGCAACCGCCAGGACGGGAAAAACGCCGAAATACCGCGGGTTTCCCGGCGCGGGTCTATGCAGCCGCGCCGGAAGAATTGAAAGAAAGTGCAGCGTCCGCCTGAAGGCGGCGGGAGAATTGCAAGTAATAATACGGAACGTTATCAGAGCGGACGGTATTTTTCCTGTTGACTTCTACGGGGCGCGTATGCTAAAATACACGGGCACAAGATGTGCTAGTGTAGCTCAGTCGGTAGAGCAGCTGATTCGTAATCAGCAGGTCGCCAGTTCGAGTCTGGCCACTAGCTC
>CANQMO010000017.1 GCA_947624985.1 uncultured Oscillospiraceae bacterium | reverse complement strand
TTCTACAGCTTCGGCTTTGAGTTGGCAAAACACGGCTGGCTGCCGTGTACCTTGCCGCAATCTATATTGTAGGAGGTGAGAAGATGGCGGACTATCAAAAGATGTACTACATTCTGTGCGACAGCGCGTCTAAAGCATTGGAAACGCTGCCGGAGACGGAAGAAAACCGTGTTGGGCGTGAGCTGCTCCAAAAAGCGTTGTATGAGGCGGAAGAGCTCTACATTGAGACGGCAGAATAAAACTGACCCTCCGACAAGCACCGGAGGGCCAGGGTCTTATGTTCTGTTTTGGCGTCGGGCCCGCGGTCGGTCGCTTCACAGCTCCCGCTTTTCGTACCAGCGCACGGAGAGGGCCCAGCTGCCCGCGTACAGGGCAGCTATGAGCAGAAGGCCCAGCGCGATCCAGATGCCGCCGGGCAGCGCGGGCACGCCCAATTCGTTCAGCGCGGCGGCGCCGGCGCCGGCGCCGAGACCGGCGGCGAGCACCACGATCATGGCGATATAGATGATCCGGCCCTTGGCGCTACCCCAGCGGAACATGGGCGGCAGACTGATGGCCGGGGCGATCAGGCCCATGACCAGCAGCAGTACGGACTGAAACAGCGCCTGGACCCAGGCCATATAGCCCAGCAGAGCCAGCACGGCGTAGATGGCGGTGAACAGCAGCCAGACCAGGCCGAAGCAGAGCATGGTAACGACATATTTGCAACTGACCTGATCCCGCCGGTCGCAGGGTAGGGCCTGTGCGTACAGGTTCCAGCGGCTGGCCTCGTCCAGCTGCAACAGGCTCATGCCCATCATGGAGGCCATGAGGATGGAGTAGATGGGGAAAAACAGACCCAAATTGCCCTCACCCGATACGCTGCTGCCCACCGTGATGACGGCGGCCACGGCGATGAAGACCCCGTAGAATTTGAAACTTGTTTTTGCCTGATAGAGATCGGCCAGAAACAGCGCTTTCATCTCACTTATCCCCCTTTACCAGCAGTACGAAAAGCTCCTCGATGGTCACCGGCCGCAGCGCCGCGCCTGCCGGGGCCGCGTCCCGGCGGACCAGAGCCTCCACGCTGTACGGCGTCAGCCGCCGGCCCAGCACCGCCTCGGGCGGCAGGCTGTCCAGAAAGGCCCGGTCGCACTGTAAAATGCCGTATTCCTCCAGCAGCCGGTCCTTCTCCTGGCACAGCAGCAGCCTGCCCTTGTGCAGGAACGCGATGTAGTCGCACAGCTTCTCCAGGTCGCTGACGATATGGGAACTGATGAGGATGGACCGGCTCGGGTCCCGGGTGAACTCCGACAGGATGTCCACCACCTGGTCCCGGACCACCGGGTCCAGGCCGCCGGTGGGTTCGTCCAGGATCAGCAGCCGGGCGTTGTGGCTCAGGGCCCCGGCGATCCCCAGCTTCATCTTATTGCCCCGGCTCAGGGCGGAAAACTTCTTGTCCGTGGGGATGGACAGGTCCCGCAGATACTTTTCAAAAAGGGCCTGATCCCAGTTTTTGTAGGCCGCGGCCAGGACCTTGCCCATCTGCGTGGCCGTGAGGCTGCCGGGGTAGCCCACGTCGTCCAGCACCACGCCGACTTGCTGCTTCACCTCCCGCATGTCCGGACCGGCCGGCACGCCCAGCACCGTGGCGGCGCCCCCGTCCGGCCGGGTCATGCCCGGCAGCAGCCGGATGGTGGTGCTCTTGCCCGCGCCGTTTTCCCCCACCAGACCCATGATACACCCGCTTGGCAGGGTCAGGTCCAGAGGCCCCAGGGTGAAGTCCCCGTATGTTTTCGTCAGTCCATGTGTCTCGATGGCGTTCATGTGTCGTTCCCCTCCATGATATCAAGCATATCCAGTATGTCCTGTCTCGTCAGGCCGCAGCTGGCCGCCAGACGCAGGGCCTCCGCCAGGTGGGATTCCACCTTCTTCAGGAGCTCCTCCCGCAGCAGCTCCGTGTTCTTCGGCGCCACGAAGCAGCCCTTGCCCGCCACCGTGTAGATGAACCCCTCCGCCGCAAGCTCGTCGTAGGCCCGCTTGGTGGTGATCACGCTGATACGCAGGTCCTTGGCCAGGTCCCGGATGGAGGGCAGCAGCTCGTCCTCCCCCAGGACCCCGCTGATGATCTGCGCCTTCAGCTGGGTGTATATCTGCTCGTAGATGGGCGAGCCGCTCTTGTTGTCGATGAAGACGGTCATGACGTGTCCTCGCTTTTAAACTGTTCATATGGAGTATATACAGTAATAACGGCTTTGTCAATAGGAAAATACATGTTTTGTCCGCCAAAAAGGGCGCGGCGGACGGGAGTGGATAAAACAGTTGCCATTTACGACGGATTATGGTAAACTAAATCGGCCGGTAAGCGAGACAATAGAAAAAAGATATAAGACGGAGGACAGTCATGGCGAGACCGAATACACTTTTAAAGGTAACGAGTATCATCCATATCGTGCTGAGCAGCATTTCCATCGTGCTGACCCTGGCGGCGTCGGCCTTTGCCGGGTCTCTGGTGACCATGCTGTACGACGTAGCGGGCCTTGAGGGCGGCGTGGGCGCCGGTTTCCTGTCCGGTACGGTGCTGTTCGTGGCGGCCATTCTCGGCAGTATCCTGAACCTGATCGCCGGTATCCTGGGCGTGAAGGGCAACGTCTCCGCCTGCAAGGTGATGAGCGTCATTCTGCTGGTGCTGGCCGTGATCAGCGCAGTGCTGACCTTCAGCACCACCGACAGCGTGGCGGTGATGATCTTAACGGTGCTGGTGAAGATCTGCCTGCCGGTGCTGTACCTGTGGGGCGCCTACAAGAAGGACTGAGCCAGAACGCAGCGCAAACGCCTCCGCCGGAAAGCGGAGGCGTTTGCGCATAGGGGCGGCGCCCTCGGGCGCTCATTTCAGGTTTGAGAACACCGCGGCCTCTTTGACCCAGGCCATCAGCTCGTCGTCGATCTCCGACAGGGCGGCGATGAGCACATGGTGGGTCCACCGCTCCGGATAGGGCTCCGAAACGGCGTCGATACGGGGGCTGTCCACCCGGTGGCGCAGACCGAAGGACACGGTGATATACGGGTCGGGCCGCCGGGCTTTCGGCCGCACCGGCAGCAGAGATACAAAAGCGAAGCCATGGCGATTTGAAAAGGATATCTGGGTCTTATGGACCCGAATGCGCACATCGCCGATCTCCGCCAGCACCCGGCGTTCAAAGACCTCGTACAGGTCCGCCGCCCCCGGTTTTCCGGCAAAAAACAGGATCGTATCATCTGTCACGGCGCACGCCTCCTTTTACGACAGTATACCGCGAAAACGGTGTCATTTCGGCGAGAAAAGATTGCAAAAGAGTTACAGCCGTGTTATGATGAACACGGAAAAAACGGGCCGCCCTTTTGGATGACGGGCGTGGGATAGAAAGAGAGGAAGCCAATGGCAAAGAACATGGGTCCCGGGGATTGGGATTGGGAAGAAATGGACTGGCTGGAGGAGATGCCGCTGGACGATATCCCGGTGGAGCGGCCCCGGTCCGCCTCGAAGGGCCCGGCGCAGCAGCCCCGCCCAGCCCAGCCGCGATCCTCTCAGCAGCCCCGGCAGCAGAAGCGGACCGCTCAGCAGCCGGCCCAGCAGTCCCGACAGCAGCGCCCGCCCCAGCGGCAGGCGCCCCGGCGGCAGTACGAGGAGCATGACGGTCACGACCAGCCCCGCCAGCGTCCCGCCCAGCAGCAGAGGCCGCCCCAGCGCCGGGTCCAGCAGCCGGCCCAGCAGCCCCGGCAGCAGCGCCCGCCCCAGCGGCAGGCGCCCCGGCGGCAGTACGAGGAATATGACGGCTATGACCAGCCCCGTCAGCGTCCCGTCCGGCGGCAGAGCCCTCCGGCGGAGTCCTGGCGGGAGGATGGCTACCGGGAGGTGGCGGTGGAGCCGGACGATTACCGTCCCCGCCGCGGGGGCCTGCAAAAGCAGAACATCCCCCTGATCGTACTGGTGGTGATCCTGGTGGGCGGCGTGCTGTTTGCCGGCGGCAAGCTGGGCGGCATGCTTCTGGACTACCACCGGGACCGCTCGGCCTATAACGCCCTGGCGGACGAGGCCACCTCGGGCCTGGCGGAGCCCAACGCCACCACGGAGCCGGGCGCCACGCCGGACCCGAACCAGAGCGTGCAGGCCGCTTCCGAGGCGCCCTTCGGCGTCAACTGGGAGTATCTGAAGGGTATCAACAGCGACGTGGTGGGGTGGCTTTTCTGCGCCGACACCATGATCAACTATCCGGTGCTCCAGACAGGGGACAACGACTTCTATCTGCACCGGGGCTTCGACAAGCAGACCAACACCGCCGGCGCCCTGTTTGCCGACTATAACGCCGCCCTGGGCATTACCAACAGCAACTTCATCATCTATGGACACAACATGAAGGACGGGTCCATGTTCGCCACGGTGGAGAAGTATCTGGACCCCAATTTCTATAACCAGCACCCGTATATGTACCTCATGACCCCCAACCAGAATTACCGGATAGACCTGATCTCGGCCCATATCGTGGAGTCCACCATGAACAACTACCCCGGTTATTTCAGTTATGACGGGGAGTACCAGCAGTATCTGAACGACATCACCTCCCGCAGCGCTTTCGCCACCCGTTCGTCGGTCACTACGGGCTATCAGCTGATCACCCTGTCCACCTGCGACTACTCCGGCGGCTACAACGACCCCCGGTGCCTGCTCCATGGACTGCTGGTGCCGATCGCGTAAAAGCGTTTCAGACTGTCAAAGAAGGGATAAACGGAAGCGAAGCCCGGTCAGGGCGAGCCGCGCGGCATTCCCGCGCGTGAAGTCAAAAGCCGCTGGACGACAGGCTTTTGACTTCCTGCCGGCGGGATTCACTTCCGCCGAGCAGTTTCAATCTGAGCGGTCAAAAAACTTGGTTTTTGACAAGCTCAACGCCCTCGCCCGTGCCGCAGGCACGGGCGAGGGCGTTTTTCCTATCCTCTCAAAGGGGCCTTTTCCGCCGGGGCACGAGGCACACCGCCAGGGCCGCCAGGGTGACGCACCCGCCGGGGATGAGGCCGGGAGGGATATAGCGCATGTCCAGAGTGTGCTCTCCCGGAGCAACGTCCAGAGCGGTCAGGCAGCCCTGGACCTCCCGGGCCGTGACCCGTTCCCCGTCCAGCGTGATGTGCCAGCCGGCGTCCCGGGGGATCGTCAGCACCAGCAGCGGATCGCCCGCGCCGGTGGTAAAGGTGCCGGTGAAGTGGGAGTCGGACAGCTTTGTCAGCGGACAGCCCCCGTCCTCCATGGCGTCCCGGTAGGCGGCCAGGGCGGCGGCGTTCTCCGTGGCGAACACCGCGCCGTTCACGGTCAGATCCGTGGCGGCCTGGACCCGGACCTCTACGGTGTCCCCGGCGGTGAAATCGCCCAGATACAGCGTGCCGTTCGTCTCGCCGGTGGCGTAATAGGCGGCATAAGCGCCGTCCACAAAGACCATCGCCCCGGGCCAGTCCGCGATGTCGATGAAGCCGTACAGAGGCCCGTCCGCCGGGACGGGGACGGTGTAGATCAGGTTGCCGGAGGGCTCGCCCTCCGGAAGGGTATAGGCGTTCGCCCCGTCAAAGACGAAGCCCTCGGCGACAGGGTCCCCGGCCCGGGCAAAGGCGTAGATGGCCGCGTCCACCTCCGGCGCGGCGGCGGCGTAGAGGGCCTGAACGGTGGAAAAGGGGTCCGTTTCCTGGACCGGTCCGGCGAAGGCCGCGTCCGCCGTCCAGCCCACAGGCAGGGCATAGGGGTTTTCATACACGCCGTAGCCGCCGGTTTGGGCAATGAGGTCGTAGGACTTTGGCATGGCGGAGGCCACCACCCGGCCCACGCCCAGAAAGCTGTCCGCTCCGGCGGTCACGCCCGGACCGTACAGGGTGAATATCTCCCGGTAGCAGGGCACGCCCAGCCGGCGGAGGAATTCAAGATTTTTCAGCGGCAAGGTGGAGCCGTAATGGGAGACGCCGTCGTAGCCGAACAGCATGCTCTCACAGCGGTCCTGGTCGAAGTACTCCGGGCTCTCCACCCGAATGAAGGCGTCCCCCGGGTCGGCCAGGGCCATGGCCGCGCTTTTTTGCGCGGTGTAGGCGGCCCACTTGGCCGGATCGGAGGAGGTGGCGGTGAGCTCCCGCAGGGAGAGGCCGGCGTTGACGGCCAGATCCCCCACGTGCGCCGCCAGCAGCGCCGCGCCCAGCAGGGCCGCCGTCCTTCTGCCCGCCACCGGGCGGGACAGGACGTACAGTCCCCCGCACAGAGCCGCCGTGGCCGCCACGGCCCACGCTCCGGCGGGCCAGGAGACCAGGCGCCCGCCCGGGCCCAGCAGGCCCAGCGCCGCCACGGCCGCCGCCACAATGGGCGGCAGGAGCAGCCGCCGGGGCCGGTAGCCGCCGGGGCCGAGAGACAGCGTCCTGTCTGCGGCGGCGATGACCGTGAAGCTGAAAAGGAAGCTGTAGCGGTAGTTATACCACTCCGGCACGTTCATCCCGTGCCAGGCAAGGTCCAGAGCCGACACCCAGAAGGACAGGGCGAAAAAGGCCAGCAGCCCGCCCGCGGCCAGACGGCGGCGGCGGGGGATACGTCTGTCGGCGAAGTACAGCACTGCCAGGGCGGCGGTGAGGGTGCCGCAGAAGATATTGGGCAGGCCCGCGGGGGTCAGCTCGTCGTAGTTGAACGAGCCCACCAGCAGCTTTGCAAACAGCGCCGGGAAGGGGAATTTGGCCGCGAGCGTCAGGTCGGACAGGGAAAAGCCCGCCTTGCCGCCGGCCAGCACCAGCGCGGCGGGCATGAGCACCACCGCCGCCAGCGCGCCCGCGGCCAGGCTCGCCAGCGCGAAGGTCAGCGCCGTCCGGCCCCGCCGGACAGCCGGGCCGGTGAGAAGATCGAAGAGGAAAAACAGCACCGCTCCGGCGCACAGGATATAGCCGATGTAGAAGTTCAGCGCCAGCGCCGCGCCCAGGCTCAGGGCGTAGAGCCGCCAGCCCCGGCCCTCCGTCAGCCGGGCAATGCCCAGCGCGATGATGGGCAGCAGGGCCACGCCGTCCTGCCACATATAGTTGATACTGAAAGCCGACAGATAGGCCATGAACCCGTAGGCCAGCGCCGGCAGCAGCACCCGCCGGCTCCAGCCGTGGCGCTCCCCGGCGTAGACGGCCATGGCCATGCTGCACAGGCCCACCCGCAGGATATACAGGACGCTGACCGCCGCCGGCAGGTTTTCCCGGGAAAACAGGCAGCAGAGCAGGTTCAGCGGGCTCATAAGGTAATAGGCCGCCACGCCGGTCATACTGCCGCCCATGGCCAGGCCGGGCAGGTAGAGAAAACTGCTCTTGCCGGAGATGAGGTCCCGCAGAGAGCCCAGGAAGGACAGATACTGGCTCGACATATCCAGCACGCCCAGGCTCCTGCCGCCGAAGGGCGCCAGGCCGCAAAAGGCGAACACCGCCGCCATGAGGCCCATGGGCAGCAGCAAAGACGCGAGCAGTATGCGGATTTTCGCCGGTGAACGTTTCATGGCGGTCCCTTCCGAAATAATATATCTATATGTCCGCGGTCATTATAACACAGGCCGCGCGCCCGGACAAGCGGGCGCGGGAGACTTGACAGCGATAGGGAGATTGAGTATAATGTACCAGTTGCCGCGGTCACGCGGCCAGTTGACAGACGATAACAGACCCGGGAAAGGAGATATACAATGAAGAGGAACCGGATCGCAGCTCTTGTGCTGCTGGTAATGCTGAGCGTTGTCTGCACAGCCTGCGACGGGAATGAGACCTCCTCTGCGGAGCCCACGCAGCTTCCCCTGGTGACGGCGCCCCCCAACGGCAGTGAGAGCGAAGTGATCGGCATGCTGATCGCCGACGACAATACCGCCCCGGAGCGGGTGGATCGGGAGAAGTGGCTGGCCTCTCTCAGCGAGGAGCAGCGCCTGGTAGAGGAAAAGCTGATCGGCGCCACGGTGGATGAGTTGTATGACGCCATTGGCAAGCCCATCAATCTGGAATACACCACCAGCTGCGTGGTGGCCGACGGCGAGGACGGGCTGCTTTACTACGACGGCTTCTATGTGGCCACAACCCGTTTCCCCAACGGCACCGAGTATGTCATGGGCACCGACAACTGAACTGGCTCCGCCAACGCACCCCTGTCCGTGAGGGACAGGGGTGATTTTTTTGCGCTTTTCACATCCGCTGTTTTACCAGCCACACCGCAGGGGTGTAAAGCCCGCATTTTATGAGCAGCAGCAGCCCCCGCATGGCCGGCGGCAGACCGCCGAAGCGGACGAGCCCGGCGAGCCCCGAGGCCCGCAGGCCCTCCGCCGCGTGGTGAGCGGCGTCCCGGACATGGGGGTATCGGCGCAGTTCCCGTACCAGACCGGCTGTCAGCCGGAACATGCACGCCCCGTTGATCTGCCGGTCCAGCGCCTCCGACTTGCCCCCCAGATGGGACCGGAGATAGTCGAAGCAGGCCCGCACCTCCTGAAAATACCGGGGCCGGTAGGCGGTCAGGATGGACTGCTCCCGCTGCCGGTAGACATACAGCGGCTCCGTACACACCACCAGCGATCGGGCGTAGTATATGCACTCATAGGCCATGGCGATGTCCTCAAAGAGGGTGACGCGGGGGTCGGAAACGTAGTGGTCCAGAAAAAGCGCCCGTCTGGCGGCCTTCAGACACATATAGGCCGGCACCAGTTCCTGGCCGAACCGCCCGGGCCGCAGGTCGCAGAGCATGGCGGGGTAGATCTCCTTTTCCAGCCGGGCCCTGTCGTAATACCCGGCGGGAGCCAGGAGGGGCCGCTCCGCCGGACCCGTGTCCCGGACGTGCTCGTAAAGGACCATGTCCGGCCCGCCGTTTTCCTTGATACAGCCGTGGATGACCGCCAGCCAGTCCCGGCGCACCCAGTCGTCGCTGTCCACAAAGCAGACATACTCTGCCTGAGCCCGCTCCAGCCCGGCCCGCCGGGCCCCGGCCAGGCCCCGGTTTTCCTGATGGATGACCGAGACCCGCCTGTCCTGAGCGGCGTACTCATCGCATATGGCGCCGCAGCCGTCGGGAGAGCCGTCGTCCACCAGAATGAGTTCAAAGTCCCGGAAGGTCTGGTCCAAAACGCTGTCCACGCACTGGCGGAGATAGAGCTCCACCCGGTAGACCGGCACGATAACGGAAAAATAGGGTCGATCCATATCTCAACCTCCGGAGGGGCCTTTGGCCCCGGGGCGGTGGCGGGACAGCCACAGCCGGAGCTGATAGACCAGTACGGTCAGATAGTAGGCCCGCCGCCGCATAAGGCCCAGAAACAGCCGGATACGGGCCGGGAACGCCGCCGGGGACAGATCCCGGGCAAGGCCCGTCTCGTCCAGAGCGGTCCCCAGCCGCCGGGCGGCCTGCCGGAGGGTGGGGCCCTGGCGGGCCTGCATGAATACGGCGTGCAGCAGCTTGCTCATGAAAAAGGCGTCGATCTGCTCCACCGTCTCCGGGGCCTGGGCGCCCAGGTGGGAGACGGCGTAATCCCGGCAGCGCTTCATATTGGCGATCTCGTCCGGATCAAAGCGCCGTACTGCCGAGTCGGGCCGCCGCCGGTAGATGTACAGCGGCTCGGTACACACATACAGGGAGGCGGCGTTGTAAAGGCACTCATAGAGCATGGCCATGTCCTCGTACACGGTGATGGAGCCGTCGCGCAGATAGTGCTCCCGCAAAAGAGTCCGCCGCAGGACCTTTGTGCACTGATAGCCGGGGATCAGGGCCGTCATGAAGGGCCGCCGCCGGTCCCAGAGCATGTAGGGGAATATCTCCCGCTCCATCCGGGCCCTGTCGTAATAGCCCGGGGCAGCCAGGATGTGCTGGTCCGGCCCGCCGTCCGCCGTGGCCAGGTCGAAGGCCAGCATGTCCGCGCCGCCGTTTTCCATCAGGCGCCGGCAGACGGTCTCCAGCCAGTCCTTCCGGACCCAGTCGTCCCCGTCCACGAAGCAGATATACTCGCCCCGGGCGGCGTCCAGAGCGGCCTCACGGGCCGCCACCACGCCCCGATTGGGGCCGTGCAGGACCGACACGCGCCCGTCCCGGGCGGCGTATTCGTCGCAGATGGCGCCGGAGCCGTCGGCAGAGCCGTCGTCGGACAGGATGAGCTCAAAGTCCCCGTAGGTCTGGGCCAGGATACTGTCCAGACACTGACGGAGATAGGCTTCCACGTTATATACCGGGACGATGACGGAGAAAAAAGGGTCCATAAAAAGTCCTCACAGACAGACGGCGCGTCCTTTCAGACGCCCGAAAACGGCGGCGGCGAAAACGCAGGGGCCGATGGCCCCGGCCTCCAGCAGCCGGCAATAGATCCCGGCCGCGGGGCCCCGGCGCCGGGCGTATGCCGCCAGCGCCCCGGGCAGGGCCGCGTCCAGCACTTGTCGGGCGTAGCGGCGTTTGGCCGCAATGGCCAGGTCCCGCCGGCCGGCGGTATTAAGGATGGCCGCATAGGCCACTCGGCCAAGATAGTATAAAAAGGGCTCGCGCGCCAGGTCATTTTCCGTTATGACACGCCCCAGGGCCCTGAGATAGGCCAGCTCGTTTTGAGCCCACCGGTCCGTGAGCTCCTTTTCCGACCGGTCGTGGGAGGCGGAGTTGGGGCGGATGAGGTAGTGGTATCGTCCCCCACCGCAGGTCATGGCGACCTGGCCGCAGCCGGCCAGGACCGCCGCGTTCATCAGCATGTCCTCCCCGTGCCAGACGGCCTCGTCAAAATAGGGCATGGCCGCCGTCAGCCGCTCCCGCCGGTACAGCTTGTCCCACCTGCACGCCACGTCCCACAGGGGGTCGGCGTCGGTGTAAAGGGTCCGGAAGAAGGCGTACAGCAGCTCCCGGCCTCCGTCCGGCGCCGGCCAGACCCGGGCCTTGTCCCGGGCATACGCCCGGTCCCCGTCCGGGCCGTGGTCGATATGCTCCGCCACGGCCACGTCCGCGTCCGCGTCCCGCAGCGTCCGGTACAGGTCCTCGTAGTAGGTGGGGTCCACCCAGTCGTCGCTGTCCGCAAAGCCCACATAAGCGCCCGCGGCGGCCCGGAGCCCCGCGTTGACGGCTGACATGACGCCACCGTTTTCCTTGTGCAGCACCCGCACCCGCCCGTCCCGGGCGGCGTATTCATCGCATATGACTCCGGCGCCGTCGGGGGAGCCGTCGTCTACCAGAATGAGCTCAAGGTCCCGCAGGGTCTGGGAAAGCAGGCTGTCCGCGCACCGGCGCAGCCATGCCTCCGTCCTGTAGACCGGCACGATGATGGAGAGGAGAGGGGCCATGGGGAACGCTCCTTTGTCATTCGTCCGTCCCGCCGGCCCTATTCTTGCCGGGGAGCAGGGACCGGACGGTGTTCATCAAAAACCGAAACTCCCGCGTCCGGCAAAAACAGGCCGCGAAAAGGACGCTGGGCACCACGGCGCACACGCAGCCCCGCAGGATGAAGCCGCCGATACCGCCCATGGATATGGCGGCGCACAGCTTCCAGCAGAGGACCCCCGCCCCGGCCATCACCGCCTTGTAGGCCAGATTGACGCCGTAATAGCCCCAGGGGGAGGTCTTCAGCGCCCGCCGCCAGATGACCCAGGGGTCCACGGTCAAAAAGGTGCAGCCGTGGGCGATGATGGTGCTGACGACGCACCCGGCGATACCGATCCGGGGCACCAGATAGATGGACAGGGACAGGTTCAGCACGATGCTGACGATGGGCCGGATGCGGATGTAGCGGAAGGCCGCGGTGACCTCCCGGAACACCAGCAGATACTGGCCCTGGCCCGCGATATAAAACTCCACCCCGATGAGCAGGGCCAGCGGCGTGCGCACCGTCACGCCCCCGACGGTCCAGCCCGTCACCACGAAATCCGGCCCGGCCCAGAGGGTGATGAACTCGTCCAGCAGCACCGCCAGGCCGATGGCGCCCACCCCGAACAGCCACACCGTGAAGAAGTTGACCACCCGAAAGGCCAGCCGGGACCACTCCAGATTGCCGGTGGTGTAAAGACTGCCCAGAGATGCCTGCAAGGAGGAGACCAGCTTGGCCAGCAGAGAGGAAAGCTGATTTTTGACCATCAGATACTGGGAATAGAGCCCCACGGGCTGTAGACCCGCCATGACGGACAGGACGATGATGTCGGAACTGTTGATGACCGTGCCGCAGACCCGGTGCAGCAGCAGCACGGAGCAGTCCCTGAAAAGCTCCTTCACCTCGTCCCGGGAGACGCGGCCGTCCACCTTTTCCTGCAGATAGGGGTGCCGCCGGTCGCAGATGAAGGCGTTCAGCAGGTTCTGCGCCACGGTGAAACCGATCTGGACCAGCAGATAACAGACGAAGCTGTGGGTCAGCGCCAGGACCAGTATCTGGCAGAGGCTGTTGGCCACGGCGATGAAATAGCCCGCCACGGTCAGCACATAGCTTTTCTGGGTGGCGGTGACGAAGGCGTTTTTGTAGGCGAAGAACCAGTAGGAGCTGACGGTATTGAAAAGGTAGATGAGGAAGATGACGGCACCGTTCAGCCCCAGGGCCGCCAGCCGGCCGTAGTCCTTGGCCAGCCGAGGCAGAAAGGGGATGAGACAAAGGCCCAGCCCCGCGATGACGCACCCCACGACCAGATACACCTGCCGGTAAAGCTTCATGAGCAGCTGGATACGCCGCCGGTCGCCCTCCTCGATGGGCTTGTAGAGCTTATAGGCGATGGCGGTGTCAAAGCCCAGATTGGCCAGGCTCAGCACGGTCAGCACGTTGGAGAATACGCCCTCCAGGCCCAGATAGTCCGTGCCCAGCGTGCGGATAAAGACCGTGCGGGTGAGGAAGCTGAGCACCATGAGCAGCAGCGACGAGCCGACGCCGGTGACCATATTGAAAAAGGAATTCTGTGTGCGGGTCATAAAACGCCTCCAGATGGGAGGGATCGGGTCAGCGGCGGGTGAGCCGCACCGCGGCGTAAAACAGAGTCCGGCTCGCCAGCAGCAGCCGGCACAGAGCCCGCAGCTTCGGCTCCATCCGGCCGGTGGCCACGGCGGCGGGGTAGTGCCGGCGCAGCAGAGGCAGCAGCGGCGCGCAAACGTCCCGGTACCGGCCCGGCGGCAGATCCGCGGCGTGGTAGGCGGTCACATAGCAGGCCCGGCAGACCTTGTAGGAGCCGGCGGCCAGCACGGCGTCGGGCAGGCCCGCTGCCTGAAACTGCGCCATCATGTCCTCCACGGCGGGGATGAAGTCCAGGTGCCGCGGCTCGAACCGGCGCCGTTGCAGGCTCCCCTCCCGCTGTCGGTAAAAGTACAGCGCCTCCGGGACGTAGGCCACCCTGTCGCAGGCCATGATCTGCCGCCAGACGGCGGCGGTGTCCTCAAAGATCTTCCCCGGGGGCATGGGGGCGGCCAGCAGGATGTCCCGCCGGACCAGCCGGCCCCAGACGAAGCTGCCGAAATGCTGCTCGAAGCAGACCTCCGCCAGCGCCGTATCCCGGTCCAGAGCGCCCCGGGCCATGACCGGCGCCGTGACGCGCCGGACGCCGCCGTCGGGAAGGACGTGCTCCCGGCACAGGGCCGACACCGCCATGGGCGCGTCGAACTCCGCCGCCGCGGCGTAGAGGGCGGAGAGGTATTCCGCCGCCACATGGTCGTCCGCGTCCACAAAGGAGATATAAGCCGCCTCCGAGCGCTCTACGGCAAAGTTCCGGGCGGCGGAGGGACCGGCGTTTTCCCGGTGATAGACCCGGACCCGGCCGGGATGGGCGGCGGCATAGCCGTCGCACAGGGCGGCGCTGCCGTCGGTGGAGCCGTCATCCACCAGGGTGACGGCGTAGTCGGAGAAGTCCTGCTCCAGAAGGCTGTCCACGCACGCCGGAAGATACCGCTCCACGTTGTAGACCGGCACGATCACGTCGATGAGAGGCGTTTTTTCAGCCATGGACATCCCTCCCCAGGGCCTCCAGCGCCGTTGCGAAGGCGGTATAGTTGTCCGCGGCGTCATAGCGCTCCCGCCAGAAGGCCCGGGCCCGGGCCCGGAGGGCCTGGTAATCCCCGTCGGCCATGTCCGCTATGGCGCGGACGGCGCCGGCCAGCTGCTCCGTCGTGGCGTCCGCCGGCAGCAGCGCGCCGTTCTCCCCGTCCAGCACCAGCTCCCCCGTGCCGCCCACGTCCGTGGCGATACAGGGCACGCCGAAGCTCATGGCCTCCATGATGGACACGGGGACGCCCTCGGAGGCGCTGGCATTGAGAAAGATGTGGCAGGGCGTGCGGGCGTATTCCGCCAGCAGGGCGGCGTTGTCCACCTGGCCCCGCAGGTCCCAGCGGATGTTGTCCGGCAACGTCCGGCACAGCGCCTCGATCTGCGGGCGCAGCGGCCCGTCCCCATAGTGGGTCCAGCACACCTGCCGGTCGGTGATCAGCCCCAGAGCCCGGACGATCCGGTCCACCCGCTTTGGCTGTGTCATGGTGGAGCAGCTCACGACGCGCAGCGGCCCCCCGTCCAGCGCCGCGGGACAGACCCCGTGGTCCTCGGCGCCCAGCCGGGAGACGGTGAGCTTGCCGGCATAGGCGGGGAATTTTTCGGCCAGATACCGCCGGCCGTCCTCCCCGATGAGCACCACCCGCTCCAAATGCTCCAAAAGGTACGGCCGCAGGGGGATGTAGCCGTTGGACCGGGCGTTCTCGTACAGGTCGTAGCGGTGGCCCCGGGCCAGCGCCACGCTGTCCGGCAGATATTTTTTTTGTAGCAGCAGCGCCACATAGGGCTGGTAGTCGAACCGGTAGCTGTACAGCACCACCCGGGTATCCGTCCCGGCCAGACCGGCCTTTTTCAGGTAACGGCCGATAACGGCCGCCTCATGGTGGGAGCGGCTGAAGTAAAAGAGCAGCCAGGCGAGCCTTGACAGGGAGAACCGGCCTGCGGAAAACAGCCGCCGCAGCTCCCCGTAAAGATTCCGGTCCCCCAGGGCCCGCAGTCCGCCCGGGATACATCCGGCCAGAGAGAAGGGCACGGGACAGACGGAAAAACGCTCCGAGGGCAGGCTCCGGCGGACGGCCCGGTGGGACCGGCGAAGCTGCATGGCGCAGATGTGCACGTTTTCAAAGCCCCGATAATACTTGACCTCCGTCTCCAGAAACGGCTCCCAGGGGCCGTAGGGGAAGCCGTTGGCCAGGACGATCAGGTCCATGGGCCGTTCTTCCCGCTGTCGGGGGCGTTCAGGGTCCGGCGGATCTCGTATTGGGGCATGTTGCTGACGGTCATGTAGATACGCCCGATGTACTCCCCGCACAGGCCGAGCAGCATCATGATAACGCCGCCGATACCGAGCTGTAGGGCGATGGAGGTGGTGAAGCCCGCGGGGATGGCGGGGTTGATGAGCTTGCGGATGACCACGAACATGGCGGCGGCAAAGCCCACCAGGGCAAAGACTGTGCCGAACAACACCGCGAACCGCAGGGGCACGGTGGAGAAGTTGGTAAAGCCCGTGATCCAAAGGGCCATCATCTTGGAGAAGGTGTAGTTGGAGTGGCCCTCGAGCCGGTCCCGGTGCTCCATGTCCACATTGGCGTAACGCCGGACCACATGGGTCAGATACCCGCCCATGGAGGGGAAGGGGCTTTTGTACTTTTTCAGCGCCTCCACCGCCATCCGGGTCATGGCGCAGTAGCTGGAGATGTAAATGCCCTTGGGCTTGGTGCCGTTCAGCTCCAGCACCCGGCTGTTGAGCCAGCTGGTGAAGCGCTTGAAGGCGTTGTGGTGCTTGTGGGGAAACCGGGCGTAGACCAGGTCGTAGCCCTCCTGCACCTTTTCCACCAGACGGAAGATCTGGTCCGGCGGATGTTGGCCGTCGTCGTCCATGAACACCAGCACGTCCCCCGTCACATAAGGCAGCGCCGCCATCTTGGCCGTGGTCTGACCGAAATTCCGGGACAGCTCCACGCCGATGATCTTCGGGTCGGCGGCGCAGAGCGAGGCGATCCTGTCAAAGGTGTCGTCCCCGGGAGAGTCCACCACCAGAATGATCTGGTAGTCATAGTCGGGCTGCCCGGCAAAGGTACGGCGAAGCTCGTCCACCACGGACCCGATGGTCCCGGCAGACTTGTAACAGGGTATGGCAACGGAAACGGTGGTCATATCCACACACCTCCCACAGCGCGATGGTTCATTCTATCTCTATGATGAACTGGGACAGGATCTCGTCGATACGCCGGAAACACTCCTCCGTCGTGGCGCCCCGGACGATGATCTGGCCCAGACGGTCCTTGGCGTTGGTGAACTTCTCCACCTGGTCCCCTTCCTTCACGATCACGGACAGGTCGAATATGCTCTCGTCGCGGACCACGTTGTCCACGATACGCCGGACCGTGCCGGACCGGTCCGAGAGCAGCATCCGGGAGGCGTTGGCCACATGGCCGTCCTCCCGCCGGTCGAACAGGGCCAGCGGGTCGTCCCCCACGGCCATGGCCGCGATCATCGCATAGTAATCAAGGCCGTAGTAGATACTCACCAGCTCCGGCAGGCAGGTGGCCCCGGCCCGTCCGGTCAATTCGATGACATAGATCTTTCCGTCCTTTTCGATCAGGTCCACGTTCACCGCGCAGTTGTCCAGCCCGATGGCGGCGATGGCCCGCCGGACCTGCTCCTCCGCGGCGGCCAGCACCTCCGCCGGCGCGTCGATGGGCACATAGTGGCCGATGGGCACGGCGGTGGCGCTCATGTAGGTATTATCCCCATGGGGCAGCACGAACAGCACCCGGCCCCTGTATACGAAGGCCTGGGCCCCCAGCTCCGTGCCCTCGATGAACTCCTCCACGATACAGTAATCCCGCCGGGAGAGGGCCATGACCTTTTCCAGGCTGGCAAAGGCATCCTCCGCCGAGCGGCAGATGTATATGCCCTTGCTGCCCTGCAAGTCCACCGCCTTCAGGATCACGGGCATGTCCAGCTTCTCCAGCGCCCCGGCCAGAGAATCCCGGTCCGTGACCCGGTAGAACCGGGCGGTGTTGACCCCGGCGGCCATAAAGGCGTTTTTCATGCTCCACTTGTCCGCGGAGCAGACGGCGGCCCGCTCGCTGAGGCCCGGCAGGCCCAGCTTCTCACAGGCGTAGCCCAGCGCCCGCACGCCCGTGTCCAGACAGCAGGTGGCGATACCGTCCACATGAAACTGCTTTGCCGCGTCCAGCACCGCCTCCGGGTCGGAGATGTCGGCATACGCGGTCTCGTCCGCGACGGCGAAGCCGGGATAAGCGCCCGGGATGGAGCAGACCACCGTCCGGTACCCCAGTCCCCGGGCGGCCCGGATGAGTTGTACCTGGGGCGCGCTGGCGCCCAGGACCATGAGCGTTTTCATAGGTGACGTCCTCCTTCAGTGGGTCAGGGGCGCGGTGGTGATCCAGTAGCCGTGGCGGTTGGAGCTGTCCGTCACGGGGGCGCCCGCCAGTCCGTCGTACACCGCCCGCCAGACCCGGTCCGGCGCGGCGGCGCGTACGCGCTCCATCTCGGCCGCGTCGGCGGGAGAGAAGATGAAGCGTATCTCCGCCCGGCAGGGCTCCCGTTTCGGGGCCAGGTCCGGGGCCACGCCCCGGGCCGTGTCGATCACGGCGGCCATGTAGTCCACGCCCGTGGACAGATACACCAGGTCCGAGCCGATACAGTCCCCGCCCATCCGGGCGCCGATCTCCACGATCCGGACATGCCCGTCCACCGTGAGCTTGAATTCTCCGTGGCTGGCCCCGTAACGGATCTGCAATGCGTCCAGGGCGCGCTCCATCTCCCGGTAAATACCCGGCAGCAGCGCCGCCGGGATGTCCGCCGGCTCCGCATGCCCCGTCTCGATGAAGTGGGGCGCGCCGGTGGTGTATTTTTTCGTCAGGGACAGGATGTGGTGCCGGCCGTCGAAGGAGACGGCCTCGCAGCTGTATTCCGGGCCGGGGATGAACTGCTCGATGACGGCCCGCTTTTGGAACGACTGGCCGATGGCCGCCGGCAGGTTGGCGCACAGGTCCTCGTAGCTCTCCGCCTTAAAGATACCCCGGCTGCCGGAGCGGTCCGTGGGCTTGACGATCAGGGGCCAGCCCATGGCCTCCACGGTCCGGCGCTCCGGCGTCCGCGCCACGGCCAGAAAATCGGGGCAGGGTATCCCCGCCTCCCGCAGGGCCCGGCGCATTTGGTATTTGTCGGTGGCGACGGTGTCCGTGATCTCCGGGTTGCAGGGGTTGCCCAGCTTTCTCTGGATATAATTGACGGTGCCCACCGCCAGGTCCGAGCCGATGGAGCAGCAGGCGCTCACGCCCACCTCCCGGCACACCTGCCAGATGGCTTCCTTCTCCGTGATACTGATGGGATGGAAGTGATCCGCGGTCCGCTCGCCCACGTCCCCGGCGGCCCAGGCGAACACATGGGTCTCAAAGCCCATCCGGCGGGCTTTTTCGATGAGCGGGTTTTGAAATTCGTTGGCGCCGATGATGGCGAGCTTTTCCATGCCGAGACCCTTCCTCAGAAATAATAGTGGGCCGAACGGAGTATGGCGGCCACATACAGCCCGCCGCAGGCTGTGTGCCAGGCGAGCAGCGCCGTGCCGCCCCAGCGGACCAGCCGGCCTGAGAGCGTCCGCTCCCGGACCAGGACCGCGTACTGTCCCACGGCGGCGGTCCACCAGAGCCAGCAGGCCAGATACAGCCCCCACACGAAGTTCCCGTGCCAGGACCGGGCCCCGGTCTCGTGCAGGAACATGACCTCCAGAAGTCCGACAGCCACGCACAGAAGCCCCAGCCGGAAGCCGGTGCCGCGCCAGACCCGCCGGGGGGCGGCGGCCAGCAGGAACAGGGGGAACGCGCAGGGGAGGAGCACGGTCCGCAAATACTGCCAGGTGGTCCGGATAAAGGGCCCGAAGCCGGTCCAGCCGTTTTCCAGATAGTACACGCCGATCCCGGCGCTGTGCGCGGCGGCCGCGCGGACCTCCTCCGCGGCCAGAGCCGTCACGCCCAGGCTGAACCCCTCGCCGAAAAAGCGCCCCACCTGCAACAGGACGATGAGCCCCGCCGGCAGGAACGCCGCCGCCAGCTTCACACAGAAGGGCAGCAGCCTCCCCCGGGTGCGGACGAGATCGACCAGCAGCAGCGCCAGCAGCGCCGGGGCGAACACCTGCAAAAAGGAGGGTTTGGCGTCCACCGATAGCACCAGACACAGGGGATAGAGCACCCGCTCCGCCCGGGTGAACACGGGCTGTTCAAACTGGGCCCAGAAGCCGCCGTTTCCCATGGACCCGCCGCTCCGGCGGCGGTCATAGATATCCACGGTCATATACAGCACCGCCGCGGCAAAGGGGCGGACCATGATGTTGGTAGGGTTCTGCCATGTGTTCACCGCGCCACGGCCTGTGTAAAAGCTGTGGCCCGGCAGGGTGAGGCTGCCGGCGAGAAAAACGCAGGATACCGCCAGCGCCAGGAGCCACCGGGGCGTATCCTCCGGCAGCGCCCGGACCCATATCCTGTACACGAGAAACAGGGCGGCGGCGTCCGCCGCGGCGGTGACCAGCGCCCCGGCCACCCAGATGTTGTCCACGCCCAGGGCCAGCACTGCCCGCACACACACATGCCAGAGCAGGTCCTCCCCGTTCACGAAGCTGGCCAGCATTTCCGGCCCGGTCAGGCGCAGCGCCCACTGCAAGTGGTCGAAATAGTCGCTGTCGCCGCCCCGGAAGTTGAACACCACCAGGTATACCAGCCAGAAGAGCCCCGCCGTGAGCGCCAGCGCCGGCAGGTCCCGCAGGACCGCGAGGCGGGACCGGCGGACCCTGGTCTCCGTCACCGGACGGCGCTCCCTTCCCCGTAAAAGGCGGCAACGGTCCGGGCGGCGGTCTCCACGTCCCCGTCGGTGAGCCCGTAATACATAGGCAGGCGCAGCAGCCGCCCGCTCTCCCGGGTGGTGTACCGGTCCTCCCCGTGGAACCGGCCGAAGCGCCGGCCCGCGGCGGCGGAGTGCAGCGGCACATAGTGGAACACGCTGCTCACGCCGTGCTCTTTCAGCCAGGCGATGAGCGCGGTCCGCTCGTCAAGATCCTTCGCCTTGATGTAGAACATATGGGCGTTGTGGACGCAGCCCTCTGGGATGAAGGGCAGCTCGATCCGCCCCGCCTCCGCCAGGGGCGTGAGAAGCTCTTTATACAGCGCCCAGCAGTGGAGCCGGGCGGCGTTGATCTGCTCCGCCATCTCCAGCTGGCCGTAGAGGTACGCGGCGTTCAGCTCGCTGGGCAGATAGCTGGAGCCCAGGTCCTCCCAGGTGTACTTGTCCACCTGGCCCCGGAGGAAGCGGGCCCGGTCGGTGCCCTTCTCCCGGATGATCTCGGCCCGGGGGTCGTCGGCCCGGAGCAGCAGGGCCCCGCCCTCGCCCATGGAGTAGTTTTTCGACTCGTGGAAGCTGAAGCAGCCGTAATCGCCGATGGAGCCCAGAGCCCTGCCTTTGTAGGAGGCCATGACCCCCTGGGCCGCGTCCTCCACCACCTTCAGGCCGTGGCGGCGGGCGATGTCCATGACCGTGTCCATCTCGCAGCCCACTCCGGCGTAATGCATGACGCATATGACCTTCGTTCGGGGGGTGATGGCGGCCTCGATAAGGTGTTCGTCTATGTTCATGGTGTCCGGGCGGATGTCCACGAACACCGGCACCGCCCCCGCCAGCACGAAGGCGTTGGCGGTGGAGGAGAAGGTGTAAGAGGGCATGATGACCTCGTCGCCCGGCTCCAGACGGCACAGCAGCGCCGCCATATCCAGCGCGTGGGAGCCGCTGGTGGTCAGCAGGGCCCGGGCCGCGCCGGTGCGCTCTTCCAGCCAGGCGTGGCACTTTTTCGTGAAGGTCCCGTCGCCGCTGATCTTGTGGGAGTGGATGGCCTGGAGGACATACTCGTCCTCACGTCCGCAGTAGGGGGGTACGTTGAAAGGGATCATAAAAAGTTCCTCCCGGGAGGTAGGGTATGCCGGCGGTGTCTGTCCGCCGGAAAGCGTTTTCTCTGTGTGTATGCTTCGGACAGTTAAAACCACACCACGGTCCCGCCGGCCAGCAGGGAGACGATGGGGGCCACATAGACGAACCCCACTACCGCCGCCGCCGCCGTGAGAAAGACCGCCTGGACCGGGACGGACAGCCACCGGGGCAGCCGTTTTTCCCGCCAGGGAGCGGTCCCGGATGCCTCCAGCGCGACCCAGACCGCCAGGAGGACCAGACTGAGCAGGGCCAGCGTCCGGACGCCGCTGAAAAACGGGCCGGACCGGTCCGTGGCGCCGGAGCCCGCCGGCGGCGCGCCCCGGTACAGCACCACCCGGTTCTCTCCCGGCTGGAGCGGGACGCTGGCCATGGTCCCCAGAAACGACTGGCAGTTGACGGCTACGCCGTTGACGGTGCAGTACCACCAGCCGCCCAGAGGCAGGAACAGGCTCCGCCCCGCCCGGTCCGCGGTGAGGGTGACGGCAAGACCGTTGGGATAGGTCTCCAGCTCGGCGCCGGGGTCCCGGTTGGCGTCGGCAGAAAAGCTGTCCAGACCCTGCTTGTCCAGACAGGTCAGCGCCACATCCGCCGCCGTCAGGTCCATGGGGGAGGTGAACGAGACCTCTCCCGTGCCCGCCGGGAACAGGCCCAGACTCAGCACGTTGGCGTTGAAGGCGGCGGGGTAGACCGTGTTGCCCGGGTCGAGATATGTGGGCACCGTCACCGTCCTGCCGCCGGCGGTGATGTTCATGGCCATGCCGTTCACCCGCATATAGACGAAGGCGGGCCTGTCCAGATCAAAGGACAGCGTATATGTCCGCATGCCCTCTCCCCGGACGGTCAGCGCCGCGCCGGGGTCGAAGGCCAGATCGCTCTGCCCGTCGGTGAAGGCCCGGTAGAGGGCGTTGATACGCTCAGTCAGGGAGGCGCAGCCGCCGTAGTCCGCCAGAGCGTCGGGGTCGTACATCAGACAGGTCACGCCGGGGTAACGGCTCCGGCCCACCTGCACGCCGGCCACCGCCGTGTCCGGTATATACAGGTCCTCGTCCAGCGCGTTCACGGACAGGACCCGGTCCACGCCCAGCAGCATATCCGTGAACACCGTGCCGCCCACGTCCATGATACGGTAGTAGTTGACGGTGTAGCCCAGGTCCTCGTACATGCCCAGCCGCTGGGCCGAGTTGCCGGAGCGGATGCTGGAAAGAGCGCTGACCCCGGCGATGGCCGGGTATCCGGCGCTGAGACTGCCGTCCACGTTCTTTGTCCGGGACAGAGGCGAGAGCGTCTGGCCGGAAAAGGCGTCATAAAGCTGTTCGGACGCGGCGATATAGGCCGGGTCGTACTCGTGGGTGTAGGTGTGGTCGTCGTTGGGGGCGATGAGGCCGTAAGCGTTGGCGGCCGTCTGCGCCAGAAACAGCGCCGCCACGGCCAGCAGCGCGGCCCGCCGGCGGGTGCGCAGCAGCAGCCAGTACAGTGCCAGCGCGGCGGCGGCGCACAGGCACAGGGCGGCGAAATAGCGGAAGTAGCCCGCCTGGCCTATGGAGTTCAAAAAGCACGCGCCGTATTCTTTGAACGCGCCGATGACCACGGGCAGCTTCAGCGCCAGCACCGCTACCGCCGCGCCGCACAGCACGGCGGTCAGGCCCGGACGCCCGACAGGCGGCGCGCCCTCCGCCGCGTCCTGTTCCAGCGCCGCCCCGGCAAAGCCGATGACCGTGGCGGGCAGCATGAAGCCGTAGCGCATGGGGAAGAAGTTATACTGGCCGAAGTGCCAGACCGTGTCGATATTGGTAAAGACCATGGGCAGGACGAACACCCCGGCCAGGTACAGGAAAAACCGTCTGGCCCGGCCATAGGCGTTCCGCTCCTCCGGCGGGCAGGCCCGCCGGACCGAGGCGGTCCGGAGCAGCAGGGCAAAGCAGAGGCTGAGCCCCAGCAACATCAAAAAGGTGTGGCGGGTATTGGGCAGGTCCCAAACGTCCATGCCGGCCCCCAGGCCCGAATCCGACCCGGCGGCGGAGACGGCCCGCCAGAACAGCAGCCCCGCGCCCAGCGCCCCCATGGCGAACAGACCCGGACGGACCAGCCGCGCCGCTTTTTCCCGCCGTCTTGCCAGACCCAGCGCCAGCGCGCCCAGACCCAGCGCCAGCAGCGCCGCCACCGCCCACCGGGTCCCGGCGGCGTTCCAGGCCAGCAGCCCCGTGCCCAGGTGCTCCTGGAAACGGGAGGTATTCAAAATGGCGTTCACGCCGCCCAGCCAGAAGGGAGCCCCGACGCCGAAGGCCAGAGCGGTGCCCAGGCCCAGCCGCGTCAGCCGTCCGGCCCGCAGGTCCCCGGGCAGGACCAGATAGCAGTACCCCAGCGCGTACAGCAGCACATACAGGGAGACCATGTAGGTATAATATACGCTCCGGCAAAGGTAGAGGGCGTACATGGCCGTGTAAAGGCCGGGCTTCCCCTCCCGCAGCAGCCGGTCAAGACCCAGCAGCAGCAGGGGGAACGCGCCCACCGCGTCCAGCCAGCTGAAATTGGAGTAGTATTGCAGCGTAAAGCCGCAGAAGGCGTAAGTCAGGGCCAGCAGCGTCCGCCAAAAAACGCCCAGCCGGGGGAAGCGCACGCTGACGGCGAAGGCCGCGATCAGCGCGATGAGGGCAAGCTCGACGGCCAGATACAGGCTCAGCCCCTCCAGCACCTGATCCCGGGCCACCAGCAGGAATACCCAGTTTGCCGGATAGAGGAAGCTGCCCCAGCCGTAGCCGCCGGCCTCGGCCAGCCCGGAGAACCAGTCCACGTCCGCCGATACCAACCCGTGCAGACAGTCCCACAGCCGGTAAAAGCCCGGGACATAAAACTGGGCCGCGTCCATATAGGCCACGTTGTCCGTCCCGAACGGCCATATGCCCCGCAGGGCGTACACCAAGGCGGTGACCGCCAGCGCCAGCCCTGCGGAGGCAAGGCACGCCCCCGCTGTGGACAGTATCCTTTTTTTCCGGCTGGGGGATGAAATGCTCATAGATCCTCACGCGGCCCGGCTGACCGGTAACGCAAACTCCGCCATACTAATATTTATCTATTATAGCACGATTTCGCGGAAACGCAACCATGTTCCGGTCTTGCTCACGCCCCGGCAAAGCGGAACAGGGCCCCGGCTACCGCGCCGATGAGGATGAGGAAGGCCGGATGGAGTTTTTTCCATTTCCGGCTGACGGCGTAGACGACGGCGGCCAGGAGGATCGCCCGCCAGTCCAGCACGGTCCAGAACCGGCTCCAGCCCTGCCAGGCGTCCGTCCGCAGCAGCGCCCCGATCGCCACGGTGACGCCCGCCGCAGCGATGAGCCCCGTGGAGGCGGGACGGATACCGTAAAAGGCGCCGTTGACGTATTTATTGTCCCGAAAGGCCCGCAAAAAGGCCGCGATGATCACGATCACGATGATACTGGGCGTCACGATACCCACCAGCGCGCACAGGCTGCCCGGAATGCCGGCGCTGGTGTAGCCGGTGTACACCGCCATGTTGATACCGATGGGGCCGGGGGTAGACTCGCTGACGGCCAGCATATCCGCCACCTGGTGGGCGGTGAACCAGCCGGTGCGCTCGCCCATCTCATAGAGGAACGGCAGCGTGGCCAGGCCGCCGCCCACGGCGAACAGGCCGGTCTTGAAAAACTCCCAGAAAAGCTGTAGGAAGATCATTTCTCTCCGGCCCCCTTCCACAGCACCTTGGCCGCGACGCCCAGCGCCCCGGCGATGAGCACGAACAGAACCGGCGAAACATCCAGAAAGAAGGCCAGCAGCCCCACCGCCAGGAACACACAGGCGGTGAGCTTATCCACCACGGAGGACTTGAGAAGCTTCACCACCGCGTTGAAGATGAGCACGGCCACCACCACCCGGATACCGGCGAAGGCGTTCTGCACCACGGCGTAGTCGGCGAAGTTTTGCAGCAGCGCGGCGATGATACCGATGATGATGAAGCTGGGGGCCACCACCCCGTAGGTGGCCAGCAGCGCCCCGGCCAGGCCCTTGAGCTTGAAGCCGATGAAGGTGGCGGTGTTCACGGCGATGATACCGGGCGTACACTGGCCTATGGCGTAATAGTCCGCCAGCTCTTCGTTCGTGCACCAGCCCCGGTTGTCCACCACCTCCCGCTGGAGGATGGGCAGCATGGCGTAGCCGCCACCGAAGGTGACCGCGCCCATGCGGAAAAAGACGGAAAAAAGCTCCCAGTACAGTTTCATGCCCGCACCTCCCGTGGCGCCGTCCCGGTCCGAGGGACGGATGTCCCAACTTTTTCCAGAACCATTCTCTTATCCCCCTTGCAAAACCAGAGAAGTCTGGTAGAATAATACCATGGATATGGGAAAAAAGAAAGTCGCCGTTATCGGCGCACTGAATGTGGATATCGGAGGCCGCTCCTCCGGTCCTCTGGTGCGGGGGGACTCCATCCCCGGACGGGTGGGTCTGACCCTGGGCGGCGTGGGCTGGAACATCGCCCGCAACTGCGCCCTGCTGGGGGCGGACACGTCCTTTTTCTCTCTGCTGGGCCGGGATGAGCATGAACCGTCCATCCGGGACGAGAGCGCCCGGTACTGCGTGAACATCGACGGCTGCCGCTGGGTGGACGAGACCAACAACCGGTACCTGTACGTCTGCGACGAGCACGGGGACATGACCGCCGCCGTGAACGACATGGGCCTGTGCCGGCAGATGGACCCGGCCTTTGCCGCGGGCTGTCTGGACAGAGCGGCCAGCGCCGGCGCGGTGGTGGTGGACGCCAACCTGCCCCAGGAGACGCTCCGGTATCTGGGCGGGGCGCTACGGGCGCCCATCGTGGCGGACGGGGTCTCCATCGTCAAGAGCATCCGGCTGCGGCCCATCCTGGACAAACTGGCCATCCTGAAGGCGAATCTACAGGAGGCGGAGGCCCTGACGGGCCGGACCGGCGTGGAGGAGTGTATCCGCGCCCTGCTGGACGCGGGCGTGAAACGGGTGGTGATCTCCCGGGGAGCGGAGGGCGTGGTGTGCAGCGACGGTGGGGAGATCTTCCCGGTCAACTCCGTCCACACGGATGTGGTGGACTCCACCGGCGCGGGGGACAGCATGACCGCCGCCCTGACAGTGGGCCTTGTCCGGGACATGGATTTTGCCGACTGCGCCGCCCTGGGCGTCACCGCCGCGGGTATCACCGTGGCCAACCCCGGCGCCGTCACCGCCGCCCTGGCGGTGCTGCGTCCGTGAGAATATAGCCTCGCAGAGTTTGCGCCTTTAGGCGCAAAAGAATTCAAATCGTTTTTCCCGGCGACATGTGCGTCGGGAAAAACTCTTATCAGCCCGCAAACGCACGGGCCGCAAGCGGCCCGTGCGCTGCAGCGGGCTGTCGTTCCAAACAAAAAGACAAAGGACTGCTTTTGCAGTCCTTTGTCTTTTTATAAAAGCCACACCCCTGTGCGCTTTGAAGTCGGAAAGGAGTTTCCTGTATGAGAAAGCATCAAGAGGAGAAAGGGGAGTTACATAAAGGGCCCATGTACAGGGGCGTGGCCGGCGGCTGTTCCACGGGCAAAAGCGAAATGCTTCCGTCTCTTGTACATATATAACCATATTTTTTCCAGCTCGTCAAGAACTTTTTTGCAATTTTCTGGAAATTCTTCATCCTCTGCGGACACCGTCGGTTTCTGTGTCTGTTTTTGACGGACGACTGTCCGTCAGATATGCCAGGACCGCCCCTTCCACCCGATCGGGGGACATATCCGTCACGGCGCCGGCGGCATCGGCGTGGCCGCCTCCGCCGATGGCCAGGAGCGCCCGGCCCGCGTGGACCGTCCCGTCGGTGCGCAGGGAGACCTTCCAGGTCCCGTCGGGCAGCTCCCGCAGCAGCAGCCCCGCCCATGTGCCCTCCGGCACGGTGGTCAGCAGGGACAGCTTGTCCATATCGTCCTCGCCCGCGCCGCTCTCGGCCACGGCGGCCCGGTCCAGCGTCATGACGCACACGCCGGGCAGGGGGAAGCGCATGCCGCCGTACAGGGCCGCCTCCAGCCGCAGCCGGGCGGGGGTCTTGGCGTCGAACAGCCGTTTTGTCAGCCCCGCCGCGTCAAAGTCCGCTTCCCGCAGCGCCCCGGCGATGGTCAGGGTCCGGGCGGTGGTGCCGGGGGTGCGAAAGCCATTGGTGTCCGTGGCCAGAGCCACATAGAGCGCCTCCGCCATCTCCGCCGTCAGGTCCACGCCGAGCTCCTTCAGCAGCAGGTACACCAGCTCCCCGGTGGCGGCGCTGTCCGGCTCCAGATAGGTGGCGGTCGCATAGCCGCTGTTGGTGCCGTGGTGGTCCACGGCCAGATCGGTCCGGTCCGCCAGCGGCTCCCAGCCCGCCGGGAACTGGCCCGGGCCCGGCACGTCCACCGCCGCCACGAAGCCGGGCGCGAACCCGTCCGGGGCGAAATAGGGCGTCATGTAGGGCCCGTACCGGGCCATGGAGGGGGGATTGGGCGCCAGATACGCCCTCTTACCCATGGCCCGCAGGCCGAGACACAGCGCGCAGCCGCTCCCCGCCGTGTCCCCGTCCGGACGGATGTGGGTGATGATGAGGATACGGTCCGCCGCCCGCAGCAGCTTGGCGGCGCCGGTCAGGCCGACAGTGTTCATGGCAGTCTCCTTTCAGAGGATGTCCCCATCATACCACGCGGGACCTGCCTTGCGCAACAAAAGCAAAAAACGTGTTGACAAATACCCCGGTAGGGTATATGATAAATACCCCATAGGGGTATATTGCAAAGGAGGCGCGGCCATGGACGGAGAGAAGTGCTGCGGCTGCGGCGGGAAGAGCACGGAGCGGTCCGCTGCGGAGCGGAAGAAGCTCATCCACCGGCTGAACCGGATCGAGGGACAGATCCGCGGCATTCGGGGCATGATAGAGAAGGACGCCTACTGTACGGACGTGCTGGTCCAGTCCGCAGCGGTGAACGCGGCGGTGAACGCCTTCAACCGGGACCTGATCGCCAGCCACATCAAAGGCTGTGTGGTCCGGGACATCAAAGCCGGGGACGAGAGCGTGATCGACGAGCTGGTGGTCACGCTGCAAAAGCTGATGAAATAACAAGGGGGTCCCTGTATGGAACAATATGCGGTAACGGGCATGAGCTGCGCGGCGTGCAGTGCCCGGGTGGAAAAGGCGGTCCGGGCGGTGCCAGGGGTGACGGACTGCGCGGTGAGCCTGCTGACCAATTCCATGGGCGTGGAGGGCACGGCCAGTCCCGCGGATATCGTGGCGGCGGTAGAAAAGGCGGGCTACGGCGCCGCGCCCAAGGCTCAGAGCGCCGCCGGAGAGGGCGCCGCTCCCGACCGGGGAGAGGACGCTCTGGCGGACCGGGAGACGCCTCGCCTCATCCGGCGGCTCGTGGCCAGCGCGGCGATACTGCTGCCGCTGATGTATGTGTCCATGGGGCACATGATGTGGGGCTGGCCGCTGCCCGGCTTTCTCCGGGGGAACATCGTCTCCATCGGCGTCTACGAGCTGGTGCTGACGGCGGCGGTGATGGTGATCAACGGGAAGTTTTTCATCTCCGGCTTCAAAGCCCTGGCCCGGCGGGCGCCCAATATGGACTCGCTGGTGGCGCTGGGAGCGGCGGCGGCCTTCGGGTACAGCCTGTGGGCCCTGTTCGCGGCCAGCTCCGCCATGATGGACGGCGGCCCGGCGGCGGCCATGGCCTACATGGACGAATACTATTTTGAGAGCGCGGCCATGATCCTGACGCTGATCACCGTGGGCAAGACGCTGGAGGCCCGCAGCAAGGGCCGGACCACGGACGCGCTGAAGAGCCTGATGAAGCTCTCCCCCAGGACCGCGTCGGTGGTGCGGGACGGGACGGAGACGGAGGTGCCGGTGGAGCAGGTCCGGCCCGGGGACGAGTTCGTGGTCCGGCCCGGGGAGAACATCCCGGTGGACGGGGTGCTGATCGCCGGGAGCGGCGCGGTGGACGAGTCCACTCTCACCGGGGAGAGCATCCCGGTGGATAAGGCCGAGGGGGACCCTGTGTCGGCGGGCACCACCAACCGGTCCGGGTTCCTCCGCTGCCGGGCCACCCGGGTGGGGCAGGACACCGCTCTGGCCCAGATCATCCGCATGGTCAGCGACGCGGCGGCCACCAAGGCCCCCATCGCCAAGCTGGCGGACCGGGTCTCCGGCGTGTTCGTGCCCACGGTCATCGCCATCGCCGTCGTGACGGCGGCCGGGTGGCTGATCGCCGGGCAGACGCCAGGCTTCGCCCTGGCGAGAGGTATCTCCGTGCTGGTCATAAGCTGCCCCTGCGCCCTGGGCCTGGCCACGCCGGTGGCGGTGATGGTGGGCAGCGGCGTGGGCGCGAAAAACGGCGTGCTGTTCAAGACCGCCGCCTCTCTGGAGGAGACGGGCAAAGCCCGGATCGTGGCGATGGATAAGACCGGCACCATCACCCGGGGCGCGCCCCAGGTGACGGATATCCTCCCGGCGGACGGCCTTTCGGAGCGGGAGGTACTGACGCTGGCCTGCGCTTTGGAGCAGGGCAGCGAGCACCCCCTGGCCCGGGCCGTCATGGACCGGGCGGCCGCGGAGGGTATCGCGCCGGCGCCGGTGGCAGATTTCCGGGCCCTGCCCGGCAACGGGCTCACCGCCTCGCTGGACGGGCAGACGCTGGTGGGCGGCAGCCAGAGCTTTATCGGCGGTCAGGTGAGCGTGCCGGACGCGGTGCGCCGGGATGCGGAGCGGCTGGCCGGAGAAGGCAAGACGCCTCTGTTCTTCGCCAGAGAGGGCAGACTGCTGGGCGTGATCGCCGTGGCGGACGTGATCCGGCCCGACAGTCCCGAGGCCGTGGCGGCCCTGCGGGACATGGGCCTGCATGTGGTCATGATCACCGGCGACAACGAGCGCACCGCCCGGGCCATCGGTACCCAGGCCGGGGTAGACGAGGTAGTGGCCGGGGTGCTGCCGGAGGGCAAGGAGAGCGTGATCCGCCGCCTGAAGGAGAAGGGCAAGGTCATCATGGTGGGCGACGGTGTCAACGACGCCCCGGCCCTGACAGCCGCGGATATCGGCATGGCGGTGAGCGCGGGCACGGACGTGGCCATCGACGCGGCGGACGTGGTGCTGATGAAAAGCGCCCTGGCGGATGTGCCGGCGGCCATCCGGCTCAGCCGGGCCACCCTGCGCAACATCCGGGAGAACCTGTTCTGGGCGTTCATCTACAATACCCTTGGCATCCCCCTTGCGGCTGGCCTGTTCATCCATTTGCTGGGCTGGGAGATGAACCCCATGTTCGGCGCGGCGGCCATGAGCCTGTCCAGCTTCTGTGTGGTGACCAATGCTTTGCGGCTGAATCTGTTCAAAATGCACGACGGCTCGCGGGGCTGTTCCCGCCATGCGTCGTCAGACGGCTTGGAAATACACAAAGTATGTCCCGCGCCGTCTTCCTCGCCTGACGAGAATATCCCCGGCGAGCCGGAAGCTGCTGCGAAAGACGACAGCTCGCGGGGCTGTTCCCGCCATGCGGCGTCGGACGGCTTGGAAATACACAAAGTATGTCCCGCGCCGTCTTCCTCGCCTGACGAAAACATCCCCGGCAAGCCGGAGGACGTTTCAAAGGATAACCAAAAACTATCAGATGAAAAGGAGAATGAGACGATGGAAAAGACCATGAAGATCGAGGGCATGATGTGCGGCCACTGCGAGGCCCGGGTGAAGAAGGCGCTGGAGGCCGTGGACGGCGTTGCCGTGGCCGAAGTGAGCCACGAGAAAGGCACCGCCGTGGTGACCCTGACCGCCGACGTGGCCGACGAGGTCTTGAAAAAGGCCGTGGAGGACCAGGATTATACCGTCAAGGGCATCGCCTGAGAGACCGCACAAAAGACAAGGCCGGGAGCGTTTGGCTCCCGGCCTTGTCTTTTGCCTATTATGCGCACAGCTAATCCGTAACGCGCCAGGTCATGCCCCGGTCCTCCGACCGGAAAACCAGTCCTTCACGCTCGCCTTTGTCCGGGACGACGGTGACCAGCAGCGTCTCCCCCGTCCGCTCCGGCATTTCACAGTAATCGTAATCCGCCGCCGTATATCCCAGCTCCTGCCCCAGCGGCGGCAGCGCCGTAACGGTGTCCAGGGGCAGGTCCACCGCGTCGAAGGTGAGGCCGCCGTCCCGGGTCACGTACAAGGTGGAATAGGACTGGGACGCCCCTGCAAGGCCCGCGAAGCCAAAGGACCCGTCAAAGAACACCAGACCCTCCGCCTGGCCGATCCTGCCGCCAAAGGGATCGGTGTTGATCCGCTCCCAGCTGTCCCCGCCGTCCTCTGTCCGCTCCAGCACGTAGAACCGGCTGCCCAGGGCCGCGTCCGTGACGACCAGCCGCCAGCCGGCCTGGTCGTTCAGGAAAAAGTACATGTCCTCGTTGGTCCGGCCGGTGATCCAGCCGTCCGCGGCCTTCGCTTCTTCGATCTGGCGGGCCTGTTCGGCATCCATGATCTGCTGGGGGCTGGTATAGTCCGGCTCCATGATATAGCTGACGGACTGGGACTGCCCGCCGTTTTGCCGGGAGAGGGTCAGGGTGAAGCCGGTGACATGGCCGCCGCCCCGCAGCACAGAGAGATCGTCCACGCCGGACTGCACACCGTCCCCGTCCGCGTCCCCGGGCAGAAGGACCAGTCCTTCCGCTGTCGCGAATTGTTGTGCTCCCGCATAGGACAGGGTATAGACGGCTCTGTCGGCCTCGCCATCCTCATCCCGCCACCGGGCCAGCTGCTCCGCCACCGCGCCGCTGTGCCAGAGCACCGTCAGAGGTCCCAGACGCTCGTCCTCGTCGTAGGATGCGCCGTAGCCCGTATATCTGTCCCGCCACACGTCCATTTTCTCCGATCCGGCCCGGTCATAGCCGATGAGATAGCTCATCCGGGCCGTGCCCCTGCGGTCCGGGCCGTACAGGGACGCGTAGATGGTCCGGATGCTCCCGTCGCCGTCGAAGGTGATGCGCAGGGCGTTGGTCGTGTAGAGCTCCGAGGGCAGGCGCATTCGGCGGTCCAGATCGGTCAGAAAGCCCTCCGGCCCGTCCGCGAGAAGATCGTCATGCTCCAGGAGAATATTTTTGTGGTTCATCCACTTGTCGATCTGCCAGGACAGGGCCCCATGATAGGGGATGGCCGCGTATATGATACGGCTCCCGGACCAGACCGTTGCCGCTATGGCCAGCGCCAGGCAGCACCAAAATGCGGGGCCCCGCCGCACGGGGCCCGCCTGCTCCTGCCCTGCCCAGCGGCGGATGGCCAGCCCACCGGCTAGGCACAGGAGGAAGGCTGCCCCGCAGCCGGCCAGCCAGTACCGCAGATGCCAGGCGTGTATCCCGTACTGACACAGCCGCCACAAAAGATACAGTCCCGCCAGATAGAAGCCCAGCGCCGCCAGGGCGCAGATTTTGGAAAACCGCTTCATCGTTCGCCTCGCCGGTCAGTAGCCGCCCAGCACGTCGCTCTCCACCCCGGCGACGGCCGCCAGCAGGTCCCGGCAGTAGACCTGGCCCAGGTCCTGGGCGGACCGGAGGGACAGATGGACCTGGGTCGTGCCCATAAAGCCGGCATACACCGCCTGATGGGTGAACCAGCCCAGGTCCCGGAGGGGCCGGCCCAGCTCGTCGGTATCGGTATAATAGAACCGGGGGTACTCCCACACGGTGGCGTTGGGGTATTGGTACAGTGTCAGGGCCGCCTGCCGGTCAAAGTCGTACAGAAGCTGGCAGACCGACGTGACCTGGTCGGAGCCGCCCGGGTCCGTGTGGACGAACTCCGTGCGGACGAACACATAGCCGGAATTTTTGAATCCATCCGGTATCCCCGCCGCCGGGGACACCAGGTCAAAGCCGAAGCGGGCCGCGTATTCCTCATAGGTGAGGGCCTCGGTGGCGCCGTCGGCGGTCTGCTGGGCCGCGAGACCCGCGGCGAAGCTCTCCTCGTCGGACAGCATGGCGGCGATGCGGTCCTCCAGGCCGGGGTCGTAGGGCTCGTAAAATATCTCATGGTCTGCAAGCGCCACATACAGGCAGTCTCTGCCGCCCTGGACCTCCAGCCCGGCCAGGCGGCTGTCGTTGGTCTGCCACTCCCGCTCCGGGAGCCGGTCCCGGGACACCACGCTCTCGATCCGGCCCAGGACCGGGGACGAGCGCATGTCGCCCCAGACGAGCCCGAAGGAATAGGGGTCCACCGCCCCGTAGAGCTGGCCGTTGCAGTAGATAAGGCTGGGCAGGCTCCCGGTCCTGGCGCTGGGGAACTCGTCCTGCACGGTATAGCCGCGCCCGTCTCCGGCGGCGCTGCCGGTCTCCGGGTCCCCGTAGCCGCCGGGCACGGCGATATCGCCCACACCCATCCGGTGCACGATGGGCGTGGGAGAGGGGACCGCGGCCACGTCCGTATAGTCCGCCTGGGGGTCTGTCAGAAAACACACCGCCAGCACCAGCCCCAGGGCAGCCCCCAGGCCCGCGGCCCAGCGGGCCGGTTTTTTGTAACGCAGCACCGCCTTGATCCGGGCCTTCACCCCCACCTCTCCGAAGGTCAGAGGACTCACTAAGGCCCCGGGCCCGGCCGTGCCGCAGGCCAGAAGTATCTCGGAATAGCGCTTCTTTTCCGAACCGTCCATGTCCCGGACGGCCCGCTCGTCGCAGGCAAGCTCGATATCCCTGCCCAGCAGGGCATAGGCCGCCCACACCAGCGGGTCGAACCAGTACACCGCCGTCAGGGCGAAGCCCAGGGCCTTCCACCAGTGGTCATGCCGTTTCAGATGGGCCCGCTCGTGGGCCAGCACATAGGGGACATAGTCCGGGTCCATGGCGGAGGGCAGGTAGATCCGGGGCCGCGCCAGGCCCAGGATAAAGGGCGAGCGGACCCAGTCGCAGAGATAGGCGTTGTCCTGCAGCCGGAGCGAGACCCGCACGGCCCGCCGCAGCCGGAGGTAGCTGAAAAGCCCGTAGACCGCCAGTATGCCAAGCCCCGCCAGCCATACGTATGTGCCGTAGGTATTCAGCGCCTGGATGCTGCGGGCCGGGAAGCCGGTAGGTGTCTGTACCGGGTCGGGATAGAACGGATTCACCACCACGTCCAAGGTGACGGAACGCGCCGCCGAGACCGCGTTCAGGGCGCTGACCGGTATGGTCTGGCCGCTGGGGAGCACACTGAGGGGGCTTCGGATGGAGAACGGGCACAGCAGCCGCACGGCCACCAGAGCCCATGACGCGCAGACGATGGAACGGGGCAGCCGCCGGCACAGGACCCGCAGCGCCATGATAGCCAGTATCAGCCATCCGGCGGATATGCTTGTGTTGACGAGACGGACGAGCATGCTCAGTCATCCTCCGTATAATCGTCGATCATCCGACGGATCTGGGCGGCCTCCGACCGGGAGAGGGGGCGATTTTTGGTGAACGCGGCGATAAAGGCGGGCAGAGAGCCCTGAAAGGACTCCGCCACGAATTCCTGGCTCCGGGCGGCGTAAAAATCCTCTCGGGATATCCGGGCCGTCACCGTGCCGCCGTCAAGCTGGAATATGCCCCGTTGGCAGAGCTTTTTCAGCACGGTGTAGGTAGTGGTCCGCTTCCAGTCCAGCGCCTGGGCGCAGAGCTTTACCAGCTCCCCCGTGGACAGGGGCGCCCGGCTCCATACGATGTCCGCAAAGCGCGACTCCACCGCGCCCAGCCTGCTATCCATCAGAAAACCCTCCGTTGTCTATTGCATATAGACAAGCGCAGTCTATCATCAATAGACAGCTTTGTCAACAACAAAAAAAGCCCCCGAGGGGGCTTTTTTATACCTGGGTGGGCGCCGACAGGTTCTGGGCGTTCCAGAGCCGGGCGAAGGCGCCGTTTTTGGCGAGCAGTTCCTCCCGGGGGCCCAGCTCCACGATATGCTCGTCCTCTACCACCGCCACCAGGTCCGCGTTTTTCACGGTGGACAGCCGGTGGGCGATGATGATGCTGGTGCGGCCCTTGGCCAGCTCGTCCAAGGACGCCTGGATGTGCTGCTCCGTCACGCTGTCCAGGGCGCTGGTGGCCTCGTCCAGGATCAGCACCGGCGGGTTTTTCAAAAAGACCCGGGCGATGGAGAGCCTCTGCTTCTGGCCCCCGGACAGCATCACGCCCCGCTCGCCCACAAAGGTGTCGTACCCGTTGGGCAGGGCCAGTATCTCCTCGTGTATCTCCGCCCGGACGGCGGCGGCCACGATCTCCTCGTCCGTGGCGTCCGGCCGGCCGTAGCGTATGTTCTCCCGGATGGTGTCCGCAAAGACGAACACGTCCTGCTGGATGATACCGATGGCCCGGTGCAGGCTCCGCTGGGTCACGTCCCGCACGTCGATACCGTCCAGCGTCACCGCCCCGGCGGTCACGTCGTAGAACCGGGGAAGAAGTTGACATAACGTTGTCTTTCCGCCGCCGGAGGGCCCCACCACCGCCAGACATTTCCCCCGGGGCAGCGTAAAACTCACATGCTCCAGCACGGGCACGCCGTCGGTGTAGGAAAAGGACACGTCCTTATACTCCACATCCCCGCGGACATCCCGCAAGTCCTTGGCGTCCGGCTTATCCTGTATCTCCGGCTTTGTGTTCATGATCTCCCGGAACCGGTTGAAGCCGGTCATGCCGTCGGTGAACACCTCGATGAAATCCGCCAGCTGCGTGATGGGCCTGACGAAGGTGGAGACGTACAGGGAGAAGGTTATGAGGTCGACATAATCCATCTTCCCCTTCATGATGAAAAACCCGCCTGCGGTGATGGTGAGCACCTGCATGAGGCTCATGGTGGAGTCGATACCCGCGTGGTAGATACCCATGGTCCTGTACCAGGCCTTTTTGGCGTTTTTGAACCGCTCGTTGGCGGAGCGGAATTTGTCGGCCTCCGTGTCCTCGTTGGCAAAGGCCTTGGCGGTGCGGATGCCGGAGATACCGGACTCGATGGAGGCGTTGATCTCTCCCAGGCTCTTTTTCACCTCGGCGTTCGTCTCGTCCATACGCCCGTTCCAGTGGACGGTGAACAGGATGAAAAAGGGCACTACCGCCAGGATGATAAGGGCCAGAGGCCAGCAGATGGTGCACAGGATGGCGAAGGCGCCCAGCAGCGTCACCAGGCTGGTCATCAGATTTTCCGGCCCGTGGTGAGAAAGCTCCGTGATTGCGAAAAGGTCATTGGTGATACGGCTCATGAGCACGCCGGTCCGGTTCCGGTCGAAAAAGGAGAAGGACAGGCTCTGGATATGGGTCAGGATATCCGTGCGCATGTCCGCCTCCAGCCGGACCCCCATCAGGTGGCCCAGATAGGTGATGGTGTACTTGCAGAAGGCCTTGACGATGTAGGCCGCCGCCATGAGCCCCATAACGGCGAAAAACAGCCTGAACAGCCGGTCCGGCAGCAGGGTATTGAGGGTGTAGCGGGTCACATAGGGGAACGTCAGGTCTGCCACGCAGGCCAGCAGCGCGCAGGTCATGTCCAGCAGGAAAAGCCGGATATGGGGTTTATAATAGCTGGCGAACAGGCGGATGGGATGGGAGGAGAAGTCTTTTTCTTTCATGGTATGTACGGTTCCTTCTGATTTAGAAAGCGGGCCAGACTGATCTGGCCCGCAATAGCCTCGCAGAGTTCGCCGCCGGAGCGGCGAAAAAAGTTGGATATGATTTCCGGGGACATGTGCCTCGGAAATCATTCTTTGCGGTCTGCAAACGTGCGTCGCCTCTGGGGTCCCCACAAAGCTTGCTTTGTGGGGAGAGGAGGAACCGCGAGCCATTCGAGTTTTGTCGCTTGCGGCAAAAGGAGACTTGGCTTGCGAGTTCCGACGACGTGCGCTGCAGCAGACCGAGGTCCTTTGGCAAAGAAAGGGCGAAGCCCTTTCTGCCAGCGTTTTATATGGCCGCGATGACGATCTGGCCGTTGTCCGCCGAGACGGAGATGGTCCGCACCTGGCCCTTGCGCTTGTCGATGATCTCCGCGGCGATGGCGTCCTCGATGTCCTTTTGTATCTGCCGGCGCAGGTTCCGGGCGCCGTAGGTGACGGAATAGCTCTTTTCCACCAGATAGTCCACCACGGCGTCGTCCCAGGAGAAGTCGATCTTCCGCTCGGCCATCACGTCCTTCAGCTCGCCCAGGATCAGCTCGGCGATACCCCGGAAGGTCTCCTCGCTGAGAGGCCGGAAGTAGACGATCTCGTCCACCCGGTTGATGAATTCGGGCCGCAGAAAGTCCTTCAGGGCCTTCATGGCCTTGTCCCGGCCCATCTCGCCCAGCGACTGGCCGAAGCCGAGACCGCCCACCTGCCGGTCGGAGCCGGCGTTGGTGGTCATGATGAGCACGGTGTTTTCAAAGTTCACCGTCCGGCCCTGGGCGTCGGTGATACGCCCGTCGTCAAGGATCTGAAGGAGGATGTTCATCACGTCCGGATGGGCTTTTTCGATCTCGTCGAACAGGACCACGGAGTAGGGCCGCCGGCGTATCTTTTCGGTCAGCTGGCCCGCCTCGTCGTAGCCCACATAGCCGGGGGGCGAGCCGATGATCCGGGACACGGAGAATTTCTCCATGAATTCGCTCATATCCAGCCGGATCAGGCTCTCCGGCGCGGAGAACAGGTCCATGGCCAGCTGCTTGACCAGCTCCGTCTTGCCGATACCCGTGCTGCCCACGAAGATGAACGAGCAGGGCTTCCGCTTGGCCTGCAATCCCACCCGGCTGCGCTTGATGGCGGCGCAGACCGCGTCCACAGCCTCGTCCTGGCCGATGATGTGCTTTTTCAGCCGCTCGTTCAGTCCCGCCAGCCGGTCGAACTCGTCGTCGGTGATGTTGGAGGCGGGTATCTTGGTCCACAGCTCGATGATCCGGGCCAGATTCGCCGCCGTGAGGGCCGGGCGGCCCTTGGCCTTGATGGCGGTCAGCTCGTCGGATATCTGCATCTGCCGGGAACGTATCTCCGCCAGACGCTCAAAGTTGTCGGTCTCCGCCGTCAGCAGCAGCTCCCGCTCCTTTTCCAGATCCGCGTTCTCCTTCTCCAATTCCAGCCGCCGGGCGGTGTCCGCGTTTTTCAGGTCCACGTCGGAGCACGCCTCGTCCAGCAGGTCGATGGCCTTGTCCGGCAGATACCGGTCCGTGATATACCGCTCGGAGAGGGTCACGGCCATGCGGCACATCTCGTCGGAGATGTCCACACCGTGAAAGTCCTCGTAGTACTTGCGCACGCCCTTGAGTATCTCCACGCTGTCGGCCACAGAGGGCTCCGCCACGGTGACGGGCTGGAACCGGCGCTCCAGGGCCGCGTCCTTTTCGATATACTTGCGGTACTCGTTGAAGGTGGTGGCGCCGATGACCTGTATCTCCCCCCGGCTGAGGGCGGGCTTGAGGATGTTGGCGGCGTTCATGCTGCCCTCGGCGTCCCCGGCGCCCACGATGTTGTGGACCTCGTCGATGACAAGGATGATGTTCCCCTGGCGGCGGACCTCGTCGATGAGGCCCTTCATGCGGCTCTCAAACTGGCCGCGGAACTGGGTGCCGGCCACAAGAGCCGTCAGGTCCAGCAGGTAGACCTCCTTGTCCCGCAGCTTGTAGGGCACCTGGTCGGCGGCGATACGCTGGGCCAGACCCTCCGCGATGGCGGTCTTGCCCACGCCCGGCTCGCCGATGAGGCAGGGGTTGTTCTTCTGGCGGCGGTTCAGGATCTGGATGACCCGCTCCAGCTCCTCCGCCCGGCCGATCATTTTGTCCAGCTTGCCCTGCCGGGCGCGCTGGGTCAGGCTGATACAGTAGTTCTCCAGAAACTTCTTCTTGCCGCCCCGGCGGTCTGGATTGGGCGCGCCGGGACCGGGGCCGGGAGAGGGGCCGCCGGCGCTGTCGCCGGTGCCGCTGTTCATCTGGCCCTGGGGCCCGCCGAAAAGCCGGTTCAGGAAGGGGAACGTGGCGGTCTTGCCCTGGTCCGCGTCCTCGTCGTCGTCCGGGCCGGAGGGGTCGATCCCCATCAGGCTCTCAATGCCCTCGGCGCCGCCCAGAGCGGAGGTCATCTCCCCGGACAGGTTCTCCAGATCCTCGTCCGTGAGCCCCATCTTGGAGATGATGTCGTCCACCGGCTTGATGTGCAGCTCCTTGGCACAGCTCAGGCACAGCCCCTCGTTGTGGGACTGGTTGTTTTCGATTTTCGTGATAAAGATCACCGCCATGTTCTTATGGCAGCGAGCGCAGAGAGTAGGTTGCATGGAACGCTCCTTATGACGATCAGAGGGTTATGTAGTTGGCCAGAAGGTTCAGATTCATGATGTAGTCGGCAAGGCCCGTGGCCCGGAGGGTCGCCTCCGGAAGAAGCAGCCCCGCGAACTGGCATGCCCACGTCAGGATGGAACAGAACATCAGGCCCGTGAAGATACCGACGGCGACGCCGCCGATGTCGTTGACAATGCCCACATAGGGTATCTTAAAGCTCAGATTGGGGATATTGACGATGACGGTCAGCACGGCGAACAGGATGATGAACGCCAGCAGAAAGCCCCCGTACCAGGAGACTGCCTGACAGGAGATGGTGACGATGGCGGAACTGAGGGAGGCGGAATTGTCCTGTACATAGGCCATGGTCCGGTCCGTGAGGGTCTGGGCCATGCCGTCGTAAAGGCCCAGGGCCTTGAAGGACTGGAAGGCCACCTCCGGCTCCTTGTCCGGCTGCTCCACCAGCAGGTCCGTCATGGAGCGCTCCACGTTATATTTGCCCTTGTCGTCCGGCTCGAAGCCGAACACCTGGTAGGTGGTCCGCTCCGCCTGGCCCTCCATGTAGCCGCTGACGAAGGGCTTCAGCACCGGGATCACCTCATAAGAGTAGGTATCGGAGAGAAGCTGGGCCCCATATAGAGATAGTATTATCACCAGCACCTCGATAATTCCCATGATGATGCCCTTTTTATAGCCCTGCCAGCCGCAGATGACCAGTATGGCGACCAGGACGATGTTGATGATGGAATTGACAGTCACAGACATAGACGATACCTCTCAAAATGAAGTGGTGGCGGTCAGCGGATATTAGAAAGTATAGACCTCCGCGTAATTGGAGGCGATGAGCAGCGCCTCGCCCCGGGAGCGGAGCAGGCCGTATTTGAAGCCGGGCAGACCGATAAGCCGGCCCTTTTCCCCCAGAGAACTGGTGTACAGCACCGCCCCGTCGGCGCACAGGGCCATGATCTCCAGGTCCGAGGCGGTCAGGCACACGAGCTCGCTCTGCACCTGAGCGGTGCCCATCTGGGCGCCGGTGGAGTCGAGACTGACCAGCGTGGCGGTGGTGCCGGCCCGGTAGGGGCTCAGGGCGAAGGCGGCGCAGGTACTGGAGTCGAAGGTGTAGCCGATCAGGTACTGGCCGTCGAAGGAGTATGTATTCTGCCACTCACCGTCGGCGTTGAAAAACAGCGCCTGCTGGCTGGACAGGGCGCACAGCCGGTTGGAGGTGAACCAGTGCAGATCCAGCAAAATGGTGTCCTCCGCGGAGAATACCGCCTGCTGCTCCTCCCGGGAGAGGTTGAAAAAGCGCACCTCGCTGCCGCTGGCCGTGTAGCTGAGCACCGCCAGCTTCCGCCCGTCCGGGGAGACCGAACCACTGATGACCCAGGCGGAGGAGGAAAACCACTCGTACACCGGGTCCAGACCGGGGTCGTATACCGTCACCAGCGCCCGATAACCGGTCTGGCGGGTGGTCACCACGATGTGTCCGCTCTCCGAGACGGTGGCGGAGAGGATGTCCCCCTCGATGGGTATCTCCTCCACGGTACTGTCGAACCGGGCCACGGCCAGACGCCGTCCGCCCAGATCGTAGAACACGGCAAACTCGCTGCAGCCGGCGGCGGCGGGATTCTCCATCTGCATGACCATGCTGGTGACGGCGGTGCCGTCGGCGTCCAGAAGCTCGAAACCGGAGGCGTTGGCCACGGCCAGTCCCTGGCCGGCGGCGGCGAACGCCTGGCCGGAACCGGCGTCAAAGACATATTCCTCCTGGGCCACGGCGGCGGTGTCTGCGGAGAGGATCATCCCGTCGGGAGAAAAGCTGTCCCGGTAAAGCCAGATGACCACCGTGGCGGCCAGCAGCACCACCGCCGCCACCAGGGATATCACCGCGCCCACCGCGTCCCGGTGGGACAGCATGGGCTTTTCCTCACCCGGTATCTTTTTGGCCCGCTCCCGCCGGAAAGCGACGGGCTTGCGTTTTTCCGGCGCGGCCGCCTCCGGCCCGTCCTGTGGGGGCGCCGGAGCGGGCTCCGGGGCGGCGTCCGCCTCCAGTCCGCCGGGCCGGGCGTCCTCCGGGGAGGACGGCTTCGCCTCCTCATGAGCGGGCGGCGCGCCTTTGGCGTGCCGGGCGGTCAGAGGGGTCTTGTTCGGTTTTTTCAGGTGCTTACTCGCCATAGGCGTCCCCTTGGTGCAGATGCCTTTATTGCAACTATATATTCTAACATATTACGTCAAGATTTGTCCATGGATAGGACTTCCAATTAAAGGATCGTTCACAGCATCATCGCCCCCACGGCGCCGTCGTACCAGACCCGGTGCATGTAAAGGCCCTGCGGCGGCATGGTGGGGCCGGTCAGCCGCCGGTCCCCGGTCTCCAGAAGCGCCGGGATGTCCCCGGGGGAGAGCTTGCCGTCCGAGGCGTACACCAGCGTGCCCACGATGGCCCGGACCATGTTGTACAAAAACCCGTCGGCGCAGACGGTGACGGTGATCCTGTCGCCATCCCGTTCCGCCCGGCACCAGTGGACGGTGCGGACGGTGGTCCTGGTCTCGGTGCCCACGCTGCGCACGGCGGCGAAGTCGTGCCGGCCCACGAAGGCGGCGGCGGCCGCGTTCATCACGTCCGCGTCCAGAGGCGCGGGCCAGAAGCAGGCGCGGCAGTCCAGAAAGGGGTCCCGGATACGGCTGTTGTGGATCTTGTAGATATACTCCTTTTGGATACAGGAGCCGATGGCGTTGAAGTCCGGCGGGGCCTCCACGGCGGCGCTGGCGGCGATGTCCGCCGGCAGGCGGCTGTTGAGGGCCAGAGGGATACGGTCCGCCGGGATGGCGCAGTCCGTGCGGAAATTGGCGCAGTAGGCCAGGGCGTGGACCCCGGCGTCGGTCCGCCCGCACCCGGTCACATGGACCGGGTGCTGCACGGTCTTTTCCACGGCCCGCTCCAGAGTCTGCTGGACCGTGGGAAGCCCGGCCTGGGTCTGCCAGCCGTGGTAGGCGGAGCCGTCGTAGGAAAGGCGGATGGCGATGTTCCTCATATCCCCAGCCTCCGCAGCAGCAGTATCCCGGCCACCAGCAGCCCGCCCAGGGCGAAGGCCACCGCGTCCCGGCCGGCCATACGCAGCTGCTTCATCCGGGTCCGGCCCTCGCCGCCGTTGTAGCACCGGCACTCCATGGCCAGGGCCAGCTCGTCCGCCCGCCGGAAGCTGGACACGAACAGGGGTATCAGAAGCGGCAGCAGAGCCTTGGCCCGCTCCGGCAGCGTGCCCGTCTCCAGATCGGCCCCCCGGGCCTTCTGGGCGGACATGATCCGGTCCGTCTCCTCGATGAGCAGCGGGATGAACCGCAGGGCGATACACATCATGAGGCTCAGCTCATATACCGGCACACGCAGCTTTTTCAGCGGCGAGAGCAGCCGCTCCAGCCCGTCCGTGATGGCCAGGGGGGAGGTGGTGTAGGTCAGCAGGAACGTGCCCGACACCAGCAGCATCACCCGCAGCACCATGGACACGGCCCGCTCCAGGCCGGTGTAGGTGATCTTGATGAACCGCCAGCGGAAGAGGACGTCGTCCCCGGCGGTGAAAAACAGATTCAGCACCGCGGTGAACACGATGATGAACACCAGCGGCCGCAAGCCCTTCAAAAGCGCCCGGGGCCGGATGTGGCTCACCGCCATCACCGCCCCCAGCGCGGCGATACACAGGGCGTATCCACCCCAGGTGTTCACCATGAACAGGGCCACGATATACACCACCGTCAGCAGCAGCTTGGTCCGGGGGTCCAGCCGGTGGACGGGGGTGTCGCCGGGGAAATACTGGCCCAGAGTGATGTCCTTCAGCATGCCGCGCCGCCCCCTTTCCGCCGCTTCCAGAGGGTGAGCACGGCCTCATAGAGCCGGTCCTCGGTGTACACGTCCGCCGGGACGGGCACGCCCTTCTCCCGCAATAGGCGGGCGATATGGGCGGAGGGGGGCAGGTCCAGCCCGGTGGAGAGCAGCCTGTCGCTCCGGGCGAACACCTCCGCCGGGGTCCCGTCCAGCACGATGTGCCCGGCCTCCATCACCACCAGCCGGTCGCACCGGCCGGCGATGGACATGTCGTGCGTGACCAGTATCACCGTGGCGTTCCGGGCCCGCTTCCAGGAGAACAGTTTGTCCAACAGGTCCTCCCGGCCCGCCGGGTCCAGCCCCGCCGTGGGCTCGTCCAACACCAGCACCTCCGGCTCCATGGCCAGCACCCCGGCGATGGCCGTGCGCCGCTTCTGGCCGCCGGAAAGCTCCAGAGGGGATCGGTCGAAGTATTGCTCGTCCAGCCCCACGAAAGCGGCCGCCTCCCGGACCCGCCGGTCCACCTCCGCCTGGTCCAGCTTCTGATTTTTCGGCCCATAGGCGATGTCCGCGAATACCGTCTCCTCGAAAAGCTGGTATTCCGGGTACTGGAACACCACGCCCACCCGGAACCGGGCGGAGCGGATGGATGCCTTGGAGGCGAAGATGTCCTCCCCGTCCAGCAGCACCGTGCCCTCGGTGGGCTTCAAAAGGGCGTTCAGGTGGCTGATGAGGGTGGATTTGCCGCTGCCCGTGTGGCCGATGAGCCCCACGGTCCGGCCCGCCTCGATGGTCAGGTCCAGATCGTCGACGGCGGTCTTTTCAAAGGGCGTGCCCCGGCTGTACACGTGGGTCAGGCCCCGCAGTTCGATGTTCTTCATGCCAGCGCCTCCCCGATGGCGGCGGCGCATGCCTCCGGTGTGAGCGCCTCCACGGGCAGGTCCATCCCGGCGGCGTTCAGGCGCAGGATAAGGTCCGTGGCCGCCGGCACCGCCAGCCCCAGGGCCCGCAGCCGGTCCGCCTGGGGGAAGATGTCCGCCGGAGCCCCGTCCATGACGATCCGGCCCCGGTCCATGACCACCACCCGGTCCGCCCGGACGGCCTCGTCCATGTGGTGGGTGATGAGGATCACGGTGATACCCCGCTCCCGGCACAGGGCCTCCACGGCGGAGATCACCTCCCGGCGCCCGGCGGGGTCCAGCATGGCGGTGGGCTCGTCCAGTACCAGCACCTCCGGCTCCATGGCCAGCACCCCGGCGATGGCCACCCGCTGCTTCTGGCCCCCGGACAGCAGATGGGGCGCGTGCAGGCGAAAGTCATACATGCCCACCTGTTTCAGGGCGCCGTCCACCCGCCGGCGTATCTCCGCCGGGTCCACGCCCAGATTTTCCGGCGCGAAGGCCACATCGTCCTCCACCACATTGGCCACGATCTGGTTGTCCGGGTTTTGAAACACCATCCCCACGCACCGGCGGATAGCCAGCAGGTGTTCCTCATGGGTGGTGTTCATCCCCTTCACCAGCACCCGCCCGCCGTCGGGAAGGAGGATGGCGTTCAGGTGCTTGGCCAGAGTGGACTTGCCGCTGCCATTGGAGCCCAACACGGCCACGAAGGAGCCGGGGGCCACGTCCAGCGTAGCCCCGTCCAGAGCGGGCCGTTCGCTGTCCGGGTAGGTGTAGGTTATATTTTCCACGCGGATCACAGGGTCCATAATATCCTCGCAAAGTGTTATCGTTGCCACCGGCAGCTTGCGCCGCAGGGGAGGACGAGCCCGGAGGCGGCGACCCGCAGGCCCAGCTCCTGGGCGTCGCTGGAGCCGCCGAACTTTTTGGTGAACAGGCTCTCGGAGATGTAGGCCAGCACCGACGGGGCAAGGCCCGTGGTGTAGGAGTTGATGAGCACGAAAAGGGGGTCGTCGGACAACAGGGGGACGACGGAGCGCACAAAGGGCCACAGATCGTCCTCCAGCCGCCAGATCTCGCCGCCGGGCCCCCGGCCATAGGAGGGCGGGTCCATGATGATGGCGTCGTAGCGCCGGCCCCGGCGTATCTCCCGCTGGCAGAACTTGGCGCAGTCGTCCACGATCCAGCGGACGGGCAGGTCCCCCACCCCGGAGCAGGCGGCGTTCTCCTTAGCCCAGGCCACCATGCCCTTGGCCGCGTCCACATGGCAGACCTGGGCTCCGGCGGCCAGACACGCCACCGTGGCGGCGCCGGTGTAGGCGAACAGATTCAGCACCCGGACGGGCCGTCCGGCGGAGCGTATCTTGTCCATGGCCCAGTCCCAATTGGCGGCCTGTTCGGGGAAGAGGCCCGTGTGCTTGAAGCTCATGGGCTTCACCTGGAAGGTGAGCTCGCCGTAGCGTATCCGCCAGCTGGCGGGCAGGTCGTTTTTCTCCCAGGCGCCGCCGCCGGAGCTCGACCGGCGGTACACCGCGTCCGGCTTTTTCCACCGGGGGTCGGTCCGCTCCGTGGCCCAGATGGCCTGGGGGTCAGGGCGCAGCAGGATACGGCTGCCCCAGCGCTCCAGCTTTTCGCCGCCGGAGGCGTCCAGCAGTTCATAATCCCGCCATTTGTCCGCGATCCACATAACCCGCTCCCAGATATAAATTGACAGTCTATGTTATACATCTTTTTTATACAAATGTCAATTTTAACGGGCCCGCACCCGGGGGGCGATAACGGCATATCCTGCAATATACGGACAGATACGTCCGGATTTTGGAGGAAACGGTTTGCATATTCTGGAACAAGTACTGCTGGTGCTGGGGCTGGCCATGGACGGCTTCGCAGCGTCGGTTTGTATGGGCATGGCGGCGGGCCGGCGGGTCTGGCCCATCGTGTGTCTGGTGAGCGGATTTCATGTGGCCATGCTTCTGGTGGGCTACGGTCTTGGGGCCAGTCTGCCGGACAGCCTGGCGGAGATCTACCCCTGGGCGGCGGCGCTGCTGCTCGCCGGTATGGGCGTCAACATGATCCGGGAGGCCCGGGAGCCGGAGCGGGAGCCCTGCGCCAGGACCCGGATGATCGGTATGGCGGCCCTGGCCCTGGCCACCAGTCTGGACGCCATGACGGTGGGCGTGGCCTTCGCGCTCATCCAGGTGTCCCCCTGGTTCGCCGGCGGGCTCATGGGCGCGGTGATGGTGACGCTGAGCCTGATCGGGAGCCTTTTTGGCAGCCACATAGGCCGTGCCCGCCGCCGGGCGGCCCGCACCGCCGGAGGCGTTATTCTGTGCCTTCTGGGGCTGAAGCTGCTTTTGAACGCCATGGGACTGGTCAGCTTCTGACCGATACACAAACACGCCGGGAGGACGTCTGTCCTCCCGGCACATCTGTTTTTACCTGTTGTCCTACCGGCTCTGCGCCGCCCGGACGGGGAAGAACCGTTTCGCGGCGAACCAGCCCAGGGCCCCGAGGGGCAGCGCAGCCAGCACGTCCAGCACGGAGTGCTGCTTGATGAACACGGTGGAGACGCAGATCAGCCCGGTCATCAGGGAAAAGGCCGCCCGCCAGGGGCCCGTCCGAAAGCGGGGACTGTCCCAGGCCGCCACAGACACGGCCAGCGCCCCCAGCACATGGATGGAGGGGCAGACGTTGGTGTTGGTGTCAAACTCGTAAAACCACCCGAGAAAGCGGGTGAGGGGGTTATCCCGGGGAAAGGACGCCGGACGCAGCTGCTGGCAGGTGGGCCACAGGAGATAGATCCCGATGGTGACGGAATAGGTGACCATGATGAAGACCATCATCCGCCGGAAGGAGGGCACGTCGAAGAAGAACGCGTAGGCCAGCGCACCGGTCATGTACACGAACCAGAAAAGGTACGGCAGCAGGAACCACTCGTTGAAGGGGATGAGATCGTCCAGCGCGCAGTGTACCACGGTGTAGCTCTCCATGCGCAGCAGCCGCTCCACCCCCAGGAACAGAAGTCCGTACACAGGCCAGTAAAGCAGCATCAGCACATGCCGGTAGGCGGGACTGGTCAGGGTCCGGAGCCGCAGGCTCCGGTAATCGTAAAGCTCAGACATGTTCAAGGGCTCTCTCCTTTACCCGCTCCAGCTTTTCCGCCAGACGCAGGAGCCGGGGCCGGTTGTACCGCTGGATCATGATGAACGGCACGTTCCCCAGCGCGTACACCGCCGCCAGCACCGCGCCCTTCCAGCCGGGCCAGATGAACAGCACCGGCAGGGCCAGCGCCATCAGGCAGAGGTGGACGAGCTCCGCCAGGCACGTCTCCTGCACCAGCAGCCGGGCCCGGTCCGCCGAGCGGGAGTTGACCGCCTTCCGGGGCAGGGAGGGCAGGAATTTGCTCATGTCCGGCACCCGGTCTTTCCATTTGCGGATTCCCAGCTTCTCATAAAACCGGCCCTGCCCCTCGAAGGTATAGGATCGGAAGGGGAACCGGTCCGGGTGGAAGTCCCGGGGCACGAAGGCCGCCGCCAGATTGCTCAGCAGGCTCACCGCCGCCAGATACAGCGCGCTCCACCAAAAACGCCTCATCAGGCCGTCTCCTTTCCGGTCAGCCGGTCACAGATCTCCTGCGCCGCGTCCCCCGGCTGCCGGAGCGCTGCGCCCATGTCCCGCAGGGCGTCCAGATCGTCCAGCAGGGTCAGGCACAGCCGGGCCAGATCCTCCTGCCGGTCCGCCGTCACCGCGCCGCCCAGGCCGCAGAAGTGGCGCAGGTTGTACTCTTCGCAGCCGGCCACCGCGTCCACCAGCACCATGGGCAGGCCCTTTACGGCGGCCTCGGAGGTGCTGATACCGCCGGGCTTGGTCAGATACAGGTCCGCGCTGTCCATCAAAAGGGACACCTCGTCGGTATAGCCCATGATATGTATGTCGTCCCGGCCGTCGAAGATACGGTCCAGCTTTTTGCGCAAATGCACGTTGGTGCCGCACACCACGGTCATCAGATGGCCGTGGGCCAGCCGTCCCGCCACCAGCTCCGCCAGCGCGTCCAGGTGGCCGCAGCCCATGCTGCCGCACATGGCCAGCAGCATTTGCCCGGAGCGGGGCAGGCCCAGCCGCCGCCGGGCCGCGTCCCGGTCCATGTGCCGGAAAAATTCCCGCCGCACCGGGATACCCGCCGTGACGACGATACGCTCCGCCGGGATACCCGCCGCCAGAAATTCCTCCTTCGCCCCCTCCGACGGGACGAAAAACCAGTCCATGTCGCAGTCCACCACCGTGGGACTACAGGTGTAGTCCGTGGCGATGAAACTGGCCGTCACGTCTATGCCGGGGTACATGCGGCGCATTTGTGTCACCATCAGCGCGGCAAAGGCGTGTGGGCAGATCAGACAGTCATACTCCGCTACCTCTATGAACTCGCACATCCGCTCCGCTCCGGCGGTGAGGATACGAGCCACCACGCCGTCCTCGTCCAGCACGGAGGGGTGCTGTTCCATGAACTGATAGCTCTTTTTGAACGCGCCGGGCATGTGGCGGTAAATGCCGGTGTGGAAGCCGGAGATGGCGTCCGACACGAACTCCGACAGGAACGACAGCGCGTCCATCACGGCACACTCGGTCCCGGCAACGGAAAAGACCTGCCGTACCGCCTCGGCCACCGAGTTGTGGCCTTCGCCGGTGTTGCAGGTCAGGATCAACACTTTCATATTGGACATGACCTCTGAAAAAGCTGAGAATCGTACAGGCTGAAACACACCTCCTATAATGCCCCGTCCTGCCGTGGCTGTCAATATACAGAACGAACAAAATGGGCCCGGGGAGAATTGGGCAAAAAGCCGTCTCGCGGGCCGCGTCGGGGGCGGCGGAGAGCCTGCCGCGGCCGGGCGCAAAAAGCCAATGACAGGGGCGGAAAATTGTTGTATAATGGGGGCATGGTACGGACGATATTGGGCCGGGCCGGCGCCGGCAAGACGGCGCTGGCGTTCCGGGAGATAGCGGAATATGCGTCGCAGGGCCGGGGCGGTCTGGTGCTTCTGGTGCCGGAGCAGTACAGCCACGAGGCGGAGCGGGAACTTTGCGCCGCGGCGGGGGACACGCTGAGCCGGTACGGGGAGGTGCTGTCTTTTACGGGCCTGGCCCGAAAGGTGTTCTCCCAGGTGGGCGGCGCCCGTCCCGCGCTGGACGGGGGCGGCAGGGTGCTGTGCATGGCCGTGGCGGCCCGGTCCGTGGTGGAGCGGCTGCGGGTCTACCGGCAGAGCCGGCGGCAGGCGCAGCTTCTGGACAGTCTGGCCCGGGCGGTGGAGGAACTGAAAAACGCCGGCGCCACGGCGGACGGCCTGCTGGCCGCCGCGGCCTCCGTGGAGGGGCTGCTGGCGGACAAGCTGCGCGATCTGGCGCTGCTGCTGGAGGCGTACACCGCCGTGCAGCGGCGCAGCGGCGCGGACGGAGCGGACCGGCTGGCGGCCCTGGCGGAGCTCATCGGGGAGAGCCCCGCCGTGAACGGCATATTCTATGTGGACGGCTTTTCCGACTTCACCGCTTTGGAGAAGAACGTCCTGCGGCAGATCGTCCGGGCGGGCGCGGACCTGACCGTGTGCCTGACCTGCGACCGGTCCGGCGGCGGGGCCTTCGCCCTGCCCGCGGCCACGGCCCGGTGGCTGGCGGCCGTGGCGGAGGAGTACGGGACGGAGTATAAAGAACAGTGGCTGGAGCCCCCGGCGGAGGATACGGGCCCCATCGGTTTTCTCTGCGGGCACCTGTTCGACTTTGACGGCGCCGCCGCGCCGGAAAACGGCGGCGCGGTGACGGCGGTATACTGCGCGGACATCTCCGAGGAGTGCGAGTTGGCGGCGGCCCGGATGGCCGAGCTTGCCCGGGGCGGCTGCCGCTGGCGGGACATGGCCGTGGCGGCCCGGGGCTTCGGGGACTACCGGACGGCGCTGGAGAGCGCCTGCGCCCGGTACGGAGTGCCCCTTTTCCTGTCCGGACGGGGGGACATGCTGCAAAAAAGCGTGCCGCTGGCCGTCGCCTCCGCGCTGGAGGCGGTGAATCGGGGCTATGAATACGAGGCCGTGTTCGGCTATCTGAAAACGGGCCTGTCGCCTCTGGCCCCGGAACAGGTGGACGTGCTGGAGAATTACGTCCTTTTGTGGGGGATCCGGGGCAGCGGCTGGGACCGGCCCTGGACCATGCACCCGGAGGGGTACAACCGGACGCCGGACGAGGGGGCCAAAAAGGCGCTGGACCAGCTCAACGCCATGCGGGAGAGAGCCGCCGGCCCCCTGAAAGCGCTGGAACGGCGTGTAAAGGCCGCCGCCACAGCGTCGGAGCAAGCGGAGGCTCTGGCGGCGTTTCTGGACGATATCCGTCTGGCGGAAAGGCTGACCGTCCGGGCCGGCGAGCTGGAGGCGGAGGGCCGTCCCGAGGCCGCGGCGGAGTGCGCCCGGCTGTGGGAGACGGTCTGCTCGGCGCTGGAGCAGTTCGCGGCGGCGCTGGGGGATATGCCCATGGACGCCGAAGAATTTCAGGACCTGTTCACCCTGATGTTGTCAAAATACGACGTGAGCGTGATCCCCGTGTCTCTGGACCGGGTCAGCGCCGGGGACATCGACGGCATGCGCCGGCGGCACACCCGGCATTTGCTGCTGCTGGGGGCGGCGGACGGACGGCTGCCGGCGCCGGAGGGGGACGGCGGCGTGTTCACCGCCGAGGAGCGGGAGACCCTGTCGGCCCTGGGCCTGCACATGGGCGGGACCGAGGAGGACGTGAGCCGTGAGCTCGGGCGGATATACAGCTGTCTGAGCCTGCCGTCGGAGACGCTGTATATGAGCTGGCCCGTCACGGACGCCGAGGGCGGCGAGGGGCGGCCCTCGCTGATCGTGGACCGGGCCCGGGCGCTTCTGGGCGTGGAGCCGGTCCGGGGGGATATCCTCCGGGCCCGGACCTTCGCGGCCGGACCGGCCTTCGCCCTGGCGCTACAGGGTCAGGCGGGGGACGACGATCCGCTCTGCCTTGCCGCCCGGGAGCACTTCGTCCGGTCCGGCCGGGGGGAGGATCTGGTCCGTCTGGCGGACGCGGCCCGGGCCGCCCAGGGAAGTCTGAGCCCCACCGCCGTCCGGGCCCTGTACGGCCCCGCGCCGGTCCTCACCGCCACAAGGGCGGAGAAGTTTGCCGACTGCCGGTTCGGCTATTTCCTCCAGTACGGCCTGAAGGCCCGGCCCCGGCAGCGGGCGGTGTTCGATCCCCGGGACTACGGCACGTTCATACACTACATTCTGGAAAACGTGGCCCGGGAGGCGCTGGCCCTGGGGGGCTTTGCCGCCGTGAGCGCCGAACAGGTAGGCGCGCTGGCGGACCGGTATGTGGACAAGTACATCGAAGAGGAAATGCACGGCTTTGAGGGCAAGACCGCCCGCTTCGCCTATCTCTTCCGGCGGCTGCGCACCACGGTCCGGCAGGTGACGGCGGATATGTGGCAGGAGCTGAAGGACTCCAAGTTCCAGCCCATCGACCTGGAGCTGGACCTGGGGGCACAGGGGGTGCTGTCTCCCGGCGGCCCGGAGGATACGCCCCTCACCGGCCGGGCGGACCGGGTGGACGGCTGGGTCCGGGGGGACACGCTGTATCTGCGTATCACGGATTACAAGACCGGGGTGAAGAAATTCGACCTGTCCGACGTGTGTCAGGGGCTCAACATGCAAATGCTCCTGTACCTGTTCGCGCTGGAGAAGCGGGGCGGGAAGTATCTGGGGGCGGAGCATATCCGTCCGGCGGGGGTGCTGTACTCTCCCGCCCGGTTCGACGTGGTCCGGGCGGACAGCGACGTGACGGAGGAGGAGCTGGCGGCCCTGCGGAAAAATACCGCCCGGCGCAGCGGTCTGGTGCTGGACGACAGGGACGTGATCGAGGCCATGGAGCCGGGGGAGGACAAGCGGTTCCTGCCGGTGAAGCTCACCCGGACCGGGGGCTGGACCAAAGCCAGCGAGGCGAGCCTGGCGAGTCTGGAGCAGTTCGGGGCCCTGAGCCGGCACATAGAGAAAACGCTCTCGGAGCTTGCCGGGCAGCTTCGGTCCGGCAGCGTGACGGCGGACCCCTGGTTCAAGAGCGGGCGGGACAACGCCTGCGCCTTTTGCGACTACCGGCAGGCGTGCCTGTTCGACGAGACGGGCGACGGCTGGCGGCTGCGGACGAAGCTGTCAACGGAGGAAGCCTGGAGGAGGATAGAGGGCCATGAGTGAGTTTCGCTTTACCCCCTCTCAGGCCCGGGCCATCGGCGTGCGGGGCCGTCCGGTGCTGGTCAGCGCCGGGGCGGGCAGCGGCAAGACCCGGGTGCTCACCGAGCGGCTCATAGCCCGGGTGCTGGAGGGCGAGGACGTGACCCGGTTTCTGGTGATCACCTTCACCCGGGCCGCGGCGGCGGAGCTGCGGGGGCGCATTTTGAAGGAACTGAACGCCCGGGCCGCGGCGGACCCGGCCGACCGGCGGCTGCGGCGGCAGAGCGCGCTGCTGTACCGGGCCCAGATCGGCACCATCGACAGCTTCTGCGCCGCTCTGGTGCGGGAGAACGCCCATCTGCTGGGCATTGCCCCCAGCTTCTCTGTTCTGGACGAGGACCGGGCGCAGGCCATGCGCAGCCGGGCGCTGGAGGACGTGCTGGACAGGGCCTATGAGACCATCGAGGAGAACGGGGACCTGCGGCTGCTGGTGGACAGCGTGGGCGCGGGCCGGGACGACAGCCGTCTGGCGGAGCTCGTGCTGGCCGTGGACGACCGTATGCAGAGCCACGCCTTCCCGGAGCGATGGGCGGCGGAGAAGCTGGCGGCTCTGGACGTGGCCGGACTTACCGACGCGGCCCAGACCCCCTGGGGCCGGTACCTTCTGGACGACGCCGGGGCGGAGGCTGCCTACCGGGCGGAGGAACTTGAGAGGGCGCTGGGTCTGATGGCCCAGCCCGAGAACGCCCCGGATATGGGAAGTTACCCCGCGTCCTTCGATCAGATGGCGCTGCTGTTCCGGGATCTGGCCCGGGCGGCGGCGGACGGCTGGGACGCGACCCGGGCCGTGCTGGACCGGCCCGCGCCCCGTCTTGGCCGGATGGGCAAGGACGCGGACCCGGCGCTGAAGGACCGGGTGAAGGCGGTCTGGGACGGGGCGAAAAAGGCTCTGGAAAAGCTCCGCAGGGACCTGGCCGGAGACAGCGCCGCCCTGCTGGCGGGCACGGCCGCCTCCCGAGCGCCCCTCACGGCGCTGATGGAGCTGGTGTGGGCCCTGCAGGCGGAGTACGCCGCCCGGAAGCGCCGGGCCGACGCCTGTGATTTTGCCGATGTGGAGCGTCTGTGCGCAAAGCTCCTGTGTGATGAAAACGGCGGGCCTACGGCCCTGGCCGGGGCCGTCTCCGGCCGGTTCGCGGAGGTGATGGTGGACGAGTATCAGGACGTGAACGGCCTACAGGAACTGATCTTCCGGCGGGTGTCCGGCGAGGGGAAGGACCTGTTCATGGTGGGGGACGTGAAGCAGTCCGTCTACCGGTTCCGGCTGGCGGAGCCCGCCATCTTCAACGCCAAATACGACGCCTTCGGGGCGGGGGACGGGGAACGGGTGCTGCTGCGGGAGAACTTCCGCAGCCGTCCGTCGGTGCTGAACGCCTGCAACGCGGTCTTCAGCCGGATCATGTCCCCGGCCCTGGGGGACGTGGCCTATAACGACGAGGCCAGGCTGATCCCCGGGGCGGAATATCCCGCCCGGGGCGAGGTGAAGCCGGAGCTGTGCCTTCTGGAGGCCGCCGGGGCCGAGGGGGAGGATACCCCCGACAAGGTCCGGCTGGAGGCCCGCTATGTGGCCGGACGGATCCGGGCCATGGTGGAGGACCGGGAGATGATATCCGACGGACTGGGGGGTATGCGGCCAGTCCGGTACGGGGACATCGCGCTGCTGCTGCGCACGCCGGGGACCACCGGCGCGGCCTTCCGGCGGGCGCTGACGGAGGCGGGCGTGCCGGTGAGCGCCCGGCAGGGCGGGGCGTTTTTCGCCCAGCCGGAGGTGAGCTTCACCCTGTCCATGCTGGCGGTCATCGACAACCCCCGGCAGGACGTGCCCCTGATCGCGGCGCTGCGGGGCCTGCCCTTCGGCTTCACCCCGGACGAGCTCAGCGCGGTCCGGGCGGCGGCCCGGGGGGATCTGTGGGACGCGCTGCTGGCCAGGGCCCGGGAGGACGGGCGGTGTGAAAGATTCGTCTCGCTGGTGCAGGAGCTTCGCAGCTTTGCCCGGGAGGAGCCCACGGACAGTCTGCTCCGGCGGCTCTATGACCGGACGGAACTGATGACCGTGTGCGGCGTGATGACCGACGCGGGGCGGCGCATAGCCGATCTGATGCAGCTATACGAGTACGCCTGGCGGTTCGAGCAGGGCGGCGGACGGGGCCTGTTCCGGTTCGTGAGCTGGCTGCGGGAGCTGGAAAAACGGGGGCTGGAGCCGCCGGCCCCCAACCGGGACGACGCGGTGCAGCTCATGAGCGTACACAAGGCCAAGGGCCTGGAATTTCCCGTGGTGTTTCTGGCGGATCTGGGCCATGGGTGGAACGCCCGGGGCGGGGCGCAGGTGCTGTGCCACGGCGCGCTGGGCCTGGGCATGCGCATGACGGACACGGTCCGGGGCGTCCAGTGGCCCACCCTGCCCTGGCGGGCCATCGACCGGCTGACCCGCCGGGAGGAGCTCTCCGAGCAGGAGCGCGTGCTGTATGTGGCCATGACCCGGGCCCGGGAGCGGCTCATCATGACATGCGTGCGGCGGCCGTCGGCGGAGAAGCAGGCCCTGTCCAGCCCGGCGGAGCCGGGGCCCGTCGCCCCGCGGGTACTGATGCAGGCCCGCAGCGCGGCGTCCTGGCTGGTGGCGGCAGCCGCCGCCGACGGGGGCGAGACCATCCAGGTGAAGCTGGTGACCCCGGGCGGAACGGAGACGGAGCGGAGCCCGGAGACGCGGGAGCGGCCCGCCGGAGACGGGGAGCTGGTGAAAGAGATCGGGGACCGGCTGGCCTGGCGGTATCCCTTTGCGGCGTCGGTGGCCCTGCCCTCCAAGCTGACGGCCACGGGGGCCGGCGAGATGGCCTATGGCGGGGCGGACCCGGACGCGGCGGAGCTTCCCCGGCAGGGCGGCAGGGTCGCGGACCGGCTTCGCCGGCCGGACTTTGGCCGGACCGGACGACCTCTCTCCGGGGCGGAGCGGGGCGTGGCGGCCCACCTGGTCATGCAGCACATCGACCTTGCCAGGACCGCTTCGGAGCGGGACATACGAGACGAGATCGCCCGGATGGAGCGGATGGGCTTTCTGGACGGACGGCAGGCTGCGGCGGTGGACCCGGCGGATATCCTGGCGTTTTTCCGCTCGCCGCTGGGCGCCCGGCTGCTGGGGGCGGAGAAGGTGGTCCGGGAGTTCAAGTTCTCGCTGCTGTGCCCGGCGGGGCTGTGGTATCCCCAGGCCCCGGAGGGGGAGCGGATACTGCTCCAGGGTGTGGTGGACTGCTGTATCCGGGAGGGGGACGCCCTGACGGTCATCGACTTCAAGACCGACGCCCGGATAGAGCCGGGACGGTACGACGGTCAGCTGCGGGCCTATGCCGCCGCCATGGAGCGCATATACGGACTGCCTGTGAAACAGGCGGCGCTGTGGTACCTGCGGCTGCGAAAGGCGGCGTACTGTCCGCTGCCGGAGGAAAAAACAGGCATTTTTCCGTGAAAAAACCGTTGCACTTTTGAAAAACCTATGGTAATATAACTTTTGCGTCTTGTAACGGCGGACTGCCGGCCCGCACTCAAGACAGCCTGTTATGAGGTGATCGCAATGAAGGAAGGCATCCATCCCAAGTACTATAAGACCACGATCCGCTGCGCCTGCGGCAACGTGATCGAGACCGGCTCCACCCGGGAGAACATCACGGTGGAGATCTGCTCCAAGTGCCACCCGTTCTTCACCGGCAAGCAGAAGCTGGTGGACACCAGCGGCCGCGTGGATAAGTTCAACCGCAAGTACGGCCTGGCCAAGTAAAAGATGCCATTGTAAATCCCCCGCTCGGCTGAGCGGGGGATTTGCTATATCGCGACTAAGAAAGTAACATTCTATCATTGTCCAGGGCCTTGCCCACGTTCTCCTTGAACATGCGCAGCAGGTCGTCCACGGTCAGGCCCGTGCGCGCGTCGCCTTTCAGGTCCAGCAGGATATGGCCGGAATCCATCATCAGCGTCCGGTTGCCCAGGGCCAGGGCGGAGGACATGTTGTGGGTGATCATCAGGCAGGTGAGCCTGCCCTCCCGGACGATGGACTGGGTGAGGGACAGGACCTTTTCGGCGGTGCCCGGGTCCAGAGCGGCGGTGTGTTCGTCCAAAAGCAGAAGCTTGGGAGGCACCATGGTGGCCATGAGCAGGGTCAGGGCCTGCCGCTGGCCGCCGGAGAGCAGCCCCACCGGCTGGCGCATACGGTCCTCCAGCCCCATGTCCAGCAGGGCGAGCCGGTCCCGAAAGGCGGTTTTTTCCGCCTTGGAGATATGGCTGAGCCACCCGCCGCCTCCGGCGGCCAGGGCCAGGTTCTCCTCGATGGTCATGCCCGGCGCGCTGCCCCGCATGGGGTCCTGGAACAGCCGCCCGATGGTCCGGGCCCTTTTGTACTCCGGCTGGAAGGTCACGTTCCGCCCGTCCAGAGTAATGGAGCCGGTGTCCGGGAAAAAGCTGCCGGCGATGGCGTTGAACAGGGTGGATTTGCCGGCTCCGTTGGCGCCGATGATGGTGACGAAATCCCCTTTGTCCAGGTGCAGGTCCAGCCGGTCCAGCGCGGTCTTTTCATTGACCGTGCCGGGGTTGAAGGTCTTGGAGACGTTTTTCAGCGTGAGCATGTCAGCCGTCCTCCTTCCCGGACCCGGCCAGACGCCGCCTGAGCATGGGGAGCTGGGTCTTGAAGTAGGGCCCGGCAATAGCGATGATGACGATCACGGAGCTGACCAGCTTCAGCATGAACGCGGGCATTTTCAGCCGCAGAGCGATGGTGTACACCAGCCGGAAGATGATGGAGCCCGCCACCACCCCGGCGGCCCGCTTGGCCACGGAGCCCTTGCCCAGGAAGGTCTGGCCGATGAGAAGGCTGGCCAGGGCGATGGTGACCATGCCGGAGCCGATGTTGATGTCCACGGACTTCTGGCCCTGGGCCAGCAGGCACCCGGAAAGGCCCGTAAAGGCGTTGGCCACGCACAGGCCCACCGTAGTGGTAAAGACCGGGTTGATGGAGGAGGAGCGGACCATGTCCGGGTTGTTGCCGGTGGCCCGGATGGCAAGGCCCAGCCGGGTCCGGAGAAACAGCGCCAGAAAGGCGATGACCAGCGCCACCGCCGCCAGGGGGATGATAAGGTCCTGCAACCCCGCCAGAGGCGTATCCGCCAGAAGGGCTTTGAGAGCGGTGAACACGGTGTCGGTCCGGTTCATGTTCAAAAGGGACGACCCGCCCATGACGGCGATGTTCACGGAATAAAGGCCCGTGTTGACGATGATACCGGCCAGCAGGCTGTCTATGCCCATGCGGGTCTGGAGCACGGCGGTGACCAGACCGCTGAGCACCCCGGCGCCCATGGCGGCGGGGATGGACAAATAGGGGTGACCGGCGATGGCGACCACCGCCCCCACCGTGGCGCCCAGCGTGAAGCAGCCGTCGGTGGACAGGTCGCACACGTTCAGCATGGAATAGCTCAAAAACAGGGCCAGCACGGTCAGCGAGCAGGTCAGGCCAAGCTCCAGCGCCGTCTGCGCCAGGCCCCATATGGCGGATAGTGACATGGATGGTTCTCCTTCAGGGAATGATTCGCCTCGCGGGGTTTGCCGCCGGAGCGGCAAATAAAATGGGGTATGATTTCCCAGGCACAGGTGCCTGGGAAATCATACTTGTCTGATGTTTTTGACTTACTCGGCCTCGCCGAAGCTCTCCGCGGTGGCGATGGGGTTCACGGCGGTGCACATGGGGGAGAACAGTTCCTCAAGCTCCTCGAAGGTCTTGCCGGTGATCTGTTCGCACACGTCGGTGTTGATGGTGGCGGTGCCGTTGTCGAAGGTCATGACAGGGGTCTCGGCGGGGTCGGCGCCGTCCACCAGGATGGAGGCGATCATGTTGGCAGTCTCCACGCCCAGATTGGCGTAGTCCACGCCGTAGCCCAGGAACGCGCCGTTCAGGGCGAAGGAGTCAGCCCCGGCGTAGTGGGGGATACCGGCCTCGGCCAGGTCCTCGTAGATGGTCAGTTCAGCGGTCATGATGGAGTTGTCGGAGGGGGTGAACACCGCGTCCACCTCGTCGGTGATCAGGGACTGGACGGCCATCTGGATCTCGGCGGTGGTGGTGCCGGTGTATTCTTCATAGGCCACGCCCTTCTCATCCAGAAGCTCCTTGGCAGCGGCGATGAAGGTGGCGGAGGACTCCTGGCCCGGATCGTACAGCAGGCCGATCAGGTCGGCCTCGGGGTCCTGGGCAAAGATCAGGTCGAAGATGGCATCGGTGTCCAGAAAGTCGCTGGTGCCGGTGATGTTGGCGCCGGGGGCGTCGTTGCTCTCCACGATACCGGCGGCCTCCGGGTCGGAGACGGCGGAGAACACCACGGGGATCTGGTTGTCCTCGGTGTCGGCCTGCATGGCCATGGCCACGGGGGTGGCCACGCCCACCATCAGATCCACCTCGTCGGCGATGAAGTTCTGGATGATCTGCTCCATGACGGCGGCGTCGGCGTTGCAGTTGTCATAGCTGACGTCGAAGGTCACGCCCTTCTCCTCGCCGATGGTGGCGAGCTGGGTCTGGATGTTTTCCACGATCTGGTTCAGGGACGCGTCGTCCACATAGTTGCAAATGCCCACCTTATAGGTCTCGCCCTCGGCGAACGCGGGGACGGCCAGCGCCAGCAGCATCACAAGGGCCATAACGGTGCAAACGATCTTTTTCATTTTGTGATTCTCCTTTTCATACTTTCTCATTTTGGTTTTTGGTCTGGTCTATGTTCATGTTTTGCGGTCTGTGCGTGTCCTTACGCCCGCCATCGTTTGGACAAGATGAACATTTTTGCTGTACCTCCTCCTGGAAAAGAAATAAAAATCCTGTCCCTGCATTTCTGCTGGGACAGGATGTTGAAAACTTCCTGCGGTGCCACCCGGCTTGGCGCTCAACGCGCCCGCTCTGCTCCGCGCTGTCACGCGGCGGCGTTGTTCACGGAGCGCCTCTCTCCGTCTCACATAGGGCAGATGAGCTCTGCCTTCCGATCGCCCTCCGAAGTCCATTCACACATTCCGGCCTGTACCGCGCTTCCAGCACCCGCGGCTCTCTGTGACACGCCAGGAAAGGCTACTTACTCTTCATCAACGGTTTATCGTATTAAATTGTGCACATTATAGCGCGGAAAGACCGCTTTGTCAATACCTTTTTTACTGTCAGTTTCTGGAAGACCTCACAGCCTGCAAAGGGCCGCGGCGGTGTCGGCGGCCAAAGCGGCGTTATTGAGGACCAGCTGGATATTGGACTGCAAACTGTCCCCGCCGGTGAGTTCCTTGACCCGGGCCAGCAGGAAGGGGGTGACCTTCTTGCCTTTGACGCCCTGCGCCACGCTCTCGGCCACGGCCTGGTCGATGGCGGCGTTGATGACCTCCGGCGCCATAGAATATGCCTCCGGGATGGGATTGGTGCACAGCATGCCGCCGGGATAGCCCAGCGCCCGCTGGGCGGCGAAGGCCGCGGCGAGCGCCTCCGGGTCGTCTGCCCGGAAGTCCACCCCGAAGCCGCTGGTGCGGGTGTAGAAGGCGGGAAGCTCGTCGGTCTGATAGCCGCATACGGCCACGCCCTTGGTCTCCAGATACTCCAGCGTGAGCCCCAGGTCCAGGATGGACTTGGCCCCGGCGCAGACCACCAGCACCGGCGTGCGGGCCAGCTCCTCCAGATCGGCGGAGATATCCATGGTAGTCTCGGCGCCCCGGTGTACGCCGCCGATCCCGCCGGTGGCGAACACGCTTATGCCCGCCAGAGCGGCCACGATCATGGTGGCGGCCACGGTGGTGGCCCCGTCCTCATGCCGGGCGCACAGCACCGGCAGGTCCCGGCGGCTGGCCTTGACGACGGCCTGGCCCTTCTTGGCCAGATACTCGATCTCGTCCTTTTCCAGTCCCGCCTTCAGCCGCCCGCCGATGACGGCGATGGTGGCGGGCACGGCGCCGTGGGCGCGGATCGTATCCTCCACCGCGAAGGCGGTCTCGGCGTTCTGGGGCCAGGGCATGCCGTGGGAGATGATGGTGCTCTCCAGTGCCACCACGGGCCGGCCCTCCGCCAGGGCTTCGGAGACCTCGGGTTTTATGTCCAGATACTGATTCATGCTTGACGCACCTCCGTAAAAACTCTACAATGGGGCTGCCGGTTCAGTGTGATACGGCCCAGAAAAGGCACAGAAAAAAGCCTATCTGGCACAGCAGGATGACTGGCACGCCCACGGAGAACAGCTTTTTGCGGGTCTTGTGGCGGAAAAGGAACATCCCCGCCAGAGCCCCCACGCCGCCGCCCAGCGCCACCAGCGCCATGAGAACGGCCTCCGGGATCCGCTCCCTGTGGACCTTCGCCCGGCGCTTGTCCAGACCGAACACCGCCAGCGTCAGAAGATTCACCGCTTCCAGATAGATGAACAAAACGGTATAGATATCCATGGGGGCAGTATACACTTTTTTTTCGGGGAGGTCAACCGATGGACACCAGAAAGCTTTACTATGAGGACGCCTATATCAGCACGTTCGAGGCGCGGGTCCTTGCCTGCCGGCAGGACGAAAAAGGCTGGGCCGTGGCGCTGGACGCCACCGCGTTCTTCCCGGAGGGGGGCGGTCAGGCGGCGGACACGGGAACGCTGGGAGACGCGCGTGTGCTGGACGTGCGGGAAAAGGACGGGGCGATCACCCACTATACGGACGGGCCCCTGCCCACGGGCGAAACGGTCCGGGGCGCCATCGACTGGCCGGTCCGGTTCCGCCGGATGCAGAACCACACCGGCGAGCACATCGTGTCCGGGCTGGTCCATCGGGAGTACGGCTATGACAATGTGGGCTTTCATCTGGACGACGGCGGCTGCACGGTAGACTTCAGCGGGGAACTGACACGCTCCCAGCTGGACGGGATCGAGCGGCAGGCCAATGAGGCGGTGTGGCGGGATCTGCCGGTGACGGCCCGGTTCCCGTCCTGGGCGGAGCTCGCCGGGATGGACTACCGCAGCAAGCTGGCCCTCACCCACGACGTGCGGATCGTGACCGTTCAGGGGATAGACCGGTGCGCCTGCTGTGCGCCCCATGTGTCGAGCACAGGGCAGATCGGGGTCATCAAAATACTGGACTGCATGCGCCACCGGGGCGGCGTCCGGCTGTGGATGAGCGCCGGCGCCGCGGCGCTGGAGGACTACCGGGCCCGGTACGGGGCCACGGCGGCGGCGTCCGGGCTTTTGAACGTGCCCCAGCAGGAGGTGACCGCCGGGGTGGAGCGGCTTTTGGAGCAGCGGGACGCCCTGAAACGGGAGATAGCCGGGCTCCGCCGGCAGATGGCGGAGGACCGGGCCGCGTCGCTGACGGAGACGGACGGGGACCTTCTGCTGTTTTTCCAGGGGGAGGAGGAGTCCATGCGGACCCTGGCAAACGCCGGGATGGAAAAGTGCGGCGGCGTGTGCGCAGTGTTCGCCGGGGAAGAGGGCGCCTGGCGCTTCGTCATGGCCGGCGCCCACAGGGATATGCGCTCGTTCATCCGGGAGCACGGCCCGGCGCTCAGAGCCCGGGGCGGCGGACAGGAGCGGATGATCTCCGGCCGCAGCACGGCCTCCAAGGCGGAACTGGAGGCGTTTTTCCAATAAATGGTAAGCCCGCCTCGCAGAGTTTGCGCCCGCAGGCGCAAATAAATTGAGATCATGATTTCCGAGGACATGTGCCTCGGAAATCATACTTCTCAGCCCGCAAACGTGAACGCCTCCGCCTTTCAGGCGGAGGCGCTTTGCGCTTATTGGGGTCCCCACAAAGCCTGCTTTGTGGGGAGAGGAGGAGCCGCGAAATACTCAAGCCCTGGCATTTATGCCAGGGCTTGACCTATGGAGCGCGCTCCGACGAAGTGGGCTGCAACTTTCTCGTTTGAAAGCCTTCGGCTTTCAAACGACGCTAGCCTGACGTGCTCCCGAAGGACTGGCCCACGTTGTTCGTGTCCTGGGCCAGAGACAGGATGGTGGCGCGCAGGTCGTTCATGGCGTTGGCGTCGCAGGCGTGGTCAAAGCCCACCATCTGCTGGACCGTGTCGCCGGTGAAGACGATGATAGGGCCGGACTGGTCGGACAGCGTCACGAACACGGTGATCATCTCCCCGATGGGGGAGGTGGTCTCGGCGGCGGCGTTGATGTAGGCCACCCGCTGGACGAAGCTGGCCGCCGTGGGGCCGTCCAGCGTCAGGTATCCGTGCTGGCCGTTGATGTTGTAATCCACATACACGCCCTCCACGGTCACGCCGGGAAGCTCTCCGTTGGCGGCGGACAGGGCGGTGGCGATCTCCTCCCGCATGCCGTAGAGGGGCCCGCCGGCAAAGGTGGGGACGGTGCTCTCCGGCAGGATGGACAGCTGCGCAAGGCCGTCGATACCGTTGAGCCAGTAGTAGACCGGGCCGTACTCGGCCGAGGCGGTCACCGCGAGGCACGGGCCCGCGAAGGTGAAGGTGTAGTAAGACCCGTCGGCCATGGTGAACACATAGTCCGTGATCTGGGTCAGGTCGATGTTTTGGTCGGGGCTCTCCTCCACCCGGGCCACGGTGGCGGACTGGAGGAACTGGAATGCCTGGGCCACCACCGCCGGGTCCTGGCTGGTCAGGGTCGCGCCGCCGTTGGCCCGCCGGCCCACGGATACGGGGGCGTTGACGCTGAAATTGTCAGCGAAGGCGCGGATATCGTCCTGGTAATACAGGTCGAATACGTCAAAGCTGTCGGAGTAGCCGGGGAAGGCCAGGTCACCAAGGGCCTCCAGGCCGGTGACGTCGTAGAGCCCGGCGTACATGCTCAGCCTGCCGCCGGAGAAGGTCACGGAATACTGGTCCCCGCCCGCCATGGTGAAGGTGTAGACCGTGTCCTGGCCCTCCTCCGCCGGGGCGTCGGACCGGCCTGTGACGGTCATGGCCCGCAGGGCGTCGCAGGCGGCGATGATGCTGGTCCGGTCAAAGATGGGGGAGGCGTAGCCCCCCTGAGAGGTGCGGATGCTCAGGGCTACGGGCGTGTCGGAGTAGTACCCGGCGGCGAAATCCTGCCAGTCCAGAAATTCCATGAGCCCGGTCTGCTCGAAAGCGTCCAGCGCCTGGGGCAGGTCGCCGTCCGGCCCTTCCGGATCGGCCGAGCCAGGCATAATGCTGACAAAATGCCCGCAGGCGCTCAGGCACAGGCAGAGCGCCAGCGCCGCCAGCACCGTCAGAATCTTTTTCATATGGCTGCGTCTCCCTTCCCGGCGGAGCGGTAAAAAGCGTTTTCACCCAGTATAGCACGCAAACACCCCCGTGTCAAAAGCAAGTCCCCCGGCTGACCGGGGGACTTGCGGGAATATTTGCGTTTGAAAGTGCGATCGGAACGATCACTCGCCGCGGCGCTTGGCAAGCTCGGCCACGTTGGACTCCACGCGCTTCTTGTTCAGCGGATACAGGAACAGCAGCACCACTGCCAGCAGAGCGTAGCCGATGGCGGGCACCAGGCAGGTGATGTTGTAGATACCGTTGGTGACGGATTCCTCGAACTGGGTCTCGGCGGTGTAGCCGATCATGGTCAGCAGCAGGCCGGTGACGCCGGAGGAGGCCGCCTGGCCCAGCTTCCGGGCAAAGGAGTACACGGAGTAGATCTCGCCGTCGGAGCGGGAACCGGTGCGCACCTCGGTGTCGTCGATCACGTCGGTGATCATGGCCCAGCAGATCAGGGAGAAGATGGCCAGACCGATGTAGCTGACGGAGTACAGGCCCAGGAACACCCAGGCGTTGTGGGTGTGCATGATGAACGCGATGACGAACACCACCGTGCCCAGGACGGAGGCGTAGATACCCAGCTCCTTGCGGCCGAATTTGGTGGACAGCTTCACCACGAACACGGAGCAGATCAGCGTGATGGCCGTGCCCACAAGACCGGCCATGGACTGGGCCTGGATGTTGCCGAAGTAGTTGGGATACACATAGGCCATCATGCCCTGGCTGGTGAGCTGGACCAGTAGCTGGCAGATGGAGGCCACCACGATACCGATCAGCGCCTTGTTGGTGACAAGGCCCTTGAGCAGCTTGCCCAGGTTGAACTTCTCGGTCTTCTGATCGACCTTGACGCGCTCGGTGGTCATGTGGAAGCACAGCAGGTAGCATACCACCGCGCCGATGGAGCAGATCAGGGAGAAGACGATGACCTTGTTGGGGGCCATGACCTGCTGGCCGGCGTCGTTGGTGTAGTAGATGATGAGGGGCATGATCACGCCGATGCAGGTGCCGGCCAGGGTGGCGCCGATGGTCCGGAAGGTGGACAGCTCGGCCCGGTCCTTGGGCTCGGCGGAGATGGCGGACGCCATGGAGCCATAGGGGATGTTGATGGAGGTGTAGAACACGCTGCC
>CANQMO010000016.1 GCA_947624985.1 uncultured Oscillospiraceae bacterium | reverse complement strand
ACCTGGGCCTTCTCCCGGTCCAGCTCCTCGCACAGCCGCTCGCAGGCGCCCTTGTGCCGGTGGACGTAGAACCGGTCCAGCACCAGCCGGTCCTCCTCGTCCAGCGCCGCCAGACCGCCGTCCGCCAGCGCCACCCACGCACGGGCGGACTCCAGCTGCCGGGCGAGCTCCTCCCGCCGGACGATGTTCGTGAGCATGGCGTCCTCCCGACGGCTGCCAGCCCCGTGGGCCGGTACCGCGTCCGGCACCGTGCTGCGCAGGGCCGTATAATCCAGCTCCAGCCGCCTGATCTCCGCCGGGATGCTCTCCAGCGACTGCCGACGGGCCTCATATTGCAGCAGCTTCTCCGCCGCCTCCTGCTTCCAGTCCATGTGTTTTTCCTCCTTCCTGGGCCGTGAGCCTGCTTTATGTATGATTTTATCCCGTTTTCGGGCTTGTACAACTAATATAATACCGAAAACGGGATATGTCAAGCATGTTTTGTTCCGAAAAGTAGATTTTTCTATTGACAGAGGAATAAAATTCGGGTACACTCTATACAGACAGGGAGGTGCGCGATATGACCATCGGCGAGCAGATCACCCGGTACCGCAAGCAGGCGGGGATGACGGTGGAGGACCTGGCGCGGGTATCGGGCGTGCCGAAGGGCACGCTCAACAAGATCATCGGCGGGGAGACGAAAAGCCCCACGGTGGCCGTTATGGGCGCCATCGCCCGGGCCCTTGGCCGGACGCTGAACGATTTTGACCAGCAGGCGAAAAAGAACGCGGCCCTGTCGGAGGAGGCCGTGGATGTGGCGAGAGATTTTGAGGCGCTGGACGGCCATGGCCGGCGGGTCGTGCGGGCGGTGATGGGCGAGGAAAAGCGGCGTATGGCCGCCGTGGAAGCGGCGGAAAGGCCGGCGGGGAAGATGATCCCCCTTTTCGGCAACGCATTTGCCGCCGGACTGGGCGAGCCGGACTTCGGCAATCTTTGGGAGAATTATGAGGTGCCCGCCGACAGCGGCGCGGAGTTTGCCGTGCGCATAAACGGCAATTCCATGGAGCCCTGGCTCCATGACGGGTCCGTGGCGCTGGGGCAGAAGCGGCCGCCCCGGGACGGCGAGGTGGCCGCGCTGCTGCTGGATGGGGAGTTTCTGTGCAAGCAGGTCTGTCAGGACAGCATGGGAAACGTGTATCTGTTTGCCCTGAACCGGGAGAGAAAGGACGCGGACGTGACCATAGCCCACGACGCGGAGCGGAGCCTGACCTGCTTCGGGACCATCCTGATGGAGCGGGTCCCCCTGCCGGCAGATGTGTAAAAGGATATAAGGATATGAAACGCGGCGGACCGGGACGGTCCGCCGCGCTGCTATATGTTTTACAGGCCCAGATACGCCAACAGAGTGGCCGCGTCCTGCTTGAGGATGGCCCAATTGGCGGCGAGGCGCCGGCCATACTCGGTCAGGTGACCGTGGGCTTGCAGCACCGAGGGGGAGCTGCCGGTGAAAAAGCCCACGCCGATACCGGCCACGCCCAGCAAAAAGCAGATCAGGGCGACACCGGAGATGAAACGCCATCCCTTACGCACGGACTTCCACCTTCTTTCCCAAAGTCAGATGGGTCACGCCGCGCAGCGCGCGGCAATATACCGACCAGAGCGCCACCAGCAGCCACAGGCCCAGCCAGAGCGCTACCAGCGCCGCGGCCAGGATCACCAGCGCCAGACCAAAGAGCATGACCGCGTCCGCGATGTAGCTGATACACCAGAGACCGCCCACCGCGGCCAGCCACGCCCCCAGCAGCAACGCTATGCCCGGCAGCACCAGCACCGGTATCAACGCCAGACACACCAGGCCCAGAGGCAGCGCCAACACCACGAGCGACAGGATGAACAGCGGCACTCCCGCCCACAGAGGCATGGCCCGCTCTACCGTGTAGAGCGGGCCCTCGCCAGGGGACGCCTGCTCCGTTTCCGCCTCCGCTGCCGTCTCCGCTTCCGGCGCTGTTTCCGTCTCCGTCTGGGGAGACGGCGCCTCCTCGGCGGCGGAGGCCGGGGGCTCCGAGGACGTCTGCTCCGGGGCGCTTTCCCCGGACGGCTCTTCCGGGGCGGATATCCAGTCCGGCATGTCCGTATCCGGCGCGGGCCGCGGCTCCGGGGCAGGCTCCACAGCCGGCTCCGCAGGGACGTCCTTCGGGCCGGCGGGGTCGTCCGCTTCAAAGCTGTCGGGGATATCGGGAGGCTCATAGCCGGGCAGGTCGTCCATGATGAGAGGCGGCACGTCGTAGGCGGGCGTCTCCGCCAGTCCCGGCGCGGAAGCGGCATCCCCCGGCTCCGGCGCGACGGCGGATGGGGCCTCCGGCGCCGGGCCGGTCTCCCGCTCCAGAGCGTCCAATAACGGGTCGGTGTAGCCGCCGGCGGTATAAACGCGGCTGAGCCGTATGGCCTCGCTGGTGGGAGAGCCCAGCTTCACAAGAAGGGCGTCCGTCCCGGCGGGGCCGGCCTTGTCAAACAGAGAGCCGATACGCGAGAGGGTCTTTTCCCGGTCGGCGCCGGTCATGAAGATCAGCAGCCGGTCAAGCTCGGCAAGGTATTGGGGTTTTGTCATCTCTGAGTCCTTTCCAGGAGCGATCTTACGCATATACATCACTATTATAATAAGAAATCTCTCACAGGTCAAGCCGCAGCCGCAAAGTTCCTGCCGCCGGAGAGGCCCGCCCGGGCTTGACAAGGGGCGCGTACACCTATAAAATATATGGGCTATATTATGCGAAGAGAGGTCACGAGCATGGCGAAGAACAATCAGGTGACGCAGATCACCTCCATGGAACAGGATTTTGCCCAGTGGTACACCGACGTCTGCACCAAGGCGGAGCTTGTGGATTACTCCGGCGTGAAGGGACTTTTTATCCTCCGGCCCTACGGCTACGCCATTTGGGAAAATATCATGGGCGTGCTGGACAGGAAATTCAAAGAGACCGGCCACGAGAACGTGTCCATGCCCATGCTGATCCCCGAGAGCCTGCTCCAGAAGGAAAAGGACCATGTGGAGGGCTTCGCGCCCGAGTGCGCGTGGGTCACCATGGGCGGGAACGAGGAGCTTCCCGAGCGGCTTTGCGTGCGGCCCACCAGCGAGACGCTGTTCTGCGACCACTGGAAAAATGTGCTCCACTCCTGGCGTGACTTGCCCATGCTCTATAACCAGTGGTGCAGCGTCATGCGCTGGGAAAAGACCACCCGCCCCTTCCTGCGGGGCAGAGAGTTCCTCTGGCAGGAGGGCCATACCCTCCACGCCACCGAGCAGGAGGCCCGGGAGGAGACCCTGCGGATGCTGGAGATATACGCCGACTGCTGCGAGAATTACCTGGCCATGCCCGTCATCCGGGGCAACAAGACCGAGAAGGAAAAGTTCGCCGGGGCGGTGAATACCTATACCATCGAGTGCATGATGCACGACCACAAGGCCCTCCAGTCCGGCACCAGCCATTACTTCGGCGACGGCTTTGCCCGGGCCTTCGGCATCACCTTCCAGGACAAGACCAATCAGGCCGCTTACCCCCACCAGACCAGCTGGGGCCTGTCCACCCGCACCATCGGCGGGCTCATCATGACCCACGGCGACGACCGGGGACTGGTGCTGCCCCCCAGAGTGGCCCCCACCCAGGTGATCGTGCTGCCCATCGCCGCCCATAAGCCCGGCGTCACCGAGGCCGCCGAAAAGATCGTGGAGCGGCTCAAGGCCGCCGGTATCCGGGTCAAGGGCGACTTCTCCGACAACAGCCCCGGGTGGAAGTACTCGGAGTACGAGATGAAGGGCGTCCCCCTGCGGCTGGAGATAGGGCCCCGGGACCTGGAAAATAACCAGGCCGTGGCCGTCCGGCGGGATAATCAGGAGAAGACGTTCCTGTCCCTGGACGAGCTGGAGAGCACCGTGCCCGCGCTGCTGGAGACGGTCCAGCAGGCCCTGTTCGATAAGGCAAAGGCCAATCTGGACAGCCATATCTGGCCCGCCGCTACCGTGGAGGAAGTGAAGGAAAAGGCCATGGACGGCTTCGTCAAGACCATGTGGTGCGGCGATACCGCCTGCGAGGAGAAGATGAAGGAGCTGGCCGGTGTGTCCAGCCGGTGTATCCCCTTCCAGCAGGAGAAGCTGGGGGACGTGTGCCCCTGCTGCGGACGGCCCGCAAAGAAAATGGTCATCTGGGGCATTGCGTATTAAGTCCCGAAAATGATAAATTAAGGAGACGATTTTTACCGTTTCCGGTGCTATACTGAACACAACGAAAAAAGGCGGCGGCCCTGACAGGAGTTCCCTGTCAGGGTCGTTTTGTTGGGGGTGAGAGCGGATTGGTCAGAGCGGAAAAGTGGTTGGAGGACGAAGGTCTCATCCTGCTGGAGGGCTGGGCCAGAGACGGGCTCACCCGGGAAAAGATCGCCGGACAGATGGGTATCGGGCTCAGCACCTTTTATAAATGGCAGAAAAAGTACCCCCAGATCGCCCAGGCCCTGCGCAAGGGGCGGGAGCTGGTGGACTATCAGGTGGAGCAGGCGCTGCTGGACAGGGCGCTGGGCGGGGATCTGCGGGCGCAGATGTACTGGCTCAACAACCGCCGGGGCGACAAGTGGCAGGAGCACCCCAAGGAAAAGCAGGACGGCGGCGGCGAAGAAGTCAGGGTGATCGTGGATGTATGAGGTCCGGCTGTCGGAGCTGCTGGGACCAGCGTTCCATGATCTGGCCCGGGACGTGTTCGGCCACGGACACACCCATTACGATATCGCCGGGGGGCGGGGGTCGCTGAAGTCCTCGGCGGTCAGTCTCATGGTCCCGGTGCTGCTGCTGCAAAACCCGGACGCCCACGCGCTGGTGCTGCGCAAGATCGGCAACACCCTGCGGGACAGCGTGTTCGCCCAGTATATGTGGGCGCTGGACGCGCTGGGCATGGCGGGGATGTGGGAGGCCAGGACGGCGCCCATGGAGATCGCCTTCCGGCCTACGGGGCAGCGTATCCTGTTCCGGGGCGCCGACGACCCCATGAAGCTCAAATCCATCAAGACGCCCTTCGGCTATATCGCCATCACCCATTTTGAGGAGAAGGACCAGTTCGCTGGACGGGAGGAGATACGGTCCATCCTCCAGTCCACCATGCGGGGCGGGGAGCGGTTCTGGAATTTCGAGAGCTATAACCCGCCTATAAGCCGGGACCACTGGGCCAACGCCGACGCCGAACAGGACCGGCCGGACCGGCTGCGGCATAAGAGCACCTACCTTGACGCGCCGCGCCCCTGGCTGGGCGAGGCGTTTTTTATGGAGGCGGAGCGGCTGCGGGCCGCAGACGAGCGGGCCTATGAGCACGAGTATCTGGGCGTGGCTACCGGCACCGGCGGCAACGTGTTTGAACGGGTCGAGGTGCGGCCGGTCACGGACGGGGAGATCGGACGGATGGACCGTATCTTCCAGGGAGTGGACTGGGGCTGGTACCCGGATAAGTTCGCCTTCCTGCGGACCGGGTATGACCCGGCGCAGGAGAGGATATTCCTGCTGGATGAATATTATGTTAACCGAACGAGCAACCGGGACACGGCCCGGTGGGTGCTGGAACGGGGATATGGGGACCGGCCCATCATCTGCGACAGCGCCGAGCCGAAAAGTATCAGCGACTGGCGGGAGATGGGCCTGCCCGCCCGAGGCGCCCGCAAGGGGCCCGGCAGCGTGGAGTACGGCTTTAAGTGGCTCCAGTCCCGGACGCTGGTCATCGACCCGGCCCGGACGCCCGGCGCCTGGCGGGAGATTACCAGGTATGAATATGAAAGAGACAGCCAGGGGCGCGTGATGAGCGGGTATCCGGATCGGGACGACCACGCTATCAGCGCCCTTCGGTATGCCTATGAGACATTGGCCCTGCGCAGAGGGTCGAGAGCATGAGAAAAGGAGAGAGCTAACTATGTTGCTGGCAGACAGAGCCCGGGAGCAGTTCGGCGTGCAGTGCGGCCCGTCCCCGGAGACGGACAGGCTGCTGCGCCGGTGCGCGGCGGCGTATCGGGGCAGGCCCGACTGGCTGGACCCGGACCCGGAAAACACCATTCGGACGGTGAATCTGGCAAAAAGCGTCTGTTCGGAGACGGCCAGGCTCGCCACCCTGGCCGTGGGTATCTCCGTGGCCGGTTCGGAGCGGGCGGCCTGGTTGCAGGAGCAGGTGGACAGGATCTATTTCTCCCTGCGCCACTGGGTGGAGTACGGCTGCGCCTTCGGTACGGTCATAATGAAGCCGAACGGAGAGGACGTCGAGCTGCTCACACCGGACCGGTTCGCCGTCACCGATATGTCCGGCGGCACGGTGACGGGGGCGGTGTTCCAGAGCGGACGGTACGACCAGGAGCGGGGCAGGTACTATACCCGGCTGGAGTATCACCGGTTTCTGGCGGATGGACGCTATGCCGTCTCCAATCGCTGCTTCGTGGGCGAGACGGCCCGGGACCGGGGAAAAAGCGTGCCCATCGAGGCAACCCCCTGGGCGGGGCTGGCGGAGGACGTGGTCGCCCAGGGCGTGGAAAGGCCCCTGTTCGGCGTGCTGCGTATGCCCCAGGCCAATCATCTGGACCCGGCTTCCCCCATGGGGATGCCCGTGTTCGCCGGGGCGCTGGAGGAGCTGCGGGATCTGGACGTGGCGTACAGCCGCAACGCTTCCGAGATCTTTGATAGCCGCCGCCTGGCCCTGCTGGACGACAGGCTCACCGAACAGGCCGGTGCCCCGCTGGGCGGGTCCCGGCGGCTGAAGCTGCCCCGGTTCATCAAGAAGGCCTTCGGGTCCGGCGCGGCGGAGTACTACCAGGAGATCGACCCGGCGCTGAATACCGAGGTCAGGCTCGCGGGTATCAACGCCCTGCTCAGCCAGATCGGGTTCAAGTGCGGGTTCTCCAACGGCTACTTCGTCTTTAACGAGCGCAGCGGCATGATGACCGCCACCCAGGTGGAGGCCGACGACAGGCGGACCGTGCAGCTTATCAAGGATATCCGGGATAAGCTTACCGACGCGCTGGACGGCGTCATCTATGCGCTGGACAGGTTCGCGGACGCCTACGGGCTGGCACCGGCGGGGGAGTATGCCGTCACCTATGATTTCGGCGACATCACCTATAACCGGGAGGAGGACAGGGCCCGCTGGTACGGGTATGTGGCGGACGGAAGAGCGCCGTTTTGGTACTACCTGACCAAGTTCGAGGGCTTCTCCGAGCAGGAGGCCCGGGCCGTGGAGAAGGCTGCCGGCGCTGACAAGGCGACGCCGCCGGGGACCGGATCGGGAAATGATGTGTAACAACGCGGACGCCTGAATACAAACGGCGCGTTGCGGAGGGGAGCGAGAAATCGCTTCCCTTGCCCGGAGCGATGAGAGATACAGGACCAGCCAAGACACAGAGCGAACGGCTGCATATCGCCGGCTGGGACCGGAAACAGGCAGCGGCAGCCGCCGGCGCGGCCCGCACCGCAGCAAAGGCCGCGGAGTTGACAGCCTCGCAGAAAACGGCTATAATCGACAAAAAAGTACAGCCAGGAGAGAAGCCGGACGTGCATACAGTGGGGCACATCGACAGAGAATTATATAAATGCATGACAGATGACATCCAAACTGATGAGGTCATTATCACTGACGAGCGGATTGGGCACATAGAAAGTCATCATCCAGGCGAGTACGAAAAAGTGTACCAGTACCTAGAAGGCGTTTTAAAGGACCCAGACTACATTATGGCCGACTCAAAAAGTCCGGAGGATACTGGACTACTTTTAAAGCGCTTCATGGAGGACAATGAGCGTGTTCAGGTCGTTTTGAGGCTTTTGACATCAAAAGATCGAAAAGGGTATAAGAATTCTATTCTTTCGGCGTGGACGATAAGTGAGAGCCGGTGGAGAAACTACGAGAAGAATAAGAAAATTCTTTACAGACGTGATAAGAAGTGATAAAATATGCATAGGATAAGAAGGGCTTTGAGGTGGTAAAGTTCGTTGCGACCACACGCCGATGGTATGACAGGGGAAACCCGAGAGATGCGGGAGAGGCGACGCCCGCCAAAGCCCAACCGACCGGGGGATCATGGAAACATGGTCCCCTTTCTCATAAACCAAATACCAGTTGACGAAAGCACAGTGCGTTTTGCACCGTGCTTTTTTCATACCCAATTTCGCTGGCTGCCGGGCGGAACAGGCAGACCCGCAAGCGGGGGGCCGCACCCTCCGGAAAGCCGCCGGTGCGCCGGCGGTAAACAGCGGAGCGGGAGGAAGGATACAACATATGAGACGCGATTTTCTGGAGACGCTGGACCTGGGCGACGGCGCCAGGCTCTCGAAGGAGGCTGTGGAGGCCATCATGGCTGAACACGGCAAGGTCAAGCAGGCGCTGGAGGCGCAGATCGGCGCTCTGACCAGCGAAAGAGACGGCTGGAAGAGCAGGGCCGAGACCGCCGAGAGCGTGGTGCAGAAGCTGCCGGAGGGATTTGACCCAGACGAGTATGTCCGGGCCCAGGCCGCCGGGCGGGCGCGTTTCACCGCCAGGATGGACGGCGGGGACGGTACCAGGATGAGCCGGGAACAGATCATGGCCATCCGGGACCGGAAGCTCCGCCGGGCCGCCATCGCACAAAATCTAGACTTATTTGAAAAGGAGAATTGAATCATGGCAGACGAGAACATCATCGTGACGGAAGACCTGTCCCGGGTGCGGGAGATCGAGTTCGTGAGCGCCTTCGCCGGGTCCATCGCCAAGCTCATGGAGGCCATCGGCGTGACCCGTAAGGTGCCCAAGCAGGCGGGCGCGGTCCTGAAGTCCTATAAGACCACCGGCACGCTGGCCAGCGGCGCCGTGGCCGAGGGCGAGACCATTCCCCTGAGCCAGTATGAGACCGAGGCCGTGGCCTGCAAGGAGATCGTGCTGAAAAAGTGGCGCAAGGCCGCGTCCGCCGAGGCCATCATCGACCGGGGCTACGATCAGGCGGTGGACATGATCACCGACGAGATGCTCAAGGATGTGCAAAAGAGCGTCCGCAAGGACTTCTTCGACTTTCTGGCCACCGGCACCGGTACCGCCCAGGGCGACACGTTCCAGGCCGCGCTGGCCCAGGCATGGGGCCAGCTGCAGGTGCTGTTCGACGACGACGGCGTGCCCTGCGTGTACTTCATGAACCCCCTGAACGTGGCCGATTATCTGGCCGGCGCCCCCGTCTCCATCCAGGCCGCCTTCGGGCTCAGCTATGTGGAGAATTTCATGGGCCTGGGCACCGTGATCCTCAACAGCTCCGTGCCCAAGGGCAAGATCTACGCCACCGCCAAGGACAATCTGGTCCTGTACTACATCCCCGTGGGCGGCGGCGATCTGAACGAGGCCTTCGACTTCACTTCCGACGATACCGGCTACATCGGTATCCACGAGCAGGCCGACTACACCAACATGACCGCGTCCGACACGGTGGTTTGCGGCATGCAGATGCTGGCCGAGAAGCTGGACGGCATCGTGGTGGCTACCATCGGCGCGGGCGCGTGATGGAATACGGCGAGTACGCGGCCCTGTACCCGGAGGGACCGGAGGAGAGCCGGTTCGAGCAGTTCGACTGGGAGGCCCGGCGGATCATGGACCGGGCCACGACCGGCGTGGACGGCGTGCACAAGCTCTCCGCCGCGCCCCCGACGGAGCCCTCCGCCGCCCTGGCGGTGGCCCGCTGTGAGGCGGCGCTGGTCAGAATGCTGTGGCGGGCGGAGCAGGAAGAAAGTTATGTCAACCAAAAGGACGGGACCGTCACGCCCCGGGTGGCGACGGCGATCACGGCGGGCAGCGAGAGCGTCAGCTTCGCCGCGCCCCCGTCCGCGGGGCTGTCCCGCTCCCAGCGGGAGGCCATGTACGCGGACACGGTGAGAGAGTATCTCTCCGGCGTGCCGGACGCCAACGGCGTCCATCTGCTGTACATGGGACGGTATCCCCGTCGAAGCTCGCCGGCATAGGCCGGGCTTTTCTTCTCCCCACGGGAAACGCTTCGCTGGTTTCCCGCGGGGCCCCAGAAGGAGGCGAATATGTACAACGACACGATAACTATTTTTAACCGGAAGATCACCCGGGAGGGCACGGTGTGGTATCCCACCGTGGCGGAGGGCGTCCAGTTCAGCTGGGACGCCGCTCCCGCGCCGAGCGGCTATGGCTGGAAACGGGACGACAGGGCTACGGTCCTTGTCCCCTATGTGTCTACGGAGGGCACGGCACTGGTGGCCGGAAAGCTCTATCTGCCGCCGAAGATGTGGCAGCGGGTGGAGCAGCCGGAGCTGTATGTGACCTTCGCAGACGGGGAGGATTTCGACTTCTTCCTGCATGGCCGGTGGCCGGAGCAGGAGCCGGTGGACGACAGCGGATGGCCCGGCGGGTTTTACGACCATTTGTGCCGGACCTGGGACGGGGTGTTCGCCGTGTCCGGCGTACATCGCTACAACGCGCTGCCCCACTTCGAGGTGACAGGAAGGTGATGGGACATGGGAGGACTGACCATACGGTTCAAGGGCTTTTCCCTGAAAGAGGAAAATGTGGAGGCGCACCTGTCCATGGTCCGGCCTTCGGTCCGGGCCACCCGGGCCTTTGAACAGCTTCACCGGCGGGCGGCGGAGGACATGCTGCCCTATATGCCGGGGCGCACGGGCGCTTTCCGGCAGAGGACCGCGGCGGCCAACGCGGGGCTCATGGGCTCCGGCCAGATCTATGCCGGCGTGGGGCCCATGGGCTCGTATCTGTACCGCGGCGTGTCCATGGTGGACGCCGCCACAGGCAAAGGCCCTATGGTCATCCCCGGTGTGGGGCCCCGCTTCCGCCGGGGCGCGTCGCTGGTCCCCTCCGGCAGGCCCCTGCATTACAGCGCCGCCGGAGCCCGGCCCGCCTGGTTCGAGGCGGCCAAGAGCCGGCGGCTGCAAAGCTGGGTGGATGAGGTACAGGACATTTTGGACGGCAAGTGAGCGACATGGACGAGAAAAAGGAAAACATCAAATACGACGTGGAGGGCTTTGAGGCCCTGACGGAGGCTATCCGCGCGCTTTTGAACCGGTTCCCCGGGCTGGACGAGGGAGAGAAGATCGCCTTCGCCACATTGCGCCAGACAGGGGGCATGGCCATGTACCCCGGCACCGGCGCGGTGGTGGAGTCGGAGCGCAAAAGCGTCACGGGCCGGGTCCGGCAGGTGTGCCGGTATCCCTTCGTGGTGGTGTACCGGCACGGCGGGCTGGGCGAGGCGGACAGAGCCTCCGCCAAGGAGCGGCTGGACGCCCTGGGCCGGTGGCTGGGCCGGCAGAGCGTCGCGCTGCTGGGGCAGCGGCACCGGTTGGAGGCGTATCCCGCTCTCACCGGCGGCAGAAAGCTGCTGGACTTCTCCATCCAGGCGCCGGCTTACCTCTGCGAGCGGGACGACCATCAGGTCGAGACATGGGCGGCGGAGTTCGCCGCCCGGTATGAAAATATCTTTTAATACTTTTTGGAGGTCATTTCTATGAAACTGGAACGCGAGGCTCTGGGCCACTATCTGGACACCAAGTTCAACACCAAGGTCGGTCAGGCCGCGGAGGCTGAGTTTGAGATCATCGGCGACGACATCGAGGAGATGAGTGTGGAACTCAACGCCGACACCGAGCAGGTCAAAAACATCCTGGGCCAGACCAAGACCAGGGACAACGGCTACACCCCCAGCATGGACGCCGATCCCTTCTACGCCGATCCCGACAAGAAGCTCTATGCCAAGATCCGGGACATCGCCATGAACCGGCTGAAGGGCGACGCCTGCAAGACCCTGATGCTGGAGGTGCTGGTGGAGGACACCGAGGCCGAGACCCACAAGGCCTGGCTGCGGGAGGTCATGGTCAAGCCCACCAGCTACGGCGGCGGGACCGAGGGCGTGAATATCCCCTTCAACGTCAGCGAGGACGGCGCGTGCCTGGAGGGCACCGTCACCGCCGAGAGCATGAAGACCGGCAATCCGGCCTTTACCGCCGCGGCGTGAGACCCTGAAACGGTCCGGTCCCGGCCACGGCCGGGACCGGACGCCTTTACATCTTTCTTTTCAGGAGGCAATGAGACATGGCTGACGTGATGAAGCTGCGGGTGGAGACAGGCGCGGTCACCGTGGAGGTGGAGGACGAGCGGGGCGAAACGCTGGGCTCGTTCCAATTCAACCCCGCCGACTCCAATATCCTCAAGCGCTACGGCGCGGTGGTGGACTTTTTCAACGCCGTCTCCTTCGACACGGAGGCGGACGACGAGCAGCAGATCAAACAAATGAACGCCCTGGCGGACGACATCGCCGGGCAGTTCGACTACCTGCTGGGCTACGAGGTCTCCGAGGGCCTCTTTGGCCGGTGCGGCCCGCTGACCGCCACCAAAAACGGCGACTTCTTCTTCGAGCAGGTGCTGGAGGGCGTGGGCAGGCTCATCGAGCAGACCACCCGGAAACGTCTGGATAAGAAGCTCGCCAGGATCAAAAAGGCCGCGGCAGGCGCCCCGGGCGTCAAGGCCGGACGTGCATGAACGGATGGAGCCTGCCCACGTCGCTGGATGTGGACGGCGTGAGCTATCCCATCCGCACGGATTATCGGGACGTGCTGTATCTGCTGGGAGTCTTTGCGGACCCGGAGCTTGAGGCGGACGAAAAGAGCGCCGTCTGCCTGCGGGTGCTGTATGAGCGCTGGGAGGATATCCCGGCGGAAAAGCACGGCCAGGCGCTGACGGCGGCGGCGGCGTTCATCGACGGCGGCATCCCGGCACGGCCCGGCGCCCGACGGCCGCGGACCGTGGACTGGGAACAGGACGGGCCCATCATCATCCCGGCGGTGAACCGGGTGCTGGGGCAGGAGGTCCGGGCCATGCCCTATCTGCACTGGTGGACGTTCCTGGGCGCGTACATGGAGATCGGCGACAGCCTCTTTTCCACGGTGCTGGGTCTGCGGCAGAAGCGGGCAAAGGGAAAAAAGCTGGAGAAGTACGAGCAGGAATTCTACAAGGAGAACCGGGCGCTGGTAGATCTGCGCAAAAAAGAGACGCCGGCGGACAGTGCCCGGCGGGAGGAATTGCAAAAGCTGTTTGTTTGAGGGGTGAGCGAGCGTGGCGGAAGACGGTTCCGTTATCATCAGGGTACGATTCGAGACCGGCAGCGTCGATCAGGGCGTCGACGCCATCGAGGCCGGTTGCAAAAGGGCCGGCGCGGCGGCGGCCAAGCTGCAAAAGGCCGCGTCCAACGCGTGGGATATGCGGTCCATACAGGGCGCCCGGCGGGAAATGACGGGTCTTGCCAGGAGCGTGGAGAGCGTGGACGAGACCGTGGAGAAAAGCGCGCCGCGAAAGCTGGACGCGGGGCTTCAGAGCGTGGGCAGGAGCACGCGCACGGCCGCGGACGGCATGGACGAGGCGGAGTATATGCTGGCGGGGCTCGCGGCGGGCATGGCCGGCGGCTATGGGAGCACAGTCCGGTACGGTCTGGGCATCCAGGCGCTGGCGGCTCTGTTCGCCGCCCTGGGCTCTACGGTGAAGGAGAGCGTGACCTCTCTGGCCCGGTATGATAGCGAGGCCGCCACGGCCCTTTCCGGCCTGCGCGGCGCCCTGGGCAGTGTGCGTAGCGCGCTGGCGACGGCTTTCGCGCCCATCGCTACCGCCGTGGCGCCGTCCCTCTCCAGCCTCTGCAATATGCTGGTCACGGCGGCCAATTATGTGTCCATGTTCTTCGCCGTGCTGAGCGGCAAGGGCACATACCGCCGGGCGGTGGCCGGGACGGCCAGCTATACCGCCGGTATCTCCGCCGCCGCGTCCGCCGTGAAGGTGGCCACGGTGCAGACGGACGCCTTCGGCAAGTCCGCGGCGACGGCCGTCGCAAGCACCGGCAGAGCGGCCACCATAGCGGCCGGGAGCATATCCGACGTGGGCAAGGCCGTCAAGGACGCGAAAAACAATTTCGCGGGTCTGGACGAGCTGAACGTCTGGAAGGTGGAGGAACAGACCGGCGGCACCGGCGGAGGCGGCGCCGGCGGCGGTGGCGGCGGTATCGGCGGAGGCGGCGGCCTGGATATCGGGGACGGCGGATTTATCTTCGAGGAGCAGCCCATCGACGAGGCCTTTGCGGAGAAGGTGGACTGGCTGAAGGAGCACTTCGACGATCTGCTCACCGTGGCGGAGGCCGTGGGCGCGGCGGTGCTGGCCTGGAAGATCGCCCGGGCCTTCGGCGCGAGCCTCAAAACGGCGCTGGGCCTGGCTGTGGCCGTGGGCGGCGCGGTGGTGCTGGTGAAGGGATATCTGGACGCCTGGAACAACGGCATAGACCTTTCCAATGTGAAGAAGATGTTCGCCGGCCTGGCGCTGGTCATCGGCGGCGTGGCGGTGGCGGCGGGACCGGTGGCGGGCGCGTTCGCGGCTGTTGCCGGCGGCGCGGCCCTGTGCGCGGTGGCGCTGCGGGAATGGATAGAGACGGGCCAGATCTCCAGCGAGGCGCTGGCCACCCTGACGGCGGGACTTCTGACGGCGGGCGGCGCGCTGAGCCTTCTCACCGGATCGTGGATCCCCCTGGCAGCGGCGGCGGTGGCGGCGCTGGTCGCGGCGGTGGCGGGCCACTGGGAGCAGATCAGGACCGGGACCGTCACCGTATGGAACGCCATCAAGACCTATGTGCTGACGGTGTGGGACACCATGAAAAAGTCGGTGAGCGACAGGTCCCAGAATCTGCGCAATACGGTGGAGGCGGCCTTCAACGCCATCCGGGACCGCGTCCGGTCCACCATGCAGACCACCGGCGAGACCGTGGCGGAGCGCTTTGAAAAAATGCGGGCCCAGGTGCAGGAAAAGCTGCGGCAGATCAAGGACAAGGTGCAGGAGATATTCGAGGGCATACGCTCGCTGATAGAGGGAAAGGCCAACGGGGCGGTGGACGCGGTAACAGGCGCGTTTGAAAAGATACGCACCGTCATCGTGCAGAAGGCGGAGAGCGCGAAGGGGGCGGCGCTGGAGGTGTTCTCCGGTATTGCCGGCGGTATCGGCGAGAAGCTGAGAGGGGCCTATGAGGCCGTCAGGAACGCTGTGGACTCGATCCGCAAATGCTTCAACTTCTCCTGGAGCCTGCCAAAGCTGAAGCTGCCCCACCTGTCCGTCAGCGGGAAGTTTTCCATCTCGCCGCCCAGCGTGCCCCGGTTCTCCGTGAGCTGGTACGCCAAGGGCGGTATCGTGGACGGCGCCACCCTCATCGGCGCCGGCGAGGCCGGTAAGGAGGCCATCATCCCGCTGGAGCGGAACACCCGGTGGATGGACGGGGTGGCCGAGCGGATCGCGGCGCAGATGGGCGTCGGGCCCCTGGCGGAGGCGGCAGAGGATATCGCCCAAAGGCTGGGCCAGATACCACCGGCACTGGAGCGGCTGGGGCTGGCCATCGCAGACATGCCCTGCCCGGCAATGGCCTCCGGCGGGGTCATCCCGCCCCGGGCGGTCTACGCGGACGGCCCGGTACAGGGACTGGGGAGCGTGGCCGAGCAGCTCCGGCAGCTTCTGGGCGCCGGACGGGCCCCGTCCGCGCCGGGCGGCAGCTATGCCTTCGTGGCCCGGCTGAACGGGCGGACCATCTTCCGGGAGGTCATCGACCAGGCCAGACTGGAGAAAAACCGCACGGGACTGAATCCCTTCGCACTGGGAGGTTGAGCCATGGCGCAGGAATATATCAGAATGAACGAAAAGGTCATACTCCAGCCGGATGAAGGACTGGGGTATGACTTTGAGACGACGTATACGGAGGACAGTACCCGCGTCCAGAGCGGCGTTCTGCACGCCTCCGCTATGTTTACGGTGGAGGCCTTCTCCTACGAGGCTACCTGGGTGAGCCTGACGGATATGCGGGATATCCTACAGATCGTGGCCAAGGGCAGACCCTTCACGCTGCACTATTTCTCGCCCTACTACGGCGTGTGGCGGGACGGGCGGTTCTATGTGGGCAAGGGCTCTCTCGCCATCGGACGGCTCAACGAGGCGGAGGAGCGGTTTGAAAGTTTATCCTTCAGTATGATCGGAGTGGACCCGCTGTGATAATTGTGAGCGAACGATTCAAAAAGACCCTGGACGAGCGCACGGACTTTCGGTGCGGCGGTGAGATCGAACTGACGGACGGGCAGAAGCTGACCCTGACGGAGGAGGATCTCACCCTGACCGGGACCAGCGTGACGGACGGCGCGGGGAGCGACGAACTGCCCCTGGGCGAGGCCATCTGCCGGACGGTCACGGTAGAACTGATGAACGACGACGGCCACCTGGACGGGTACGACTTTTTTGGCGCCCGGGTGAAGCTCTGGCTGCTCCTGACCCTGGACGACGGGACGGAGGAAAAGCTGCGCTTCGGAACGTTCACCGTGCTGGAACCGGAGAGCTGGGGCGAGACGGTCATCATTTCCGCCTGCGACGATATGGTCAAAACGGACAGGAGCTATCATACCGAGCTGGTCTTTCCGGCTACGCTGGGCAGTATGTTCCGGGATATATGCGACCAGTGCGATATCCCCTATTCCACGTCCGCGTTCCCCAACGAGGATTTTGTGGTGAACGCGCCGCCGGCGGGGGAATACACCTTCCGGCGGGTGCTGGGCGATATCGCCATGATCGCCGGGGGCAACGCCAGGGTGGACCGGGACGGCCGGATGAGGATACTGTATTACGACTTTGCGGTGGAACCGGCCCACGTCCTTCGCCACTGGTCCAGCCTGAAGCTGGGCACGGACGATATCCTCATCACCGGTCTGGAGACGTCCGTGCCGGCGGAGGACGGCCTGGAGACCTCCACCGTCCGCGTCGGGGAGGAGGGCTATGTGCTGGCGGTGGAAAACACCCTCATCGCCGGGAAAGAGGCCCAGGCGCTGGAACGGATGGGCAGAGGACTCATCGGCGCCAGCTTCCGAAAATTTGAAGGGGAGCATACGGCCTGGCCTATGGCCGAGTTCATGGATATGGCGTCCGTGACCGACAGGAAGGGGAACCAGTACTTCACGGTCATCACGGACGTGGACTTTGCGGTGGGCGGATACACTACGTTCGCCAACAGCGCCCGGAGCGCCGTGCGAAACAGCAGCAAATATGTGCCTTCCGACGTGAAGGCGCGTATCCAGGCCCGTGAATTGGCGGAGCGGGAGAGGACCGCCAGAGAGCGGGCCGTGGAGCATTTGGGCCAGCTCCTGGCGGACAGCGGCGGACTGTTCGCCACGGCCCAGACCCTGCCGGACGGCTCCGGCGTGTATTATCTGCACGATAAGCCCGCGCTGGCGGACTCCGGCTGTGTGATGAAGCTGACGGGGTCGGCCATCGGCCTTTCCATGGACGGGGGAAAGACCTATCCTTACGGCTTTGCCGTCACCGGGGAGATGGTGATGGGTATCATCCAGGCCGAGGGACTGAGCGCGGACTGGGTCAAGTTCGGCACGCTGGATCAGGAGCGGGTGAACGGCCTACCGGAGCTGGCCGCCGGACTGGAGGTGCTCCGAGAGCGGATCACCGCCGCCGTCAGCAGCGTGGAGGCTCTGTCCGGCGAGACGCAGCAGAAAATAGACGACCTGGGCGGTACGCTGGGAGAGCAGATCCAGCAGGTGCAGGAGCAGAGCAGCGGTCTGACCGCTATGGCCGCCGGCCTCTCCGCCACGGTCAGCGATATGCAGAAGGCCATCGACGCGGCCAGCGGCGAGGTCGAAAGCGTACAGGGACAGCTGTCCGAGCTGCGGCAGACGGCCTCCCGATTGGAACTGCGCTTCGACCAGGTGGAGGTGGACCACGTTACCACGTCCTCCGGCTATACCTTCGACGCCAACGGACTGGACATCCATAAGGCCGGCGAGGACGTCCACAACACCATCGACAACAAAGGCATGTATGTCCGGCGCACCGTGGGCGACAGCGAGGAGATCATGCTCCGGGCCGACGCCAGCGGCGTGGAGGCCACGGACGTGCAGGTCAACAACTTCCTCAGCCTGGGGGAATACACCCGGTTCGAGGATTACTCCGACGGGACGGATAGCCGGCGCACCGCCTGCTTCTACGTCGGGTAAAAGGAGGACACACGATGGCTTCTGCCAATATCAGCAGCGCCTATCAGTTTTACATCACCTGGTGGGTAAATTCACAGAATATCGCCGCCAATACGTCCAACGTGACGGTCCAGTGGCATGTGCGGAAGATCGGCTACGACTCGGCAAGCTACAACAGCAACGCCCGCATGAACGCGGATATCGACGGGGAACATCTGGTGACCACGTCCCAGTATCTGACCAACTGGAACGGCAACCGCGGCTGGGATATGCGGACGAAGGCCGTGGGCTTCGACTACTGCTATTACAGCATTACCCGGGACTATGCACATAACACCGACGGAACGAGACAGCTGTACATATATGGCTACTTTGAGCCGAACACAGGCCTTTCCACCTCCCACTGGGCCAATGTGCAGGTCAGAGAGTATGCCACGCTGCCCACCATTCCCAGGACCTCCTCCGTGTCCGCCTCCGCCGCCGACATCGGCGGTGTGAGCACCGTCACCATCAACCGGGCCTCCTCCGCCTTTACCCACACGCTGCGCTATACCTTCGGCGGGCTCAGCGGTACCATCGCCGTCAATACCGCGGCGGTATCCGTCGGATGGACGGTGCCCGATTCGTTTTATACCCAGATCCCCAATGCCAGGGCCGGTACGGCGGCCATCACCTGCGAGACATACAGCGGCGGCGTCCATATCGGTACCAGCGCATGCAGCATGACGGTCACGACACCCGGCAGCAGCGGGCCCGCCGTTTCGGGGACGGTGGTGGATTCCAACGCCGTCACAAAGGCGCTCACCGGCGATCAGAACAAGCTGGTCCGCTATTTCTCTACCGCGGCCTGCACCATCGCGGCCACGGCAAAATGCAGCGCCTCCATCGTGAGCAGATCCATCGCCGGCGCCGCGGTCTCCGGCACCACGCGGAGCATTGGGAGCGTGGAGACCGGGTCGTTCCTGTTCGGCACCACGGACAGCCGGGGATATTCCGCCAGCGCTACGGTCAACAAAACGCTGGTAAACTATGTGCGCCTTACCTGCAACGCCGCCGCCACCCGGGTCAAGCCCACAGGCAGCGACGCCACGCTGTCGCTCTCCGGGAATTACTTCAACGCCTCCTTCGGCGCGGTGAGCAACACGCTCACGGTCATATACAGGCTCGGCGGCGGCGAGGCCGTGACAGTGACGCCAAAAATGAGCGGCAACACCTGGTCCGCCACGGTGGCTCTGTCCGATATGAGCTATACCAGCGCGTATACCATCACGGTCACGGTCGCGGATAAGCTGATGAACGTGACGAAGACCGTCACGCTCAGCCGGGGCATTCCCGTGTTCGACTGGGGCGCAAACAGCTTTCGTGTCAACGCGCCCCTGGGCGTCACCGGCGGATTCGAGCACGGCGGCAGCCAGATGGGCCGGCCGAATCTGCTGACCAACTGGTACTTTGTGGACCCGATCAATCAACGGGGAAGGATGACCTATTCCGGCGCGGGCTACACCATCGACAGGCTGTATGCGCAGAGCGGTACGATGTCGATCGGCGTCGGCGGTATCACATTTTCCGGCGGCGTGTTCATCCAGCGGGTGGAAACAGGGCCGGCGGAGGCCATGCGGGACAGGATCGCGACGATCTCGGTCCTGACGAGGGACCGGGCGTTCTATGCGGGAAGCGGGCTGATGGGAGGCGTCAACTCGCCAATTTTAAGCATGCCGAACGGCGTGACCGTCTCCGCATGCTATCTTTCCGGCGAGACGCAGTTCATCCGTATCGTGGTCCCCACGGGCGTGTCGGTCACGCTGATGGCGGTCAAGCTGGAGATGGGCGTGGGCTCGACGCTCGCTAGAAAGGAGAACGGCGTCTGGGTCCTCAACGATCCGCCGCCGGACCGTGCAGCGGAGCTGGCAAAGTGCCAGAGATATTACATGCATGTGGACCTCAACCACTTCGCGGGCACATGCGGATGGAACCAGGCGCACGCCTTTATCCCGTGCAGAATGAGGATAGCGCCGGTGGTGAACGCCGTCAGAAAGGGTACGGTCTTTTACGGCGGCAGCTATCTCATTCTGGAAGGCACGGGCCCGAGGCTCACGGCGGATCTGCTGCGCGATGGATTGGGCGTCAATATCAACATCACCAATATCACCATGTCTTACATCGGGGCGGGCGTATGGTGTGAGATGGACATTACTCTCGACGCTGAACTATAGGAGGACCGTATGGACGGATACGCTTTTTTCTACAGGCATTACATAACGGTCCGGGAGGACGGGGTTATCACCGACGGCTGGAGCAGCGGGGCGAGCCCGGAGAGGGACACGGCGGACGCCGTCTGCGTCAGGGACCGGGGCGGGTATCAGTTCCGGCTTTTCCCGGACGGGGAGGAGAATCCGGCGCTGTATGACCGGGACGGCGTACCTCTTTTCAAGTGGAACGGCGAGCGGGCCGTGCCCAGAACGGAACAGGAGACGGAGGCGGAGCGGGCGGCGGTCCCGGCTCCGCCTCCGACCGAGATAGACCGTCTGCGGGCGGATGTGGACTTTCTCGCGGCGATGGGAGGGATAGATCTGTGAGCGTTTTGGAAATGGCAAAGAAATATTACCCGGACCTGTGGGACAGCCGGCGCATCGAGCTTCTGGCGGCGGCCGGACGGCTCACCGCGGAGGAAGCGGCGGAGATCCTCGGGACAGGGAAGGAGGCACAGCCATGAAAAACGGACGGTGCAGCCGCTGCCGGTTCGCCGTTCCCGTCTATATGGGCGACGGGGACGAGCTTCTGACGGCGTGCGTGTATATCCTGCGCGCCGGACACAAACGGCCATGCCCGCCGGGCGAGGGCTGCGGCGTGTTTGAACCGGCTGGGGCGGACAGAGGCGCCGCTCCTAAAAAAATGCTTTTTGGAAAGGGGCTTTACATATGAAAGATACTGTTTGCGCCGGGATCGGCGCGGTGGGCGGCGTGATCAGCGCCGCGTTCGGCGGATGGGACGGCGCTATCGTGACGCTGATCATCCTGATGGCGGTCGACTATATCTCCGGCGTTCTGGTGGCGGGAGTGTTCCACGCCTCGGCCAAGTCCGAGGGCGGCGCGCTCCAGTCCCGGGCGGGTTTCCAGGGGCTGTGCCGGAAGGGCATGATATTGCTGTTCGTGCTCATTGCCTGCCGGCTGGATATGCTGCTGGGCTGCCGGTATATCCGTGACGGCGTGATCATCGGCTTCGCGGCAAACGAGCTTCTGTCCGTGGTGGAAAACGCCGGGCTAATGGGTCTGCCTCTGCCCGCGGCGGTCAGCGGCGCGGTGGATCTGCTGACGAATAAGGCAAAGGAGGGGACGGACCATGAGTAATGCAGCGCAGGTAGTGTCCATCGCCCTGGCGGAGGTGGGCTACCACGAGAAGGCCACCAACGCAAACCTTGACCTGGCCACGGCCAACGCCGGCAGCGGCAACTGGACCAAGTACGCCCGGGACCTGTACGCCGCCGGGTACTACAACGGCAACAAAAACGGCTACGCCTGGTGCGACGTGTTCGTGGACTGGTGCTTCTTCAAGGCCTTCGGCAAGACCGAGGGACAGCTGGTGGAGTGCCAGACCGGGACGCTGGGGGCCGCGTGCCCCTACAGCGCCGGGTACTACAAGGCACTGGGCCGGTACGATACCACCCCCCGGGTGGGGGATCAGGTGTTCTTCCAGCAGAACGGCGAACTGGTCCACACAGGTATCGTGGTGGGCGTCAGCGGCAGCACCATCACCTGCGTGGAGGGCAACGCCTCCGACATGGTGAAGCAGACCAGCTACAGCCTCTCCAACAGCTATGTGGCCGGATTCGGCCATCCGCAGTATAACGAGGCCGCGCCGTCGGCCCCGACCGTCACGGACGGCGGCGCGGCCGGGACGCCGGCGGACGCTGGGATGGAGGTCACAGTGAAGCTGGCCGCGCTCCGGAGCGGGTCCTCCGGCTCTCAGGTGAAGACCGTCCAGCGTATCTGTTTTGCCCGGGGCTGTCTGGACGACGCGGGCCGACAGGTCAAGGTTGACGGCAGCTTCGGCCCCGCCACCAGGCAGGCGGTAATCAAGCTGCAAAAGCAGCTTTTCCCGGGCCAGAGCGCCAAGTGGGACGGCGTCGTGGGCGCCGAGACCTGGGCCGCGGCCCTGACCAAACTCTGGTAAGACATATGAAACGCCCCTGCCGCGGCTTTGCCGCCGGCAGGGGCGTTCGTGTTTTCGGGTTATCAGTGATTCTTGCCCGCCATGCGCAGATGGGCGGTGGTGGACTCGTAACCGGCCAGTTGTTCCTCCAGCCATGAGTCATAGGCGTCGGAGCGCAGAGCGCTGTCGGCCTGGCGGTAGGCATAGGTCATCTCATCCGCGCCGGCGAAGTAGACCACATGGGTGCCGGTGTAAGACCCCTCGTAGGAGACCACGGTGGTGTCGCCGGCCTGCCGGCCATCCTCAAAGAGCCAGTCGTTGATGGGCTCCACCATCTGGCCCTTGGACACGTTCTCATATAGCCCGCCATTGGTATTGGAGCCGGTGTCGTCAGAGCGCTCATTGGCCATCTCCGCGAAGGAGTCCTCGGTGGCGTCGCCGGCCTCCCACTCGTCGTACACGCTCTGCGCCTCGTCCGCGGCGGCCTTGATCTCCTCCTCGCTGTAGGAGCCGTCGCCATCCGTGTCCTCCGCGTTGATCAGGATGTGGCGGAAGCTCACGGCGGGATAGTCATTGGTGTCCCGGCTCAGGAACATCACCACATAGGAGGTGGTATCCGTGTCGATGAACGTGGCGTCGCCCGGCTGACGGGCGCTGTCCAGCAGCCACGCGGAGTAGTCGGCGTTCAGACTGCTGCCGACAGTGGACTGGACCGTGGGCGTGGCGCCGTCCGCCGCCTCGGCCAGCGCGTCGGTAAAGGCATCCTCGTCGGTGCCGTCCACCGCCTCGGCCAGAGCCTGCATATCCACGGCGGGTTCTTCGGGCTCGGCGGGCTCTTCTGTCTCGGCGGCTTCCTCCGTCTCGGCGGCTTCCTCGTCCTCGGCGGCTTCCTCGTCCTCGGCGGGCTCCTCGGCCTCAGTGGGCTTGGACAGCGGATAGTAGGCGTATTCGATCACGTCCAGCTCATCGGCATGCTCGGCATAGTAGTCGTCCAGATCGCTGTCGGAGTACTCAAAGCCGTCGTAAATGCTCTGGGAATAGGCGGCGGCCAGGTGGGTCCTGTACAGCTCCTGCTCCACCAGTTCGATGGTGACGCCCTTGCCGTAGTTCAGGTTCAGATACTGTTGCAGATTCTCATAGTTCAGGTCCTCCCAGTTGGTGCGCAGGGCCTCTATCTCCTCGTCATAGGCGGCCTGCTGCTCCTCGGACAGGGTGAATCCCTCCTCCTGGGCCTTCTCGCACAGCATCTGGATCTGGGTCATGTTGTCCACCGCGGAGTCCAGGAAATACTGCCGCCAGGTGGTGCCTTCGGCATATTCCTGATCGGCCAGGCTCTCCTGGGGGTCGAAGAACATGCCGTAGTTGATGTACTGGCTGTAGTTATTGTAGAACGTCATGTAATTGGCGGAGTAGTAGTAGTTCAACTGGGCCACCGTATAATCCTCACCGTTGATGGTGACGGCGGTCATATGCTGACTGGGCCAGGCGGAATTGTAGATGAAGATAAAGGCGAAGAAAATCACCAGCGCCACCGCCACGACGGAATAGGTGATGACGGTCTTGCGGTGCTGGGCCTGCTCCTTGGCCTTGGCGGCGGTACGCTTGTCGGTCCCGGCCTCGATCTGCTCTTTGCGGATACGCTTGTCCTTCGATGCACTCATGTTTCCACACCTCTTGCGGTAGTTTTCTCGGAAGTCCATGATATTATATTACAAGGTATGGCCCGTTTCAAGTTTTTTCTGTACAGGCGGCGGATTGTTTACAGACTGTCCACAGTATTATGTTAACTTTATTGCAAAATGGGACAGGTTCCTGTATACTGTCGGTGAATGGAGGGGATAGAAATGCCCATGACCGACAACGACAAGAACCTGCGTCTGGCGGTGCTCATCGACGCGGACAACGCCCCCCGGGACTGCTTGCAGGGGATCATGGAGGAGGTAGCCATTTACGGCACGCCCAACCTGAAGCGGGCCTACGGCGACTGGTCCAGCAGGAACCTGTCCGGCTGGCGGCAGGCATTGCTGGAGAATTCCGTCACCCCCGTGCAGCAGTTCGCCTACACCAAGGGCAAAAACTCCACCGACTCGGCCATGATTATCGACGCCATGGACATCCTCTATTCCGGCAATACGGACGGGTTCGTGCTGGTCAGTTCCGACAGCGACTTTACGGGGCTTGCCCGGCGGCTGCGGGAGGCGGGCCAGTTCGTCATCGGTATCGGCGAGCAGAAGACCCCCGCCCCTCTGATCGCCGCCTGTAACAAGTTCATCTATATCGAAGTCATCCGGGAGCGGTCCGCCAAGGTGGCGGCCAAGACCGCCCTGCCCGCTCGCAGGAAGAAGGCGGAGCCGGCAAAGAAACCGGAGCCGGCCAAAAAGACCGCCGGCCCGGTCAAGAAGACGGAGCCGGAACCGGCGGAGCCCGCCGCCCGGCCTGTTTCCAGCGAGGGGCGGCAGATACCGGACAGTATCGTCTGGCTCATCGCCGACTCTATCCTGGACCTGTCCGGCGCCGGGGACGACGACTATGTGTCCCTGGGCGCGGTGGGCCAGCTCATCCAGAAAAAGCGGCCCGACTTCGACTCCCGCAGCTATGGCTACTCCAAGCTGTCCGGCATGGTCAAGGCCATCGACCGGTTCGAGGTGGAGGAGCGGCAGGACAAGTCCGACCCCCGCAGCAAGATCGTCTACATCAAGGACAAGGAAATGTGACCAACAGCAACGCCCCGGCTCGACTGAGCCGGGGCTTTTTTGCGTTTTGTGCTTATTTCGTGAAGGTCCGGTCCGGGTGAGATTCGCCGTGGGGGTCGATGCCGCCCACGGTGTGGACCGCCGTCACGTTCTCCGGCTCCACCAGCCGGTTGAACACATACATGGTCCGATACATGCCCTCGCACTGGGACGGGTCCGGCTCGCCGTAGCTGATGGTGTCGATCACACCGTCGCCGTCGGTGTCCTCCTGGATCTCCTCGCCGTACACACCAAAAGCGAAGGGGTCGGTCAGGGCGCCGAACTGGACGTTGGCTACATCGTCGCCCTCGACCACATATTCGGTGCCGTCGGCGTAGTCCAGGCTCAGGCCGTGCAGGGCGTCATACGAGTCGTCCAGCACCACGCCCATGGGAGACACGGAGGCGGTCTTGCCGTCCTCGTCCGTGAACACCACGGCGGGGACAAGCTCGTCCACGGTGAAGGTCAGGTGCTCCTTGATCTCGTCGACGGAGGGCTCCGGCTCGCCGGGGCTGCCGTCGTCCTCGACCGTGTCGATCATCTCGTCATAGTTATAGAGGAACTTGCTCATGCTCAGCCGCATCCCGTCCCCCGGCTCTACGCCCCAGTAGTCCCAGAAGTAGGCGGTCAGGCGCTTTTCCGTGTCGGTGGAGTCGGCGCTGTTCAGATAGATATGGGGCGCAAGAAGCCGTTCCTCGCCGCCCGCTGTGACGGCCACCAAAGGCGCGCTGCCGTACCAGCCCAGATCCTCGTCCATGGCCGGCATGAGGCCGGTGTACACCTCTCCGTCAGCCACCATGTCGGGGAAGCCGTCCGGGTCAGACACGGTGAAGGTCAGAGCGCCGATGCCGTTTTCATCCATCACCAGGCTTTCGGCGGTGAAGGTGACCCCGTCCATGGTGAAGGACTCGTTCACGTCGGACACCTGCCCGCCGATCAGTTCCTCGGCGGCGTCCTGGTCCACGCTCACCCGCTCATAGGCGGGGACGGTGACCATGCCGCTGTCGGGCTTGGTGTCGTCGGCCACGGTCTCGTATGCCTTCCGGCTCTGAACGCCGGTGTCGCCGAACACCTGCTCGAAAAAGCCGGTGTGCTCGCCGATGGCGTAGGCGGTGACGCCCAGCGCCGCCACGCAGGCCGCGGCGATGAGGGCGGTGATGGCCCGCCGGGCGGGACGTCTATGGGTCTTATTCTGATTTGCCATGTTCAATACCTCCGTTACGGTGTCGCCGGAGGCGTGAAGGTGGGAGAAGGTCTCCCGGTAAAGCTCGCGGTCCGTCATGTCATTCAGCCTCCGTCAGAAATTTTTTCAGTTGCGCCCTTGCCCGGGCCATCCTTGTGCGGACGGTGGCGGGGGGGGTATTCAGCAGTCCGGCGATCTCGTCAGAGGAATAGCCCTCGAAGTAGTACAGGTGTATGACCACCCGGTACTTAGCCGGCAGGGCCATCACCGCCCGGAACAGGTCCTCATGCTCGTCGGAGGGCAGATCCAGCGTCTCCATGTACTGTTCCAGTGGCTCCGCCCGCCGCCAGGGGGAGCGGAAAAAGCTCTTGCACTCGTTCACCGCCACCCGGACCAGCCAGTAGCGGATGTGGTCCTCCGACCGGAAGGACTTTTCATCCGCCTGGTACAGCTTCAACAGCACGTTTTGCGTCACGTCCTCCGCGTCGGCGTAGCATTTCAGATAGCTGTACGCCAGACGGAACACCGTGTCCATGTATTTGTGTGCCAGGCGGGTGAAGCGTTCCTCTGTCATCATCGCATTGTTCTCCTTGAAAGGCCTTTCGTCATTATAACGAATCTTTCGTGCAAAATGTTTCAAGAGGGGAAAGAAATTTCGGCAAATGTCATGATGTGTTAGAAGGCGCCCAGGGATTGTAATATTCTGGAAGTTGGGTTATAATACATGTACATAACGTTGTATCACATCTGCCCAAAAGAAAGGACCCGGGTCTATGAAACTCAGCCAATTCGTTACGGCGCCTGTTGGCGCTGCCTTCCAGCCCGGGGCGGAGTATGTCTATCACGACGAAGAGACCGGCGACACGGCGGCCGGCATCCAGACCGTCGTCGGCGAAGAAGGCAGGTAGTATGTGCGTCCTGTTCCCTGTAGGGGAGCGGGGCGCATTGCAGTCATATCGGTGCGATCATATATGGAGCGGTGATAGAAATGACGGAGGTATACATTCTCAAAAACGACGCGGCTGCCCTGCCGGAGGAAGAGGCGTCGTGCCTGCTGCCCCGGTGGCGGCGGCGGAGACTGGAGCGGCTGCGCTACGCGCCGGCCCGGGAGGCCAGCCTGGGGGCGGGGCTGCTGTGGCGGTATGTGATGGAGCGCCACGGCATCCGCGCGGAGGAGCCGGTGCGGTTTTTGCAGGCCGGTAAGCCGGTGTTCGCCCAGCGGGACGATCTGCACTTCAGTCTGTCCCACTCCGGCCCCTACGCCATGTGCGCCATCAGCGACAGGGGCGTGGGCGTGGACATCCAGCAGATCAAGCCCGTCCACATGTCCATCGCCCGCCGGTTCCATTTCAAGGAGCGGGACTGGCTGGCCGAGCAGCCCCATGAGGGGCAAAACCACGCGTTTTTCCGCATTTGGACCCGGAAGGAGGCATGGGTCAAGGCCGTGAGCCACGACCAGCTTCTCAGTCTGGACGAGGAGGACGTGATCCACGGCGCTCAGGGCTGGCAGTTCGGGGAATACCAGTTGGAGGACCAGTATGTGGCCGCAGTCTGCGCCCGTCAGGGCGAGGAACTGTCCGCGCCGGTCATGGTCCGGCCCCAGGACCTGCTGGATGCCTTGCAGGAGACGAAAGAAAAGCCGGAATAAGAGTTATGTAAACTATCATAGCGATGTGGTACAAGGTAAAGCGCGCTGCGGCAGGCAGCGCGCTTTACTGTTGTTGTGTGAATGTGCCGTCACGCCAGACATAGACCCGCTCCGCCAGGACCCGGGCCGCATGGGGGTCGTGGGTGGTGACCAGCAGGGTACGGTCTTTTGTGTGCTCCTTCAGCAGGGAGAGGATGTCGTCCCGGCGGGCCTCGTCCAGTTCTTTGAGGGGCTCGTCCAGCAGCAGCAGGTCCCCGTCGCAGGCCAGTGCCCGGGCCAGATTCACCCGCTGGGCCATGCCGCCGGAAAGCTGATAGGGGAGCTTGTCGGCCGCCTCCGCGAGCCCGACCGCCGCCAGCACCTCCATGGCCCGGGGCATGGTGCCGGGGGCGTCCGACAGGACCGCGTTGACGTTTTGCGCCACGGTCAGCCGCGGCAGGAGCCGGGGCTCCTGAAAGGCGTAGGCCAGCCGCCTGGCGCCTGACGTCACCGTGCCGGACGTGGGCTTTCTCAGACCCGCCGCCAGTTGCAGCAGCGAGGTCTTCCCGCAGCCGGAGGGACCCATCAGCGCCACCCGCCCCCCGGGGGGCACATGCATCGTCACGTCCCGCAGGATGGTGCGGCCCTGATAGGCCAGCGTCACGTTTTCAAACCGTATCACGGCCCGTCACCTCCTCGCATGGCTGTTTTGCCAGATAGTCAATACAATGAGCATCGCGGCAAATGATCCTTGGATCATTTGCCGCCAAACGTATCGTTTGGCGGCGAAAACATTCGTTTTCGCCTTGCGATGATCATTATGGCTGCGGTGAGAAGTTTATCGATGGCCAGCGAGCAGAGCACCACCACCACCGTCCAGGCGAACAGGTCCACCGTCTCCAGATAGAGCTTGGACTCGAAAAGCTGCCGCCCGATGGAGCGCTGGGGCACGGTCAGCACCTCCGCCGCCACCCCGGATTTCCAGGCCACGCCGAAGCTTGTCCGGCAGGCGGCCAGGAAGTAGGGCGCCACCTCCGGCACGAACACCCGCCGCAACGTCCGCCAGCGGGAGAAGCGGTAGACCCGGGCCAGCTCCAGAAGGGAGCGGTCGGTCTGCTCAATGCCCGCCGCCACGTTCTGCCACACGATGGGCAGCACCATCAGAAACACGATCACGCCGGGCAGGATGTCCCGGCCCACCCAAATGAGCGTCAGCAGGATGAAGCTGGCCACCGGCACGGACTTGACCGCCGTCAGCAAAGGCGAGAGCACCGCCCGCAGGAACCGGGACCGGCAGGTGGCCGCGGCGAGCACGACCCCCGCCGCCACCGCCGCCAGCGTGCCGCACACGATCCGGGCCAGACTTACCGCCGTGATACGCCAGAAGTCCCCGGTGCCCATCAAAAGCAAAAGGCGCTTCAGCACCTGCCAGGGACCGGGGAGCAAAAGCTCCCGGCCCACCAGGCGTGCCAAAAGCGCCCATACGCCCAGCCAGAAGGCCAGGATGAGCATCCCTTTCCAGGCGGTCTTCCAGCGGTCCATAACGATCTCAACCTACATAGTAAAAGTCGTCCTCCGGCAGCGCGCCGCCGACGGACTCCGGGGCCACGTCGTACAGGATCTGCAAAAAGGGCTCCATGCGGCCGCGCATATCCTCGCCGGTGATGAAGCACACGTTGCACTGGCCGATGGCCTTTTCCGCCACAGCGGCGTTGGAGAACACGCCGGTCTGCTCGATGAGCTTGGCGGCCTCGGCGGGCTCCTCGGTCAGGTACGCGATGGACGGGCCGTACTCGGCCAGAAAGGCCTCCACGGCCTCGGGGTATCGCTCCACAAAATCGGTCCGGGCCACCACGCAGCCCTGCACCGGGCTCCCCTCGGGGTAGACCCGCTCCCACTGCTCCGTCAGATCCAGCGCCACCGCAAGGTCCTCGTAGGCGGCGCAGGCGATGGTCACCATGGGCTCCGGCAGCACGGCCGTGTCCACCTCTCCGGCGGCGAGAGCCGTGCGAAGATCGGCGGGCTGGGCATACGTGTCGTCCAGCGTCACGTCTATGCCCGCCGCGCCGCACAGGGCCCTGACCTGGAACAGGGGGTTCTGGGCCGGCACATACACGGTCATGCCCGCCAGGTCCTCCATGCTCCGCACGGTCACGGCTTTGCTGTTGACCACCAGATACAGGACCCCCAGGGTATTCAAAGCCAGCAGGCGCACGCCGCCCTCGCTCTTGTTGTACAGCGTGGCGGCGGCGTTGGTGGGCAGAGCGGCGATGTCGCAGTCGCCGTTTATCAGCGCGGCGGTAACGGCGCTGGCGTCCGACTCCACCGAAAAGGCGTAGTCCAGCGCGGTCTTGCCGTCGCCGGCGTCCGCCATGAGCTTGGCCATGCCGAAGCCGGTGGTGCCGCTCAGCACCATCACGTTCACGGGGCCCTCCGTCTCGACCCTGTTTTCGGAGGCGGAGCCGCAGGCGCCCAGACCCAGGCATACCGCCAGAGCCAGAAGCGCCGCGAAAATGCGTTTCATAAAGGGTTCAACTCCGTTTCAACGGTCTTATGACCGGGTGATGACATGGGAGTAGGCCGTCTTGACGTTCACGCCCGCCAGAGCGCCGATCTCACCGGCCATGGAGTTGATCACGTCCTGAGGCGCGTCCATGGCGATGGAGATGATGTTGATGTCCCGCTCCCGGTAAGGTATACCCATCCGCCCGAGGATATAGCCGGAATAGCGGTGTAAAATAGCGTTCAACTGCTCTGTGCTGTCCAGATTCTCCACGATGATGCCCACAACGGCAACGCGCGTTACCATCATAATAGCTGCTTCCTCCCTCTTGAAACAAAAAAATGACCGCGCCGAAAGACGCGGCAACATCCGCGGGACCGCGCCCCGCATTGCCCGTGCCTTTCGCTGTAACTCCCTGTTTTGGCGTCAGCCACGACCATATTATAAGGCGCGGAAAAACGATATGCAAGGATTATCCAATAAAAGTGAAAAAAATCTTGACAGAATGCATTATTTGCATTATAGTAAGTAATGCAAACGAGGCAAAGGAGGCGCGCGGATGCTTTTAAAGCTGGATTTCGGGTCGGACCGGCCCATTTACATGCAGATACGGGACCAGATCGTGCTGGGGATCGCCCGGGGGGAGCTGGCGCCGGGGGACCGGCTGCCCACCATCCGGGCTCTGGCGGAGGAGTGCGGCGTCAACATGATGACCGTCAGCAAGGCGTATCAGCTTCTGAAGCAGGAGGGGACCATCACCACGGACCGGCGCAGCGGCGCGGCGGTGACGGCCCGGAGCGGGTCGGCCGGCCCTTCCCGGGAGACGGTGGAGGGACTGCGGCTGCGTCTGGGGGAGCTGCGCCTGGCGGGGCTGAGCGTGGAGCAGGCCATGGAACTGTGCCGAAGACTTTATGAGGAGGGAACAGAATGAACGCGCTGATCACATGGGGCCTGACCATTTGGCTGCCCATTTTGATGTGTGTTTTGAATGTCAACGAGACGAGATTCAAAAAGAATCTGGCCGTAGGGGTGACCTTTCCCCGCCGGGCCCGGGAGGACCCGGCGGTGCTGGGGCTTTTGAAGGGTTTCAAGCGGGAGCAGATCGTGCTGTGTCTGGCGCTGATGGCGCTGGGGGTCCTGTGCGTGGTGCTGACCTGGCCGGAGATTGGCTTTTTGGCGTATTTTCTGTGGATCGATCTGGTGATCGCGGCCCAGTTCGTCAGTTACGCCCGCTGGAACGGCAAGCTGAAGGCGGTGAAAAGGGAGCGGGGCTGGACGGTGCCCGCCGTCCGCGCCGCCAGCGTCACCACGGCCGCCGTGCCGGTAAAGCGGCCCGGTGTGTGGTGGTTCGTGGCCGCGGCGGTCATTGCGGCCGTGCCGGCGGCATTGGACCGGACACTGTGGTTCGCCTACCTGCTGGACGCCGCGATCGCCCTGGGCTGCTGGGCGGGGGCGCGGTACCTCTACCGGAACCGGGCGGAGACGGTGGATGAAAACGACGCGGTGACGGCGGCCCTGACCCGGGTCCGCCGCCGGGCCTGGGACCGGGTGTGGCTGCTGTGCGCCTGGACGATGGCGGCTGTCAGCGCCGGCATATGGCTGAGCACCACGCTTTCCCCCGCCGGCGGCGGGGTGGTGATGTTGCTCACCGTGGTCCTGGCCCTGGGGGTGTGCGCCGTGGCGGTGGCGCTGGAATTTCGGGTCCGGCACGTCCAGGAGAAGCTCACCGCCGGCAGCGGCGAGGGCTTTTATGTGGACGAGGACGACAAGTGGATATTCGGCCAGCTCTACTACGACCCCAACGACAGCCGCACCATCATCAACGCCCGCACCGGGGTCAACTCCACCGTGAATCTGGCCCGGCCCGGGGGCAAGGCGTTTATGGCCTTCGCCCTGATACTGCTGCTGGGCCTGCCGGTCATGGGCCTTTGCTTTGACGCCATGTTCGGAGCGCCCCAGCCACTGCGGATCGAGGACGGGACCCTGCTGGCGGAGAGCTGGGGCAAGGACTACGCGCTGTCCCTGGGGGATATAGGGTCGGCGGAGATCATAGACGCTCTGCCGAAAAACATGGTGCGGGTCATGGGCACCGGCGCGGACGCGATCTTGAAGGGCCGGTTCAGCACCGATCAGGGCGCCGCCACATTGTGCCTGGACCCCCGGACCGGGCCCTGGCTGCGGGTGACCATGGCGGACGGGACGGTGTATCTGCTGGGCGGCGGGGCCTCCGATACGGAGGCGGTGTATGTCGCGCTGAGCGGGCGGTAAAAGCGGCGAAACGCCGCAGGCGGGGGCGGTGTTCCGTCCCCGCTTTTGCTTTGCGTACGGTACGGCGGGGACTGCGCGGATCGTGCTTTTCATTTGCGGAAATATCTGCTATAATACCCATAGTTTTCCGATGTGGCAGCGGCGGTAAATACAGCCGCCGCTTCCGGACATACTACAAGACAGAGGTGAAAGCGATGACGTACCACAAGGAATTTGCCGCCACGCCGGAAATGCTCCACACCATGGACATGTACTGGCGCGCGGCGAACTATCTCGCAGCCGGACAGCTTTATCTGCTGTCCGATCCCCTTCTGAAGACCCCGCTGACGGAAAAACACTTCAAGCGCAAGATCGTGGGCCACTGGGGCACCGTGCCCGGCCAGAACTTTATTTACACACACCTCAACCGTGTCATCCGGGCCTATGATCTGAACATGATCTACCTGTCCGGCCCCGGCCACGGGGGCAACGCCATGGTGGCCCAGGACTGGCTGGACGGCAGCTACACCGAGGTCTATCCCAACATCACCCGGGACGAGGCGGGTATGGAGAAGCTGTTCAAGCAGTTCTCCTTCCCCGGCGGCATCCCCTCCCATGTGGCGCCGGAGACCCCGGGCTCCATCCATGAGGGCGGCGAGCTGGGTTATTCTCTGGCCCACGCCTTCGGCGCTGTCAGTGACAACCCCACTCTGATCGCCGCCTGCGTGGTGGGCGACGGCGAGGCGGAGACCGGCCCGCTGGCCACCTGCTGGCACCTGAACAAATTCACCGACCCCCGCACGGACGGCGCGGTGCTGCCCATCCTGCATCTGAACGGCTACAAGATCGCTAACCCCACTGTTCTGGCCCGTATCCCCAACGAGGAGCTGAAAAAGTTCTTCGAGGGCTGCGGCTGGAACCCCATCTTTGTGGAGGGCAGCGACCCGGAGTTCATGCACAAGACCATGGCCAAGGCCCTGGACACCGCCATCCGCTCCATCCTGCGTATCCAGGAAAACGCCCGGGTCCACGGCGACGGCAGCCGGGTCATCTGGCCCATGATCGTGCTGCGCACCCCCAAGGGCTGGACCGGTCCCAAGGTGGTGGACGGCGCCAAGGTGGAGGGCACCTTCCGGGCCCACCAGGTACCCATCTCCGCCGACTCCGACGAGCACCGCAAGATGATCGAGGACTGGCTGAAGAGCTATCATCCGGAGGAGCTTTTCGACGACAACGGCGTGCCCGTCCAGGCGCTGCTGGACCTGCCCCCCAAAGGCGTCGCCCGCATGGGCGCCAACCCCAACGCCAACGGCGGCCTGCTTTTGAAGGATCTGCGCATGCCCGACTTCCGGGACTACGGCATCGACCTGCCCGCCCCCGGCGCCGTGGAGGCGGAGGATATGCGCAAGCTGGGCGAATTCGTCCGGGACATTTACGCCATGAACGAGGACAGCCGCAACTTCCGGGTGTTCGGGCCGGACGAGACCATGTCCAACCGGCTGAGCCCCGTGTTTGAGGTCACGGGCCGGGACTGGAACGGCACGGTGGAGGACGGGGACGAATTTTTGTCCCAGGACGGCCAGGTCATGGATTCCTTCCTCAGCGAGCACGTCTGCGAGGGCATGCTGGAGGGCTATCTGCTCACCGGGCGGCACGGCTTTTTCAACTCCTATGAGGCGTTCATCCGTATCGTGGACAGCATGGTCAGCCAGCACGCCAAGTGGCTGAAGGTCTGCAACCAGCTGCCCTGGCGGCAGAAGATCGCTTCCCTTAACTATGTGCTGGCCTCCAACGTGTGGCAGCAGGACCACAACGGCTTCACCCATCAGGACCCGGGCTTTTTGGACCATGTGGCCAACAAGAAGGCGGACGTGGTGCGCCTGTATCTGCCCCCCGACGCCAACTGCCTTCTCAGCGTGTTCGACCACTGCATCCGCAGCCGGGACTATGTGAACGTGGTGGTGGCCTCCAAGCACCCCCGTCCCCAGTGGCTGACCATGGAGCAGGCCGTCAAGCACTGCACCGAGGGTATCGGTATCTGGCAGTGGGCCTCTACCGACGCCTGGTCCGAGCCGGACATCATCATGGCCTGCTGCGGCGACACGCCCACTCTGGAGACCCTGGCGGCGGTGACCATTTTGCGGGACGCCTTCCCGGAGCTGAAAATACGGGTCATCAATGTGGTGGACCTTATGCGGCTCCAGTCCGACTCCCAGCACCCCCACGGCCTGCCCGACCGGGACTATGACATGCTCTTCACCGTGGATAAGCCCATCGTGTTCGCCTTCCACGGCTATCCCAGCCTGATCCACGAGTTCACCTACAAGCGCAAGAACAAGAATCTGCATGTGCGGGGCTATATCGAGGAGGGCACCATCACCACGCCCTTCGATATGCGGGTGCTGAACAACATCGACCGGTACCATCTGGTGCTGACCGCCCTGCAAAACCTGACCTGCCTGGGCAACCGCAGCGCGGCGCTGGCCCAGCAAATGCGGGACAAGCTGGTGGAGCATAAGCAGTATATCGCCAAGTACGGCGTGGATCTGCCCGAAGTCTCTGAGTGGAAATGGACACCGGCGGCAGAGAAATGCTGACCCGATAAGACCCATAAAAATAAAGCCCAGCGGCCTCTGGGGCCGCTGGGTTTTTGAAAGGCTGATCTATTTTGGCAAATTGGTTAGAAGTGACCATCCCCGCCCATGGGGACCCGGAGGCCCTGTGTGAGCAGCTCACCGGCATGGGGCTGGAGGGCTTCGTCATCGAGGACGAGCGGGATTTCAAAAACTTTCTGGAGAACAACACCCAGTACTGGGACTTTGTGGACGAGGCGCTGACGAAGTCCATGTCCGGCGCCAGCCGGGTGAAGCTGTGGGTGGCGGACGACGATACGGGCCGGGCCATCATCGCGGACCTGTACGAAAAGGGCCTGAACCCCGCCAGCCGCCCTGTGGCGGACGCGGACTGGGAGAACAACTGGCGGGACTACTACAAGCCCGTGGAGGCCGGGGAAAAGCTGGTGATCGTGCCCCAGTGGCACGACTACGCCGGGGACCGGACCCCGGTGCGGCTGGACCCGGGGCTGCTGTTCGGCACCGGGGACCATCCCACCACCCGCATGTGTCTGGCCGCCGTGGAAAAATACGCCGGTCCGGGCACAAAGGTGCTGGACCTGGGCTGCGGCAGCGGCATTCTCGGTATCGCCGCGGCGGTGCTGGGAGCCGGGCCGGTAAAAGCCGCCGATGTGGATGAAAAGGCCCCGGACGTGGTCCTGGACAACGCCAAATTGAACGGGGTGGAGGCCGCCATAGACGTCTGCGTGGGCGATGTGATCGCCTCGGGCTCGCTGCGGGCCAGGCTGGGGACCGGGTACGGTCTGGTCCTGGCCAATATCGTGGCGGACGTGATCATCCCCCTGGCCCCCTATGTGGGCGCGTTTTTGGCCCCGGAGGGCGTGTTCGTCTGCTCGGGGATCATCAACGGCCGGGAAGGGGACGTGTCCGCCGCCCTGGAAAAGGCGGGACTGACGGTCGTCGAACACAACACCCTGGAGGAATGGCATTGTTTTGTATGTCGCCGGGCGTGAAGGGAAAACAATGTAAGAGGGCGCGGTGCTGATCACCGCGCCCTCTCCAGATCTACCGAAGCATTCAGTCCACCTCGAAGCGGAACATGCCGGTGGTGCCCGGCTCGGTGTCCGGGGCGTATTGGACGGTCACGTCGTACTTGCCCGGCAGCAGGAACATGGTCTCCTTTGCCCGCAGGTCCCCGCCGCCGCCCATGGTTTCCAGCACCGCGCCGCTCTTGTCGGTCACAGTGATCTCCACGTTGGCGTCGGTGTCGGCCTCCACTTCCAGGGTGTAGAAGTCCGGCAGGGGCACGCTCATCTCCCATGTCCAGGGGGGCAGGTCCGGGTCATAGACGTACTCACTGGTGGAGATGGCCCCTAAGTGGTTCAGGCCGAACACCAGGCCCAGCGCCAGCAGAATGAACACCACCGCGAAGCACCAGCGCAGGCTCTTCCGGGGCATGCCGGCTGTCTCCGGGCGGCGAATGCGCCGGGCGCCTACCAGGATCACCACGCCCAGGATCAGGCAGACCAGGGCCATGGCGATGTTGATGATACTGAGACGGCCAAAGAGGGCGAACAGATTCATCGCCGCGCATATGAGCTCGATGGTGCCGAAGACATACGCCAGACGGCTCCAGCGGCTGGCCATGTCCTGCACTGACTGTTCGTCGGTGTAGATGTCGTACTCCTCCGGTGGCAGAGAAGGGTCATAGCGCTTGCGAAAGACGTGCCAGCCATTGAAGGTGTCGTTGACGAACTGCCAGCCCTGCTCGGCGAAAGTGTCCCGGTAGCGGGCCGGGTCGTCGATGTTCTGATTGTAATCCAGGGCGTAGCGGTAACGCACGCTTTCGTCCCGGTAGAATACGCTGTGGAGGGTCCCGCATTTCTCCAGCTGCCAGCCCTTGTCTGACAGGGCGTTCAGGTCCTCTATCTCCCGCCGGTATTCCCAGGCGGGATACATGGCAAAGCGATATTTTTTATTCCGCATTTTCTTCTCCTTCCTCTCTGTCCGCTTCCCTCTCTTCTCCCTCTATTACACTGTCCGCCGCCGCGGCCAGGTGCCGCAGCCGCGCCGCCTCCTCCAGCAGCACCTGGCGGCCCGTCTCCGTCAGCCGGTACAGCCGCCGCCGGTCCGCCACGTGAACGGGACATTCCTCGATCCAGCCCTTTTTTATCATGTTGCCGGTGGCCCCGTACATGGTACCGGAGCCGATGCGCACATGGCCCTCCGACAGCTCCAGGGCCTGGCGCATGATGCCGTAGCCGTGGTTAGGCCCCCGGAACAGGCACAGCAGAATATAAAAGTAACTCTCCGTCAAAGGCTCCGCGCCCTTGCTCATGGTCTCACATCCTTGTGTCGTTGGTCGATATGTCGTCACTCGACATATCGTGACTATATCGTAACACGACATAGTGCCCTTGTCAATAGGCCCGGGAATATTTTTTCGCCCCTTGCAAAGAAGGCGGGAGCGGAGTATACTAAAAGTTAGAAATAACTAATCAAGGAGGAGAGGGACATGACGAAGGTGCTGACGGTGGAGGGCATGATGTGCGGCATGTGCGAGAGCCATGTGGCGGACGCCCTGCGGAAGGTGCCGGGTGTGCAGAGGGCCTCGGCCAGCCGGTCGAAGCATGAGGCCCGGGTGGTGTGCGGGCCGGAGGTGACGGACGTGGCGCTGCTGGCGGCGGTGAACGCCACGGGGTACGAGGCCACCGGCGTCCGGACGGAGGAGGACAAGCCGAAAAAGGGCCTGTTCGGTTTTGGAAAGCGGTAAAAGGCGCCGCCCGCGCCATAGAAAATGGAAGCGCCCCTGTCCGAACAGACAGGGGCGTTTTGCGCCGGGCGCCGGCCCTCACTTCCACACGAACCAGCAGAACAGGTACCCGGTCATGACGGCGGTCAGGGTGAAGGGCACGCCGATCCGCATGAAGTCACGGGTGGAGACCTCGTAGTCCTGCCGGCGCAGGATACCGATGGCGGTTATATTGGCGGACGCGCCGATGGGGGTGATGTTGCCGCCCAGGGTGGCGCCGGTGAGAAGGCCGAAGTACAGCAGAATGGGGGAGCAGTCCATGGTGACGGCGATACCGCTGACCACGGGCAGCATGGTGGCCACATAGGGGATGTTGTCCACGAAGGCGGAAAACAGCACCGAGCCCCACACGATGATGGTGTACATGACGAACAGGTTGCTGCCGCCCATCCGGACGAACAGCGCCGCGATGGCGTCGATGACGCCGCCCTCGGTGATACCCGCGATGACCACGAACAGCCCCGCCAGCAGCAGCAGGGTCTGGTAGTCTATCTCCAAAAACGCCGCCTTCACATTGTGCCAGCTTTTTTCCCGCAGCCGGGAGTGGGCCGCGCCCACCAGGAACACCCCGATACAGATCAGACCATTGGTGATAGCGGGCTTGCCGGGGATGAAGGAGGCGCATATCAGCAGCACCACCGTCCCCACCAGCAGGTATGTGGGGAAGTAATTGGTCACCTCAGTCCTGTCCGGGATACTGACCGGCTCCCGCTGGTCCCGGAACAGCCACAGGATGATGGGCACCGTCATCAGCGCGCCCAGCTCCACGGCCCAGAAGATGGAGAATCTGCCGTCCATGAAGAAGAAGTCCAGAAAGTCCATATCCGCGTAGCCGCCCAGCATGATACTGGTGGTGTCGCCCACCAGGGTGGCCGCCCCCTGCAGATTGGAGCTGACGGCGATGGAGATCAGCAGCGGCACCGGGGAGGTGCCCAGCTTGGCCGCGATGGCCAGGCCCACCGGCGCCAGCATCAGCACCGTGGCCACGTTGTCCACAAAGGCGCTCACTACCCCGGCGAACAGGCTCATGGCTACCGCCACCCACATGACGTTGGGGGTCCTGGTCAGCAGAATCTCCGCCATGCGGTTTGGCATTTTCGACTCGATGAACAGGCTCACCGTGCCCATGGTGCCGGCCAGCATCATGAGAACGTTCCAGTCGATGGCCCCCGCCAGAGACCGGAGCGGCACGAACCCCAGGATCACATACAGCGCCGCGCTGGAAAGGGCCACCCAGGGCCGGTACTTGGGCAGGGCGATCATCAGGCAGTATGTAAGGATGAACAGGACCAGAGCCAGTACGGACATAACGTCAACTCCTTTTTTATCAAAAAAGACTTTTACCGCGGGAATGCGCGGTAAAAGTCTCGTTTCAGACACATATCTGCGGCGGCCCGGGTCCCATGGACCGTACTGACGGACAGCCGGACGCGGACAGAAGTCCGCGCAAACTACTCCCTCTTACAAGACCATATTATACGCCGGATCGGACAAATATGTCAAGACACCGCCTTGCGGCGGCGGGGCCGATGGTGTATGATAAGGCGGACAGACCGGTGGAGGAACGCAATGGGAAAGTATGAACTGATCGCTCTGGATATGGACGGCACGGCCCTTACCTCGGACAAGCGGCTGCTGGACGAGACGGTCCGGGACCTGGCGCTGGCGGCGGCCCGGGGCAGGACGGCGGCCCTCAGCACAGGCCGGTGCGTGCCGGAGCTGGCGGGATACCGGGACCGGCTGACCGGCGTGCGCTATGCCATCGCCGTCAGCGGCGCGGTGCTGTATGACCTCGCGGAGGACCGGGCTCTGTACGAAGAGCGTATGGACCGGACCCTGGTCATGGAGCTGATGGCGGTGGCGGAGCGGTACGACGCCATGGCCCATCTGCTGTGTTCGGACGCCTCCGTGCTCCGGGCCGATCAGGCGACCCATGTGGCGGACTTCGGCATGGGGCCCTACCAGGGCCTTTACGACGCCATGGCGAAAAAGGTGCCGGATATGATGGCCGAGGCGGCGGCCCGCCCCGGCGTGCCCAAGGTGAACATCTATTTCCGCAGCCCGGCGGACCGGCTGGCGGCCTACGAGACGGTCAAAGCCCTGCCCCTGACCGTCACCTTCTCCGAATGCGCGGGGCTGGAGATGTCTCCGCCCGGGGTGGACAAGGGCACGGGACTGCGGAAGCTGGCGGCGCTTCTGGGCGTCGGCATGGAGGCCACCGTCGCCGTGGGGGACGGGGACAACGACCGGCCCATGCTGGCGGCGGCGGGCCTTGCCGTGGCCATGGGCAACGCGGACCCGGCGGTGAAGGCCATGGCGGACGCGGTGGTGGCCGACAACGACCACAACGGCGTGGGCCAGGCCATACATAGATTCCTTCTCTGAAAAAAACCATCATGACGCCGCCGCGGGGCATGGCTCCCGCGGCGGCGCTGTCCTTATTTCTTTTTTCTCACCGGGACCCAGATCTCGCTGGGATAGTCCTCCGCCGACATGTCCCCGACGGGGTATGCCTCCATGTCCAGCTCATAGGTGGGCTCATACTCGGAACCGGGGAAAAACTCCGTGATGATCCGGTGCCACAGGCTCTGTATAGCCTCCGGCATTGGGCCCAGGCAGGGGAATACCGCCCAGGTCCGGGCAGGTATCTCTGCCAGACGGAAGCCCTCGGGCACGGGCGCAGACGGGTCCGCCGGCGCGGCGATGGCGTAGTCGAAGGTCTTGTCGTCCGTCGGCTGATTGCCATAGCAGACGCCGAAAAGATACGTCTTGTCCGGTGCCTGGGCCAGCAGCCTTTCCAGCGTCCCGTCGGCCTGAGTCCGGGTCCAGAAGTCCGGAATGGTGTTCTCGTTCCGACCGTCCGCCACGCTGTGCCGCTCCACCCGCTCCAGCAGGGTGAAGGATGGTTTGTCTACGATCTTGTAGTCCATGATCTGACCGCCTTTCAAAGTGATCTGCACGGACAGAGGCGCAAAGGACTTCAGCGGCGCGCCCCGGCGGGCCTCCGAGGGCGTGACGCCGTGGAACCGCTGAAAGGCCCGAGCAAAGCTCTCGGGGCTGTCGTAGCCGTACTGCAGGGCCGTGTCCAGCACCTTTGCGCCGCCGGCGGCCAGGTCCCTGCCGGCCAGGGTCAGCCGCCGGGCCCGGACGTACTCTCCCAGGCTCATGCCGCACAGGATGCCAAAAAGCCGCTGGAAGTAGAAGGGCGAACAGGCCGCCTCCCGGGCGGCGGCCGCCACGTCCAGCTCTCCCTGCAGGTGCGCCTCGATGTAGTCCAGCGCCCGCTGAAAACCGGTCATCCAGTCCATTTGTGCGCCTCCTTCCGTGCGGGTCCATCATACCGTTTCCCTGCCGGTCCCGTCCTGACATCCCTTGCTCTCTTTTGCAAGACGCCGCCCGCCGTATACGGCGGGCGGCTCACATCATGTTTTGTCCTTCTCCACCCAGATCATCAGGGCGGTCAGGTCCGCCGGCGACACGCCGGAGATCCGGCTGGCCTGCCCGAAGCTGGCGGGCCGGATGGCGGTCAGCTTCTGCCGGGCCTCGGTCCGCAGGCCCGGAACGGCCTCGTAGTCGATATTCATCGGTATACGCTTTTCTTCCATCCGGGAAAAGGCCGCCACCTCCCGGAGCTGCCGCTGAATATATCCCTCATATTTAATGGATATTTCCACTTCCTCAACAATGGCCCGCGGCAGGTCCGGCCGGTCCGATTCCTGATCGGCCAGAGAATCGTAGGTATTTTCGGGTCTTTTCAGAAGCTGGTAGAGCTTTCCTTTTTTCAGCCGTTCTATCTCGGCGTCCACTTGTGCATATTTATTCAAAACCGCCTGATATTGCCCATCGCTGACCAGACCCACGTCGTGACCGATATATGCAAGTCGATAGTCGGCGTTATCCTGCCGGTGCAGCAGCCGGTATTCGCTCCGGCTGGTCATCATCCGGTAGGGCTCCTCGGTGCCCTTGGTGACCAGATCGTCGATGAGCGCGCCGATATAGCCCTGGTCCCGGCGGATGATCACCGGGTCCTGGCCCTGTATCTTCCGGGCGGCGTTGACCCCCGCCACCCAGCCCTGAACGGCGGCCTCCTCGTAGCCGGAGGAGCCGTTGAACTGTCCGGCGCCGTACAGGCCCGCGATCTTCTTGCTCTCCAGCGTGGCGTAAAGCTCCGTGGGGTCCACGCAGTCGTATTCGATGGCGTAGGCCGGGCGGGTGAGCTCCGCGTGCTCCAGCCCGGGGATGGTGTGGACCATGGCGATCTGCACGTCCTCCGGCAGGGAGGAGGACAGGCCCTGGATGTAGAGCTCCTCGGTGTCCAGTCCCATGGGCTCGATGAAAAGCTGGTGCCGGGGCTTGTCCGGGAAGGTGACGATCTTGGTCTCGATACTAGGGCAGTACCGGGGCCCCACCCCCTGGATGACCCCGTCGTAGAGGGGGCTCCGGTCCAGATTGTCCCGGATGATCTGATGGGTCCGGTCATTGGTGTAGGTCAGGTAGCAAACGGCCCGGTTGGCCGGGGGCGCCGCCGTGGAGAAGGAGAAGGGCTGGGGGTCGGCATCGCCGTACTGGATCTCCATCTTGGAGAAGTCCACGGTCCGGGCGTTGATACGGGGCGGGGTGCCGGTCTTGAACCGGCGCAGCCGCAGGCCCAGGCTCCGGAGGCAGTCGGTCAGGGGCAGCGCCGCGGCCAGACCGTCCGGCCCGGAGGCGCGCACCGCCTCGCCGGTGATGGTCCGGCCCCCCAGATAGGTGCCGGAGGCGATCACGACGGCCTTTGTGCGCAGCACCGCGCCCTTGTCGGTGGTGACGGAGACCACATGGCCGTCCTCCACGCCGATGGCGGTCACCTCGCCCTGGCGCAGGTGCAGGTGCTCCTGCCGCTCCAGCGTGTGCTTCATCACCTCCTGGTAGCGGCGGCGGTCAGCCTGGGCCCGGAGGGAGTGGACGGCGGGGCCCTTGCCCAGATTCAGCATCCGGTACTGGATGCAGGCTTTGTCCGCGGCGCGGCCCATCTCGCCGCCCAGAGCGTCCAGCTCCCGGACCAGATGGCCCTTGCCGGTGCCACCGATGGCCGGGTTACAGGGCATATTGCCCACCGCGTCCAGACTGACGGTGAAGCACACCGTCTCCAGACCCAGCCGGGCCCCGGCCAGCGCCGCCTCGATACCGGCGTGCCCCGCGCCGATGACCACGATATCGAATTGTCCCGCGTCGTATGTTCTCATAGCCGCTATTGTAGCGCAATTTTCCGCCCGCCGCAAGAGGCGGGGCGGCGTTGACTTCTTTGGTTTGAGGGTGTATTCTGTTAGCGTGCGCCGGCGTGGTGGAATTGGCAGACACCAGGGACTTAAAATCCCTTGTCCACTGTGGACGTGCGGGTTCGAGCCCCGCCGCCGGCACCAGTGCCAGAACGGCTCTGAAGATCCTGAGTACTCGCATGCGAGGTCTCATCGTCGGTCAGAGCCGTTTTCCCTTTCCCCAAGTGAGTACTTGTCAAAAGTAGTATTAAAAAGGCATAAAACGCGGAGCCTGAACTGTATTGAATGTGGAGTCAGCAATATGCTATACTAGCCATGTCACAAAATGGGATCAAAGGTTATGCCTTACCGAAGTGAGTTCCAGCTTCCTATTGAGGTGGGGAAAATGAATAAGATTTTAATCGTAGAGGACAATCGAAAACTTGCAACTGAGATACAGGCTTATTTGGCGGACCAGCGGTGTCTTGCTGACATCGCGAGTTGCGCTCAGGACGCTATGGCAAGAATACGTGAGAATTCATATGACGTTTGCCTTTTGGACGTGGGGCTTCCAGACTGCAATGGATTCGAGCTGTGTCAAAAGATAAGAAACTCATATACGACCCCGATCATTATGCTCACCGCTTTTGACAGCGAAGATAATATAGTGTATGGTCTTCAGTGCGGAGCGGATGATTATGTTACCAAGCCATTTTCTCTCCGAGTACTTATGTCGAGAATCTCATCTCAACTTCGGAGGCAAGAATGGTCTGAACGGTCTGACAGTGTCGTTTTGTTAAGCGGAGACATCCAGATCGATCTTCTGCACCACATGATTTATAAGGGCGAAATAGCAATAGCAGCGGGAGAAACAGAGTTTTTGTTATGCTCGGCACTAGCAAACAGCAATGGACGGATTATGCCGAGAGGCTTACTGCTAGAGCTGGTGTGGGATTATAAGGAGGACTTTGTTGAGAATAATACTCTATCAGTTCTCGTTTCCAGATTAAGAAAGAAACTCGGTTCATACGGCGACACGCCCTATATTGACACGGTAAAAGGGATCGGATACCGCTGGAATGTCGAGGTCAGGAGGGGTCCACATGCAACGGCAAAATGAAAGGCATGACGGTCGGCTGCTTGCGTTTTTTGCTGTCATGGTCTTGCTGGTATGTTTTACTTTTGTAGCCTATGCGCTGTATCTGTCTTACCAACGAAGTGTTGTCATGCTGGGAGGGCTATCACCGTATCTCGACGAAAGAGAACTGCAACGAGGCTTGAACGGTTTGCTTTCAGATAACGGAACAGCAACATATGAACTTGGAATGACCACTTTGCGGGAAGCCGGTTATGCAAAGACCTATTTATCACTATTTCTCCATCCATATCGAACGCTGATACTTTCCGTTTTGCTGGTAATGTGTTTTCTTGTGCTTGCATGGAAGTTATATTTCAATCATAAGAGACTCACTTATTTCAAGGATACAGACGCTGTCGTTGAATGGATTTCATCAGACAAAATCGAACTCCCAGGCTCAAGTTATACCCCTGCTCCGATTTTGCAAGCAATCACAACGCTGAAAATAAACCTTAACCGGCAAAGAATCATTCACGAAGAAGACAGCGCCCGTATCATGCATTATATGGAGGATATTTCTCACCAATTAAAAACACCCCTGACAGTGATTCGCACTGTATGTGAGAGGTCGGAAATACATATTCAAGCCGCCGCTGAGCCTATGAAGATCTGCCTAGCCGAAGTCGATAAGATGACTGGAATGATTCGAGATCTTCTTCAATTAGGCAGATTTGACTGTAATAAGCAAAAAGCGCATTTTGAACCTGTTCTTGCCCATGACCTTATTGAAACTGTCATAAATGAGCTTGACCTCATAGCCTGGAATAATGGAGTCGAAATGCACCTTCAAGGCCCAGGGGATATCCAATGGTACTGTGATGTTTTTTGGATGAAGGAAGCAATAGGAAATCTTCTCAAAAACTCCATAGAACATTCGCGCGACAGCCACATCACTATCACTTATGATAGCGGCAGTCAGAATAACCGCGTACTCATTCAAGATGAAGGAAGCGGTTTTAGTCGCGACATTGAGAAAGAGCTTTTTGAACGCTACTCCTTCAGAGGCAGAAGTTCCCAGGAAGGAGATGGACTTGGTTTGGCAATTGCCAACGAGGTCATAAAGATGCATTATGGCAGTATAACAGCTCAAAACCGCCCGGAAGGCGGGGCAGAATTCCACATATTGTTCCCACGTTTAGATCCTCAAAGCATTTATGGCAGCACAGCAAGTTGATCACTTGTCACGTTCATGTAACGCCTTTGACGTATACTACTGGATAATCTCACTATGGAATGGAGGTCTATCCATGCGTCAAAGGTCTTTTTTATTTTATATTTTTGTTCTGCTGCTTGTTAGTATTCTAGGAATACTTGTTGTTTGCACCAGTCAAAAGAATGATGTCAGCGGTGAAGCATCATCCAGTGCTGCTTCTCCGTCTGCCACACCCTTATCAGAGGATACTTCAAAACCTGCGCCGATCCTTCCTGAACTATTGGATGATATTTCCGCGTCCTTGGCGGTTGATACCAATAAGTTTAACAAAACGATCATTCTCATCAATATGCCTGGATGCCAACAGACTTGCTATGGTAGTCAGGATGGAAAATACCATGTTGTGCTGGAGGTACAGTCTGAAAAATCTGAGGTAATAGACGTGGCAGATCAGACTGAAGTACAAATCGGGAAAAAAGATGGCATTTGTTTTGTGTACCACGGACAGATAGTTAACTATCCTGGCTTGAATGAATACATGACTTCCAATATGCAGCAGATTGAAGAGGGCGACTATGTTCTTGAGTGGGAACAGGCAGGTTTTTATTGTCGGATTTTTGGAAATCTGACAGAAGAAGAGCTTGTGCAATTGGCTGAAGGGACAGATATTATTAAAGTTGAGGGGGCGACTGGCACGACACCATGAACGATACGATTCTTTCTGTTTCAAAGCTGACGAAAGCTTACGGACATCAGACTTCTAAAACCTATGCTTTAAGTAATGTCAGCTTTTCCGTTTCGGAAGGTAGCTTTACCGCTATCATAGGCCGTAGTGGCTCGGGAAAATCAACTCTCTTGAATACCATTGGAGGATTGGAGGCTCCCAGCGGCGGTAACGTGATTGTCAAAGGACAGGACCTATATGCTATGCCAGATTCGGCCCGGACAGCTTTTCGCCGGCGGAATATCGGCTATGTGTTTCAGTTTTTCAATCTCATTCCAGAATTGACGGTGTATGAAAACATTTGCTTGCCATCCTATTTGGACCGGAAACGACCTGATAGGAATTTCACTGACCAGGTCATGGAAAAATTAGGGCTTATTTCCATGCAAGAGAAATACCCCGCTGAACTCTCTGGCGGGGAACAGCAGCGGACAGCCGTAGCGAGAGCGCTAGCTCACAAGCCCGCTATCCTTCTGGCAGATGAGCCCACCGGAAACTTGGACCGGCGCAATGGTGATGAGCTAATGGCTCTTCTTCATTTCTCCCATCGTTTCTTCCGGCAGACGATTTTGTTGGTTACGCACGACTTGGAAATTGCCCGTTCTGCAGGACGCATCATTACTCTTGAAGATGGGCATATTCTTTCCGATGTAGGTGGTGACGATTTATGAATGGTAGTAGATGCAGTTATGCTCCTCGCCACTTCCGACTTCACACTGGTAACAAAAGCGTAGCCGTTATATTGTTTGCAATATATTTGTTAAGCCTTTCAACGGTCATTTACACTGATAGCTATGAGGCGACATTAGAGCAGCAGCGAAAGCTTACCTATGGTGCTTGGCATGCGGCAGTTTACGATGTGGACGAGGACTCATGGGAAGCCATTTCTTCTCATGCAACTGTAGCGACGGCCGGGCGGATGGAGATTGTCGGTTATGCTGTGGACAAAGAAGGAGGTCTCATCGGTGGTGTTGGCTATATAGATGAGTCCCTAGCAGAAATCGGGAACATCTCTCTTTTGGATGGGCACTTTCCAGCTGCGTCGGACGAAATTGCGGTAGAGGCTTCTTTTCTGACACGATTGGGTTATTCTTATGAACTGGGTCAGACCATTTCGCTTCCCATCGTCCAGGATGTCGTTGATGGCGAAGTGAAAAACTATGAATTCACTCTTACTGGAGTTGTAAAAAACTATTCGACCCTGTGGAAATCAAATAACTATTGGCTCACATCGTTCTTCTTGGAGCAAAATACACTGCCGGTCCAGCAACAATATATATTCGTGGAACTACTTCCACAATATGTCGAGTATGCGGATTCATTGATCCAGCTTTGCCCGGATGACAGCAGCTTTGTAAAAAACGATTTCACATACCTTCAGTATTCTGACCAAAACGCGCCGCAGATGGACAGAGCCATGCTTCAAACTATTATCATATTGGCGGGTTGCGTGGCCGTTGTCATTCTGATAAACAATGAACTCAACAAGCGTAAAGAAAGTTTCATTTCCATGCGTATGCTGGGCGCGACGCGAGGGCAGATCATAAAGTTGTTTTTCCAAGGGAAGGCCGTCCCCGTTCTGGCCTCGTCTTTGATCGGTATTCTATGTGGATTGGGCCTGCCGTATTTGTTGTATTTGCTGTTGCGCACTCGCTCCGATGCGGCCGGTCTCTGTTTTGCTTTGAACGCCCGGCACATTACACGGACAGTTGCCTTGCTTGCCGCCGGGATCACCGTGGCCTTTGGCTTCGGCCTTATAAGGCTGTTTCAGATCCCCTTGCGGGGAAAGCCTCAGTTACAGGTGGCAAGCGGCAATTTCCACCGACGGAGGCGGCTCAATGAAAAAAATCTTTTTTCTATCTTAAATCTGGCGCATTTCAAAAGTAGCATTTTATCCACCGCGCTGACATTTGCCACGGCGCTTTTTGTGTTCATTTCTGCATATCAGGCGTGGAGCGCCTATGAAGAGTACGATTTTTTCTGTCGGAATTATCCGTCAGATTACTCTTACGGTACGCTTACGATTTTGTATCCTCCGACAAGCGCCATGTCAGAGGATACGTTGAACGAAATTAAAACGGCCTATGGCGTCAAGACTGTGCAAGCGTATTCCATCTCTGATTATTATGGCGCTGTCCCGTCTGGCGACTACGATACGGAATACGCTGAAATGGTCAGAGAGTTTCTGGCGAACACAGTCGGCGCCCGGTTTGACGCGCCGATGTACGCCCCTGTGATCGGAATATCAGACGATCTCTATCCATTCTTTGCAGAATCGGTCGATACACAGTTATTAAGCGGAGACAGTTTAGAGACTGGAGATGTTATTTTATATCTTCCTGACTTCTTTGTAGTGGATAACAATCTGATAAATGTAGACCTAGCTTCCGCTACACAGGAAAGCGGGACGATCCTGTCCGATAGTAAAATCGCCGTTGGAGATACGCTCACCATAGACGTAAACGGCGAAAGTCACAGACTCCGCATAGCTGGTATTATTCACGCCTTTGACGATGATTTTCCGACTATGTTCCATCCCGGACGCCCCAATAGCCTGATATGCAACATGGAAACCTACCGCGCCATTTTTGGCGCCTGTCAGTATGGTTATGTGCTCGTATATGGTGATGATGCTGCCATTCAGTATCAGACAGATGTCGAGCTATCCAAGATCTCGTCGCCGCTTCCCCTTTCCAATAGGCGTGTTGAACGTATGGAACAAAGACAACGATTGGGTATGCGGGTATTTCTGGCGCTGATCTTAAGTGTATCAGGCTTTTTAATGGCCATGTTGGTTCGATTTGGCCTTTATTCCGCGATGGAAAAAGAGAATCTTGCCAGATATAGGGCTCTGTACCAATTGGGCATGTCAAGGAAAGACCTCTGGCGATGGCTTACGAGGAATGCGACGGCTGACACGCTGACAGGAAGCACCATGGCCTTGTTTGTTTTAATGTGCTGGCGCTATATGCAAGAGCGTGATCAGGTTCGATCTTTTGCGAACTATGTATTCTCCGGGGCGTGGTCATTATTTCGAGACGCCATTGAGCGTTGTGTTGCTTATACGGATTGGTTCTTTGTACTCTGTATGTTTTTCTTTGTGGTCGCTATAAACCTGATTGTGCTGATAAGCTACAACAGACGTTATGCGCTCCAGGAAGCAAACTTTTATAATTGCACATGAATGCAATGTAGAAGCGGAAAGTAACCCCCGGTTCTACCGGGGGGGAAGAAAAAAGCTTTAGCGTGAGAAAACCCTCCTGTTGCGATATACCGGTAACGGTTTGGCAGCCGCATTACAAAGAGAGCAATAGGAGGTTTTTATGCAGATCAAAAAAAGCGACAGAGAAACAGAGAAGAAGTAAAGGCGCGCCCGGACCCCATACATATTTTTTGCGGGTAAGCGCCCCATGTCGTTTTCGTTTCCCGTCCATAGGTCTTCACGGCGGCGAAAAGATGAGATCTATGCCGTCCTTTGTTCCTAGGGTCCTTCAACATCTTGTTATCGACCAGCTCCACACACATGATGTGACGCATTTCCCGGATTCGATGTTGTATTCCGCCGAAATGGCTGATATAATGGTGGCCGTATCGGCGCTTACAGGCCGGAAGCCGCGGGGTCGCGGCATTTTTCCATGTCTCCCATGGGGACCCCGGTCCTGGCTTCCGGTCACAGACCATACCCGGGAGGTGCTTTATGAATTTGCAGATCGATCCGACGCTGTCCTATGCGATGGCACTGGAGGGCGGCGGCGCCAGAGGCGCTTACCAGATCGGCGCATGGAAGGCGCTGCTGGAAGCGGATATCCATATCTCGGCGGTGGCGGGAACGTCCGTGGGCGCCCTCAACGGGGCGCTGATCACCATGGGCGACTTTGAACGCGCCCAGGAGCTGTGGTCCACCATCCACTATTCCGAGGTGATGGATGTGGACGACGGGGAAATGCGCGATCTGCTGCGGGGCGATTTCCGCGATCTTGACCTGCACAGGCTGATGGACAGGCTGACGGCGGTGATCCACAACCGGGGCCTGGACGTGACGCCCCTGCGGAACTGGATCCGCCAGGTGGTCGATCCGGCGGCCATCCGCGCTTCCGACAAGGAGCTGTTTATCGTCACCTATTCCGTCTCCGACCAGAAGGAGCTGGAGCTCCGGGCCAAAGACCTGAAGGACAGCGAGCTGCATGACATGCTGCTGGCCAGCGCGTATCTGCCGGCGTTCCGGGTGGAGCGGATGGAAGGCAAGCTCTATGCCGACGGCGGCGTCCGGGACGTGCTGCCGCTGCATGTGCTCATCGCCAACGGCTACACGAGTATCATCGCCATGCGGCTGTATGGTCCAGGGATCATGCGGCCTGTCCGCATACCCGAGGGGACCAATGTGTACACCGTCGCGCCCAAGGGGAAGCTGGGCGGCATTTTGGAGTTCGAGGCGGAGCAGAGCCAGAAGAACATGCGCCTGGGCTACTATGACACGAAGCGCTTCCTCTACGGCCTGAAGGGCGAGACGTACTACATCGACGCCCAGTGGAGCGAGGAGGAGGCCCGGCAGTTTCTGTGCGCCGCCGTCCAGCGGGCCGACGCCTCCTGGGACCTGTCCCTGCGGGCCATCCATGAGCAGCGGCTGCCCGCCCTGGCGAAACGGCTGGAGGCGGAGAAGGGCGGTTACATAGAGCTTGCGGCGGCGTTGCTGGAGGCGGCGGCCCTGCGCCGGGAGCTGTCCCCCTGGCAGATCTATACCGAGCGGGAGATGCTTCGCGCCGTGGGAGACGGCGAGGTGGAGAACGTCCTCGCTTCCGTGGGCCGCTGACCCTTTTCCGGGGCCGGGACACCGACAGAAAAGCAGCGCCGCCATCCGGCCTGTAAACGGAACAGTCAAACGGCTGTTCCGTTTCCTATTTCTGTCTTTACAAACGGATAGGATCGTGGTAGAATTTAGCTAAAATATACAAAACATGACCAAAAATGGCGATGGAATTTGTGACGGAATGGGAGGCGAGCGGTCGAAAGAGGTATTCTCACGGGCATAATGAAAGCAAGGTCTGATTTATTGAACAGGAGGGAACTGTCATGATCGTTGGACTGCCGAAAGAGATAAAGAACAATGAATTCCGTGTGGGTCTCACGCCCGGTGCCGTGGGAGAGTATGTGAGCGCGGGCAACACCGTTTATGTAGAGAAGGGCGCCGGTCTGGGCGCGGGCTTCGCCGATGAGGAGTATGCGGAGCACGGGGGCGTGCTGCTGGATTCGGCGGCGGAGGTCTGGGCCAGGTCCGAGATGATCGTCAAGGTCAAGGAGCCGCTGGAGAGCGAGTATAAGTACTTCCGCGAGGGGCTCATCATCTACACCTACTTCCACCTGGCGGCGGACAGGAAGCTGACCGAGGCGCTTATGCGGACAAAGACCGCCGCCATGGCCTACGAGACCATTCTGGGGCCGGGGGGCAAGGGCCTGCCCTGCCTGTACTGCATGAGCGAGGTGGCCGGACGCATGGCCGTGCTGGAGGGCGCCAAGTACCTGGAAAAGACCTATGGCGGCCGTGGCGTCATGCTGGGGGCCGTCCCCGGCTGCGACAAGGGCGACGTGGTCATCATCGGCGCGGGCAACGCGGGTATCAACGCCTGCCGCATGGCGGTGGGCATGGGCGCCCGGGTGACCGTGCTGGACATCGACCATCAGCGCCTGGCCTATCTGGACGAGGTGTTCGGCACCCAGATCACCACGCTCTATTCCAGCCGGGCCAATCTTCTGGCGTCGCTGAAAAAGGCGGACCTGGTCATCGGCTGCGTCATGCTGGCTCCCGGGCGGGAGTGCCAGAAGCTGGTGAGCCGGGAGGACCTGAAGCTGATGAAAAAGGGCGCCGTACTGGTGGACATCGTCATCGACCAGGGCGGCTGCTTTGAGACCAGTCACCCCACCACCCACGCCGAGCCCGTATACGAGGTGGACGGTATTTTGCACTACTGCGTGGCCAATATCCCCGGCAGCGTGCCCCGCACCTCTACGGAGGCGCTGGTCAATTCCACTCTGGCGCACGGCGTGCAGATCACGAAGCTGGGGCTGGAGGGAGCCTGCAAGGCCGACCCCTGCCTGATGAGCGGCCTGAACACCTACAAGGGCAAGCTCACCTTCGCGGCGGTGGCCGAGGCGCTGGATATCCCCTATACGGACCCCGATACGCTCATGTGACTGCTCCAGGTAAACAGACGCACGCCCTGCCGCCGACTTCGGCGGCAGGGCGCTTACATTGTAAAGAACCGCTCCCGATAGGCCCGGGGAGTCATGCCCGTGCGGGCCTTGAAGGCCCGGATGAAGTGGCTCTGAGAGCTGAAGGCCAGGATGGCGCCGATGTCCGCGCAGGAGTAATCCGAAAATTTGAGCATGTTGCCGGCGGCCTCGATCCGCTTGTCCATCACGTACTCTGAGATGGCCCGGCCCGTCTCTTTCTTGAACAGGGAGGACAGATAACTCTCCGTCAGCCCCACATGCTCCGCCAGGTCCGGCACGGTGATGCGCTGGTGCAGGTGCTCGTAGATATAGTCCACGCAGCCTGCCACGGGCCGGGACCAGGGCGTCCGCTTGGGGACGGCCCGGACCTCTTTGAGATAAAACTCGAACATCTCCTTGTGCAGCGCCCGGATGGCCGCGATGCTGTCCAGCTCGTCCATACGCTGGATGAAAAGGTCGCTGCTGTTGTAGACCCGCTCCGGCTCCATCCCCGCCGCCATGGCCGTGCGGCAGGCCATGGTGACGGAGGCAACGAACAGATACTTGCAGTTGCGCACTGGGTCGTTGGACACATGGCCCGGTAGATCGGAGGCAAAGATGCGCACCGCCTCCTCCACGGTCCCCGGATCGCCGGCACGCAGCATCTCGTACTGGCGCATGTCCTCGGCATTGGTGTGGTGCCGCTTCCCGGTCTCCCGGTGGATGTATTCCATATACCGCAGCTTTTTCTCGTCCACCGTCATCGTGTTCATGATCTCAGCTCCTTTTGCAGTATCATTGTACTATAAATAGGATGAAAATGCAATAAATATACCGGTCTCTCTGGCATAATGGCACCATCAAAAAACAAATTGGACCGGGAGGATACGACCATGAAGAACATGACCAAGCTGATGAACAAGCTCCGCAAGCACGAGAAGCTGGAGACGGGCCGCAGGCAGTTCGCGCCGTTGGTCCGGCCAACGGCCTATGTGTTCGTAAACAGCGTGTCCATGCCCGTGGTGTCTAGCCTGTAAGGGCACGGGCGCTGAAATACTTCCTTTTCCCCTTGATAACGGTTTGCCGGTCCGTCCGCGGGCCGGCAAACTGTTGCGGTCAGCGGAAATTCCGCCTTGCCACCGGCGCCGGTTTGCGGTACAATACCGGCACAGACATCGCACATATCAGTAAGGGACGGTGAAGCCGTTGCTCCGGAGAAAAAAGCGGGCCGCCGCGCCGGCCTTCGACAGGACCGGAAAGGAACCGGTCATCCGCGCCAGTATCTGTACAGGCGAGAAGGTGGCGGGATACAGAGATACCGGGACGGGCCGGTTCGTAGAGGTCATGCTGATCCGCTCAGACGGGGATCTGCGGGAGTTTTTGCGCGAGTACGGCTTCCGGGAAGAGGAATTGAAATACCAGTGGTGACAGGCAGATCAATGAAAAGGAGAATGGGAAAATGCGGGAAAATGTGAAAAAACTGGGCTTCGGGCTGATGCGGCTGCCGCAGCTGGACCCCACCAACGCCGCGGATGTGGACGTGGAGCAGGTGAAGAAGATGGTGGACCTGTTTCTGGAGCGGGGCTTTACATACTTTGACACCGCCTGGATGTACAACGGCTTTGCCAGCGAGAGCGTGGCAAAAAAGGCGCTGGTGGACCGGTATCCCCGGGACAGCTTCACCCTGGCCACCAAGCTGCACGGAGGTTTTTTCGACAGCCTTGAGGACCGGGACAAGGTGTTCAACGCCCAGCTGGAAAACACCGGCGCGGGCTACTTCGACTACTACCTTCTCCACGGCGTCGAGCAGTCCATGTACCCGAAATATGAGAAATTCGACTGCTTCAACTGGCTGCTGGAGAAAAAGGCCCGGGGCCTTGTGAAGCACGCGGGCTTTTCCTTCCACGACACCCCGGAACTGCTGGACGAGATCCTGACCCGGCACCCGGAGATGGAGTTCGTCCAGCTACAGATCAACTATCTGGACTGGGAGAGCCAGTGGATACGCGCCCGGGCCTGCTACGAGACGGCCCAAAAGCACGGCAAGCCCGTGATCGTCATGGAGCCGGTGAAGGGCGGGACTCTCGCCAATGTGCCGCCGGAGGCGGAGAAGCTCTTCAAGGACCGGGACCCGTCCATGAGCGTGCCAAGCTGGGCCATCCGCTTCGCGGCCAGCCTGCCCGGCGTCATGATGGTGCTGTCCGGCATGTCGGACCTGGCGCAGATGGAGGACAACCTGAGCTATATGGCCGACTTCAAGCCCCTGACGGAGGAGGAGAAAGACCTCTGCTTCCGGGTGGCGGACGTGATAAACAGCCAGATCGCCATCCCCTGCACGGGCTGCTCCTACTGCACGGAGGGCTGCCCCATGCACATCGCCATCCCCCAGTACTTTTCCCTGTATAACGAGGATATGCGGGAAAAGCTGGAGGAGAAGGGCTGGACGGTCAACTTCACCAACTACGAGATCCTCTGCGGCAAGTTCGGCAAGGCCTCCGACTGCATTGGCTGCGGCCAGTGCGAGGGAGTCTGCCCCCAGCACCTGCCCATCATCGAGGATCTGAAAAAGGTCTCCGCCCACTACGGCGGATAACGCCTGGACAGACGAAAAGAGAGGCGCGGTAAGCGCCTCTCTTACTTTTTCACAAAAATACCTTGACAGATGAGGTATATCGTGTTATTATGCTGTCATGAAATACCTCACCAGATGAAATATATTACAAAAGGAGGTGCGGATATGTCCCTATCGGCGGACATCCTGCGGGGGCACACGGATACCATTATCCTGGCCCAGCTCATGGCCGGGGACAGCTACGGCTATGAGATCAACAAGAACATATCCCAGCGGGCGCAAGGCGCGTACGGCTTTAAGGAGGCCACGCTGTACACGGCCTTCAAGCGTCTGGAGCAGAACGGGATGATCACCTCCTACTGGGGCGACGACGGACCCGGCGCCCGGCGGCGGTATTACGCCATTACGGAGGCGGGCATGGGTCAACTGGCCGCCGACAGGCGGGAGTGGAGCGAGACGAAACAGGTGCTGGACGCGCTGATATTGATGAAGGAGGGTTGATCATGGAGGACATCAAACGCAGATTTGCCAACGAGATCGCGGCAAAGCTCTCCGCCGCGCCGGAGAGCGACGCGAAATCGGAGATGATTGAGGAACTGGCGGAGAATCTGGCCCGCCGGTATGAGGACATGACCGCCGGCGGCATGGGCCGGGACGAGGCGTTTGCCGGAGCCATGGACGAGCTGGGCAGCGTGGACGAGCTGGAGGCCTATCTGAACAGCCTTGAGCCGGAGGGAGATACCCGGGAGGGGGAGGACCTCCGGGACGATACGGACGAGCTTCTCCGGACGATAAGGGACATAGGCCGGACCGTCGGAGACATGGCGAAGGAGGCCGCCGGCATGGCCGGAGACTTTTTCCGCAGCGACGACGTTCGCGCCGCCGTGGAGGAGAGCAAACGGGCCGCCCGGGAGGCAAGGGACTTTCTCAAGAGCGCCGCCGGCTCCGCCTGGGAGGGCGCCACGGTCCACCTCCATGTGGACGACGACGGGGCGGTGAACGGCAGGGCAAAGAACTTCGGCCGGCCGGATAACGGCGATGAAGAGCGGCGCGTGCCGTCCCAGGGACTGCTGCGTCTGGACGTGCAGACCACAGGCGATGTGGAGGTAGATCTGGACGGCGATCCGGACGCCGCTGTCCGGGTGGAGGGGAACATGTCCCGGCTGGACGTGTCCGTCACGGAGGACGGCGTGCTGAAGGTGCGGCCTCTGTTTACGGCCAGCAACCAGTTTTTCGCGTTCCGGGGCGCGTCCAGTCAGGACGTGTCGCTGACCATCCCCGCCCGGCGCTGGGAGAGCGTTCGGGTGTCCACAGGCAGCGGCGATGTGGACATTGCCGGGGCCCTGGAGGCGGGCCGGATCGACGTGCTGACCTCCAGCGGCGATGTGGACTGCCGGGTAAAAAGCTGTGAACAGGCGAGGTTCATGACCGCCAGCGGCGACGTCCGGCTGGAGGGCAACGCCGTTCAGGTGTTCGGGGAGACGGCCAGCGGCGACCTGTCGCTCGAAGGGCCCATGGGCCAGGTGGATATATCCACCGCCAGCGGCGATGTGGAGCTGTCCGGCTCGGTGTGGAAGGCGCATGTGAGATGCATGAGCGGCGATATCCTGGTGGAGAGCATGACCCTGCCGCAGGAGATGGATCTCTCCTCCAAGAGCGGCGACGTGGAGGCCCGCGTCCCGGACAACGCTCCGTTCAGGGTGAATGCCTCCAGCGTCAGCGGCACCGTGGCCCTGCGGCCCTTTGAGAAGTGGTCCTGGTCCGGCGCCGCCGGAGACGCCGCCGCTGCGCCGCAATACTCTCTTACCAGTATCAGCGGCGACGTGTCGCTGGACGTCATCTGAACGTCCGCGCCCACCGCAGCGCAAGACCCCCCGCCTTTTCCGGCGGGGGGTCTTAGACCTTTAAATGGCTATTTCATATGGTAGGCCGCGACGACGCTGGAGACGAGGATACCGTCCACGTCGCCCAGCATGAGGGCGTTGAAAAGGCCGTCCGTGTTCGTCTGGTAGATGACCGAGCCCAGGTCGTCCACAAAGCCCCGGTTCTGGTAGAGCACGTCCTCGTCCGCCACGACCACGCCCAGCGTCTTGCCTTTCAGCCCGGAGCGCCGGTGGATGTTGCTGCCGGAGCGGGTCACCAGTACATACTGGCTGGTCAGATAGGCGGGAGAATAGTCAAAGCCGCTGTCCAGATCCGCCTCCGACACCGCCATGGCGATGTCGATGTTGCCCGCGTTCAGTTCTATCTCCGCGTCGGTGATGTCGATGGGGTAGAAGGTCACGCCCCAGCCCAGATAGCCGCAGATAAAGGTGATGAGGTCGATGTCGAAGCCGAGATAGCCGTCATTGGCGATGTAGCTCATGGGCACGTTGCCCACGTCGATACCCACGGTGACGAACCGCTGGGGCGTCTCCTCTCCCAGATCGGCCAGAGCGTCGGCGTCGCCCTTGATGTTCACCAGATTTTCCCCGAACCACTTGATGGACAGGGACCGGAGGGTGTTGGTGGCGGCCAGCTCCTGCATGGCGGCGGACACGAACTGTTGCAGCTTATCCCCCTTGCGGAAGGCGATGTAGTAGCTGCCCTCCCCGCTGTACTCGTCGATGATCCGGAACCCGCCCGCGCCGTAGTGGCAGCCGGCGGCGGGCAAGAGCGCGGCGAGGCACAGCAAAAGACAAAGGCCGGCGCGGAATCTTCTCATGGCGCGTCCTCCCCAAAAAGAATAAAGCCGCACATAAGTGCGGCTTTTATAGTAACCGATGTTTGTCCGAAAATCAAGAGTGTGTTCATCTTAATTCTGGCTGTAACTGTCCAGAAACTGTCTTGTCCGAGCCTGGGTGGGCGCGCCGATCACCTGAGCGGGCTCGCCCTGTTCCACCACCACGCCGCCGTCCATGAAGATCACCTGGCTGGATACGTCCCGGGCAAAGGCCATCTCATGGGTGACGATGATCATGGTGGTCTGCCGCTCGGCAAGCTGCCGGATGACCCGCAGTACCTCCTGGGTCAGCTCCGGGTCCAGAGCGGAGGTGGGTTCGTCGAAGCACAGAATGTCCGGGCGCAGCGCCAGGGCCCGGGCGATGGCCACCCGCTGCTGCTGGCCGCCGGAAAGCTGGTGGGGATAGTTGTTCATCCGGTCCGAGAGCCCCATCTGGGCGAGAAGCCGCCGGGCCTCGGCGTCGATCCGCTCGAACATCTCCTTTTTCCGGGTCTTGTAGTCCGGCTCCTCTTTCGCCAGCAGCCTGCCCGCCAGCGTCACGTTTTCCAGCGCCGTGTACTGGGGGAACAGGTTGAACGATTGGAACACCAGTCCGAAATGCAGCCGCTTGCGGCGTATCTCTGCCTCCCGCTGGGTGGCCGGGTCCGCCGCGTCGAACAGGATCTCGCCGTTTACCGCGATGGAGCCGCCGTCGGGCCGCTCCAGAAAGTTCAGACACCGCAGCAGCGTGGTCTTGCCGGAGCCGGAGGAGCCGATGACGGACACCACCTGTCCCCGCTCCAGAGAGAAGCCGATACCTTTCAGCACCTGGGTCTGGCCGAAGCTCTTGCGTATGTCCTTCACGTCCAGTATCGCCATGACGAGCCCTCCTCTCAGCGGAAATAGTCCAGCCGTTTTTCCAGCCGGCCCAGGACAAGGGTGACCACGCCGGTGAAGGCCAGATAATACACGGCCGTGAAAAACAGCGGCCAGATGGCCCCGGCAATGCCAGACGAGCCCTTCAAAAACGACTGGCCGGCCCAGATGATCTCCTGTAGGGCGATGATACGGGCCAGAGCGGTGTCCTTCACCAGAGTGATGATCTCATTGGACATGGGGGGCACGATACGCTTGATCACCTGCAAAAGCGTGATCTTGAAAAAGATCTGGCTTCTGGTCATGCCCAGAACCAGGCCCGCCTCCTGCTGGCCCTTGGGGATAGACTGGATGCCGCCCCGGTATATCTCGGAGAAGTAACAGGCGTAGTTGAAGATGAAAGCGATGGCGGAGGCCAGGAATCTCCCGGCCTCCCCGCTGCCCCATATGTTGTTGTTCAGCACCCGCCCGGGGAAGTAGTAGATGATCAGAAGCTGGATCATCAGCGGCGTTCCCCGGACCACCCACACCACGAAGCGGGTCAGCAGGCTCAGGGGCCTGAACCGGCTCATGGAGCCCAGGGCTATGACCAGCCCCAGAGGGATCGCGCCCAGTCCGGTCACGAAAAACAGCCGCAGCGTCTGCAAAAAGCCCACGTTCAGCGACCGGATCACAACGGGCATTTGCTGTAAGATCAGTTCCATGTGACTATGTACTTTCCTGGTATGGGCCCGCGGAAGATCACTTCGCGGACTGGTCGATGAGCGCCGCCTGCACGCCGTAGGTCTCCGCGATCTCCTCCATGGTGCCGTCGGCGTAGCTGTCGGCGAAGAAATCGTTCAGGGCGGCGGCCAGGTCGGAGCCCTTGCGGAAGCCCACGCCGTACTCCTCGCTGTTCAGGTCGATGGTGTTGGTCAGATCGGCGTAGCTGGTGCCCTCGCCCACCATGGCGGCGGCCATCAGCAGATCGATGACGGCGGCGTCGGAGGTGCCGGAGCTTACCTCCAGCAGAGCGTCGGCCTGGGTCTGCACGGGGGTGGTCTCATAGCCCAGCGCCTCCACCTCGTCCTCGCCGGCGCTGCCGGCTTCTACAGCAAAGACCAGGTCGGCCATGTCCTCGACGGCCTTGTAATCATCGGCCTTGTCGGCGGGGAGGATGACCGTCTGGGCGTTGTTGCAGTAAGCGTTGGAGCACTCCATGGCGGAAGTGACCTCGTCGGTGAGGGTCATGCCGTTCCACACCGCGTCGATGGTCTTGGCCTCCAGCTCCAGTACCTTGTTGTCCCAGTCGATCTCCACGAACTCCACATCCACGCCCAGGCTCTCGGCGAAGGCGCTGGCCATATCGGCGTCAAAGCCGATCCAGTTGCCGTCCTCGTCCTTGTAGTCCATGGGGTCGAACTCGGTGATACCCACCACCAGCGTGCCCTTGTCCTTCACATAGGCCATGTCGCTCCCGGCGTCGGCCTCGTCCTCGGCGCCGGCGTCTGCCTCGTCCCCAGTGGTGGCCTCGTCCTCGGCGTCTGCCTCGTCCGTCTCGGCGGGGGCTTCGTCGGCGTCGGTCTCGTCTCCGGCTTCGGCTTCGGCTTCATCCGCCTCAGCGGGGGCCTCGGTGGCCTGGTCCGGCTCCAGAACGTCGTTCTCTTTGGCGCCGCCGCAGGCGGACATGGTCAGCACTATCAGCGTGGCCAGGACCAGAGCAAGTATCCTTTTCATAACGTGATATCCTCCTGTCGTTCCTGATTGTTCAGCATACTACCACATTAGCGAGATAAAGTAAAGCCTTTTTTCGCTTTTTGGGGAACTTTTTACATTTTGTTCACCCATGCCTTGCGCGGCATGTTACAATTGGGGCAGAATGTACAACGCTGCGCCCGCGTCGGGCGCGAAGGAGGCAGTTATGGCGAAAAAGGCGTTGATCGTGGAGGACGACGGCAATATCTCGGAGCTTTTGCGGCTGTATCTGGAGCGGGACGGCTTTGAGGTGTTGCAGGCGGCGGACGGCGGGCGCGGGGTGGATCTGGCCCGGAGCGGGGAGCCGGACATCGTACTGCTGGACATCATGCTGCCGGTGAAGGACGGCTGGCAGGTCTGCCGGGAGATACGGGGCTTTTCCAAGGCGCCCATCGTAATGCTCACCGCCAAGGGGGAGACCCGGGACAAGGTGGCGGGCCTGGAGATGGGGGCCGACGATTACATCACCAAGCCTTTTGAGATAAAGGAGCTGCTGGCCCGGGTCCACGCGGTGCTGCGCCGGACGGACGGAGCCCCGGAGGAGAAGAGCCGGCGGCTGGAATTTGACAAGCTGGTCATCGATCTGGACTCTTACGAGCTGGTGGTGGACGGCGTGAAGGTGGACACGCCCCCCAAGGAGATGGAACTGCTGTTCCATCTGGCCTCCGCCCCCAACCGGGTGTACACCCGCAACCAGCTTCTGGACGAGGTGTGGGGCTTTGACTACTTCGGGGACTCCCGGACGGTGGACGTGCACATCAAGCGCCTGCGGGAGAAGCTGGAGGGCGTCAGCGACCAGTGGCGGCTCAAGACCGTCTGGGGCGTGGGGTATAAATTCGAGGTCGGAGAAGCGTGACCGTGAAGCGGAGCGTTTTTTTCCGGAACTTCATGGTGACCACCGCCATGTTCGCGGTGTGCTTCATCGCCTTTGGCGTGACCATGTTCCTGATGGGCCGGGCGTTCCTCATCCGGGAGAAGCAGGCCAGCCTCTACGCAACCGCGGACGAGGTGCGCCTGTACGCCGAGGCGGTGCGCGGGGAGGACGGGCTGGACAGCTGGGAGCTGCGGATGAACCTGGCGGCCATCGCCCAGAGCACCGGCGACCACATCTTCCTGTGCGACGGGGCCGGAACGGTGGTATCCACCTCGGACCGGGAGGCGTCCTCGCCCTACGTCGGCAAAAAGGTGCCCGAGGCGGTGACGGAGCAGCTCGCCAAAAACGGCAGCTACGAGGGCGTGACGGACCTTGACGGGTTTTACGAGGGGATGTATTATGTTGTGGCCGAGCCCCTGTCCGCCGAGGACGGGACCACGGCGGGGTATGTGTTCGTAAACTTCGCCGGGTCCGGCTTTTTCAGCGTCTGGGGCGGGTTCAGCCTGGCGTTCATCCTGGTGGCGGTAGGCGTGCTGGGCCTGGCGGTGGCGTTCGAGTACGCCAATGACCGGCGGCTGGCCCGGCCTCTCAACGAGATGGCCGAGGCGGCCCACCGCTTCGCCCGGGGCGATTACAGCGTCCGTGTCAGCGCCTATCCGGACGAGGACGAGATCGGCACCCTGACCCAGGCGTTCAACACCATGGCCGACAGTCTGGAGCGGAACGAGTCCCGCCGCCGGGAGTTCATCGCCAACGTTTCCCACGAGTTGCGCACGCCCATGACCTCCATCGCCGGTTTTGCCGACGGCCTGCTGGACGGGACCATCCCGCCCGAGAAGGAAAAGAAGTATTTGCAGACCATCTCCTCGGAGACCAAGCGGCTGGGCCGTCTGGTCCGGAGCATGCTGGACATGTCCCGGCTCCAGGACGGGGACCCGGCCCGGCGGGAGCAGACCTTCGATCTGGGCGAGACGGTGCTGCAAACGCTGCTGAATTTTGAAAGCCGGATAGACGCCAAGGCCATGACCGTGGCGCTGGATATGCCGGAGGACGCCATGCTGGTAAAAGGGGATGTGGACGCGCTGACCCGGGTGGTGTATAATCTTCTGGACAACGCCATCAAATTCGCCGACGGCGGTTCGGAGCTGTCCGTGAGCCTGTGGAAGGAAAACGGCAGGGCGTACACCGCCGTTCAGGACCAGGGACAGACGATCCCGCCCGAGGAACTGCCGCTGATCTTCGACCGGTTCCACAAGGCGGACAGATCCCGCAGTCAGGACCGGGAGGGCGTGGGCCTGGGCCTTTACATGGTCCGGCAGATATTGGCCGCTCACGATCAGGACATCTTCGTGACCAGCGAAAACGGCATGACCGTTTTCACGTTCACTCTGGCGCTGGCGGAGCCGGGCAGGACCCCGGTGAAAGCGGACGCAAATATGAACCCGTGAACCTGGCAATACTGATAAAGTGACATCACGATAATAAGGAGGACACACCATGCCTCAGAATATAGAGCCTCAAAACGGCGGCTGGTACGGGGCGGACGGCGCGGCCCGGGATGTCAGCGACTGGTATCAGGCGTCGTCCCGGACGTCCGGTCCCGACGTACGGCGGGCGCCGGTCCGCCGCGGCATGACCGACGCCCAGCGCCGCCGGCACCGGCGGACAAAGGCCGTCTCCCTCACCATCTGCGGCGTGCTGGTGTGCGCCGCCGCGGTGATGGCCGTCATGAACAGTTCCCTGCTGCGGCGGCTGTATGCGCTGGAGGCGGCGGAGGAGCGGGTGTTCGGCCACGCCGGGGATTTTGACTATTCCTTCGGCTACGGTCAGGACGACGGCAGCGGCCCTTATGACGCCCGGCAGTACGACGATTTCCGGGAGTATTTTGAAAACTATTACGCCACCTCCAGTGAGATCGGCCTGCCCGCCGCGCCCACCGGCACGGGGGTGACGCTGCGGCTGAACACCGCCGGGAAAGACGCCCTGTCCTTGCAGGAGATCTATAATAAAGTCAGCCCCTCGGTGGTGGGGGTCATCACCTATGTGGACGATCTGGAGTACAGCTGGGGCACCGGCGTGGTGTTCGACGCCGGCGCCGGCTATGTGGTCACCAACACCCATATCCTCCAGGGCTGCAACGGGGCCCAGGTCATTCTGACGGACGGCCGGGAGCTGGACGCCAAGCTGGTGGGCGCGGACGAGGCCAGCGACATCGCCGTGCTGCTGGTGGAAGAGGACGGACTGACCGAGGCGGAATTCGGCCGCTCCGCTTCCTTGCAGGTGGGAGATCAGGTGGCGGCCATCGGCAACCCTCTGAGCCAGGACTATACCGGCACCATGACGAACGGTATCATCTCCGCCATTGACCGGAACGTGACCTACGGCGGTCACACCATGACCCTCCTGCAAACCAACGCCGCTCTGAACGAGGGCAACTCCGGCGGCCCGCTCATCAACGCCCAGGGCCAGGTCATCGGTATCACCAACATGAAGATCATGTCCTCCTACTTCACCACTGTGGAGGGTATCGGCTTTGCCATCCCCTCGGCGGTGGTCAAGCAGATCGTGGACCAGCTCATCGAAAACGGCGTGGTCCCGGGCGAGCCTACCATCGGCATCGTGGCCGGGGCCGTGAGCGCGGAGGCCATGGCTCTGTACGACCTGCCGGAGGGCGTGTATGTCTCCCAGGTCAGCGAGGGCTCCGACGCGCTGGAAAAGGGCCTGGCGGTGGGAGACGTGATCACGGCGGTGAACGGGGAGCAGGTCGCTTCCGTGGACCAGGTGAACCTGATCAAGGAGGACATGGAGGTGGGCGACAGCCTCACCCTCACCGTCTACCGGGACGGAGAGAGCTTTGAGCTGGATGTGGAGCTGGTGGACAAAGCGGATATAAAAGAATAACCGATATTGGTTAATATGCTCTTCCCTGCCTGTGTAGTATAATGTTGCAAAGCAGGGGGGGAATGAATATGGAGCGGGAAACCAGCAAGGAATTGCGCACGTTTATGAAAAATGTGGCGTGGCTCCGAACGCATTACGGTCTGTCAAAGAAAGATATGGCAAAGCTTCTGGGGGTCAGTGTTATGACCCTTACAAGAATAGAAAGAGGACAGTTTCCGTCACAGTTGCATATATCTGTCATGTATAACATTCAGAGGCACTTTGGAGTGCGGATAAGCAATCAGTTTGTCGATATAACGAGTGAGGAAGCAAAATGAGGCGGGGCCGGAGCCCCGCCTTTTGACTAGCGAATTGGTTTACATAATGTGTTCTTCCGCGCAGTCGTCCCGGACGCGCATGCCCATGTCCTCCCGTGTGCCGGTGGGAAATTTGGCGATGGACGTGCTGTCGAATTTGGGAGCCAGACGGCTCTCCGGGTCCAGGCGCGGATTTGCCCCTGTCACGTCAGGGCCGTGCCTTCAATTCTGGGAGTTGTTCTGGCTGTTGCGGTTATTGGACTGGTTCTGGCTGTTGCGATTGCTGGAATTGCTCTGGTTCTGGTTATTGGACTGGTTCTGACTGTTGCGGTTGCTGGACTGGTTCTGGCTATTGGATTTGTTAGACATTACATATCACCTCACCGGTAGTATGCCGCGCTTTCCCGCGGTTATGCACAGCGGACCGGGCGCCGCCGGCTGCGCGCTGGGCAAATTGCCAAAAGTGCGCGATTTGGAGCCGATCACAGGAAAAACGCCTTGACATTTCCAGCGGGTTGACGTTTAATATATGTATGCAAAAATGGCGCGAAAGGGGCTTTTTTGCCCCGCGCCGCTTTAAGAAGTCTTATAAAATTTCACAGGAATAAAAGGAGGAAAACCACGCAATGAAGTATGTCTATCTGTTCTCAGAAGGCAACGCCAACATGCGTGAGCTGCTGGGCGGCAAGGGCGCCAACCTGGCCGAGATGACCAACATCGGCCTGCCTGTCCCTCAGGGCTTCACCATCACCACCGAGGCCTGCACCCGTTACTATGACGACGGCAAGCAGATCGGTGAGGACATCCAGGCTCAGATCATGGAGTATATCGCCAAGCTGGAGGGTATCACCGGCAAGAAGTTCGGCGACGCGGAGAATCCTCTGCTCGTCTCCGTCCGCTCTGGCGCCCGGGCCTCCATGCCCGGCATGATGGACACCATCCTGAACCTCGGCCTGAACGAGACCGTGGTGGACGTGCTGGCCCGCAAGTCCGGCAACCCCCGCTGGGCCTGGGACTGCTATCGCCGTTTCATCCAGATGTATTCCGACGTGGTCATGGAGGTCGGCAAGAAGTACTTCGAGCAGCTCATCGACAAGATGAAGGAAGCCCGGGGCGTCACCCAGGACGTGGAACTGACCGCCGACGACCTGAAGGAGCTGGCCGAGCAGTTCAAGGGCGAGTATAAAGACAAGGTGGGCACGGAGTTCCCCACCGATCCCGTGGAGCAGCTGATGGGCGCCATCAAGGCTGTGTTCCGCAGCTGGGACAACCCCCGCGCCAACGTCTATCGCCGGGACAACGACATCCCCTACTCCTGGGGCACCGCCGTCAATGTCCAGTCCATGGCCTTCGGCAACATGGGCGACGACTGCGGCACCGGCGTGGCGTTCACCCGTAACCCCGCCACCGGCGAGAAGAAGCTGTTCGGTGAGTTCCTGACCAACGCCCAGGGCGAGGACGTGGTGGCCGGCGTGCGCACCCCCATGCCCATCAGCCAGATGGCCGAGAAGTTCCCCGAGGCTTTCGCTCAGTTCCAGAAGGTTTGCAAGACCCTGGAGGACCACTACCACGACATGCAGGATATGGAGTTCACCGTGGAGCACGGCAAGCTCTATATGCTCCAGACCCGTAACGGCAAGCGTACCCCCGCCGCCGCTCTGAAGATCGCCTGCGACCTGGTGGACGAGGGCGCCATCGACGAGAAGCAGGCCGTGGCCATGATCGAGCCCCGCTCTCTGGACGCGCTGCTGCACCCCCAGTTCGACGCCGAGGCCCTCAAGCGCACCGCCGTCATCGGCAAGGCTCTGGGCGCCTCTCCGGGCGCTGCCGCGGGCCGTATCGTTTTCACTGCCGAGGACGCCAAGGAATGGGCCGCCAAGGGCGAGAAGGTGGTCCTGGTCCGTCTGGAGACCTCTCCTGAGGACATCGAGGGCATGAAGGCCGCGCAGGGTATCCTGACCGTTCGCGGCGGCATGACCAGCCACGCGGCCGTGGTGGCCCGCGGTATGGGCACCTGCTGCGTCTCCGGCTGCGGCGACATCAAGATGGACGAGGAGAACAAGAAGTTCGAGCTGGCTGGCAAGACCTTCCATGAGGGCGACTGGCTGAGCCTGAACGGCTCCACCGGCGACATCTACGACGGCGCCGTGCCCACCGTGCCCGCCTCCATCAGCGGCGAGTTCGGCCGGGTCATGGGCTGGGCCGACAAGTACCGCCGTCTGGGCGTGCGCACCAACGCCGATACGCCTCACGACGCCGCTCAGGCCGTGAAGTTCGGCGCCGAGGGCATCGGTCTGTGCCGCACCGAGCATATGTTCTTCAACGAGGACCGTATCCCCGCCATCCGCGAGATGATCTGCTCCGACACCGTGGAGCAGCGCGAGAAGGCTCTGGCCAAGCTGGAGCCCATGCAGCAGTCCGACTTCGAGGGCATGTATGAGGCTCTGGAGGGCCGGCCCATGACCGTCCGGTTCCTGGATCCCCCTCTGCACGAGTTCGTGCCCACCGAGGAGGCCGACATCGAGAAGCTGGCCAAGGATATGGGCAAGTCCGTCGCCGACATCAAGGCCATCATCGCCGGACTGCATGAGTTCAACCCCATGATGGGCCACCGTGGCTGCCGTCTGGCCGTCACCTACCCGGAGATCGCCGTCATGCAGACCCGCGCCGTCATCAAGGCCGCTCTGAACGTCCAGGCCAAGCACCCCGACTGGAAGATGGTCCCCGAGATCATGATCCCGCTGGTGGGCGAGGTCAAGGAGCTGAAGTACGTCAAGGACGTGGTGGTCAAGACCGCCGACGAGCTCATCAAGGCCGCCGGCTCCGACATGAAGTACCTTGTCGGCACCATGATCGAGATCCCGCGGGCCGCTCTGACCGCGGACGCCATCGCCAAGGAGGCCGCGTTCTTCTCCTTTGGCACCAACGACCTGACCCAGATGACCTTCGGCTTCTCCCGTGACGACGCCGGCAAGTTCCTGGGCGCTTACTACGA
>CANQMO010000015.1 GCA_947624985.1 uncultured Oscillospiraceae bacterium | reverse complement strand
GCCGGGATCAAAAACTGGTTCAACGAGTTTTACGCCCGCGATACCAGCCGGAAGATCAGGGCAGTCGTAAAGGCGAAAGGCGAACGCGGCGAGCGGCTGACGTACAATCCCCCGTATGGCTACAAGAAAGACCCGGAGAATCCGAAACAGTGGATCATCGACGAGGAGGCCGCACAGGTAGTACGACACATTTTCGCCCTCTGCATGGAGGGGCGCGGGCCGTCGCAGATCGCTCGCCAGTTGGAGGAAGAACAGATCCTCAATCCTACGTTCTATCAGCGGAAGGAAGGCCGAAGCCCGACAAATCCCGGCGGGAAATATCCCTACTACTGGAACTCCACTACGGTCATTCACATTTTGGAGCAGCGGGAATATATGGGCTGCACAGTGAACTTCAAGACTTACACTGTGTCCATTTGGGATAAGAAAACCCGCAGGAACGACAAAGAGGATCAGCTTCTGTTCTATAACACCCAGCCGGCTATCATCACAGAGGAAGTGTTTGAAAAGGTCCAGCAGATACGCCAGCAGCGCCACAGGCGGACGAAAACAGGCAAGAGCAGTATGTTCTCCGGCCTTGTTTTCTGTGCGGACTGCGGGGCGAAGATGTACTACTGCACCAGCGTCAAGTTTGAGAAGCGGCAGGACTTCTTTACCTGTTCCACCCATCGCATCCACAAGGAAGAATGTGAGAGCCATTATATCCGGGCGGTGGTACTGGAGGAAATGGTCTTATGGCACATGCAGATGGTCATCTCCTATGTGGTGAAGCATGAGGCGCACTTCCGGGCGGTCATGGAGAAGCGGCTGAAGCTGGCGTCCGACGAGGCGATCCGGGTGAGCAAGAAGAAGCTGACCAAGGCGGAGAAGCGTCTGAATGAGCTGGATCGAATCTTCATGCGGCTGTACGAGGATCGGGTGAATGGGACGATCTCCGACGAGCGTTTTTCCTCTATGAGCAAGTCCTATGAGGATGAGCAGGCGCAGCTTAAACAAGAAGCCGGTGCTTTACAGCAGGAGATAGCCCAGCAGGAACAGCACGCAAACGATGTGGAGCGTTTTGTTGCGCTGGCACATAAGTATTTCGGGCTGGAAGAACTGACGCCGTATGCGCTGCATGAACTGGTCAAGGCTATCTACATAGAGGATCAGGACGAGAGCAACGGCAAGCGCCGCCGGAAGATCAATATTTCTTATGACTTTGTGGGCGTTATCCCCATAGACGAACTGATACAAGAGGAAATGGCGTGACAAAACGCCACGCCATTCCAAAATCCGATACTGTACTGTCTTACGGCCAATCCCCCGGGGGGCTTGCTTTTTTCTCCGGCGCGTATATCAGCTCGCGGCGGGAGCGTATTTGTTCATGTACATCTCGTAGCGCTCCAAAAACTTTTCCCGGTCCCTGCGGATCGTTCGGACGGATTCGTGCAGATTCAGATTGCCAAGAGACGCGTCGATGACGCAGCCGGCGATATTGGAGCAGTGGTCGCTCACCCGCTCCAGATCGGTCAGCAGATCGTTCCAAACAAATCCCGCGGCGATGCTGCACCTGGCCTGTTGCAGGCGCTGGATGTGATGGGTCCGAAACGTCTCCTTCAGCACGTCTATCACCTGCTCCAGCGGCTCCACCTGCTCCGCCGCGTAGAGGTCGTTTTTCAAAAACGCGCTCAGGGACAGATCCGTTATCTCCCCCACCGCCGCGGTGAGCACCTCCATCTCCGCCCGGGCGTCCGCCGAAAGGGTCAGGTCCTTCTCATTCAATTCCTCAACAGAGCCCAGTATGTTCACCGCGTGGTCGCTGATACGCTCAAAGTCTCCGATCACCTTCAATAGCTCCGCCGCTTCGCTGCTGTCCTCTTTACTGACCTGGCCCGTGCTGAGCTTTACGAGATAGGTGCCCAGGATATCCTCGTAGTGGTCCGCCCTTTCCTCCGCTTCCCGCACCTGCCCGGCAAGCTCCGGCGTATAGGCGTATATGGCGGCCACGGCGTCCCGCAGGGCGCCCACGGCGCACCCAGCCATATCCGCCGCCACCTCGTGGCACCGCTCCAGCGCGATGGGCGGCGTGGCCAGCAGACGCTCGTCCAGTTCGCTCTGCGTCTCCGGCTTCTTCGCCTCCGGCACCACCCGGCACACCAGCGCCTCCAGAAAGCCCGACAGCGGCAACATCAGTACCGTGCAAAGAATGTTGAATACCGAGTGCGCCGCGGCGATGCCGGGCAGTGACGCGCTCTCGTCAAGCAGCGCCGGAGAGAACAGCGCGCGCACCACGCAGAACACGCTCAGCCATACCGCCGTGCCGATCACGTTGAAGGCCAGATGGACCATGGCGGCCCGTTTGGCGTTTTTGTTGGCCCCGATGGCGGAGATGAGCGCCGTAACGCATGTGCCGATGTTCTGGCCCATGATGATGGGGATAGCCGCGCCATAGCTTACCTGGCCCGTGGCGGCCAGCGCCTGCAATATGCCCACGGAGGCGGAGCTGGACTGTATGACGGCGGTCAGCACCGCGCCCGCCAGAACGCCCAGGAACGGATTTCTGAACAGGATGAAAAGCTGCCGGAACCCGGGCGCGTCCCCCAGTCCGGACACCGCGTCCGACATGGTCTGCATGCCGAACATCAGCGTGGCGAAGCCAAGAAGGATCGTGCCCGTGTCCTTTTTCCTGTCGCTGCGGCAGAACATGGTCAGGCCAATGCCCACAAGCGCCAGCACCGGCGTGAAGGAGGACGGCCGCAAAAGCCGCACGAACAGGTTTTCCCCGTCTATGCCCGACAGCGACAGTATCCAGGCCGTGACCGTGGTCCCGACGTTGGCTCCCATGATCACGTTGATCGCCTGTTTCAGCGTCATGAGCCCGGAGTTCACAAATCCTACCACCATGACCGTGGTGGCGGACGAGCTCTGGATCACCGCCGTGACGCCAAGGCCCGTCAGCAGGCCCGCCGCTTTTCTGGTGGTCATCCTCCCCAGAAGCCCGCGAAGCCCGGCCCCCGCCCTGCGTTCCAGCGCCTGTCCCATCACGTTCATGCCGAACAGAAATAGGCTCAGGCCACCCACTAAAGACAGAAAGTCGAAAATATCCATGTCTTTTCTCCCGTTATCAGCTTTCTGTATCCAGTGTACCGGGCGATCGTAAAGTCCACTACCCTGCGCATGTTAAATCCTCGTAAAACGGCGCGCGGGCTCGATTTTTATCTGGTGTTATTAAATATTATAATTTTGGTTATTTTTATATGCCCAGTTTGTGGTATAGTACCTTCAACGATAGCAATGGAGGTCACACATCATGAGACAAAAAAGGATCATGACCATTCAGGATCTGTCCTGCTTCGGGAAATGCTCGCTGACGGTAGCGCACCCCATCATGTCGGCCATGGGACTGGAGGTATGCCCGATCCCCACGGCCATCCTGTCCACCCACACGGCGGGTTTCAAAGACTGGACGTTCCGGGACCTGTCTGCCGATCTGCCGCTGATCGCGGCTCATTGGAAGAGCCAGGGCCTCGTTTTTGACGGTATCAGCACCGGCTATCTGGGCAGCAAAGAGATGATCGGCATGGTTTCCGACTATTTCCGCGCCTTCCCGGAGGCGACGAAGATCGTGGACCCGGTATTTGCCGACAACGGGAAGCTGTATCCGGCTTTCGATCAGGAATATGCCGCCGGCATAGCGGGGCTGTGCGGGCAGGCGGACGTGATCGTGCCCAATCTGACGGAGGCCGCCTTCATGCTGGGCGAGGAGTATGTCCCCGCCGGATATGACGAGGAGCACATCCACGGCCTGCTGCGCCGGCTCACGGCTCTCGGCTGCCGTACTGCGGTGGTGACGGGCGTGGTATACGATCCGGCCCGGCAGGGCGCCGTTGCCTACGACGCGGTCACCGGCGAGTATTTCCAGTACTTCCGGGAGAACATCGACGTGTCCTTCCACGGCACGGGAGACGTGTTCACCTCGGCGTTGGCCGGGGCCGTCATACTGGGAAAGACCATGCAGCAGGCGCTGACCGTCGCGGTGGACTATACCGTTGACTGTATCCTGGCCACCATGCCCGACGTCAGGGACCACTGGTATGGTGTCAAGTTCGAGGCCTGCCTGCCGCAGCTGATCCGGTCCCTGTGACGGCCCTTCCGATCGGAGAGCGGATTATGCATTTTTCATAAATGCTCGGTCCGCCCAGCCCCACTTTTCCCCTTTAATCGGGCAAATCGACGAAGTTTTGAAAAACCCTTTGACAGGGAAAATTTCCTGTGCTATATTTGCCACGATAATGATTCCAGCGAGGGAACACAATGTACCGTTTTATCCTTGTCAGCATGATCATCGTTATTATTGTTCGACTGTGCGTCCGCAATAATAGCGCGAAAAGTCATGCCGTCAACGCTGGGTGAAAAGTGAGAAGATCGAAAAACGTACTTCCCGCCGTATGACCTGACTTTTCAGGCCATACGGCTTTTATTTTGTCTGTTTTGAAAAAGGAGAGATCGCCATGGACATCAAGATCACCAGAACGGCCGCGCCCCGGCCCAGACCGGATGAGAACAACATCCCCTTCGGGACATTTTTCTCCGATCACATGTTCCTTATGAACTACGAGACCGGCAAAGGCTGGTTCGACCCGCGTATCGTTCCCTACGGCCCCCTTGCGCTGGAGCCGTCCTGCATGACGCTGCATTACGCCCAGTCGGTATTCGAGGGTATGAAAGCCTATCGGACCGCCGACGGCCACATCCAGCTCTTCCGTCCCACGGAGAACATCGCCCGTATGGCCCGCTCCTGCGAGAAGCTGTGTATCCCCGCCATCCCGGAGGACATCTATCTTGACGCGCTCAGGACCCTGGTGCGGCTGGACGCGGACTGGGTACCCTCCGCCCCGGACACCAGCCTTTATGTCCGGCCCTTCGTGTTCGCCACGGATGCCCATCTGGGCGTGCACGCCTCCCATACATATCTTTTCAGTATCATCACCTGCCCCGTCGGCAGCTATTATCCCGAGGGTCTGGACCCGGTCCGCATAGCCATTGAGAGCCGCGAGGTCCGGGCCGTCCGGGGCGGTACCGGCTTCGCCAAGTGCAGCGGCAACTACGCCGCCAGCCTCCATGCCAGCGAGCTTGCGGAAAAGAAGGGCTTCTCCCAGGTGCTCTGGCTGGACGGCGTGGAGCAGAAGTACATCGAAGAGGTGGGCTCCATGAACGTGATGTTCAAGCTCGGCGGCAAGATCGTGACCCCCTCTCTGGCCAGCGGCTCCGTTCTGCCTGGCATTACCCGCAAAACGGCTTTGCAGCTGCTCGCCGAGTGGGGCTATGAGGTCCAGGAGCGGAACATCTCCGTTGACGAGCTCATCCAGGCGGCGGAGAGCGGCGTCCTGGAGGAGGCATGGGGCACCGGCACGGCGGCGGTGGTCTCCCCCGTTGGCGAGATCTCTTACAACGGCGGGACCCACATCATCAATAACTACGAGATCGGCGAAGTGACCCACAGGCTCTATGAGACCATCACCGGTATCCAGTGGGGCCGGACAGAGGACCCCCACGGATGGACCGTGCAGGTCTGCTGAGCCCCCGTGCGGCCTTATCCGCTCACAGGGACCCACGACCGGGAAAAAGGAGAGTACGACGGATGACCCCTGACGAAGCCCTTGCGCGTCTGCTGCCGTCTTATACGCGCTACTACGATGTGATAAAAGAGAATGTGCAGCCGCCCTTTGCGGCGGAGGCGGCTTTCCACTCCCACGACGAGCAGTTCGTTCTCGTCAGGAGCGCGCGCATATCCGAGTCCGATTCCCACGAGTACGTCTTTTTCGCCGCCGTGGAGGCGCTTGACGCGGCGGCGCTCTCGACGCTGGAAGACACCGCCTGGGAGCGCGGCCTGGCCCGGGTGCGGCCCCACATGAACCATCGGAATTCCGACGTAACGCTCGTCATTCTGGCCGGACACATCGCTCCCGATGCGAAGCTGGCATTGAAAAAGTCCCGCCGCTCAAAAAGCTATAAGCACTCGCTCCACGGCTGGAGCTGCTATCGCGTGATTGCTTTTGAGACGTCTTCCGGCGACCTGGTCCACAACCGCCTGGGCCGGGACCTGAAGAAGCTCTTTTGCAATATATCAACACAAAGTTAGGAGAGACAAAATGATCGCAATCGGAATCGTTCTTGCAGCAATCGTTTTGCTTGTCATCGGCTATGTGACCTATGGCTCTTGGCTGGCAAAACAGTGGGGTATCGACCCCCGCAGAAAGACCCCCGCAGTCGAGATGGAGGACGGCGTTGACTACGTCGCCGCCAAGCCCGTCGTGCTGATGGGTCACCATTTCTCGTCCATAGCGGGCGCCGGTCCCATCAACGGGCCCATCCAGGCCTCCGTTTTCGGCTGGCTCCCCGTTTTCCTGTGGTGCGTCATCGGCGGTATTTTCTTTGGCGGTCTACAGGACTTCGGCTCGCTGTTCGCGTCTGTCCGTCACGGCGGCAAATCCGTGGGCGAGATCATCAAAGACTCTATGGGCGACCGGGCAAAGAAGCTGTTCATCCTCTTCGCCCTGCTGGTACTCATCATGGTCATCGCCTCCTTCGTGAACGTGGTGGCCGGCACCTTTGCCTCCGTCTCTACCGGTATCACCACCGGCACCGTCACCGGTAACGAGACCACCGCCATGGTGTCCGTGCTGTTCATCGTCCTGGCCGTCGTCTACGGTATGCTGACCAATCGGGCCGGCATGAAGACCGGTCCCGCCACCATCCTGGGTATCGTGGGTATCGTTGCCGCCATCGTCATCGGCCTCAATTATGGTCTGGCGCTGAGCCGCAACACCTGGATCGTACTGATCGGCGTTTACATCGCCGTGGCCTCCCTGATCCCTGTGTGGATCATGCTCCAGCCCCGCGACTATCTGTCCAGCTTCCTGCTGTACGGCATGATGGCCGTGGCCGTGGTGGGTATCTTCTTTTCCGCTTTCACCGGCGACAAGACCGCTGTGTTCGAGCTGCCCGCCTTCACCGGCTGGACCACCAGTCTGGGCAGTATGTTCCCGGTCCTGTTCATCACCGTGGCATGTGGCGCCTGCTCCGGCTTCCACGCCCTGATCTCCACCGGCACCTCCTCCAAGCAGCTGGCCAATGAAAAGGACGCCAAGGCCATCGGCTACGGCTCCATGCTCATCGAGTCCGCCCTGGGCGTCGTGTCCGTCATCGCCGTCGGCATGGTGTTCAAGCGCTACACCGCCGGCGAGTTCGGCTCCCCCGCCGTGGCCTTCGCCACCGGTATCGCCTCCATGTTCAGTCTGGACTCCGCCAGCAGCGTTTACAACGTGGTCTATACCCTGTTGACCCTGGCTGTATCCGTGTTTGCTCTGACCAGCCTTGACACCGGCACCCGTCTGAGCCGGTTCATGTTCTCAGAGCTGTTCCTCAAAGAGGGCGAGGCCACCTGGAAGGACGCCACCGGTATCCGCAGATACCTCGCCCATCCCCTGGTCGGCACCACCATCATGGTGGTCGTGGGCTGCCTGCTGGGCGGCATGAGCCTGAGCGCCATCTGGGGCCTGTTCGGCGCCGCGAACCAGCTGCTGGCCGGCCTGGCTCTCATGGCCGTGGCCGCGTGGCTTGGCGAAGTGGGCAAGAACAACAAGATGTTCTATGTTCCCATGGCATTCATGCTGATCGCAACACTGACCTTCCTGGTGATGAAGATCAAAGACCTTGGTATCATGTGCGCCGCCGGCACCGAGTGGGGCAACTGGTTCCAGCTCGTCATCGCCGCGGCGATGGTCGTGCTGGCCGTGTTCCTCATCATCGAGGGCATCCGCACCTTCGCCAAACAGACAAAAAGCAAGGCCAATACCTGATATAAACCAGCGTTCAAGCCCTCCGGCACTCTGCCGGAGGGCTTGACATATCTTTTCATCATGCCTTGGGCGTCATGCGCCCGGTGTTGTCGATCTCATACTCCCCGTCCAGCAGCAGTTCCGACACCGGCACGATCTGATACCCCTCCGAGAGCAGATACTCTATGATGCCCGGCAGGGCCTCCGGCGTGTGCTTGGCCGCGTTATGAAAAAGGATGATACTCCCGTCCCGGACTTTGGACGTGATACGTTTTGTGATCTCCGCCGCGGACAGATCCTTCCAGTCCAGAGAATCCACGTCCCACTGGATGGGATAGACGCCCATGTTCCTGACCGTACTGATGACCTCGTCGTCATATTCGCCGTAAGGGCAGCGGAACAGGTCCACCTCCGTTCCGGTGATCGCCTCGATCTTGCCGCTGCACAGGCTCACCTCGTCGATGATCTGTTTTTCGGACTGCTTCGCCATATGGGGATGGGTATCGGAGTGGTTGCCGATCTCCATGCCCGCGTCGTACAGCGCCTGCACGCTCTGCGGGTATTTGTCCACCCACTGGCCCACCAGGAAGAAGGTGGCCTTCACGCCGTACTTGTTCAGGATGTCGATAAGCGTCTGCGTGTCCTCGTTGCCCCAGGCGGCGTCGAAGGTGAGGCTCACGGCCTTGTTGTCCCGCTGGACGGAATAGATGGGCAGTTGACGGGCCGAGGCGGATACCCCCACGATAGCCGGGCTGTTCACCACCCAGAATATAGCTATCACCGCAAGCACCAGAGCCGTAGGCCCCAATAGCTTGCGGTGTCTCATAAGCATGGATTTTAACTTGTTCACAGGGCATACCTCCGGGTTGATTTTGGTAAATCCTATGAACGAAAACAGCGGTTTATGTGCCCGAACAGCGGCGCGGTCCGGCCAAACGCAAAAGCGAAGCGTTACGGCTGCTTGCCGATATAAGCCAGGATACCGCCGTCCACATAGAGGATATGGCCGTTGACGAAATTGGACGCGTCGGACGCCAGGAACACCGCCGGTCCCATCAGGTCCGCCGCCTCTCCCCACCGGCCCGCCGGGGTCTTGGAGACGATGAACTGGTCGAAGGGGTGGCGGCTGCCGTCGCTCTGACGCTCCCGCAGGGGCGCGGTCTGCGGGGTGGCGATGTAGCCGGGGCCTATGCCGTTGCACTGGATATTGGCCCCGCCGTACTCGGAGCAGATGTTCCGGGTGAGCATTTTCAGGCCGCCCTTTGCCGCCGCGTAAGCGGACACGGTCTCCCGGCCGAGCTCGCTCATCATGGAACAGATGTTGATGATCTTTCCGTGGCCCCGTTCGATCATGCCGGGGATGACCGCCTTGGCGCAGATGAACGGCCCCGTCAGGTCGATGTCCACCACCTGGCGGAAGTCCTCCGCGGTCATCTCCAGCATGGGGATACGCTTGATGATACCGGCGTTATTGACCAGGATGTCTATCCCGCCCAGATCCGCCTCTATTTTGGCCACCAGATCGGCCACCTGGGCCTCGTCGGTCACGTCGGCGATATAGCCGCGGGCCGTGACGCCTTTTTCCGCATAGGCCGCCAATGCCTTGTCCATATTGCTCTGGCTGCGGCAGTTGAAGGCGATCTTCGCCCCCGCGCCCGCCAGCGCCTCCGCGATGGCAAAGCCGATCCCGTAGGCCGCGCCGGTGACCAGCGCCACCTTTCCCTCCAGAGAAAACTGCTTCATCATATCCATCGTTATCTGTCCTCCCTAATTCGTCAGCGCAGATCGGCAGAGTTGATGCCGTCCATATCGTCAAATGCCTGGTTCTCGCCGCCCATGGCCCAGATAAAGGTGTAGTTGGAGGTGCCGCAGCCGCTGTGGATGGACCAGGACGGGGATATGACCGCGTCGAAGTTGCGCATGACCAGATGGCGGGTCTGCTGCGGCTGGCCCATGAAGTGCATGACCACATGGTCCTGAGGTATCTCAAAATAGGTGTATACCTCCATGCGCCGCTCGTGGGTGTGGCTGGGCATGGTATTCCACACGCTCCCCGGGGCAAGCTGGGTCAGGCCCATGGAAAGCTGGCAGGTGGGCAGCACGTCCGGGTGGATGAACTGGTTGATGATACGCTTGTTGGCGTTTTCATCCTCGCCGCAGGGCTTGTGGTTGGCCTTTTCATAGGTCAGAAGCGTCGTCCTGTAGCTGGTATGGGCCGGGGTGGAAGCCAGATAGAACCGGGCGGGCTCCGACGGATCGTCGCTGGAAAAAGTCACGTCCTTCGCGCCTCTGGTGATGTACAGGCAGTCCTCATAGCCAAGGGCGTAACGCTCACCGTCCACCTGTATGGCTCCCTTGCCGCCCAGATTGAAAACGCCCGCTTCCCGGCGCTCGAAAAAGAAGCCGGTGCCGAAATTTGCCCAGACGTCGATACCCTTGTCCACGGGCACCGTCTCGTGCACAGGCATGATCCCCATGACAACCATACGGTCCACATGGGAGTATGTAGCCTGCACCGTGTCCGGCTGATAGAGATCGGTGATGAGAAACTCCCTGCGCAGTTCCTCGGTGGTGTAGCGCTTCACATCGTTGGGGTTGGCGGAATAGCGAATGTCCATAAGATCCTCTCCTCACATAGTAAGATAATATACTTGCGGCTACCGTTCTCTCACCCGAAGCTGCCAGAAGGCGACAGCTCCGGCGGCGGCCACATTCAGCGAATCCACGCCGTTTTTCATAGGTATGCGCACCGTCCGGTCACAGGCGGCTATGGTCCGGGGCGCGAGGCCGTCTCCTTCCGCTCCCAGCACCAGCGCCAGCCGCTCCGCCCGCGCCAGCGCGGGTTCGTCAACGGACAGGCTTTCGTCCGCCAGCGCCAGTGCCAGCGTCTCAAATCCAAGCGCCCGCAGCCGCTCCAGCCCCTCCCGGGGCCATCCGTCCACATAGGCCCACGGCAGTTGCAGCACCGTGCCCATGCTGACCCGCACCGCCCGCCGGTTCAGCGGATCGCAGCAGTTTGGCGTGAGCAGCACGCCGTCCATGCCCAGCGCCGCGGCGGAGCGGAAAATGGCCCCCACATTGGTGGCGTCCGCGATACCCTCCAGCACCGCAACGCGCCGGGCCCCGGCACAGACCGTCTCCGGCGCCACGGGCGCGGGCCGGGCCATGGCGCACAGCATGCCCCGGTTAACGGGGTAGCCGGTCAGTTCTTCCAGTACCGCCTCTTCCGCCATATAGACCGGCACGTCTGCACAGCGGTCAACGATCTCCCTGCCCTGGCCCCGCAGGTGGCGCTTCGTCATGAGCAGCGACCGGGGCGCACACCCGGCATCCAGCGCCACACGGATCACCTTCAGGCTCTCCGCGATGAATATGCCCATCTCCGGCTCCCGGCGATTGCGAAGCTGCGGCTCCGTCAGCCGGGCGTAGACGTCCAGAGCCGGATCGGAGAGGTCCTGTACCTCGATGATATTCGCCATGCTCTCCCTCTCCCGCTCTCACAGGCCGCACAGCACGTCCGCGATACGCCTGCTGGCGTGGCCGTCGCCGTATGGAGCGGTTGTGCGTGCCATGGCCTCGTAGGCCCCGGGCTCGTCCAGCAGACGGGTGAATTCGCGGTATACGGACCGCTCCTGCGTCCCCACCAGCCGCAGCGCCCCGGCGGCGACACCCTCCGGCCTCTCCGTGACGCTGCGCAGCACCAGCACGGGCTTTCCCAGACTGGGCGCCTCCTCCTGAATGCCGCCGGAGTCGGTCAGAATGATGTGGCTGCGGCTCATGAAATTGTGGAAATCCAGCACGTCCAGCGGCTCGATGACGTGTATGCGCTCATGGCCTGCCAGGATATCGCCGGCCGCGGCGCGCACCGCCGGGTTGGGATGGACGGGAAAGATCGCCTTCACATCCGGGTGCTCGTCCACCACCCGGCGGATCGCCCGGAACATTTGCCGCATAGGCTCGCCCAGATTCTCCCGCCGGTGAGCGGTGATGAGCGCCAGACGGCTGCCGGACGCCCAGTCCAGTTCCGGGTGCGTATAGTCGGCCCGGACGGTGGCCCTGAGCGCGTCGATGGCCGTGTTGCCGGTCACATAGACTGTGACCGGGTCCCGTCCCTCCCGCAGCAGATTCAGCTTCGCCTGCTCCGTGGGAGCAAAGTTGTAGCGGCTGATGATACTCACCGCCTGCCGGTTGAACTCCTCCGGATAGGGGCAGTCGGTCCGCCAGGTACGCAGCCCCGCCTCCACATGGCCCACCGGTATCCTCTCATAAAAGCAGGCCAGCGCCGCCGCAAAGGTAGTGGTCGTGTCCCCGTGGACCAAGGCCACATCCGGCTTTACCGATCCCAGGACCGGCCTGAGCCGCTCCAGGATCAGCGCCGTCACGTCAAACAGGGACTGCTCCGGCTTCATGACGGCAAGGTCGAAGTCCGGTGTGACCGAAAACGTATCCAATACCCGGGAAAGCATATCGTCGTGCTGGCCGGTGACGCAGACCATCGGCCTGATCCCCCGCCGGTCTTTCAGTTCATTCACCAGCGGGCACATTTTGATCGCCTCCGGCCTGGTGCCAAAGACAAGCAGGATCGTTTTCATACGCTCTCCTCTGTTGGAAAAGTGCCCTCACAAGTGCATTTTATCACATTTGGCCGCCGCGCACAAGGGGGCTTCCCGCCGGTTCACTGGCCGTGTATATAGGCGTCGATCCCCGCGGCCGCACGCTTGCCAGCGCCGATGGCCTGTATGACCGTGGCCGCGCCGGTGACCGCGTCGCCCCCCGCGAACACGCCCACCCGGCTGGTGGCGCCGGTGACGGCGTCCGCCGCCACGCCGCCCGCCTCCGTCGGGGCCAGGCCGGGGGTAGACCCCAGCAGCACCGCGCCTGTACTGGCGCCCGCGGCGTTGATGACCGTGTCCGCCGCTATGACCTTCTCACCGGTCTGCTTCCCGTCCGGCTCCCGCTCTATGACCCTGACGCCGGCCACATGACCGCCGGCGCCGGCGAGCAGCTCCGCCGCCTCATGGCCTGTCAGGAAGACGATCCCCTCCGCCTGCGCGCGGGCCACGTCCTCCTTTCGGGCATAGAGCCCGTCCGCCGCCTCACGGCAGACCAGCGTGACCTGCTCCGCCCCCAGGCGCACGGCGCTGCGCGCCGCGTCCAGCGCCATATCGCCGCTGCCCAGGACCGCCACCTTCTCTCCTATGACCGCCCCTTCGGACAGCGGCAGGACCTCGTAGGCCGTGTACACGCCCGCAAGCTCCTCACCGGCGATGTGCAGCGGATCGTTCTGCCCTGCGCCGGAGCCGATGAACACCGCCTCGAAGCCCTCCTCAAAAAGCCCGTCTATGCTCCGCTCCTCGCCGATACGCACGCCGGTCACGATCTTCACGCCGGCCCGCTCCAGACGGCCGATCTCCTTTGCGGCCACCTCCCTGGGCAGCCGAAAGTTCGGCAAGCCGTGGGTCAGCATGCCGCCGGGCTCGGAAAACGAGTCGAACACCGTCACGTCATAGCCCCGGCGCAGGAGCTCGCCCGCGCAGGCCAGCCCCGCCGGGCCGGAGCCGATCACCGCCACCGCATGCCCGTTGGGCTCCGGCGCGGCAGATCCGCCGTCCTCCCCGCCCGACGCCATATGCCGGTCCGCCACGAAGCGCTCCAGCGCGCCGATACTCACCGGCTCGCCCTTGATACCGCGTATGCAGGCCCGTTCGCACCGTTCCTCCTGGTGACAAAGCCGTCCGCAGACGGCGGGCAGGTCGTTGCTGGCCGCAATGATCCCATAGGCGCCTTCGACGTCGCCCTCCGCCAGCTTGGCGATGAATGCCGGGATACGCACGCCCACCGGACAGCCGTCCACACACTTGGGCACCCGGCACCGCAGGCACCGGTCCGCCTCGTCCATGGCTGTCTGCCAGTCGTACCCCAGCGCCACCTCGTCAAAGTTCCCGCGGCGCAGAGCGGGGTCCTGTTCCGGCATGGGATTTTTATCCATACGCATATTCGCCATACTGTCTCTCTCCTCCCCGGTCACGGCGCATACGCCGCTGCGCCGCGCCTCAGTCCGCGACGGTCTCCAATGCCAGGAGCGCCTCCGTTACCGCCTCGAAGCCCATGGCCCGGCTGGCCTTCACCAGCACCGCGTCGCCCTTTCGGACAAGGTCCGGCAGCGCTTCGAGCAATTCCTCCCGCGTCGCGAACCAGACCGCCTCCGGCCCGGCGCCCACCGCGATCTGCTCTGCCTCCGCCCCGCAGGCGACGACGGCGTCGCAAAGCTCTGCCGCCAGCGCGCCCGTCTCCCGGTGCAGGGCGGGACCTGTCGCGCCGAGCTCCCGCATATCGCCCAATATGGCCACCTTCCGGCCGGGCAGGCAGGTCAAACTCTCCAGCGCGCTTCTCACGCTGGTGGGATTTGCGTTATAACAGTCGTCCAGAACGGTCACACAGCCGGTCCCGATGACCCGGCCGCGGCTCCCCAGCGTCTCATAGGCTTCAACGCCCCGGGCGATCTCCCGATCCGTCATACCAAGCTCCAGCCCCACGGCGGCCCCCATCAGGGCGGCGCTGACCATGTGGGCGCCAAAGGCGGGGATACGCACCGGGATACGCCGGTCCCCGGCGCATATGACACATCCCATGCCGGACAGACCGTCCGCCCGCACGTCCTCCGCCCGGACAGCGGCGTTTCCGCTCTGCCCGAACAGCACCGTGCGCCGGCCGAAATCATGCTCCTTCAAAAGCGCGTCGTCGCCGTTGGCGATGATGACGCTCTCCGGGCCCATGCCCTCCACCATCTCGCCTTTGGCCCGCAGCACGCCGGCCCTATCCCCCAGAAATTCCAGATGGGCGTCACCTATGACGGTGTACACGCCGATATCCGGTCTGACCATCTGCGTGAGGCGGCGCATTTCCCCAAAACCGGAGATTCCCATCTCCACCACGGCGGCCCGGTAACCCTCCCGAAGGCGGAACAGGGTCAGAGGCACGCCCAGTTCGTTATTGAAGTTCTTCTCCGTTTTCAGTGTCTCGAACCGCTGCGCAAGCACCGACGCGATCATCTCCTTGGCGGTCGTCTTGCCCACGGAGCCGGTCACGCCGACGAAGGGGATGTCAAACTGCAGCCGGTACCACGCCGCAAGGGCCCGCAGCGCCGCCTGCGCGTCGGTCACCAGGATCTGCGGTATAGGCACGTCCGTGAACCGCTCACACAGCACGCACGCCGCGCCTTTTTCCGCCGCCTGACCCATAAAATCGTGCCCGTCCACCCGGGCGCCGGGAATGGCCGCGAACAGGCACCCGGGCAGGACGGTCCGGCTGTCCGTGGTGACGGCGGTCAATTCCGCCTCCGGGAGCGCGCCGCGCACCTGCCCGCCCGTCACAGCCGCGGCGACGGCGGGTGTAAGGTTTTTCATGCTCTCGCCCATCATTTCCGATACTTCTTCATAGACGCGTCAATGAGCGCCTGGCACAGCGCGCCATAGTCCATGCCCATGGCCCGGCCCATCCGGGGGATCAGGCTGGTGGGGGTCATGCCGGGCAGGGTATTGGCCTCCAGACAGTAGAACACGCCGTCTCTGCCCATCATGAAATCCACCCGCCCGTACGCCTCCAGGCACAGCGCCTCATACACGCGCTCCGCCAGAGCCTGGATGGCGGAGGTCTCCTCCGCCGTGATGGGCGCGGGGCACGGTTCGTCCGTCATGCCCGGCTGATATTTGTTCTTGTAGTCGTAAAAACCCGTCCTGGGGATGATTTCCGTCACAGGCATGGCCTTGCCGTCCAGCACGCCGACGGTCAGTTCTCTGCCGGCGATAAAGCGCTCCGCCAGCACGCTGTCCTCATAGCGAAAGGCCAGTTCCAGTGCGGCGTCGTATTCCTCGGGGCCGTTCACGATGGTGGTGCCCACGCTGCTCCCGCCGGAGCAGGGCTTCACCACACAGGGAAACGGCGGCAGCTTGGCCTTTTCCTCTCCCCGCCGGACCGTGACGCTCTCCGCCACCGGTATCCCGGCCTCCCGCAAAATGATCTTGGACAGGCTCTTGTTCATGGCCAGAGCGCTGCCCAGATAGCCACTGCCGGTGTAGCGCACGCCGTTGATGTCGAACCAGGCCTGGAGCTTGCCGTTCTCTCCTTCCTCGCCGTGCAGGGCGAGAAAAACGATATCCGCCGCCTTGCAGATCTCCAGTACATGAGGACCGATCAGGTCCTGACCGGGGCGCATGGTCCGGACCGCCGCCAGGTCGGGGGCGTCCTCTCCCACCGCGAAGCTGACAGGCTGTTCTTCCGCCGTGAACAGGTCCTCCGCCGCGGCGAAGGGCTCTGTCCAGCCCAGAAACAGGTCCACCAGTACCACCCGATGGCCAAGGCCCCGCAGCGCGCCGGCGATGCCCACGCCGCTGGACAATGACACGTCCCTCTCATTGGAAAGGCCTCCGCATATGACAGCGATCTTCATCTCATGCTCCTCCATTGGAAACCGTTTGCTCTTGTTCTTTCTGCATTTTAACATATACGGCAGATTTGCGCAATTATGTTGTTATTTTTTTAAAATTGTGATAAGATGCGGGTGCAGTAACTTAGGGGGAACATCCACTCATGCCATACATCGTCATTGACCTGGAATGGAACCAGGCCATGAGCGCCAAATCGTCCGTATTCAACCACCTCCCCATCCACCTGCGGGGCGAGATCATCCAGATCGGCGCGGTGAAGCTGAACGACGACTTCACACCGGGAGAAGAGTTCCAGTGCGACGTGAGCCCCGTGTGGTTCAGGAAAATGCACTACAAGGTCAAAAAGCTGACCGGCTTCGACAACGCCCGTCTGGCCCACGGCCTCCCCTTTCCGAAGGCCATGGAGCAGTTTCTCGCCTGGTGCGGACCGGACTGCACCTTCATGACCTGGGGCTACGACGACAGCGGGATCATGGAGCAAAACTGTATCATCCACGATCTGGACATCGACTGGATGGGCCAGTGGATCAACCTACAGCTCATCTATAACATGCTCACCGAGGACGCCGACCACAACCAGAAGTCGCTGGAGACGGCCATGGAGCATTTCGGGATAGAGCAGACCCGGGTGGCCCACGACGCGCTGGGAGATGCGTACAACACCGCGCTCGTCTGCTCCCGTCTGGATCTGGCAAGAGGGCTTGCCGGTTACGACAGCCTTGTCCGCCAGTTGTCCCGCCGGACCCACGGGGGCGGCAGTCAGGACGGCCCCGAGCCGCTGGAGCACACCGTCTCCCCTTCCTACGCCACCCGGGAGGAGCTTTGGCAGGCTGTGGAGCAGGCCCGGGCCGTATGCCCCGTCTGCGGCAAGACACTGGACAGGAGCCGCTGGGTCAGCCAGGGAGACCACCGGTACATGGCCATCGCCACCTGCGAGGAACACGGTTCGTTCCTGTGCCGTATCCGCCTGCGCCACGAGGATACCGGAGAGTGGTTCGCCAATCGTCTGCTGTATCAGGCCGACGACGATATGATCCGCAGCTTCCATGACCGCCAGTCCCGGCCCCGCCGCCGGCGGTCCCGCAAAAAAAAGACTTCCTGAGCCTTATTGAGGCCGATACGAAAGACCCGCCGGACCGTTTGTCCGGCGGGTCTCGCTTGCTATTCATTTGACTTACGCTCTGGGATGGGCCTTGTTGTATACGTCCTTCAACTGCTTTTTCACGAGCTGAGAATAGATCTGGGTGGAGCTTATGTCCGCGTGGCCCAGCATCTCCTGGATGGAGTGCAGGTCCGCGCCGTTTTCCAGCAGATGGGTGGCAAAGCTGTGCCGCAGGGTGTGGGGCGTGATGTCCTTTTCGATCCCCGCCTTCTGCTGATAGCTCTTGACGATCTTCCAGAATCCCTGCCGGCTCATGCGCTCGCCGCTGACGTTCACGAAAAGCGCCCGCTCGCCGGGAGTGGCTATCATCTCGGGCCGGATGAAGTCCACATAGTCCTTCAGCGCCTTGATGGCCTTGGGATACAGCGGGATGGAACGGACCCGGTTACGGCCCCGGCAGTTGATGATGTTGGCCGAGAGGTTCACATCCGTCACGTCCAGCCCTATCAACTCGCTGACACGAATGCCTGTGGCATACAGCAGCTCCAGCATGGCCCGGTCCCGGTACCCCTTCCGGTCGTTGCACTCCGGCTGCGCCAGCAGCAGCTCCACCTCCTGGGCGGTCAGCACCTCCGGCAGCTTGTGGCTGGCCTTGTCGGGGACCAGCTTGCCGGTGGGCGTGTGCTCGATGTAGCCGTGCATTTGTAGCCAAACATAGAAGTTCTTCAGCGACGCTATGCACCGGGACACGGTGGCGATGGACTTGCCCTCCGCCCGGAGATGTTCTATGTACTCACACAGCACATCTTCGCTCGCCGCGACATAATCTCCCTCGTCGTTGGCGTCCAGATACTCGCCGAACTGGCGGATATCCCGCAGATAGGAGTTGAGTGTATTCTTGCTCGCCCGCTTCTCGTCGCTCAGATAGCGCTCATATTTGCTCAGGCATTCCGAATTCGTCACAGTGCCACGCTCCTCTATGTCGCTTGACATAATTATCGTGACATAAATATAGTACAAATTCAGAATGTAATCAAGAGTTTTTCGCAAAAAATGTCATTTTTGTTACTTTTAACGGACAAAATTCTTGGAAAATTCTTAATTATGTTACATTTTGTAATTATATTTTGCCGTTTCCTCAGGGCTTTCGCCAATTTGTAGTATCATATGTTACAAATTATAACGACATTTGGTGTGTCTGTAACTATTTGAGCACAAGCAAGATAATATACGTTCAGTTATCAAAATTGCCTAACGCCGCCGTTTTTTATGTCTATTTTGACGAACGGACGTCAGCGCGCCGGTCAGCCCGCCCACCGCGACGGCGCCGGTCAGGTACGCGAGCCACAGGCCGAATGCGCATTTGCCGCCCCCCAGCGCGCACAGGAGCGCCGCCAGCGCCACGAGACCCAGCGCAATGGCGCCGCCGGTAGCCAGCGCCTCCCTGCCACGGGCTCTGGCGATCACCGCCGTGGGGACCAGCACGCCGAGCCCCGCCGCCACGCAGGCGCATATGCCTCCCGCCGCCTCCCCCACCATGCCGCTGGCGACGGCCCAGGCCACGGGCAGGAGCAGCAGCGCCGTCAGGACCAGAGCGCAGCCCTCGCCTATGGCCGCGCTGACGGCAAAGGTCTTTTTCTTTAAAAACGACATAATAACATCCCTCCAGGATAAAGCTCTTAATCAAGCCTATTCCCGGAGGGATGAAATTATTTGTCTTTCCGACTGTCAGTTCTGGGGCTCCTCGGTCTGCTTGCCCACGCTGGACACGGCCCACTTGGCAAGCTGCATGCGGACCCGGTCCTCGCTGGTCTCGATGACGATGTTGTTCTCACGGACGGCGACGATCTTGCCCATGATACCGCCGATGGTGGTGATGGTGTCGCCCACGGCCAGGTTATCCCGCATTTGCTGGGCCTGTTTTTTCCGTTTGTTCTCCGGGCGGATCATGAGGAAGTAGAACACGGCGATCATGGCCACCAGCATGATGATCATGCTGATACCGCCGCCGGCGGCGGCAGTACCGTCGGCAGAAGCGCCCGTGGTGTCAGCCGCCATGCAGCCGGTCATCAGAAAAGCGGCCATGGCTGCCAGCGTCAAAAGGGCACAGGCCCTGAATAGACGAGAAAGTTTCATTTAAATACCTCCAAAAAAGTTACCCCTATTATATAGTTGTTCATATCCTCATGTCAAGAAGTTTGGCATATTTTGCCCGGTAAGCGGCAAAAGTGCCCTCCTCCAGGCTTTGGCGGATCTCCGCCATGAGGTTGTTGTAAAACCACAGGTTGTGTATCACGGCGAGCCGAAGGCCCAGAGCCTCTCCGGCCTTAAAGAGATGGCGGATATAGGCCCGGCTGTACCGGCGGCACACGGGACAGCCGCAGGCCGGGTCTATGGGGCTCTCATCCCGGGCGTATTTCTCGTTTTTCATATTGACGATACCCTGCTTGGTGAACAGGTGAGCGTGACGGCCGTTGCGGGCGGGCATGACGCAGTCGAAAAGATCCACGCCCCGCCAGACGCCCTCGATGATGTTCCCGGGCGTGCCCACGCCCATCAGGTACCGGGGCCGGTCCGCGGGCATATGCTCCTGCACCAGTTCGATGGTGTCGTACATCTGCTGATGGGTCTCCCCCACGGCCAGTCCGCCGATGGCGTAGCCGGGCAGGTCGAGCTCCGCGATTGCCTTCATGTGCTCCACCCGCAGGTCCGCGTAGATACCGCCCTGGTTGATACCGAACAGCATTTGACCGGGGTTGACCGCGTCCGGTTCGGCGTTATACTCCGCCAGCGCCTTTTTACACCGCGCCAGCCACCGGAGGGTGCGCCCATTGGCCGCCTCAAAATACTCCCGTGGGGACGGTATCTTCACGCACTCGTCAAAGGCCATGGCGATATCGCTGCCCAGATTGGACTGGATGCGCATGCTCTGCTCCGGGCCGATGAACAGCCGCCTGCCGTCCACATGGCTCTGGAAGGCCACGCCCTCCTCCGTCACCTTGCGCAGCCCGGCCAGCGAAAACACCTGAAAGCCACCACTATCGGTCAGGATGGGGCCGTCCCAGCCCATGAACCTGTGCAGTCCGCCCATGTCCCTGATGAGCTCGTCGCCGGGCCGGACATGCAGGTGGTAAGTATTGGACAGCTCCACCTGACAGCCTATGCCGGCCAGGTCCCCGGCGGAGAGGCCGCCCTTGATGGCGGCGGCGGTGCCCACATTCATAAAGGCCGGCGTCTGCACGGTGCCGTGGGGCGTGGTGAGCGCCCCCCGGCGTGCGTGGCCCTCGGCCTGTTTCAGCAGTTTATACATGGCGTCCTCACAAGTTATAATGAATATATGGCAAAACAGCGCAACTGTTTTGCTTCAGCCGCAAAGCGGCTCGGCGCAACGCCTTTCGGCGTTTCGCCATCAGATAATTATTATCAGATGATCAGCATGGCGTCTCCGAAGGAGAAAAAGCGGTACTCCTCCCGGATGGCCTCCGCGTAAGCGTTCAGGATGTTCTCCCGCCCGGCCAGGGCCGAGACCAGCATGACCAGCGTGGACCCGGGCAGGTGGAAGTTGGTGACTAGCCCGTCGATACAGCGGAAGCGGTAGCCGGGGTAGATGAAGATATCGGTCCATCCGCTCCCGGCCCGGAGCGTCCCGTCCTCCCCCGCGAAGCTCTCCAGCGTCCGGCAGGAGGTGGTGCCCACGGCGATGATACGCCCGCCGGCCGCTTTCGCGGCGTTCACCGTCTCCGCCGTCTCAGGCAGCACGGTACAGAACTCGCTGTGCATTTTGTGGTCCTCCACGTCCTCCACCTGTACGGGCCGGAAGGTGCCGAGCCCCACATGGAGCGTGACGAAGCACACCTTCACGCCCATGGCGCGGACGCGCGCAAGAAGCTCCTGCGTAAAATGCAGTCCCGCCGTGGGCGCGGCGGCGCTGCCCGGGTGGACGGAATAAACGGTCTGATACCGCTCCGGATCGGCAAGCTGCTCCTTGATATAGGGCGGCAGCGGCATACGGCCCAGCCTCTCCAGCACCTCCAGAAAAATGCCCTGATAGGAAAATCGGATGATCCGGTTGCCGCCCTCGGCCACGGACTCCACCTGGCCGGTCAGTTCCCCGTCCCCAAAGGAAACGCTGACGCCGGGACGCATTTTCCGGCCCGGGCGGGTCAGGCACTCCCACCGGTCATCCCCCAGGTCCCGCAGCAGCACCACCTCCGTGGCGCCGCCGGTGGCGCGGTTGCCCACGAGCCGGGCCGGTATCACCCGGGAATCGTTCAGCACCAGGCAGTCCCCGGGCCGGAGAAACTCCGGCAGGTCATAAAAATGACGGTGCCCGGTCTGGCCGGTGCTCTTGTCGAGCACCAGCAGCCGGGAAGCGTCACGCCTTTGGAGCGGCGTCTGCGCGATCAGCCGCTCCGGCAGGTCATACATAAAATCGGATGTTTTCAACTGGTCTATGCTCCGTATTGCAGATTGGTCCCCGGGAAATAGAATCCCAGGATCACGTCGTAGGTCTTGCCGAAATACTTGCCCATGGAGTAGGCGCCCCACTGGCTCATGCCCACCCGGTGACTGGCGTTGGCGCGGCCGGTCCAATCGCCGATCTCTCCGGCCACCGTCGCCTCATACGGGTCCGGCTTGCTGACCAGATAGGGCCGCTCACCCCAGCCGGCCTCCGCCGAGCTCCTTGTCATGCCGCCGTTACAGGCGGAATAGGCCGTGACACAGAGGCTGCCGCCGTATGTAAGATACATATTGCTCGTCTGGTCCACCGCCTGGTCCGTATTGGCATAATAGCTCTCGTCGTAGGTGATACCGCGGCCCCTGTAAAGCTGCGTGCCGTCGTCCGCCACCAGGTCCATGCCGTAGGCGGCATAAGCGCCGCCGCTCACAGAGGACATGACGTGGGTCCGGGACGCCACAGCCGCCGCCTTCAGGGTCTCCAGCGGCCAGGAGGCGGAGAACTCATAAGGGATCACGCCCTTCACATAGTCCTCAATCCCCACAAAGTTGATGAGCGTGATATATCCGGCCATGCCGGAGGCCTGGCGCAGCTCAAACGAGCCTTTGTAACGGTATTGCCCGTTCACACAGGTGGCGCCGCCGCTGAGTGGGCGTACCGCAAAGGCCTCCCCGGACACGGTATAAGACACGCCCGCGTTATCCACCGACGTGAACTTATAGCCGTCCGTAGTAACAGTGATACTGGCGCCTCCATAGATGCAAGACGAGATGAACTGCCGTCCCGACATGTAGCCGTACTCGAAACCAGCGCCGCCCACATCCTGTAGCGTAAGGCTGGTGACACAGGTGCTATAGTTTTGGGTCTGCACCAGAAGTCCCACCCGGATCACGCTGGCGGGAATGCTCACAGATCCGCCGATGAGCGCCGCGGGCGTATCCGTCACGGAATTGGGATCGGAGGTCTCCGGACCGGGCGTCGTGCCGGAGGGCTGCTGCACACCGGAGGAGTAGCCGCCGCAGGCGCTGTCAAAGCGCTGGATCATGGCCGCCGTCTCCGCCCGGGAGACCGGGTTACGGGGGTTGAACGCACCCTTCTCGTCCCCCTTCACCACACCGCCGCGCTGCATGGCGTATACACTGTCCCGGGCCCAGCCGCTGATGTTCCCGTCGTCCGGGAACGTGGCCGCCCCCGCGCTCTGCCCGAGCGCGATCCCCATCACCGTGGCGAACCGGTTCAGCATGGTGCATACCTCCTGCCGGGTGATGTTCCCGCTGGGATTGAAGGTGCTGGCGGAGCCGTCGCCGGTGACGACTCCCTTCTCAAAGGCCCATACCGCGTATCCGGCATAGTATTTATCGGCGCTCACATCGGAAAAGGCGTGATAGGCCCCGGTGTTCCAGGCCGCCGCGTCCACATTGGCGTACCGGCCCAGGACCGTGATGAACATGCCCCGGGTCATGGCCGCGTTGGGACTGAACGCCGTGGCGGATGTGCCCTGGAAAAGCCCCTTGTTCGCGACGAAGTTCACAGCGTCATAATACCAGTCCGAGCCGGAGACGTCCCCAAAGGCGCCGGCCGCCCCGGCCGGCACGACCAGTCCGGCCAGCAGTCCGATCACCAGGATCGCCGCCGCTGCCAGGCAGATAACGCCCTGTCTGCGCACCATGTATTACCCTCCTTTCGGAAAAGCCGTCGCATTGACGGGAGGAAAAAGCTATGTTATACTTTAATGCGCCTATTATAAACAAAAAATTACAAAATGTCAACAATATGTCACCGATTATGTAACCTAGCACACAATTTTTCTTATTGCATAAGCTGATACAGGAGGTCAATGACATGGAAAAGCTGAAAGTTGGCGTCATTGGCGGCACCGGAATGGTGGGCCAGCGCTTTGTATCTCTGCTGGCGGAGCACCCCTGGTTCGATCTGACCGTGATCGCGGCCAGCGCCCGGAGCGCGGGCAAGACCTATGAACAGGCCGCGGCGGGCCGCTGGGCGATCGAGACGCCCATGCCGGAGAAGACGAAGGGTATCGTGGTCAAAAGCGCCGTGGACGACATGAAGGCCATCGCGGACGAGGTGGATCTGGTATTCTCCGCGGTGGATATGAAAACGGAGCAGATCCGCGCTCTGGAGGAGGCGTATGCCCGGCTGGAGTGCCCGGTCGTCTCCAATAACAGCGCCCACCGGTGGACGCCGGACGTGCCCATGGTGGTGCCGGAGATCAATCCGGAGCATTTGGACGTGATCCCCGCTCAGCGCAGGCGTCTGGGCACCAGGCGCGGCTTTATCGCCGTCAAGAGCAACTGCTCGCTGCAAAGCTATGTGCCCGCGCTGCACCCTTTGAAGGACGAGTTCGGCCTGAACAGGGTCCTGGTCTGCACCTACCAGGCCATATCCGGCGCCGGGAAGACCTTTGAGACCTGGCCGGAGATGGTGGACAATGTGATCCCCTACATCGGCGGCGAGGAGGAAAAGAGCGAACGGGAGCCCATGAAGCTCTGGGGCCATGTGGCGGGCGACCATATTGAGAACGCAGTCGCCCCGTCCGTCACCGCCCAGTGCCTGCGGGTCCCCTGCTCCAATGGTCACATGGCCGCCGTGTTCGCCGGCTTTGACAGAAAGCCCACCCGTGACGAGATCCTGGCCCGCTGGGCCGCCTTTTCAGGCAAGCCGCAGCAGCTTGCTCTCCCCTCCGCTCCCAGGCAGTTCCTTCACTATTTTGAAGAGGACGACCGGCCCCAGACCAGACTGGACCGGGATCTGGAAGGCGGCATGGCCGTGAGCGTGGGCCGTCTGCGGGAGGACTCTCAGTACGACTACAAATTCGTCTGTCTGAGCCACAACACCCTGCGGGGCGCTGCCGGCGGCGCTGTGCTGCTGGCGGAGCTGCTGCGGGCCGAGGGCTGGCTTGAACGCTGACCTCCTGATCCGGAAACAAACGACGCCGTGGACAGATGGCCCGCGGCGTCTTTCTATTGGGAGGAATATACTTGAAATCGCCAATATTCACCGGCTCCGGCACCGCCATCGTGACGCCGCTGCGGGATGAGCATATAGATCTTGACGCCTTTGCCCGGCTGATCGAGGCCCAGTACGCCGGCGGTACCGCCGCCCTGATCGTCTGCGGCACCACCGGCGAGGGCGCCACTCTCTCCACTAAAGAACACGAGGCGCTTTTCCGTTACGCCGTGGAAAAGGCGGACCGGCGCATGAAGATCATCGCCGGTATCGGCTCCAATGACACCGCCGCCGCTCTGGACATGGCGGCTATCGCCGCCGAGGCCGGCGCGGACGGCCTTCTGATGGTCACGCCCTACTACAACAAGACCACCCAGGCGGGGCTGGTCAAGCACTTCACCTATGTGGCGGACCGGGCCGCGCTGCCTGTGATCGTCTACAACGTCCCCAGCCGGACAGGCGTTGGGGTGGCGCCGGAGACATACGCCATTCTTGCCGACCATCCAAACATCAACGCCGTCAAGGAGGCCAATGGCGATATCGGCGCCTTCGCCCGCACAAAAGCCCTCTGCGGCGACAGGCTCACCTTTTACAGCGGCAACGACTCCGACACCGTGGCCATGATGGCGCTCGGCGCCAAGGGCGTCATCTCCGTAGCGTCCAATCTGGCCCCCGGCGCGGTGAGCCGGCTGTGCGGCCTGTGCCTGAGCGGCGACTTCGCCGCCGCGGAAGCGTTGAGCGAACAGTACATGGACCTTTTCACCGCCCTGTTCTGGGAAGTGAACCCCATCCCCGTAAAGACGGCCATGGCCATGGCCGGGCTGTGCGGAGCGGAAATGCGTCTGCCCCTGGTCCCCATGAGCGAGGCGCGCGCGGAGGCGCTGAAAAAGGTCCTGGAAAAACACGGACTTTTGAAATAAAACATCGCGGCCCGGATCATCCGATCCGGGCCGCAGCTGTTTGCCGTATTACTGTCCTGCGCTGGGGCTGGGGCTGGGAGAGACAGTGTTGTCTCTGCCGCTCTGGGCAGCGCCGCCGTCGCTGCCGGCGTCCGTAGCGTTGCCCGCGTCGTTGCCGGTGACGTCGTTCACCATGTCCTCGGCGCCGTCAACAACGTCGTTCACAGCATCCTCGCCGGCGCCGACCACGCCGTCCACCGCGTCCCTGCCCTCGTCGATCACACCGTCAGCCGTGCTGTCGGTAGCCGCGGGGGAAGCCGACGGCTTCTCCGTCGCCTCCGCGCCCGTGGTCGCCGTGGCCGCAGGCGGGGTCCTGGTCTCGCCGCTCATATCCCGTGCGCAGCCGCCAAGCATGCCGATCAGCATCATGACAGCCAGCAGGGTCGATAAGATGGTCTTCATCTTTTCGCCTCCGTAGAATTCATATTGTACAGTCCTATTATGCCAACTTTGCACCGTATAAATCACGGATGGCGAAAAATTTTTTCAAAGCAGAATTTCGTTGCATTGACCTGGACGCTGTGCCATAATGGTGCCATGGAACGGGAAAAGACATGCTGCTTCACCGGCCACCGGGCCGAGAAGTTGCCCTGGCAAAACGACGAGCGCGCCCCCGGCTGTCTGCGGCTCAAGACAGCCATATGGGACGTGCTTATGAGCCTGTACGCCGACGGTTACCGTCATTTTATCTGCGGCATGGCCACCGGCGCGGACATATACTTCGGCGAGGCGGTGGCGGCGCTGCGGGATGAGAAGCCCGGCGTGACGCTGGAGGCCGCCATCCCCTTTGACGGACAGGAAAAGCGCTGGCCGCTGTTCTGGCAGAGGCGCTATGGCCGTCTCTCGGAGACCTGCGACAAGCTGACCGTACTGCACCGGACCTACACGCCCACCTGTATGATGGACCGCAACCGCTACATGGTGGACGCGTCCTCCCTGCTCATCGCCGCCTACAGCGGCGCTCCCGGCGGCACCCAGGCCACTGTCCGCTACGCCCTGCGTCAGGGCCGGCAGGTGATCGAGCTGCCCGTAGAGGACGCATAGTCCCCGCGCCGGCACAAAGGGAAAGCGGCTTGCCGATGCAAGCCGCTTTCCCTTATGGTGGACGATACAAGACTCGAACTTATAAACCGCCGAAAAACCGGGGAAAACGGCGTTCAATGCCGTTCCCGGAAACGCCCTGTTTTCGGGCCTTTTTTGCCGTTTTCAGAAAATGGCGTAAAACCGCGTAAAATTCTGTAAGGGGTAAAAGTAGGGGTAGTAGGGGTAAAACAGGGGATAGCTTTTCAACGCTGAAAGATTATGGGTAGGGGGGTCACGCGTGAGACATTTGTATTTTTTGGATGGTCTGCGGCGGTGTTGTGGTTGTGCCGTTTCGTTTCTTTTATGGGGGGTATTCCCACAGTCACCAAAATGACCCCGCACCGGGCCGCCCACGGCCTGACAGAGGCAAAAGAGCGGGACAGATCTACCCCGTCCCGCTCTGCGTGTTCAATCCTCGCACTGCTGGCCTGTTTCCCTGCGCCAGTGTTCGTCGGCGATCTCGCCGGCAATGAGCCCCTGCATGAACGCGATCACATAGCCCAGCTTATACTCTGGCACCTTCTCCAAAAGTGCCAACGCCATTTCTCTATCGCTCATGTCAGCCCCAGTCCACGGCGCTGTCCGGCACATAATCCCCGGCGGCCATCTCCCGGGCCGCCTGATCTACCTCCCGCGCCTCCTCCGGCGTCAGTTTGGTATAGTCCGGGTCCCAGGCCAGCACCAGCTTCTTCACCAGCTCATAGGCCAGGCTCTGGTCCTGCTCCGGCAGTATCTCTACCATATCCGCGATCTGTTTTGCTATCGGTGCCATGATCGGTCCCTCCTTTACTTGTAGATGTCTCCGCGGCTTCCCACGTTCATGATATACAGAATCTCCAGCTGCATTTCAAGGCCGTACTTGTAAATGACCCGGTATTTCCCTATGCGGAGCCGGTGGCGGCCATCAGAATACCCCTGCATGAGCCGTATATCGCCCTGCGGCGGCTTCTGCGTGAGCCCCAGTATCCCGGCCCTGATCCGCTGCTTTGTGGGCCGGTCCATGGCTTCTATCGCCTTTGTGGCGGCCTTTGAATACCTGATCTCCATCAGCCTGCCCCCTGGTCCCGCTCGATGGCTTCATCTATGGCCCGTGCCACAAAGGCGTTCACGCTCTCCCCCTGTGCCTCAGCATGGGCTTTTACGACATCTTTCTTCCCTTTTGGAAGAGTAACCTCCATGCGGTCATAGTTTGCCTTCACATACTTATGGACAGCGGCTTGCTGCGCTTTTGATACCGGCATATATCCTACCTCCTCACCGGGAGCAAATCATATAGCTCTATCTTCTCCCAGCATAGCTTATTATACTCAAAACGTCTATTCCCGTCAATATACATAATAGCTAAATATATTCCCGTAAATATGTATACTCTGCCAATTGTATATTCCCGTAAATAGTGCTACAATAAGACCATCAAAGGAAAGCCCCCAGCGCGAAGGTAGACGAGGAGGCCCCGGGAAAAACGATCCAGGCGGTGAGAACTGCGGGACACGAAAACCGGGTAGGGTGAGAAGCCAGCCGAGCCAAGAATACCACATAAGAGCGGGACCGGATAAGCCTGAGAGAAATGCCCGATGACGCGCTAGATAACTTAACGCCACCCGCCGCCGGGGACTTCCAAAAAACAAGGAGGTACAGACCATGAGCATGAACGAGATCGAGGACAAGATCAGAGAACTGCGCCAGCTGCAGGCCCTGATCGAGGAGGCCCAGGCCGAGGCAGAGGCCATCAAGGACGCTGTGAAGGCCCAGATGGGCGACAGCGAGGAGCTGCGGGCGGGTGAGTACAAGGTCACCTGGAAGCCAGTAACGAGCGTCAGGCTGGACGCTGCGGCCCTCAGAAAGGCGCTCCCGGATGTGGCCGCCCGGTTCACCCGCGAGACCACCACCCGCCGCTTCTGCGTGGCATGAAAAAGGCCCCTTGCATCACAGCCGACCAAAGCCGATACAAGAGGCCCAAGCACCCCACCGGGGGCCGTGTCCATTCTACCACGGCCCCCTCTGAAAGACAAGGAGGTTTTTGATATGCAGAGTATTACCATGCAACTGCACGAGGCCTGCCGCCTGCGTGCCTACATGCCCCACCCCATGGAGTTTCTGGAGGGGATGGCAGACATCTTTGGCTGCCGCCCCCTGGACGCCAACAGAGACGACTTCTTTCATTTCCTGGAGACCATCTACAACGCCGGGCGCGTATATGGCATACGCCAGGAGCGGGACAAGCGCCGCCGGCGCCCCTGACGTCCCCAGATAGCCCCAGCACCCCACACGCGCGCACGCGCGGCCGAGGATAATAGGAGCAGAAGTCATCAAACACCAACCAGCACCCCACACGCGCGCACGCGCGGCCGTGCGCGCGTGGTGGTCTCCGATTTCTCCAAATACAGGCAGATTCCGCAACGTTGCAGAGTATCAGCGCCGGGCAAGACTAGCCCGGCGTCTTTCATGCCCGGGCGCCAGCGCGGACGGTCAGTGCTGCCCCGTCCCGCTCTATGTTGTTCTGTCCTGTGTCCATGTACTCCGCCAGGTGCTCCGGGTGCTCCCGGTCCCGCTCTCGCTGCAGCACGATCTTCTCCACTGCGGACGTGCCCGTCGCCGCGAAAGTCTCTGGGCCCACATGGAGAAACCAGGGCGTTTTCAGGTCCAGCGCCCGCTCGACCCAGAACTGATCCAGATGATTCCGCCGGCGGTCATAGCGCAGACGGTGCAGGGCCTTTTTCTCTTTGCCATGTATGTCGGTTTTCTTGACCTGCAGGGCCTCCGCCACCGCCTGCTGGCTCTGGCCGCGGTAGTATCTGCGTTCCAGTATTTCCCGCCAGTCCGCCGGCAGGTCCCCCAGCGCCCGGTCCAGCGTAGCCCGCAGCTGCTCCAACCATATTTTGCGCTCCACCGCCTCCATATCGTCATCCGGCGCCGCCTGAAGGTCTCCCAGGGTGTCCCCGTCATCCTCTCCTATGGGCCTGTCCAGGCTGTCGCAGCGGTGCAGCGGGTCCCTCTTCTGCTTCTCGCTCCGATACCCTCCCGCCTCTGCAAACGCCGTTTTGAGCGGGCGCTTCAACCATGTGGAAAACTTATATCCCGCCCCCGGGTCAAAGCTCTCCACGGCCTCCACCATGGCGATAAATCCAGACTGGACAAGATCGTCAATCTCCACGCCGCCCAGACCCGGTGCCGCGTTGTACCGCCGCATAGCATACCAGGCGACCAGGTCCTTCACCTGGACCCACAGTTCCAGCAGCCTGTCCCGCTCCCCGGCCTTGATCCTGACAGCCAACTCCTCGTTGCTCACGGCCCCGCCCTCCTCGCTGCATATTACAATCAGTTTATTCTGTTATTCCTATTTGTCAATCCCTTCCCTCGCGCGCCCGCCTGCGCTATCGTATCGGAGTAGAGTGTCCAAAAGATATACACTGCCCCAAGATTTAAATTCATTGCCGCTGGCGAGCTTCTTTTTCCCGCCGCGGGCGGGGCGGCGGCTCTGGCAGCAGGTATTTCAAGAAGAGGAACGAGCCCCAGCAATTCATATCCCCGTACTGTTCCAGGATGAACGCGCCCGGCGGCGCGGTGATCGTCATGGTGTCCGACACCAGCTCCGATATCACCGTGGGCTTCTCCAGGTTTTTTGATGGCGTCCAGGCCCGGGCACCAGTCCGGCGGTCTGGCGTTCCCGGCTTTCGTTCCTTCACCATGTACCGGGCACGAACTTCATATCCATCGTTTGGCCCTTCCAAAAGCGGCTCGATATGCACCTGTCCCGCTCTCCATAGAGCGCTCACCAGCGGCCAGGCGTCGGGCCCGCAGCTGACGACGATATGATGGTGCAGACGCTTGGGCTCTCCCGGGGCGTCCCCCATGCTCTCCGTCACGTAGATATACCGCAGTTCCCGCCCGGCCCGCCGGCAGGCCGTCCGTAAGCGGCGGAGGAAGCGCCGCATATAGGCAGCCGCTTCCTCCCCTGTCCCGGGCAGATGCGCATCGTCATAGGTCAGTGTGCAAAACCCATCGGAGCGGGAGAAGTTGGCCGCCAGCAGCTGCTCCAGCTTCTGCCAGGCGGCCCGGTGGTTGATCTTCTGCCGGGCGGCCGTGCTGATCCTGGACTTGCCCGCCCGCTCCCTCGGCGCGTCTGAAGGCATGGTCGCCGTGTAGCATACGCTGGATACCAGGCGGCCCGCCCGCACCGTCTTTATGCGATTGTAGCCCATGACTTAATGGAAGCGTTTGACTGCCAAGCGGCGGGCGGCGCAGATATCCGGGTCCGCCTTGCCCCGCTCCCGCATCATAGCCATGTATGCCGTCGGGGAGCTCTCCGGCGCATACCGTGTAGGCAGCGCCGGCCCATTGTTCACCGTCTGCATCTCCCGGCCCCGGTGTTCCTCCTTGGCCTGGTCCCCCTCCGTCCACTCGCTGGGCCGGCCGTTCTCCATGACGCGCCGCATAAACTCCTGATACTCCCGCTCATCCCTTGGCTGATAGACGCCGCCGGCGGGCGTCAGGCACAGGTTGAAACCCTCGGCCTCCACAGTGTCCATCAATGCAAAGAGTTCAAAGGCCTCCAGGCCCAGATAGGCCGCCAGCCCGTAAGCGTCCGCGGCCCGCTCCGCGCCCACCGGGATATATTCAAGGATTTTTGGTTGCTCTCGCCCGTCAGATGTGGTAAAATGCATGGCGAGGCTAGAGAACCATGTGATCCGCTCAAAGATACCATGTTCCTGTCTCGTTGCTCGCTCCGGTGTGCCACCACCGGAGCGGGCTTTTTCATTTGTCCGGGGCTCTACCTTCATACCGCCGCCCCCTCCTGCCCCTGGGCGTTCACCCAGGCCCGCAGCCGGTCCCGCGGTATCAGGACCTTGCGCCCGATATGTACCACGGGAAAATCCGGGCGCTTGCACAGCTCATAGAGCACCGGCTTGGAGACCTGCAGGGCCTCCGCCGCCTCCTGGGCGGTCAACGTCAGCTTCTCCATGCTCATGCCTCCCGCTCTGCGCTCTCCTGCGCCTCCATCTCCGCCACCTTCTTTTCCCAATACCTCTCGCGTATTGCTTTTGCCTTCTCTGGGTTTTTGCGCCGCCATTCCCGCAAATACGCATTTTTGGCCTTTCTGATCTTTTCCTCCAGTGTCATATTCGTACCTCCTTGATTATCTTTATCTTGACACTCTCGCCTGTCGTTGGTATTATGATAGCACAATTAATGGTGCGAATACAAGACATGTTTCTAAAATGGAACAAAACAGCCGCATATCTTCCTCTGCCACCCTGCTGAATCCTGCCGAATACTGCTGTATCCTGCTGAATCCTTCCGTTTAGAACCGTGTGAACAATCCCGCTTGGAACAAAACAGCCGCACAGGAGGCCCTAGAATGACATCTCACAGTATGATCGGCAACCGTATAAGGGAGCTTCGTGAAGAAAAGAAACTGACACAGGAACAACTCGCCCAAGAGTTCCATGTAGGCCGTGAGACCGTCTCACTTTGGGAGCGGGGCGAGCGGGATATCAAGACGGACATCACGGTCAAAATGGCCGACTTCTTCGGTGTGACCTGCGATTATATCCTTCGGGGCATCAATAGCGAATATGCCGATATCTATAAAACCACTGGGCTTTCAAATGCTGCCATTGAAAAACTAGCGGGCCACCCGACGGCTCAAGCCATAGTTCGCTCTCTGATTGAATCCGATGATTTCATATACCTCGTTCAGGCAATCTACCACGCCTATAGCCTCAAGCTTGATCTGCTCGATTTTCAGCATAAGCACGACCTCAAGGGGAATCTAACGGCTCAAGATATTATCGAAATAAACGGGATTGGTGGTCTCACTATCCTGCCCCTTGAAGATGCCTGTCGCTATTTTGTCGGGACATCATCAGAGACCTTCCAGATAATCATCACACAATTCATTGAACAAGCTGCCAAGGAAGAGGCGCTTACGCATAGACAAAGGGAAAAGGAGGATCCCGACCATGCCCCGGAAGAGTAACACCCGCGCCGCCCATGGGAGCGGGACGATCCGCCAGCGGCCAGACGGGCGCTGGGAGGCCCGGTTTTTCGTCAACGGCCAGCGGAAGAGCGTATACGGGGCCACCCAGAAAGAGGCACGCCAGAAGCTCACCGCCGCCACCTCCGACGTGGACAACGGCGTCTATATGCAGCCCACACACCTGACGCTGGACGCCTGGGCCGATATCTGGAAAAAGACCTATCTGACCGACGTAAAGCCCGGCACGCTGCACACCTACACATACATCATGGGCAAGTACCTGCGTCCCGCTCTCGGGAAGATCAAGCTTGCCGCCCTGACCGCGCCCGCCATCCAGACGGTGTATAATAAGCTCCTGAAAGACGGTCTTTCCCCCAAGTATATCCGGGATATCCACGGCGTGCTGCACCGCTGCCTGTCCGACGCCGTGGCCGTGGGATATCTGCGGGCCAACCCGGCAGACGCCTGTAAGCTGCCAAAAAAGGCGGCTCCCCAGCTCGCCCCGTTCGATGAAGCCCAGATAGGAGCCTTTCTGGCCGCCATACAGGGCCATCGGATGGAAGCCGTGTTCTACGTTACCCTGTTCACCGGTCTGCGCCAGGGCGAGGTCCTGGGCCTCACCTGGGGCGCGGTAGACTTCAAGCGCGGGCGGATCACCGTGGACAAGCAGTTGCAGCGATCCAGAGACGGGAGCGGGACATACACCCTCGCCACGCCGAAAAACAGCAAGGCCCGGCATATCACCCCGGCCCCCTCCGTCATGGCTGTCCTGAAGCATGAGCGGGCCATCCAGGCGCAACGCCGGCTCATGGCTGGCCCGGCCTGGTCAAACCCGCTCGATCTGGTCTTTACGAATGAGCTTGGCCACTGTCTCAACCCCCACACGGTATATCTGAACTTCAAAGCCATCGCCGCCGACATCGGCGCGCCGGCGGCCCGCTTCCACGATCTGCGCCACAGCTACGCGGTACTCGCCATCCGGTCCGGGGATGATATCCTCACCGTACAGCGCAATTTGGGCCACCACTCCGCCGCCTTTACCCTGGACGTGTACGGCTTTATCACGGAGCAGATGAAACAGGAAAGCGCGGCCCGGATGGAAGCCCAGATCAGGGCCTTAAAACAGGCGTAAAAGAATCTGTAAGGGGTCAAAGTAGGGGTCAAACGGCCTTTTTTGAGCAACAAAAAAGCCCTGTAACCGCGACGGTTACAGGGTTTTCCTTATGGTGGACGATACAAGACTCGAACTTGTGACCTCCCGCACGTCAAGCGGATGCGCTACCAGCTGCGCCAATCGTCCGTCAGCGTGCATTATTTTACTTCATACTCCCCTGCTTGTCAAGGAAAAATTACATAAAGGAAGAGAGACGCGCCCGGCGCGTCTCTCTTTTCGATCACTCGCAAAGGACCCTGATGGACTCTTCGCGCTCGTTGACCTTGATATGCAGGACGGTCTCCGTGTCTTCAGGCCCCACGAGATCAACGCGGCATTTCGGGCCGTCAGGCGTGATCTGGGCAATGGTCTCGTCCTCCACGGACCACTCCGGGTTCGCCACGACGGTGCCGGGATACCAGGTCAGGTTCAGGTCGATGGAGCTGCCGGAAGGCAGTCCGAAGTAGCCTATCTCGATATAGTCGTACTCATTGTTGGCCAGGTCGCTTGTGCACTCCAGATCGGTCAGCTGGGGCTGAGGCGACGGCGACGGGGTAGGCGTGGCCGTAGGCAGCGGCAGCGCCGTCGTTTGCAGATCGGCTTGCAGCTGATCTTCTACCTCCTGCTTGTCGGCGGCATCGCGGCCCACGTTGAAAGACACCATCACCAGCGCGATGACCATCACCGCGACCAGCAGCACAGTGCCGATGAGCATTTGCAAATTCAGCGTCTCGGAGGCATTTTTAGAAGCCTGGGTCCCGGGTACGGCGCTGTCCGTCTCCGGTACGGGGCTGCGGATCTCCTTTGCCTTCTTCGTCCCGCAATAAGGGCAGCGGCCCCGGAAGGACGGATACTGCCGGTGGCACCGGCGGCAAGTAGTATTGGGAACGATACCCATTCGGATCCCACCTTTCTGACGCAATTATAACAAAAGTTACAGAAAGATACAACCCCTTTTTTCATATTAATAAGACTTTTTTGCAACCGCCTGCCGCGCTGCCGTCAAATGGTCAGCGCGCCGGTCTCGTCCTCCAGGAGGATGAGGATCTTTTCCTCCGCGCCGGTGAGGGCGTTGACGTAGAGGATATACTTCTCTCCCTCCTCCGTCTGGCACAAAAACTCATGGCACAGCCGCTCCTCACCGCCGTCGGAAGGGATGACGGCAAGGCTGTAATCCTTCACGCTCAGAGACTGGGACACGGCTTTTTGCGCGTCCTCTCTGGACACGGTGGCCTCCGGCAGCTGCCGGTCCGTATGGGCGCTGATATAGCCCTGGGCGTCATAGCTCATGAGCGTGCCGTTGTCCAGCGCTACGCCCACCTTGATCAGGTCGGGATAGCACCGCACGCCGTCCTGGCTGTGCTGGAAGTTCACCAGCAGCACGCCGTCGGACACGGTGTGGTAGCTCTCCTCCAGATCCTTCAGTCCCCATTTGGCGATATAATCCTCGGCCACGGCCAGTCCCTGCCGGACGGAATAGGTCTGTTCGCCCACCGTCCGGGCGCACATGACGGTCCAGATCTCGCCCCCCTGCTTCGTCACATACACGGTATAGCCGCTGCCGTTGACGTGTCCTGCGCAGATCCAGCAGGGCACATCCCCGCCGCAGTCCCCGGTGACGGTCAGGTCTCCGGTGCCGGCGTCAAGAAATTTCGCCGCCGCCTTCACGGCCGCCGCCTCGTCCACCTGGTCCTTCCCCTGTAGGAACAGAGGGGTCTTGCTGGTCAGGCTCTCGGAGAAGGGCCCGTCATAGATCAGCGTGGGCAGCTCCGGAAACTGCTGTTCTATCGTCTGAAACACGCTTCCCGCCAGCGGCGTCTGCCCTTCCCCGCCCTGGGCGGCGTCGGTCTTTCGGTAGACGTCCTCGATGGTCAGTTCGCCGGAGGCCATCCGGCTTTGCATATCCTGTAGATTCAGCTTCATGACCGAGGCGGTCTCGGCCAGGCTCTTCAGATTTTTCAATTCCTCGTCGGAGTATCCGCCGTTATTGCCCACCGTCCGGGCCAGTACACCGGCGTAGTCGCCGACCCTGGCGACGAAGCTGGCCGTCTGTTCCAGTTCCTGGGAGGCATAGGGCAGCACGCCCATAGCCATCTGGGCCGTCATGGCCCGGCCGAATATCTGCGTACACAGAGCGCTCTCCAGGGCCGGATCGGACAGGTACTGGCTCTTTTCCAGGGCGTTGGAAAGCTCGCTGACGCTGGTGACCAGCTCGTCAAACGCGTGCTCCGTATTGGCCCGGGCGTAAAGCTCCAGAGAATTTGCCTTGCGCGTGTTGCGCACGGCGAACACGCCCGCCACGATCAGCGCGGCGGTCAGAAACGTGATAATGCGTATCGTTGGCCGTTTTCGCATAAAAAAACACCTCTCTGCTATTTTTACCGCAAAGAGGTGTGTTTTTGATATCAATTTCTGCCAGTCAGCTCAGCCGCCGGATACCGTCGCGCACCCGGCGCAGGGTCTCGTCCTGGCCCAGGATACGGCATATCTCCACCGCGCCGCCCGGCGTGACCGCGGTACCGGTGACGGCAATGCGCACCGGCCACATGAGCTTGGCGTTTTTCACTTCCAGCTTTTCCGCCAGACTCACCAGCGCGTCGTGGATATGCTCGTCGTCCCATACGGGCAGCGCCTCCAGCACCGGCAGGGCCGCGTTCAACATCTCCAATGCGCTTGCCTGATCGCTCTTGGATTTTTTGTGGACGTACAGCTCGGTGTCATAGTCGGGCAGCGCGTCGAAGAAGCCAAGCTTCCCGGGAATATCGGTGAGCACCTCGGTGCGCTGCTGCAAAAGAGCGGCAATGGCCGCGGCGTCGATGGCGGGGTCCTTCACCGCCTGGCGGATATAGGGCTCCGCCACAGCGGCGAAGTCCTCCGGGGCCATAGCCCGGATATACTCGGCGTTGAAGTAGGTCAGCTTTTCCATGTCGAAGATGGCCTGGCTTTTGGAAATGCCCGTCAGATCGAACGCCTCCGCAAGCTCCCGGATGGAGTATATCTCCCGCTCCCCGCCGGGGGCCCAGCCAAGCAGCGCCACATAGTTGACGATGGCGGCCCGCAGGTATCCCTTCTCCACCAGGTCCTCATAGGAGGGGTCTCCGTGGCGTTTGGACATCTTGTTGTGGGCGTCGCGCATGACAGGCGAGCAGTGGACATACCTGGGTATCTCCCATCCAAAGCCCTCGTAGAGCAGATTGTACTTGGGCGCGCTGGACAGATACTCCGAGCCCCGGACCACATGGGTGATACCCATCAGGTGGTCGTCGATGACGTTGGCGAAATTATAGGTGGGCAGGCCGTCCCGCTTGATGAGCACCTGGTCGTCCAGATCCTTGTTGGGAGCGGACACATCGCCGAATATCTCATCGTGGAAGGTGGTGACGCCCTCCCGGGGGATCTTCTGGCGAATGACATAGGGCTCTCCCGCCTCCAGCCGGCGCCGGACCTCCTCCGCCGGCAGGTCCCGGCAGGGGTCGTCCGCCCTGGCGAAGGAGCCTTCCTCCGTCTCCGTCTTGTCGCAGAAGCAGTAGTAGGCGTGGCCCCGCTCCACCAGTCTCCTGGCAAAGGGCAGATACAGCCCCCGCCGCTCCGTCTGCACATAGGGGCCCACCGGGCCGCCCTTGTCGGGGCCCTCGTCCCAGTCCAGGCCGCAGTCCGTCAGCGTGCGGTAGATCACGTCCACCGCGCCCTCCACCAGGCGGTTCTGGTCGGTGTCCTCGATACGCAGCAGGAATTTCCCGCCGTTGTGCCGGGCGATACACCAGGTGTACAGCGCCGTGCGCAGGTTGCCCACATGCATATAGCCCGTGGGGCTGGGGGCGAAGCGGGTGCGCACCTCTCCCCGGGGGATACGGCTTTCAAGCTCTTCAAAAAACTTCTCGTCCATTTATCTTTCCTCGTTTGCAAAGACTTTAATTAGCATATTTTATATTCCGGCGCTTGTCAAGGGATAATCGATTGTGTTAATATAAAAGTCAGCGATAAATGGAAAAGCGGCGTTGGCCGTGGAAAGCGTGGACGAATGGACGAGAAGAAAAAAGTTATGCTCTCCGGTATCAAGCCCTCCGGCGATCTGACCCTTGGCTCCTATCTGGGGGCCATCAAGAACTGGGCGGAACGGGCCGAGCAGTTCGACTGCTATTACTTCATGGCGGACCTGCACGCGCTGACGGTCCGGCAGGACCCCGCCGCCCTGCGGCGGCGGACGCTGGAGCAGCTGGCCCAGTATGTGGCCTGCGGGCTGGACCCGGAGAAGAACACGCTCTTCATCCAGTCCCACGTCCCCGCCCACGCGGAGCTTGGCTGGGTGTTGCAGTGCTATACCATGTTCGGCGAGCTCTCCCGTATGACCCAGTTCAAGGATAAATCCGCCAAAAACGCCGACAACATCAACGGCGGTCTTTTCGCCTACCCCTCCCTTATGGCGGCGGATATCCTGCTCTATCAGCCGGATTATGTGCCCGTTGGCGACGACCAGAAGCAGCATGTGGAGCTCACGCGGGACATCGCCCACCGGTTCAACGGGGTCTATGGCGACGTGTTCAAAATACCCGAGCCCTATATCCCCAAAGTGGGCGCGCGGATCATGGACCTTCTGGACCCGGTCAGCAAGATGTCCAAGTCCGACGACGTGGGCAACGGGCGGGTCTGTCTCATGGACCAGCCCCAGGACATCGCCCGCAAGTTCAAACGCGCCGTCACCGACAGCGAGACCGGCGAGCACTGTGTTCGCTATGACCGGGCGAACAAGCCGGGCGTGGCCAATCTCATGCAGATCTACGCCAGCTGCACCGGCCGGAGCTTTGACGCCATCGAGGCGGAATTCGCCGGCCACGGCTACGGGGATTTCAAAAAGGCCGTGGGCGACGCGGTCATAGAGACGCTCCGTCCCATCCGGGAGGAGGCGTCCCGGCTCATGAAGGACAAGGGATATCTGGAAGCTCTCTGCCGGACCGGCGCGGAAAAAGCCTCCTGCATCGCGAACAGGACCCTCCGCAAGGTGTACAAAAAAGTGGGCCTGGTGCCCTCGTCGTCATCCGTGCGGTAGGTTTCCTCCTGCCGCAAGCGGCAGGACTCAAATACCGCACGGTTTTCCTCTCCCCACAAAGCAGGTTTTGTGGGGGCCCAAAAAAATGGGCGTCATGTCAAAAGCATGGCGCCCAGCATGATGAGCAGGTCCTTGTCTCCGCTCTCCCGGTACATCAGGTATAATATCAGCGCCATGATCAGATCGTCTGTCTCCATGTTCGCGCTCATGGACTCCAGCCTCTTCATCAGCGCCCCCACCGCCCCGGACGGCCTATCCTGCCGCTGGGGCGGCCGCTGTTCCCCGGGAGAGGGCTCCGCCCCCTGTTCCGGCGGGTCCGGTCTTCTCATTTGGAACGCTCCGCTATACGCCATGGCCGCCTCCGTACTCTTTCATCACCAGACCGGCTATATTGGCCATCCGGGCGATCTGCATGGCCCGGTCCAGCTTGGCCTGTTTCTCCGGTTTCATATAGGGCCGCATGGCCATGAGCAGGGCTGTGGAGCGGCTCTTGCCTCCCCCGGCGAATGCCTTACCCAGCGAGGTCAGCAGCCGGCTGTCCTCCGGGGATACGGAGACGCCGGCGGCGGGCTGCGGCGTCTGTTCCGGTCCCTCCGCCGCGGCCTGCCCGTTCTGGCCAAACAGATCCTTTGCCATCGCGGTCACCTTTTCCATCTTGGCCGGATCGGACAGAACGCTCTCCAGTACGGACGTCAGATCACTGTCCATCCCGCTTCACCGCCTTCTCCACCTGCCGGGCAAAGCTCTTGCCCTCCGGGGTAGACAGTACCCCTTTCAGTATCTGGGAAAGGGCCTGCATGTCCCCCGCTTTGGCCGCTTTTTCCAGCTTCTCTCCGTCCAGAGAGGCGGCCAGCTTCGCACCGGCCTCGGACCGGGTCAGCTTCTCCAGCGCCGCGCCCTGTGGGCTCTGCTGCACCTGGCGGGCATATTTTTCCAGATCCATATAAAGTCACCCCCTCCGTGTGACCCATTGTATGCGGGCCCTGCGGAGGGGGTGATGGGATATCGGGATATTAACCGTTCATGTACTGGTCCAGCCGCATGAACATGGCTGCCACCTGCGCACGAGTCGCGGCCGCCTTGGGCTGGATACGGTTGCTGGTGTCGCCCTGAAGGATGCCGATGTTCACCATGGCGTTGACGGCGTTCTTCGCGTAGCTGGAAATGCTTGCGCTGTCGGTAAAGGTCTTCGTCTGCGTGGTGCTCATGGACCGGCCGTAGGATTTCGTCAGATAGTTGTAGAGCATGACGCAGATATCCTCCCGGGAGATGGCGGTCTTGGCCCCGAAGGACGTGGAACTTATGCCGTTCACGATGTCGTTCAGATAGGCCCACTGGGCGTAGCCATAGGCGTACTGCACGCTCTTGTTGCCGCTGCCGGTCAGATCGGTGAAGTTGCACACATCCACGATGGTCTTGCCGGAATAGGTGCTGCTCACATACCCGGCGGAACCGGCGGCGTTATACTGCACCTGATACCAGGGCACGCCGTTGGCGGCGTCCACGGAACCCAGTACTTTCAGATACTGGCCGCTGGCGTCAAATCCGGCGACACGGGCGCTGCCGGTACCGGCGCCCTGACGGACGTTGATATCACTGCCGCGGGTGACGCCGAGCTGATAGCTGACAGACTCCCACGCGGAGCCGCTGATCGTGGTCCCGTACAGAGGGATGGACGGCTTGGCGAACCGGCCGAGGACCGCGATGAACATGGCCCGGGTGATGTTCCCGTTGGGCGAGAATTTGGTGGCGCTGGTGCCCGCAAACAGGCCCTTGGTCTTGCAGTAGGACACCGCTCCGGCGTACCAGCTGCTGCCGTTCACATCGGTGAATGGGGACTTCAGGACCGCTACGATGGTGTGGTCCGTCGTGACGTTTTCAAAGGTATAGCTGGTGGGAGCGCCCATGTTCTGTCCGTCCACCAGGATATGGTCCAATTCGACAAGATCGGTGGACGGCTGGATCGTAAGGGTAATGCTCGCGCCGTCCAGGACCATCAACACGCCCTCGTCGATGATACCGCTGGCGGGTGCGATCAGGCCGAAGGAATCCTTCACGGTGATCTTGTGCATGACGCCCTGATAGACCTTAAAGGTCACAACGGCGCTGGGAATGCCGTTCGTCGCCGCAGAAAAGGCTTTGATGGTCATGCCGTCCTGCACGGGGATGGAGACCGCCCCGGCAGCGGCGCTGGAACTGTTGATCGAGGGATCGGAGCCGTTGGTCGTATAGTAGATACGCGCTCCGCTGTCGGACAGCAGCGTCACGTTCCGGACGGTCCTGTCAACGTAATAGTTGCCGTTGCTGTTAAAGACGCTGTTGCTGTTGCTCTCCCCATAGACCGCCAGCGTGGGCGCCTGGGAAGCCACCAGCGTCTCGCTCAGGGGGAAGCTGTCCTTGTCCCCCACCTTGGCGATGGCCCGGATGACCACCTTCGCGCCGCTCACGGTGAAGGGCTGGGTATACCTGGTGCTGCCGGTGGTGGGCATGGTGTTATTGGTGGTGTAGTAGATCGCGGCGCCGGAGTTGGAGTGCTTCAGGGTGACGCTGGCCTGGCCGGGCCCGGCGGCCCCTATCTGCATGGTAGGCGCATCCACCAGATTGGTACCGACGACCTCCTCCGGACGGCCCACGCTGGGCCGGCTGGAGCAGGCCCGGCGATAGATGGAATAGCCGCCGTTGAAGTAATAGCTGGTGATGTAGTTGAGCTTTCCGGTGAAGTCATAGGTCTTGCCGTTGATAAGCTCGCCGTAGCAGGTGACCTTCATCTTGGGCGGCGTCTGCTCCGTGATCTCCACAGAGACGACGCTGCCGTCCGCTCCGTAGGCGATATCCGTCACCAGCACCACGTGGCTGCTGGGGTTATTGAGCACGTCGCCGATCTGCAGCTTGGAGATATCCTTGCCGATGGCCTCGGAGAATTTCAGCAGGCTGGTGCAGGTGCAGCGGTACGGCAGATCCCACGCGTAGGACACGAAGCCGGAGCAGTCGCTGCCATAGTACGGCGCCGTACGGGAGAAGGAGGAATAATTCTTATAGAAAACGCTGCCGGAGTCCTTTGTGGCCTCGATGAACTTGGACAGGGAGATATCCCACCCCACATAGCCCGTGGAGACCGCCTGAGAATAGGGCACGCCCTTGTAGGTCTTGCCGGCAAAGAACTTGCCGCCGGCCTTATAGATCGGATCATAGCCCTTTGTAGTAACATAAGAACCGTCGTCGCCGCCCCAGGCGTAGCGATCCACCATGCAGCTCCAGGTGACCTCGCTCATCTGCTGGGCCCGCAGGACGATATTCTGCTGATTGGAGGAAAGAGGCTGGGTCAGGAAGGTGGAGGTGCTGACGGTGGCGATGCCGTTATTGGCGTACTCCTGCAAACTGTTCTGCAACGCGGCATACTGGGAGGACTGGGCATAGGCGGCCTCGTTGGCCAGCTGCTGCTCGTCGGACAGGCCGCTCCCGGCCAGAAGCTCCTGATGCAGGCTGTAGCCCTGCAACGCGAAGGCGCCTTCAAACATGGGGCTCACAGCCGCCTGCATGGTCTCGCCGCCGGTCACGACCACCAGCCAGTCGCCCTCGGTGTAGCAGTTGGTGATGCCGGACTGGAGCTGGGTCTGCTCTGCCCAGAGGGTGTAGTTGAACACCGAACCGGTGCAAAACAGGTTGCCGTACTGGGTGGGGATAAATCTCACCGCGCCCTCCGGCGCGTCCAATTGCTCCACGGCGCCGTCGTTCATGTCATAGGAAAACAGGCCGCCGTCAGCCAGATAGCGGATCTCCTGCCCCATCACATACATCTGTATGACGGTCATGCCCGCGGCATAGACGGTCTCCACCGAGCCGCCGCCGGACGGGATACGGCAGATAAGGTCGCCGTCACTGAAATACAGCCACCCGTCCGCCAGGTTCAGGTTGGAGGCGTCCACGCTGGCCAGCAGGGTGTCATCCACCCACAGGCCGCCCTCGCTGTAATATGTAGAACTGCCGCTCATGAGGGTCCTGCCGCCGCTCATAAGGGACGAGACGCTGTTGCCAGGCTCGACCCAGGGCCACTGCTTGTGTTCCTCTTTCGGCTCTTCGGAGGGCTCCGGAGTGGCCTCCGGCTCCACGGTGGCGATGGGCTCCGGCGTAGTCTCCGGCTCTATGCTGGGTTCCGGCGTGGCCGTGGGCTCCACACTGGACTCCGGCGTAGTCTCCGGCTCCGGTGTGGTCCCCGGTCCCTCGGTGGCCTCCGGCTCCGCGCTGGTCTCCGGCTCCACACTGGGCTCCGGCGTAGTCTCCGGCCCCGGCTCCACGCTGGGTTCCGGCGTAGACATGGGGTCTCCCTCCGGCATCCCGCTGGCAAAAGCAACGCCTTCTCCAGCGGAAAGGACCATCGTAATAACGAGCATAAAAGCGAGTATTTTTTTGAATGTCGCCATACCCATCCTCCATCTTTTACGCATAAACGCACAAGTTTCCATAAATACACATGCCACTATACCATGCTTCTACTCGCTTTGCAAGTAATTTTATGAAATTTTTGTCTCTAAAATGTGATATTTAAGAATTAATTGAAACTATTTTGTAATTATGTTAACTGCAATTGTAACGAAACAGGCCGGGTCGCCCCGGCCTGTCACTTGAAGACCGTTTTCAGATGATCCGCACCCGCCGCACATTGGGCACGGCGGCGATGGCCCTGACAAGCTCCGGGCCGATGGGGCTGCCCAGGTCGATGACCGTGTAGGCCACGGGGCCGCGCGCCCGGTTCTGCATATGCTCCACATTGATGTTGGCGCCGCCGATGATGTCCAGAAAGCTGTTGAGCATACGGGGCACGTTGTCGTGGATGGCGCACAGCCGTGCGACGCCCGCCCGCTCCAGCACCAGCTCCGGCATGTTGACGGAGTTGCGGATATTGCCGTTGAGGATATAGTCGGCGAGCTCCTGCGCCGCCATGACGGCGCATTTCTCCTCGCTCTCCGGCGTAGAGGCGCCCAGATGTGGGAAGGCCACCACGCCTTTGGCTCCGGCGAGCTTTGCGCTGGGGAAGTCCGTCACATACCGGGCCACCTTGCCGGAGGCCAGGGCCGCCAGCATGGCGTCGTCGTCCACAAGGCCGCCCCGGGCCAGGTTTATCACCCGCACCCCGTCCCGCATGGCGGCCAGGGCATTGGCGTCGATCATGTGGTGGGTCTTTTCGTTGTGATGGACCTGCACCAGCACATAATCGCTGACCCGGTAGAGGCTGGCCAGATCCTCGGCGTGCTGCACGTCGCTGTGGATGTGCCAGGCGGCCTCCACGGAGATATAGGGGTCGTAGCCCACCACCTCCATGCCGAGAGCGATAGCGGTCTTGGCTATGCGCGAGCCGATACCGCCCAGCCCGATCACGCCCAGGGTCTTGCCCCGGATCTCCGGTCCCACGAAGGCCTTCTTCCCCGCCTCCACGGCGGCTTCCACGTCGTCCCGCCCGGCCAGAGAGTTGACCCACAGGGCGCCGCCCATCACGTCCCGGGAGGCCATCACCAGCGAGCAGATCGCCAGCTCCACCACCGCCTGGGCGTTGGCCCCGGCGGTATTGAGCACGACGATACCCTTTTCCGTGCAGCGCTCCACGGGCACGTTGTCCGTGCCCACGCCGGCCCGGGCGATAGCGAGCAGATTATCCGCCATCTCCATATCGTGCAGCTTCGCGGAGCGGATCAGCAGCCCGTCGGGCTCTCCCGCGTCGTTGTCCACCATCAGCCCCTTGGCGCTCAGCACGTTCAGTCCCTGCCGGGAGATATTGTTCATGGTCCTGATCTTATACATGGTGTTCCCTCTCAAATTCCTTCATAAACGCCGCCAGGGTCTTCACGCCCTCCATGCTCTGGGCGTTGTAGAGCGACGCCCGCATGCCGCCTACGCTGCGGTGGCCTTTCAGATTCATGAGCCCCCGGGCCTGGGCATCTCTGGCAAAGAGCGCGTCCAGCTCCGGGTCCCCGGTGCGGAAGGTCACGTTCATATCGCTGCGGCTGTCCCGCCGGGCGCAGGGCTTATACAGGGCGCTGTTGTCGATGACGTCGTAGATGACGGCCGCCTTCTCATGCTTGATGGCCTCCATACCCCGCACGCCCCCCTGGCTCTTGAGCCAGTCCAGGACCAGACCCAGCATATAGATACACCAGCAGGGCGGCGTGTTGTACATGCTGTCCTTTTCGATCATGGTCTTATAGCTCATGATGAGGGGCGTATAGGGCGCTTCCCGTCCGGCCAGAGACCGGTCGATGATGACCACGGTCACCCCGGCGGGGGCCATGTTCTTCTGGGCCCCGGCGTAGATGACGCCGTATTTGGACACGTCCACAGGCCGGGACAGGATCTCCGAGCTCATGTCGCACACCAGAGGCGCGGGCGTCTCCGGCACATAGCTCCAGGCGGTGCCGTAGATGGTGTTGTTAGCGCAGTAGTGGAAGTATTTGGCCTCCGGCGACAGGTCCAGCGCACTCTGAGGCGGGATATAGGAGAAGTTATCGTCCCGGGAGGAGGCGGCGATGTGGACCGTGCCGTACTTTTGGGCCTCCTTGGCGGCGATGTTGGAGAAGTTGCCGGTGACGGCGTAGTCCGCCGTGCCCCCCTCCATCAGGTTCAGGGGCACCATGGAAAACTGCGCCGACGCGCCCCCCTGCAAAAACAGGATATCGTGGGTGTCCGGCACGGACAGGGCCGCGCGCAGCTTGGCCTTCGTCTCGTCGAATATCTCCTGAAAGAAGGCGCTGCGGTGGCTCATCTCCATGACGGACATACCGCTGCCGTTATAGTTCAGTATCTCTTTGCCGGCTCGCTCCAGAGCCTCCTCCGGCAGGACAGACGGTCCCGCGGAAAAATTGAAAGTCTCTTCCCTTTTCATTTCGTGCCTTCTGCTCCCATTGATTTAAACTATATCATTATCGTACTATCATTATAGCACTCCGGCGAAAGAATGCAAATCAAACCTCCGCTTTTGCGGCCTGTCCCAGCAGCACGTTGCCATCCACGCCGGTGATGTGTACCGGCAGCACGCTCCCCCGGGCCACAGGGCTCTCCACCCGCACCGGGCAGTAGTTGTCCGCGTGCCCGGCATGGGCGTTTTCAAACAGCACCGGCAGCGTCCTGCCCACCATGCTCTGCAAAAAGGCCCGTTTTGTCCGGGCCGCCACCGCGCAGGCCCGGCGCACCCGCTCCTCCTTCACCGCCCTGTCCACCTGCTCCGGCATATCCGCCGCCCTGGTGCCGGGACGGACGGAATAAGGAAAGGCATGGACATGGAAAAAACCGCACCGCTCCACAAAGTCCAGTGTGGACGCAAAATCCGCCTCGCTCTCCCCGGGGAAGCCGCAGATCAGGTCCGCCGTGAGCCCGCAGCCGGGAAAATACCGCCGCAGCCGCTGGCACACGGCGGCAAAGGCCGCCGTATCGTACTTCCGGCCCATCCGCGACAGGGTATCGTCGCAGCCGGACTGTAAGGACAGATGGAAGTGGGGGCACACGTTCCCCAGCGCCGCCAGCCGCCGGCAGAAGTCCTCCGTCACCACTGTGGGCTCCAGCGAGCCAAGACGGATACGGGCGTCCGGCGCGGCCTTGGCCACGGCCTCCACCCCGTCGGCCAGGCCCGGCCTTCCCGGCAGGTCCTTGCCGTAGGAGGCGATCTCGATCCCCGTGACCACGATCTCCCGGAAACCCTCCGCCGCCAGTTTTCCCGCCTGGGCCGCGCAGTCCTCCAAAGGCAGGGACCGGACCCGGCCCCGGGCGTAGGGGATCACGCAGTAGGCGCAGAAGTTGTCGCAGCCGTCCTGTATCTTCAGCATGGCCCGTGTCCGGCCAGACACGGCCCCGGCCTCCAGCGGCTCAAAGGCCATCCGTTTGAAGGGGTCGTCCACCACCGTGACGGGCAGGGCCCGCTCAATGGCATCCGCCAGGGCGTGTTTATCCCCGCTGCCGAACACGATATCCGCCCCCAGGGCCCGCGCCTGCTCCGGCTCCAGCTGGGAAAAGCACCCGCACACCACCGTCAGCGCCCCCGGGTTCCGGCTTTGCAGCCGCCGGACGGCCTGACGGGACTTGCGCCCGCTCTCCGCCGTGACGGCGCAGGTGTTCACGATGACCACGTCCGCGTCCCGCTCCGCCCGCTGAAATCCCCGCTCCCGGAGCATGGTCTCCAGCGCCTGGGTCTCGTATTGATTTACCTTGCAGCCCAAGGTGTATACGGCGTATCTCATATTCCTTGCCTTTTTGACGGTCCCGATTTATAATGATCACTATGATCGGGACGGTGATTTGAAGATGATCTATCTTGACAACGCGGCCACGACGCCGGTCTGCCCGGAGGCGGTGCAGGCGGCCACGGAGGCCATGACGAAGGGTTTCGGCAATCCCAGTTCCACCCACGGCCCCGGCCGTGCCGCCCGGGAGATGCTCAAAGCGGCCCGGCAGACAGTAGCCGCCAGCCTGGGCGCCAGGCCCGAGGAAGTTTTCTTCACCTCCGGCGGCTCTGAGGGGGACAACTGGGCCATCCGGGGCGCCTGCCGGCTCATGCGCCACAAGGGCCGGCACATCATCACGGGCCTCACCGAGCACGACGCGGTCCGCAGGACCGTGGACTACATGCAGTCTCTGGGCTATGAAGTGACCCGTCTGGCCCCCGGTCCGGACGGGGCCGTCAGCGCTGAGGCGGTGGCGTCGGCCCTGCGGCCGGACACGGCGCTGGTGAGCCTGATGCTGGTCAACAACGAGACCGGCGCCGTCACGGACATCCCCGCCGTGGCCCGGGCAGTCAAAGAGGCGGGCTCCCCCGCCCTGCTGCATGTGGACGCCATACAAGGATACATGAAGCTGCCCTTCACTGTCAAGAGCCTGGGGGCGGATATCGTCACCGTCTCCGGCCACAAGATCCACGCCCCCAAGGGCGTGGGGGCCCAGTACGTCCGCGCCGGCGTGAAGCTACCGCCCCTCATCCAGGGCGGCGGCCAGGAAAACGGCTTCCGCTCCGGCACGGAGAACATGCCCGGCGTCTGCGCCCTGGCCGCGGCGGTCCGGGCCTGTCGGGCCGACGCTGACGCGGCCTCCCGCATGGCCGCTCTGCGGCGGCACGCCGTGGACGCGCTCTTCGCCGCCCTGCCGGACATGACGGTCATCGGCGGCGGCGCGCCCCACATCCTGTGCCTGTCCCTGCCGGGCTATCGCAGCGAGGTGCTTTTGAATTACCTGGACGGCATGGGCATATGCGTGTCCAAGGGCTCGGCCTGCAAGAGGGGCGCCCGCAGCCACGTGCTGGAAGCCATGGGCCTGCCGGCGCCTGTCATCGACGGGGCCGTCCGGGTCTCCCTGAGCCGCTTCACGACCCAGGAAGATATAGACGCTCTCTGTCAGGGGCTCATCCGGGCACACGACAGCCTGTATAGATCCCTTTGACAGGGCATGATAATGGCGGCATGACTTTCGGGTCATGCCGCTTTTTTCGTGGGGGAAACTGTCACAATCTCGCATTTTTAAGGATGAACAGACCGCCCTCGCTTTGATGAACAGAGGGCAACGAGATGGGGCTGCGCTGGATGATCCAGCGGTACACGCCCTATGTGAGCGCCGTGGTGTGGGGCGTATTTGGCGGGCGGCTCATCGCCCAGGACGCGGAGGAAGTCACGTCGGACGCGTTTCTGCTCCTGTGGCGCAGGCGGGGCGCTCTCCAGGCCGGGAAGGTAAAAAGCTACCTGAGCGCCATCGCCCGGACCCGGGCCATCGACCGGCTCCGCCAGGCGGGCCAGGAGGTATCCCTGGAGGACGAGGCCCTGGCGATCAGTGCCGGCACGCCGGAGAAGGAGGTCCTGCTCCGGGAGAGCAAGCAGCTTCTCCTCCACTACCTGGACAGCATGAACGGCACGGACCGGGAGATATTCCTGCGGTATTACTATCTGTGTGAGAGCGCCCCCGCCATCGCCCGGCGGCTGAACATGAGCCCGGAAGCGGTGCGCCAGCGGCTGAGCAGGGGCCGGAGACAGCTTCAACGGATGTTTGAAGAGGAGGACAGAGCGCAATGAAAACCACTGTTGCTATCACAGACCTGATGGACGAACTGGACCTGGATGCGCTGGGGGTCAGTCTGGACCCGTCGCCTGTCGGCGCCGAACAGGTCATGGAAAACCTCACGAAACGGGGCGTGCTCACTGCCGGGCCCCGGGGCAAAAAGCGCCGGCCCCTGCGCCTGGCCGCCCGGGCCACCGTTGCCGCCGCGCTGGTGCTGGCCCTGTCGGCGACGGCCTGGGCCGTGGGCAATTACACGGACTTTTTTGACTCGGTCTTTGGGGACAAGGGCCTGGAGAGCCGGGAGAGCGAGAAGCTGCCGGTGCCCGTTCAGGGGATCCGACGTCATGCCCGGCCAGCACTTTGAGACGGCGGACACGGATACGGCGGAGGCCGCCTTGGGGGACTATGTGACGGAAGTGGGCCAGTCCGTGACGGCAGGCGATTACACCCTGACCGTGGAAAACTGCCTCATCGACGAAAACGGCGTGGGCGCCATCACCTACACCATGGCGTGCCCGGACGGTCTGCCCCAGATCAACACCTTCGGCAACATGCTTCCGGCGGGCCTGTACACTGCGGCCGATGAAAGCGGTGATTCTCTCGTCACGGTCAAGACCGCCTCCGGGTTCGCTCTGGACCCCTTCGACATCCTGAACGCCGCCGAGACCACGGATACGGTCCTGCACGGGGTCTACTGCTTCATGCCTCTGGCAACAGAGCACGGGGACGCGCTGTCCACGGACGATACGCTTCTCTTAACCCTCAACCTCCGGGCCCGGATGGCATGGCCCAGGACTCCTCGGACGCCATCCGCATCCCCACGTCGAACCGCATCCCCTCCGTCCGTCTCACATGCGGGGACCTGACCGCCTGTCTCTCGCCTCTGAGCGTATTCATCAGTCTCCCTGATCTGGCGGAGAAAGAACGGGACTGACCTTGGAGGAAAAGCTCTATTACAGAGGCAGCGCCCTCTGGAACGGCGCGTCGGTCAAAGAGATGGTCGTCCATTATGCGGACGGCGTCGAGTACGTGGTCGAGCGCTACGGCGAGGATGAGGCGGAGCAGAACACCATCACCGCCGGCATCAACGGCTACACCGGGGTGAACACGACCATCTTCAACCGGTTCGTGGACACGGCGGCGGTGGCCGACGTCACAGTGTCGGTCTCCGACGGCACAGCGTATATCTTTACGCCCACAGCATAGAACCCGCGCACGGCGCAAAATAACGGCCTCCGGCTCATGCCGGAGGCCGCGTTTTTTGTTGTGATTTATTCCTCGTAAAGGAACCTGGTCACCTCCGGGCCATATTCCGCTGGGTCGGCGGAGACGGTCACGGTGAAGGTGATCCCCTCGGACTGGCCGAAGCGCTCCAGCCACTCCAAAAACTGGCCCAGGTCCTCAGCGGAGGCCGGACGGATGATCTTGAACAGGTTGTCGATGAACACATGGGTGATGTCGAAATTCCCGGCGGCCAGGCCGCTGATGAAACCGCGCATCAACTCCATAGAGTTGATCCCGTACTGGGACGCATGGACGAGCCGCGCCTGATAGGGGATGTCGTATGTAAGGACCTTGTCCTTCTCGATACAGATCACGTCGCCGTGCTCCTCATCCACCGCTTTGCGCACCAATTCCACCAGCTGCTTCGTCTTACCGGTCCCTTTGAGACCCATGATCAATCTGATCAAAAGATCATCACGCTCCCTTCATGAGTTAACGGTATTTTACCATCTTTCCCTCGTCCCTGCAACGGGAATCTGAGAAAATTAAGATAAAATTTCCCACTCAGGCGCCGGGCTTGCCCAGCATGCGGAACATGTTCTTTTTATAGGCCTCCACGCCGGGCTGGTCGAAGGGGTTGACGCCCAGCATATAGCCGCTGATGGCGCAGGCCACCTCGAAGAAGCACACCAGGTCCGCGAAGCCCTCCTCGTTGCGCACAGGCACACTCACGCCCATATTGGGCACGCCGCCCGCCACATGAGCCGCCTTGACGGCTTCCATGGCGACGCGGGATATCTCGCTCAGGCCCCGGCCCGCCAGATAGTTGAGCCCGTCCGCGTCGCCCATATTGAAGGGCATCTCATAGTCCCGGCGGGGCCGGTCGAAGCTGACCACGGTCTCCATCAGGGTGCGGGGGCCGTCCTGGATGTACTGGCCCATGGAGTGCAGGTCCGCGTTATACTCCACAGACGCGGGATAGATACCCACGCCATCCTTCCCCTCGCTCTCACCGTAGAGCTGCTTCCACCACTCCGCCATATAGCGGAAGGAGGGCTCGTAGCTGGCCAGGATCTCGATCTTCTTGCCCTTGGAATACAGGGCGTTGCGGGTGGCGGCATACTGCCAGGCGGGGTTGTCGGGGTTGCGCAGGTCAAGCTCATACAGGGCCTCCGCCGCGGCGCCTACCAGGGTGTGTACGTCGCAGCCCGCCGCCGCCAGAGGCAGCAGCCCCACCGCGGACAGCACGCTGAACCGGCCGCCCACGTCGTCGGGCACCACAAAGGTCTCGTACCCCTCTTTGTCGGCGATGGACTTGAGCACGCCCCGGGCCTTGTCGGTGGTGGCGTAAATGCGCTTGCGGGCCGCCGCGCCATATTTCTTCTCCAGCAGGCCCCGGAAGATACGGAAGGCCGCCGCCGGCTCCAGCGTCGTGCCAGACTTGGACACCACGTTGATGGAGAAATCTCTCTCGCCCAGCAGGTCCAGCTTATCGTTCAGGTCGTCCGGCGAAAGGCCGGTCCCGGCGAAGATGACCTCCGGGCCGTTTTTGGGCTTGATGAGCTCGATACCCGCCCGGGCGCCCAGATAGCTGCCGCCGATACCCACAACCACCAGCACCTCGCTGGTGTCGCGGATACGCTCCGCCGCGGCGGATATCTGCTTCAGCTCCTCGCCCTGCACACGGCGGGGCAGTTCCCGCCAGCCGGTGAAATCGGCCCCGGCGCCCTTTCCCTCCGCCAGCGCCCGATGGGCCTGGCCGGCGGCGCCGTAATCCGGCCCCGTGCTGTCCAGAAAGCTCAACGCTCCCGAAAGATCCACTTTGACCATTTTGCAGAGACCCTCCTGCTTCTTGTGTTTACGGCTTTAAAAGCTTGTTCTGCCGTTTCTTGCATTATACAGCATCTTCTGCCGCTTTTCAAGTGGCCCATTTGCGCAAAGTGGGGGATATCGACCTGTATTACCCTGTTTTTTCATGAAAAATGGGGAAATCACTCCGCTTTCAGACCAAATAATGACCCCAGGAGGTGACCGTAGACCGTCCAGAAGCCCAATCGGGACACCGCCTCGCCCGCTACCACTTCCACCTCGGCTATCACCGCGTCCCCGCTGCGCACCGTCAGGCGGCCCAGACTTTGGCCCTGCTCCACCGGCGCCGTCACGCTCTCCGCCAGAGACAGGTCGTAGCTCAGGCCGGAAAGGCTGCCCTTCTCCCCCAGCATATATTCCTCGCCCGTGTAGACCGGCTGCACGCTGTCGGCCGTGCCCAGCGTCACCGGTACCGGCGGCAGGGCCTCTCCCGGCCGGAGGGACGCCAGCGTATAGTTGGCGAAACCGTATGTCAGCAGGGCCCTGGCGTCCGCGAAGCGCTGGTCCGAGGTCTCCCCGTGCAGCACCACGGCGATATACTCCACCCCGTCCCGCTCCGCAGTGGCGGACAGACAGTACATGGCCTTGCTGGTAAAGCCGGTTTTCAGGCCCGTGGCCCCTTCAAAGCCGTAGATCAGCCGGTTGGTGTTGGAAAGGCCGAATTCACCGTTTCTCACCGAGTCCATCCAGATGGTGGTGTACTGCTTGATAAGGTCGTGCTTTATCAGTTCCCGGCTCATGAGGGCGATGTCGTAGGCGGAGGTATAGTGCCCGTCGTCGTCATACAGGCCGGTGCAATTGGTAAAGTGGGTGTCCTGCATCCCAAGCTCCGCCGCCCGCTGATTCATCCGTGAGACGAACGCCTGCTCCGACCCGGCGATCTGCTCCGCCAGCGCCACGGCGCAGTCATTGGCGCTGACCACCGTCACACATTTGAGCATTTCCGACACGCTCATCTGCTCCCCCGGCTCCAGCCATATCTGGCTTCCGCCCATGGAGCAGGCCGTATCCGAGGCAGTCACCGTCTGCTCCAGCGATATCGTCCCCGCCTCGATGGCCTCCACGATGAGCAGCATGGTCATGACCTTCGTCACGCTGGCCGGCGCGCAGTGTTCATGGGAATTCTTCTCGTAGATCACCGTGCCGGTGACCTTCTCCATCAGCACCGCGTAAGGCGAAGAGATGGCCACCGCGTCCTCCGGCGCCGGTTCCAGAGCCAGCGCCGGCGTGGCCGACAATAGCGCCGCCGCCAGGATGAATGACAGTATCTGTTTCATAAAAACACCCCCATATCACATGGATATGGAGGTGTGGACAGGAATATGCTTCCATCTGTCTATAGCGCCCTGTTTGGCTTGATTTCAAACATCATCAACAGAGTTTTACACAAATTGCTGAAATAAGGCGCCGAGACCCCGTCGAAATCTGTCGATTATTTCATATCTCCCGATACATGGCCGGGGCGTCCGCCTTGGAGACGGCCTCCGCCACGCTCAGTACCTCCACCCTGGTGACGCGCTCGCCAAAGCGGATCTCGATCACATCGCCGGTCTTTATGTCCCGGGACGCCTTGGCCGGGGCGCCGTTGACACTGACCCGCCCGCCGTCGCAGGCCTCATTGGCCACGGTGCGCCGTTTGATGAGCCGGGACACCTTCAAAAATTTATCCAGCCGCATAACAAAAACTCCCCCTGAAACGACCCAGCGGCGCGGGTCATCCCGCGCCGCTAAGAACAGATGAGGAACTTACTCCGCAACAGCGTCCTTCAAAGCTTTGCCGGCCTTGAACTGAGGCACCTTGGACGCGGGGATCTGGATCTCCTTCTTGGTCTGAGGATTGCGGCCGATACGGGCAGCGCGCTCCTTGACCTCGAAAGCGCCAAAGCCAACGATCTGGACCTTGTCGCCGCCCTTCAGGGCCTCGGTAACGGCCTCGATAGCCGCGTTGACAGCCTTCTCGGCATCCTTCTTGGACAGGTCGGCTTTTTCCGCCACAGCCGCGATAAGTTCTGCTTTGTTCATAGTAAACCTCCTAAATTTTGGCGGTCCCCCGCCTCTTTTGTTTATATAAAGTTTGCTTAACGCAAAGCTTTTAAAAAATCATTCGGCGGCCTTGGCCCGCTGCCACAGAGCCTCCTGCTGATCCAGCGTCATGTCCGCCAGAGCCTGTCCGCTCTCGGCGGCCATACGCTCCATGCGCCCGTAGCGCCGGATGAACCGGTCTGTGGAACCGTTTAGGGCCTCCTCCGGGTCGATGTCCAGCAGCCTCGCCAGATTCACCGCCGCGGCCAGCACGTCGCCAAGCTCCTCCTCGACGCGCTCCCGCCCGCTCTGGGCTCCATCCGCCCCGTCAATGGCCTCGTCAAGCTCCGCGATCTCCTCGCCCAGCTTCTCCCGGGCGCCACGCCAGTCCGGCCAGTCAAAGCCCTCCTTGCGGGCCTTCTTCTGGACCTTCTCCGCCCGCCACAGGGCGGGCAGCGCCCTGGCCACACTCTCCATGGCCTGGGACACGGACCGCTGGTCCTTCTCCTGCTTTTTGACCTCGTCCCAGGTGACCAGCACTTCCTCCGGCGTGGAGGCGTTCTGATCCCCAAACACATGGGGATGGCGGCGGATGAGCTTTTTACAGGCCATGTCGCACACATCGTCGAAGTCGAAGCCTCCCTGCTCCTCCTCCATCCGGGCGTGAAACAAGACCTGCATTTGCAGGTCGCCAAGCTCTTCCTGGAGATTGTCCATATCTCCGGCGTCGATGGCCGTCACGGCCTCATACGCCTCCTCCAGCAGATTACGGCGGATGGACTCGTGGGTCTGCACTCTGTCCCAGGGACATCCGCCTTCTCCGCGGAGCAGCGCCATGATGGCGCGGAAATCTTCCAGCCCGTATTTTTCCTTATACTGAAAATTTACCATATATTTTATCCTACTGCAAGCCTTAAATGCAAAAAACGAATGCACAGACTGATTTTTGTGCATATTTCAGTGAATATGGAGCTTTTTGGCCAGTTTTTCCCCTTTGGGGAACAGTTTCATGTCCTCCATCGTGATAGCCCGCAGGGCGATGACCAGCACGCAATAGACCACGACGCCCACGCCCACGGCGATCACAAAGGGCAAGATGACGTTCACGGGCCGGCCCGCCACCGAGGAGGTGACCCCGCCCATCAGCCCATGGAGCAGGCTCCATACCGCCCAGGCAGCGATGGCCATGATGATGGCGCTCAAACCGCTCCGGCCCAGGATCCGGCCGATGTTCATGGGCCGGGCCATGTGCCGGGCCATGAAGAACAGGTTCGTCCCCAGCATGACCAGATAGCAGCTCAGCGTCCCCAGAGGCGCGCCGTAGATGTTGATGTTGGGGTTGCCCACCAGGACATAGGTGACGACCACCTTCGCCGTGCCGCCAAGCAGTATGGCGATGAGCGGCAGCCGCTCATTGCCGTTGGCCGGCAAAATGGAGTTGGTCATAAGGCTCATGGTCATAAAGTAGCAGGTGATGCCAAGCTCGAACAGCAGCAGGGGCCCCTGCCCCGACGCGTTGGGGTAAAGGACCTGCATGCAGGGCTCCGCCAGAACGGCCATGCCGATGGCCATGGGCAGGCACAGCAGCGTACACATGCGCATGGAGCTCTCCGCGATATCCGCCGCGGCCGCCGGCCCGTCCTTCATCCGGGCAGCCGCCACCGCGGGCACGATACTGGACAGGAAGGGCACGACGAACGCCGACGGGACGTTGTAGACCGTCATGGCCTTGCTGTACACCCCGTACAGCACGCCCGCGGCCGTATCCGCGTAGCCGGCGGCGCCCTTCAACTGCCCCATGGTGATACCCGCGTCCAGAAGCTGGATCACGCTCATGATGGACGTGGAGATGGTGATGGGGATACCAATGCGCAGCAGGTTGGACACCACCCACTTATAGGAAGGCGGCGTATCCGCGGCCTCCCGGGGAGGCCTGACCTGGTATTTCCGGTGCACCGCGACCATCATATAGACCATGGCGGCCAGAGAACTGACAGTGGTGCCCAGGATGGCCCCCGCCACGCAGATCTCCATGCTGTATCCGGCCCTGTAAAGATATCCGGCGCAGCCAAGGCCCACCACCACCTTCACGGCGGTCTCGATGACCTGGCTGACGGTGGAGGGGATCATGTCTGAGTGGCCCTGGGCATAGCCCCGGTAAGCCGCCGTCACGCACACCAGCACCACGCTGGGGGCCATGACGAAAATGCTCCTGGAGGTCTGGACGTTGTTCATATAGGCGCCGATCTCCGCCGGGAACAACATCATGATGGCGGTGCCCACGGCGCCCAGCGCCAGGAAGGTCATGGTGCCCGCCCGGAAGATACGGTAGACCTGGTTTTCCCTGTCCAGACTGTCCGCCTCGGAGATGAGACGGCTCATGGCGACGGGAAGTCCCGCCGTGGCGATGGTCAGGAAAAAGTTATAGATCTTATAGGTGATGTCAAAAACGCCGAAGCCGGCGTCGTCAAGGATATTGCCCAGGGGGATCTTGTAGACCGCGCCAAGTATCTTCACAAGGATGATGCCGACGGTATAGATGGCAGCCCCGTGCAAAAAGTTTTGTCCCTTTTTCTCAGCCATAGACGCTCCTTTGAGACCGTGGTATACGCCGGATAAACGAATATATGCCGGGATATCTTATAAGATGAACGGACGGATACGGGCCGCCGCGCTCAACAAAGCACAAGGGCGGCTTACGCCGCCCTTGCGTCAAAAGAGCAGATCACTTGCCGTGACGGACAGAGTTGATGTGCCGGGTCAGGTCCAGCATCTTGTTGCTGAAGCCCCACTCGTTGTCGTACCAGGCCATCAGCTTGACGAAGTTGCCGTTCAGAGCCAGGCCGGCCTTGGCGTCGAAGATGGAGGTGTGGGGATCGGTCTTGAAGTCGGAGGAAACGACTTCCTCGTCCACATACTCCAGCACACCGGCCATGGGGCCCTCGGAAGCAGCCTTCATGGCGGCGCAGATCTCGTCATAGGTGGCGGACTTGTCCAGGCGGACGGTCAGGTCAACGATGGACACGTCGGCGGCGGGGATACGCATGGAGGTGCCGGTCAGCTTGCCCTTCAGCTCGGGAATGACCTTGCCCACAGCCTTGGCGGCGCCGGTGCTGGTGGGGATGATGTTGCCATAGATGGAGCGGCCCAGACGCCAGTTCTTCTTGGAGAAGCCATCGACCACAGCCTGGGTGGCGGTGGAGGCGTGCACGGTGGTCATCAGACCCTCGACGATGCCGAAGTTGTCGTTCAGAACCTTGGCCACGGGAGCCAGGCAGTTGGTGGTGCAGGAAGCGTTGGAGACGAACTGCATATCGGCAGTGTACTTCTCCAGGTTCACGCCACAGACGAACATGGGGGTGTCGTCCTTCGCGGGGCCGGACATGACGACGACCTGAGCGCCGGCGTCGATGTGAGCCTGCGCGGAGGCCTTGTCCAGGAAGCGGCCGGTGCACTCCAGCACATACTCGACGCCCATCTCGCCCCAGGGCAGCTGGGCAGGATCGCGGTACTTCGCGTCGGCCAGAACGGTGACCTTCTTGCCGTCGACCACCAGGCAGCTGGCCTCGTCGTCGGCCTCGATGGTGCCGTCGAAGCGGCCGTGGACGGTGTCATACTTCAGCGCGTAGGCCAGCTGAGAAGCGGGATGGCCGGGAGCGTTGATGGCAACGACCTGGATGTCGTCGGCCTTGATGGCAGCCCTGAAGACCAGAGAGCCAATGCGGCCAAAACCGTTGATACCAATTTTTACCATGATCATATCCTCCTAAATGATATTTTAACGATATACGGGTCCCGGCCCGCATCATGGCAAAAGGCCGGTCAGTGGCATTATACACCAATCCCCGGGGCATTTCCAGCCTTTTCACAAAAAAAGACGCTCAAAAACAGAAAAAAATCGCTCCTGCCGGAAAAACCGCCGGCATGGCGGCGGCGGGGATTGCTCTTTTGCAAAGGATTTGGTATGATATGCGGGAAAAGACGCATACTGTCGAGACGAATAAGGACAAGCGAAAAAACATAAAAAGAGAGCGTATGGGTAAAGACATGAGCATACTGCCAGAGACTATCGGTTCCCTGTTTGAGATGAGCCGGGACCCTGTCATGGGCGTGGGCGAGGGACACACCGTCGTGTTCGTCAATCCCCCCGCGGCGGCGCTGCTGGGCGTTGGCGTGGGCGGCGACGCCACGGCCGCGGTACCGGTGGAGATACTGGACGACCCGGCGGAGCAGTTCATCGCCACGGCCCGCGTGGGCAGGCAGCCGGCCAATGTATCGGTGCGCCGGTTGGATGGTATCGCCGTGCTCACCTGGTCCGTTCCCCGTCAGACCCCTCCCGGGCTGGAACCGAGCCGGGCGCTGCGGGAGCTTGCGGACGGCCTTATGAACATCCGTCTGGCCATCGACGCGCTGGTGCGCTATACCAAGGCGGAGGACGACCCGACGGGCAGCGAGGCCGCCAGCGTGCTCTACAAGACATATTACCAGCTGCTCCGGCTCAGCCGGCACATGACCCTGGCGGCGGACATCGCCAGAGATCAGCTCCCCTCCTCGCCCCGGGTGACGGATCTGGGCAAGCTGTGTCAGGACCTGTGTCAAACGGTGGGGGCGCTCTTTGAAAGCCGGGGCGTGTCGGTGGTTTTCCATGCCGACCTGGGCATGCATTTGACCATGGCCGATCCGGACCAGCTGGAGATCATGCTCCTCAATCTTCTGCACAACAGCCTCTCCCACAGCGGGAAGGGCGACATGATTCGCGTGGACCTCTCCCGGCAGGGCGACCGGTTCATCATCGCTGTTCAGGACGCCGGCGCCGGCATGGACCCGGAGACGCTGGCCGGCATATTCGGCGGCAGTCCGGCGCAGAACACAGCGGACCCGACAGACGGCGCGGGCATGGGGCTTCTGATCGCCCGGGGTATCGCGGAGCGTCACGGCGGCACCATGATCCTGGAGAGCCGTCCCGGCCGCGGTACTTCCGTGCGTATCTCCATCCCCTATAAGGCGTCCGAGACGCTGAAGGTGAACGCGCGCATTGAGCGCTACCGCAGCGACGGCATGAACAATGTGCTGACGGAGCTGTCCCCCCTGCTGGACAGTACCTTTTTTACAAGAAAAATGTTCGACTAAAGGCATGCAGACCGTAAACATCGGCTCCCCCATCCGGGGAGCCGATGTTTTATTCTATCCCGAAAAACCGTCTGCCGTTTTCCATACACACCTTTGCCACCAGCTCCGGGGTGGTATGCCGGACTTCGGCGATGACCTCCGCCACCCGGGGCAGCTTCCGGGAGTCGTTGCGTTTGCCGTCGGTCCGGGGCATGGGCGCAAGATACGGGCAGTCCGTCTCCAGCAGCATGCGGTCCGTAGGCAGCATGGCCAGCACCTCCAGCGCCCGCCGGGCGCCCTGCATGGTAATAGCCCCGTTGAAGCCCAGATACCAGCCCCAGTCCAGTATCTCCTTCGCCATCTCCGCGCTGCCGGAGTAGCAGTGGAATTCCCCCCGCACGTCAGGGTGCCGCCGCAGGATCTCCATACAGTCCCCGTGGGCCTCCCGGTCGTGGATGACCACCGGTAGGTCCAGCTCCTCCGCCAGGCACAGCTGCTCCTCCAGCACCGCGTGCTGGGTCTGCTTCCAGTCCAGATCGTAGTGGTAGTCCAGCCCGATCTCCCCGATGGCCACCACCTTCGGGTCCCGGGCCCAGGACCGGACCATATCGGCGCTCCCGTCCGTCCAGGCCCGGGCCGCATGGGGGTGCCAGCCCACCGCGGCATAAATGAAATCATACTGGTGCGCCAGCGCCACCGCCGCCCGGCTGGACGCCTCATCGCACCCGGCGTTCACCACCAGGCTCACCCCCGCCCCCGGCAGGGACGAGAGCAGCTCGTCCCGGTCCGCGTCGAACCACTCGTCGTCATAGTGGGCATGCGTGTCGAAATACATGGTCAGCACTCCTCTCACCGGTTCAGCAGCCGCGCGATGGGCGGCCTGGTCACCTTCATGGCCCCCCTGGGGCAAAACTCCTGACAGCAGAAGCAGCGAATGCATTTGCTCCTGTCTATACGCGGCAGCTTATCGCGCATGGTGATGGCCTTGGCGGGGCATATCTGCGCGCACTTTTCGCAGCCCACGCATTCATCCTTATCCGGACCAGGTCGGGAGCTCAGCGCCCGCTGCATGACCCTGCCGAAGGCCCTTTTAAAGGCGTTGTTGCCCTCCCCCAGCAACATCTCCCCAAAAAACACCACTTCGTTTTTCGTGCCGATGTTGTTGAAATCTTTTACCCGGAACGCCTCCACATCCCCGGCGACGTCCAGTTCCTTCCAGCCGGCCTGGATAAGTCCGCGTTCATAAGCCGCCTCCAGGGTCGGCACGTCCTCCCGCCGCAGGCCGATGATCTGCGCGCATACCAGGTCTGCCGCGTGGGGCGACCGGGACGCCAGCAGCACGCCCATAGGCTTGGCATTCCCCATGGTGGGGCCGTTGCCGTCCATGCCCACCACCCCATCCACGATGGACAGGACCGGTCTGAAATACTCGTCCAGATCCACGATCATCCGGGCGAAATCCGCCGCGCTGGGGTATTTGTAGTGGTACTCCGGCTTCAAGGTGCCGGGGATGGCGCCGAACATGTTCTTGGCTGCGGCGGACATGGCCATCATGCCGTGGCTTTTCAGCTTGCAGAAGTCGATGACGGCGTCGCAGCCGTCCAGCCAGCCGGTGTAGGTAAAATGCCTGGCCACCGCCGCCTCCGGGAAAGACGCCTCTTTCTGAGAAAAGTCCATATTGAGTTCCGCCCCGGCCTGCTCCACCTGATACATCCCCGTGACGCGGTACACGTTTTTCACATACGCCGCCGTGTACAGTCCGCCGGGACTGTCGCCCACGACGACCTCCGCCCCGCGCTCTTTCAGCAGCTTTGTCAGCTCCGCCAGCAGTACGGGATGGGTAGTGGCCCCGGCCTCCGGCTTCAAAAAGGACACCAGATTGGCCTTGACGCCCACCTTCATGCCCTCTTTAACAAAGTCCAGCCCGCCCGCCGGCTCCAGGACCTCTATGAGCGCCCGGCGGCACACATCCGGGTCATAAGACGGGCAGGAAACAACAGATACATCCTTCATCGCAGCGCCTTTCTGTAAACGCGGGAGTCCTCCCCGTTCATCTCCTTCATCATGCGGAAAAACGCATAGCCGTACTTCTCATAAAGCCCTGTCCAGCCGGTGGAGATATACGCATATGCCGCGCCCTCGGCCCTGGCCGTGTCCTCGGCGTAGCGGATCAGTTCGCCGGCGTACCGATGTCCCCGATAGGCCGGGAAGGTGTAGACGAATCCGATCCAGGGGCCGAAGTCCGCGTCCCGCACATCGTCCAGCTCCGCCAGGGTGCAAAAGGACGCCAGCCGCTGGCCGTCCGTCAGCAGAAAGACCCGGGCCGTCGCGCCGCAAAAGTCCTTGTACTGCCCGTCCCGCAGCAGCCGGTAGAGAAGCCCGCCGGCCTCCCAGTCGCTTTTTCCGATCTCCTCCAGCCAGTGAGCGCTGTCCGCCTCGCTGAAATACTCTCTGACCTCCATAGGTCCTCCCCCCGCTTTTTCATACTTTCCACACTTTCCACCATCATATACCATCCCCCTTGCGGACGCAAGGGAAAAGGTGTATGCTTAGAACAAGGAGGCGAGCACATGAACCGGAAGACTTTTCGCCGTGTTCTGAATATCCTGGGTCTGGCTGCTCTGCTGGGCGCGGCGGTATTCGCGGCAGTCCGCTGGCATACCATGCCGGACCGGGTCCCCATCCACTATAACGGCGCCGGGCAGATCGACAGCTATGGCCCGAAGACGAATGTGTTCGTGCTGCCGGTCGTCGGGATAGCCCTGTTCGGCGGTACCCTCCTGGTCGATCTGATCGTGGCCAACGAAGGCAGCATCCCCGCCGAGACGGCGGCCAATGTCTGCATTGCCCTGGCCTTTCTGCGGCTTCTGCTGGCCCTCGTCTTTGCATACATCACCGTCTGTGTCTGTCTGAGCGCACCCCTGGGACGCTGGCTCACGCCGGTGGTCTACGGCGGTTTCGCCGCGGCCATCGCCGGATATTTGATTTGTTTTCTCTGGCCACGGCGAAAAAAACAGTCCTGACCATAATGATTATCTGATGGTGAAACGCCGCAAGGCGTTGCGCCGAGCCGTTTTGCGGCTTAGCAAAACAGCGTGGCTGTTTTGCCAGATATTCCTTGCAATGAGCACCGCGCAAATGATCCAAGGATCATTTGCCGCCAAACGTGTCGTTTGGCGGCAAAAACAGTTGTTTTCGCCTTGCGATGACCATTATCACCAGTCCCATGACGACAAAAACACCTGCGGCGGACTTCTCGTCCGCCGCAGGTGCTGTCATATCCTCGCGCAAAAACCGCCGGAGATCACATCGCGGGGCCTGTGGCGGAGGGCGCGTACACCCTGGCAGCAAGCTCCTGATTCAACGCGTACAGACCCTTGGCATCACCGCCAAAGAGCTTCATCTTCTTGACCATATCGTCGGCATTGGTCTCTTCCTCGCCCTGCTCTTTGATGAACCAGTCAAGGAACTGCATCGTTTTGTAATCCTTCTGCTCAAACGCCTCATGATAGATCGCCGTGATAAGCGAGGTCACATACTGCTCATGGGCATAGCCAGCCTCCAGGGGGCCAAGATGGTCCTTGAACACCTTGTCTGGCTTGTCGATAGGCAGAAATACCACTTTTACACCGTTGTCGAGCAGGTACCGGCGGATCATAAACGCGTGATCGCGCTCTTCCTGCGCCTGGACCTCATACCAATGAGCGAATCCATCCAATCCCTCATCGGCGTAGTAATTGGCAAAATCCAGATAAAGATACGCCGAATAAAGCTCCTTGTTGATCTGCTCGTTCAACATTTCCGCGATTTTCTGATCCAACATAAAAATCCCTCTTTCCTTTGCGAGTATCGCATGTGTATTATACTACCAACAACTACGGGAAATCAAGAGACATTGCGGGAATGCGCCTGTAAAAGCGCAAAAGCCTGGATCGGGCCGACGGCGCTTCTCTGGTATAACAAAACGCCGGAGCAAAGTGATCTTTACTCCGGCGTGGCAGGGGAAGAAGGTTTCGAACCCTCGGCCTACGGTTTTGGAGGCGGATGGTCCTCACCTAAAAAAGTCCCTATTTTCAACCCCTTGACAGAACTTACGAGCAAAAATGTTGTCAATTTGTTGTCAAATCAAGAATTGCCGGCCTGAGTAAGTCCTGATCCAGTCGTCAAGGGCCTCCTGGCTGACATACAAACGATGATTGACTCGCAGCGCCGGAAAACCGCTTGACCTCATCAACTGGTATGCTGTGGTCTTACCTATTTTAAATATACTCTGTATGTCCTCAACCGTCAACAGCTTTTTCTGCTGGACAGTCACATTTGGATCATTCTCCATAGTGCTCCTTTCTGCTCCCCTGCCTGCAAAACAATGATGATTATGGCAGTATGAGCGATTATCCTCTGTTTAATTATGATGATCAACTCTGTCTGGCGCCTGTGCTGCAGGTCCATAGATCTCTCGATCTCCCCGCCTTCATCATGGCCGGGCTGCGGTGTTACAGAAGTATCATTATTGACCGGGTGCATCATCGCGTTTTGAGGATGCCGCCCTCAAATCAGTGCTCATGGCTCTGGAGGCCTGCCAGAGAGATAGCCGCTCTGCACCCGGGTAACGTACCAGACAGATTCCATATGCGGTTGTCAAGGTGCGCCAAGCGATGGGGATGCTTCTACCCCTAAATACAGGTGCAAACCGCAAAATTTACCACGCCCCCGAATCAAATTTGAAAAAAAGTTGGTCCCGGTTATCCGGAGCCAACTCTATTTGAGTATAGAAAAACCGCCGTACAGGATTCCATTCCCATACGGCGGCGGCTTTATTTCCCGAACAATTCACTGTGCGTCCCCGTGCGGGCCAGCGTCAGCACCAGCACATCGTCCTCAATGCGGTAGACCAGTAACCAATCCGGCTGGATGTGGCATTCCCTGTGCCCTGCCCAATCGCCGCTCAACTCATGGTCTTTGTTTTTCTCCGGCAATGTCTCGCCACGCGACAGCGCCCGGATAATATCATCCAACAGCTCTATATCGAGATGGCGTTTCATTGCCAGTTTGTAGTCCTTTTTGAATCTGGTAGTCCAGACAATATCCCGGTTCATCGTTTCAGCTCTCGGAGTGCTTCTTCCACGTCGGAATAATGCTTTACGCTGGGATCACGCGCAATCCGCTCTGCCTCTAACATGGCGGAAATCGTTTCTTTGTTAGGCTGATCCAGCCGAACCTCAAACGGGAACCCGCCTGCCCGGAGGGACTGGCGTAGAAAGACATTGATCGCGGTAGTAAGGTTGACCCCCAATTCATTGTAAAGGCTCTCACACCGTTTCTTGATGTCGCTGTCCATGCGGACGCTGAAATTTGTTGTGCTTGCCATGTGACTGACCCCCTTTCTGTATCGGCCGCATATATATTATATGCCATTTGCATTGCAAAATCAACTCATAAGACAGGAATTTCAAAAATTAATGACGGATTCTCTATGGCTGATAGCATAATGACAATCATCATCACCATCCATCTCCCCCAGCCACCCACGCCGCCGGCACAGGGAAAAGAAATGCCGGCAAGCCAGCAGCCGCTGTCTCCTGCAAGGTGCGCTAGTGGTTGCCTTTGCTACTAGCAAAAGCACAAGAAAACACACGTGTGCGTTTTTCAATGCACACGTGTGTTTTCTTGTAATATCCTGCCAACCGCATCCTATTACTGAACGACCTTGTGAACGGGATTCACCCGTTTGAATTTCAGCGCCCGCTCAGGTGTGGTTTCCGGACAATCTTCATCGAAGCTAATGGGCATGGTCTTTGCCTGCTTTATTCCGATATACAACATAGAGATGGCCCGGTTATCCGGAGCCATCTCTATATGACGAATTTCGATATGTTCAGCGCCACGCGGATCATTATGTATTGCCGTAGGTCTTCATCTTCCTTCCCATTCCACATTGAATACTTACGAAGCATTGGAGCGTACATCCAGAATATGATTTCCAGAGCTGACTGATCGCCTGAGGTAGCCCTTTCCAAAATGGAGCGGAAGCTGCCATATTCACCTACGGACAACTCATAATTTCACCCCTTACTCCTCCTCCAACCACTCTTTCAACGCTTTGATCGCACGATACTTTTGATTATACACGGTACGAATAGAACAATGCAGACGCTCTGCGATTTCGGCAGGGCTCAGCTGATCAACAAACAGCATGCTCAGGATTTGCTTTTTCATGAGTGGCAGCTGGCGGTATGCCTGCGCTAGACGTTCTTCCTCAAAAACAAACCCTTCATCGGTTTTGACTGCAAGATCATACGCATCCTCCTTCGCCAGGAGTTCTTCGGGGACCTGCTCCAACCCGATGCTTTCCGGGGCAGAATAGTACTTTTGCAAATAGTTTATCCTGGCCCTGTACATCAGCCGGTCCAGCCAAAGCGTAAAGCGAGCTTTCAGACGTCCATCCAAATCTTGGTATTCGGCTACTTCCATGCATGTACCCCTTTCTCGGGGCATACGAGCACAGGACGTAGCGAGGCATTACCACATGCCCCATATTGTAGTCAAACTAAAACTCCTTCCCAATTCGCATTTGTACCGTTTTAATGTTCTAAAATACGATTCTTTTATACAATGGTATTTCTAAAAATGCTGTCAGAATCAGTCGCAGCATCAAAAAAGACGTGAAACGAACCAGAAATCTGGTGTAAACTGGAAAAAGAGGGCCGGTTCTGTTGATGAACCTACCCTCTTTACGAAAACAGCTGTAAGTTGTCCAGCATCAGATCAACACCATCATCCTGAAGTGTTTCCTGCACATCCGGCAGTTTTTCAGTCCTCGCCCCCGATGCTTGAAGCTCTGAGACCTGCTTGCCGACCTCCTCACGGATCAGTTTTTCGAGTTCATTATGATATATTCCACTCAATTGCCGCTTTAGTCCTCCCCCAGCCTTTTCACACTCCGGGTGTGCTGCAAGATATTCGGACAAAGCTGAGATTATCAATGCACTTTTCCTGTTCCCTCTGCGCTCCAGCAATTCCCCGATTCTGATATGTTCATCAGAATCAGCGGCGAACTGCAGGGAGAAACGATACCGTCCTTTCTCTCGCATGACTTATCTCATTTCTTGTTGAGCGCTGCCCTGGCAAGTATTTCATATCCGATTGCGTTGTCGCAAGGCGAATCGGAGAATACTGCTCTTGCAACGAGAGGCGACGCCTCAAGAAAAGGCTTCAACAGCATACTTCCACCGCCCAGAAAGCGAACCGGGTTGACCCGGAGATCCACCTGCAGTTCTCGCAGCTGATCCAGTATATCCTTGGCATGGTTCTCAGCCTCTGTTCGGATCTCACGCTGAACCTCCTCCGGCAGCAACGAGGCATTCCCCCTTAGTACAGCGCTGATATGTTCATCCTCCAGCCTCAGATCGTACTGCGCCCCGATTTTCCGAATGATCTCGTTGTTCATGGTGATGATTCCGGATTCCAGGCTCCGGCAAAACTGCAGGTCCGGCCGCCCTCTCCTTAACAGAAGCACATCGGTCGTGTACCCGCCGATGTCAACGAGGAACAAATTTGGCTCCCGCAGGACTTGGCTGCTCTGGAGCACGGCCGCAGCATACGCCTGTGGATAGACCATTACGTTGCCGATGACAACATCAAGGGCTCGTCCTCCATAATCGAAATGCACCACACCTTCTCTTTTGAGATAACCAGCAAACCGCTCCTTGAGCACACCGAAGTGCTCCGGCGGCAGCCCGACCGCCAGTTCAATATCTACTGGCCCTGGCCCAAGCTCTTTGTTCGCCAGTTCTTTTCCTATGGCAAACAATGTCAGGATGAAGTAGCGGTCATCCTGGGTCTTATCCCGCATATAACTGAGCCGTCTTCCAGACAGTGTCCAGAAGCGTCCTTGGTACTCCAACACTTCATCCGTGACGAGCGGCCGCACCGTATGTTCTGACAGTCCCGCCATAAAAACATAGTGCGGCGTCTTGATGGAATAGTTCCCATGGTCAATTGCGATTATCATACATACACCTCCTAAGCAACATTCATCCTATTACACGCAGCGGAATGCGCATTTGCAAAAGAGCAAAACGCATTTCCCTCGTTGCGCGCTTGACTTCCTTTGTTCATTTTGTCTCTTTACATGAATTATGTCGCCTGTTATACTCTATCTAGTGGTTGAGGAAGGAGATCATATGACATGTGCTATACGGCGGAGCAAAAGGATCTCATCGGCGCTATGATAGGCGCCAATTTCATGGGCAGGAATCTTTCTCCCGCCCTTCGCAACAGCTTCATTCAGGCATATAGGGATCTTGAAAGCGATGAACTCAGCAGCGATGACCTTCGTCTGATAAAGAGTGCCCTTGAGCTCATTACCCCGCAAAGCTGTCAGTCATGCAGCAAGGAAGGCTATAGGGATATGGTTGAGCTCTTGGCTGCCACACGCTGCTTGTTGGCGCAATCCACGTCAGAGAGGTGCTCCGCATAAGCATTTTCTCTGCAACCGGCAAATTCAGTGTCTGATTCCGTGCAATTTCGTCCTTGCATACAAATCGTTTTTCTGTTCGGATATGATAAGGGCACGGTCTCAACCATAGAGACCGCGCCCTTGTTATAATATAGAAAGATGCTACTCTTCCGGGTACTCTTCGGGCTCTTCCCCAAGGGGGAAGTGTGGTATTGCCTGCAGCAACGCCAAGACAATAGATTGCCTTAAATCCTCGTCTATTTCTTCCCTGACACTGCCATCCGGCTGGCGTACCCGGATCGTTGCATTTCGGTCTATCTCACCACGAAAGCGTTCGAGCACCTTTTCCAGCGCCCACTCCTCTCCTGTAACAGCTGCGCGTATAGTTTCATAGCCAAGCATCTCATCCTCTGACATACGATTGACTCCGATTCATATTTGATTATCTCAATTTGCCCATATATAGCAAATTGCGTCAGCAATCACAACTTTTTTCCAGGATAGACGTACAAAATGCCTTCAGAACAGGGATATCTTGTTCAATCGTCTCCCAGGTTGTCTGCACACTTATGGTGCCATAAGCGTGGGCCATGACGTTTCGCATCCCGCGGATGTTGTCCCAAGGTATTTCCCCATGCGCCATGCGAAACTCCGGACTCAGATGGCCGCCAAGTTCTCCGATCTGTAAAATGCACATGGCACAGCAGTTACGATAGTCCTTATCAGCATGAAATGCCTCATAAGAGTGCCCAAATCTGTTGACCGCCCTTTCAATATCCTCGCAGTAAGAGATAATATGCCGGAGGATTGAGATGTCACGCTCACTCATGGGCATAGAGCAGCACCTCCTCCGGCCGAATGGTTTCCAGAAAGTCATCATCTAAACTGTCTGAGGTGAGAAGGTCAACCTTTCTGCCCAAACGCTTCTCCAGATCCAGATGCAAACCAGACAATGCAAACAGGCCCCGGATCCTTCCTTTATCGATCCGTAGGTCAACATCGCTGTCTGCAACCGCTTCTCCCCTGGCAAAAGAACCGAACAAGAAAATCCGTTCAGCGCCATACTGCTTTCCCAGCTCTGCAACAGCGTTCTGGATATCTTTGATTTGAAGGGTCTGCGCCATCAGGACACCTCCATTCCTGTTCAGATTTATTATACCTTGCGAAGAGGGAAAACTCAACCTGTTTCTTTACAGCAAATCTCAAACATATTCGACAATAGTCGAAGGACGAGGCATCTCTGCCTCGTCCTTCTCTCATGCCGACCTGTGCTTATCCAAGCAATACTCCCAGATGTAGTCATCCAAACCTTTGTACCTCGGATCCCAAAGGTATGTGCCATAGCGGAGATCAAGCTCGTCCAGGAGGGCAAGCAGGTTGTTGTACCCGTTCTGCACATGGATGTTCGTTAAAAGATCCATATCAAATGCCGTCTTGACCTGACGTAATCCGCTTTCCATCAGCCGCTCCAAAGTCAGCTTCAGCTGTGTGAGGGTATTCACGCCAGGAACAGCCAGCACCGTATCACCGGAAAGGTCATGGATGATATCCGCTTTCATAGGCCCCTCTGTCAAGATGATCTCATCCCGAACAGTCCCGGCCAGATGCGTCCATCCTTCCGCTCTGCATCCGTCTTTTTTCTCGGCGCTGGATACCCATCTGAATTTTCGTTTTGACACATTGTCCCGCCGTATCTGGAGCCCTTGGATCTTGCCGTCAACGTCACGGACAGGAATGAGTATCCCCCGCTTTTCATGGTTGAAGGTCCAAACATCATCCTCCCTGCGGTAAAAACCGGGCACGCCGGATAGGTAGAATCCTTCAGCCTGTAGTTGTGCCGCTATGGACACATATCCCAGCACCGGCGTTGTCTTATACCCCAGCTGCTCGATCTCCTCCTCTGTCAGTCCTCGCTGAAGCAGGTTTTCGCGGTGATCCGGGGCCAATGACAGCTTTGCCAGCAGCGCAGTATATGTCGCATCACGAGTATCCACATCTGTCATAGGGTACTCGGTCACTGCAGGCCAGGCAGAACGAATTCTATTTGCCTTCGGCACCACCCTGCCCGTACCCAGTTTGCTCATTATTTCATCCCTTGCTTCATCCCTCGGAATGCCCGTATAGAGAGAATATAGATCAAAGATACCGCCGGACACTCCGCATCGTGGGCAGCGGAACACGTTTTTCCGAATATTGATGTTCAGATGCCGTTTCCGGGGATCCTCATCACAGCACGGACAGCTCACATAATATGAACTGCGACCATTCGGCGGTGCCGGGAGACCGAGCAGATCAACAACATCGGCCATCTGAATTAGATTCATGCTCAACATACGCCTCCTTTGCTCTTTCGAAATAATATGGGATACCGGCTTGAAAGGGGTAAATCGTAAAATCTTCGTCGCTCCATATCCTCATCGCATGGTGACTTTTAGCTTTCCTGATCACCACCCGTTTGGATTTCCGAAATAAGTATTCGATATCTGCCGCGCTATATCGGCTTTGAAAATCAACCAACCGAAACACGTATGCTTTTTCTGTCTCCTTGACCTCAATGGCCACTCTATAGCTATCGAGGAAATTGTCATTATTCTCCGCTATGTAAATACCCGGTTTCAGCATGGCTGCTCCTTTCCGCATACTTGAGTCGGAACACTATCCGAATCCGGCAGTTGCCGATAGTGGCTGCCCCTCTCCTTTCTGCGCACCCAAAATGGAAAATCACCAAGTTTCTCATAATCAGCTCTTTATCCTCTTTGATTGGCTTATAGCTTCGGAACAGTGGGGACGGATCAATTCCGCCCCCACTGTATTTGTGTCACGAAGCCTGTGCAACGGCGTACTCGCAAATCACCTGTGCCGCTTTCTGGATCTCAGGATCATTTGTGTACTTCGTGGCGATCCACTTCAAAGCGCCGGGATCCAGCGTAAGGACCTCCCCCAGCGTCTTTCCGGTGAACTTTTTGATCGGGCACGGCACTTTTACCGCATTCTCATACTGCTGTTCCAGCGTCAGCTCAAGAGCTTCGGTTTCCTTCTGCGTGACCGTAGCAGACGACGCTTCCGGCCGCGCCTCAGCGTCCGTCTCAGTCTGAACGGGGCTCATGAGTTCGCCAATGGTATCGTCCATCGACTCCTCCCCTGCCATGCCAAACTGGAGGCCAAAGCCGGCGTTGCGGAGCGCGATGCCAATGGCGGCCGTCTGCGCCCACTCACGGGGAGACACGCTGGGCTTATCGGCACAGTACCCACGGGAAGCCGTGGCCTCTGCCAAAAAGCAGTCCGGCGAGTCCTTGTAGCTGGGATACACCCGGGCGGTGGCAACATAGCAGTCCTTTCCGGGCTCCACCGTGACCGCGATCTTCCCCTCGGGGTACTTGATGCGGAACCAAGCCATCTGGATGACGACTGGCAACCGCTTTCGGGTCTCGGAACTGTTCAGGTCCGTATAGTCCACCGTAAAGGGCGACGGATCAAAGCCGTCTACCGCGTTGATGCTCTCGATGGCCTCCAAAGAGGCTGTTTTATCATTCGCATTGTTCGTGCTCATTGTTCTTCCCTCCTCAGGCTTTCATATTGATTTCCACATAGGTATCCCGGTACTGGACCCATGCGGCCAGCACGGCGTTGATCACATTCGCCACGCTCTTTTTGTACTGCTGGTCGGACGATGCTTTGAAGCTGGAGAACTGCCGGCGGTAGTCATCGGCGACACGCGCCAGGGAGGCCGCCGCAGTCTCACGCTTCTGTTTGCCGCTTTCATCCGTCCGCCAGCCGAACTTCCTCTCGTTCTGCATGAAACGGATATACTTGTCCATCTGCTGGTAGTGGCACTGCATGATGCTGACGTCCTGCGTCACCGGCGCATGGGTACAGAAGGCCTGACAGGTCTGCAGAACATCGATCCGATAGTTCAGCTCGGACAGAACGATCAGCTGGATCACCGCCTTCTTATCGTTCGGCATCTGCTTCAGCAGCTCGTCCCGTTTCTGAATGTAAAGCTCAAGAATTTTCGCCATGATATATTTCCTCCTCATGAATTGAGTTTTTTCAGTCGCTTGGCAAGGCAGGTGCCTCGCTTTTCCGTATCGACCTTTCCGATGGCCATGCAGAGCGCTTTCCGTTCCCCGACGATGATCACCCGCTCCTTTCCCCGCGTGATGGCGGTATAGAGCAGAGGCCGGGTAAGCATGATATAGTGGGCGGTCTGCAAGTTGATGATGACCGATTTGTACTCGCTGCCCTGGGATTTGTGGATCGTGCAGGCGTAGCCCAGATCCAGCAGATCCAGCTCGCTGGTGTCATACTCGGCGATGCGGCCGTCTCCAAAATCGACATACACCGTCGTCTCGTTGTTGCTGGTGACGATCTTAGTGATATACCCGATGTCCCCGTTGCTGATATGCCCGTGGTTTTTGACCTGCATGACCTTATCGCCCTCGCGGAAGCATCGTTTACCGAACTCCACCTCGCGGGCGAACGGGCACGCCGGGTTTATCACATCCCGGAGAACGGCATTGAGCGCGTTCGCCCCTGTCTCTGTCTTCTGCCGGTACGGTGTGAGCAGCGCCACGTTGTCCACACCGTACTTGTTCGTCTCCTGTTCATAAAGCTGCTGGATCACCTGCGCGGATTCCGGGATACTGGCCGACTCCACAAAGACAAAGTCGCTGCCATATTCGAGGTGCATGTTCCCATGCCGGATCAGTTTCGCGTTCATGGCGATCCTGCTCCCCTCGTTCTGACGGAACACCTTGTCCAGCCGGGCCACCGGGATGCACTCGCTGGCGATGATCTCCTTCAGCACCGCACCGGGGCCCACGGATGGCAGCTGATCGGCGTCGCCTACCAACACCACCTGCGCACCGGACTTCACAGCGTCAAAGAGGTGCTCCGCTAAATAGACATCCAGCATGGATACCTCGTCCACGATCACCAGATCGGCGTCCAGTTCCTTCGGCTCCGCGTGAAAGCCGCCGTCACCGGCGAGCAATCCCAGCGCCTTATGAACTGTGGCCGCAGTATGCCCCGTGGATTCCTCCATCCTTCTGGCTGCCCGCCCCGTCGGCGCACAGCAGCAGATCTTCTTGCCGTGATACTCGTCCTGATAGATGTCCAGGATGGCCTTCTGGATCATGGTCTTCCCTGTTCCCGGTCCGCCGGTGATGACGGAAATGCCGCTGGTCAGAGCCATGCGGATCGCCTGCCGCTGTTCGGGGGCCAGTCTGACACGCAGACTGGCCTCCACTCGCTTCAGCTTCTCATCAAACACACTGCCGTCACACTCTGACTTGCCCGGATGGTAAGCGTTTTTCCGGCTCACGATGGTGTTGGCCAGGTGCTGCTCCGCCAGGGCGACCTCCGTGCGGTATACGCATCCCTCATAGGTCGTAAGGCGTCCGTCATGGACGAGGCGCATCGCACGGTTTGCGGCCATCTCCTCCGTCAGAGCAGGCGTATCCAACAGCTTCAGGCCCGCCTTGATGAACGCTCGTTTCTCCATACAGAGATGTCCGCGGTTCTCCGCATCCTTCAGCGTGTACAGCAGGCCCTCGTCCACGCGTTCCGTGGACATTTTGTCGAACCCCATGCTCTCCGCGATCCGGTCGGCGGTCAGAAAACCGATTCCCTCCATCTCACAGAGCTGATAGGGATGCTCCTTCACGATCTGCAGCGTCCTCTCGCCATATTGCTTATAGAGCTTCACCGCCCGGTTGGCGGTGATTCCGTGTGGTGACAGGAACGCCACAACATCACGGGCTCCGCGGTTGGCAAGATAGGAGTCGCAGATCCTCTTATATCGGGTCTTGCTGATGCCGGGGACCCCCAGGAGCTTGTCCGGCTCCTTATCGAGGATCTCCAGCGTGTCGTTGCCAAAGGCAGCGTAGATGCGCTCGGCCAGTTTCGGCCCAATGCCTTTGATCTGCCCGGAACACAGGTAAGCCGTGATGGCCTCCCTCGTCGGTATGATCACCTCGGTATAGGAGTCCATCTCAAACTGGATTCCGTGCTTCGGGCTGCGGGTCCATTTGCCCTGCATATTGTATCTCAGGTGCTGGGAGATCGGCAGGCAGAAGCCGACGGCTTTCACCTGCTCGATCGAACGGCCGGCGCTGTCTACCACCCGCTCACAGGGCCTGTACATGGCCACCATGTAGCTGCCGGTGTCTGCGCCGCTGATTTTGCGCGGGTAGACGAGACGTTCAAACTGACAAAGCATCACGCCACCTCCCCGCTGTCCGGCGTTATGCCCTCCGGGTACTTTCTGACGAACTGCGGGTAGCGGTCGTCCAGACGGACGCGATATTCGTCTCCGCCGCAGCTGGCCACGATCGCTCGCGTGTTCCGAAACACGGTCTTATCAAATGTGAGGATCGTCATGTTCAGGCTGGCGGCATGACGGATCTCGCCTTCCATACCGCAGCTGATACGGTCGCCGCAGACGAGTAGTATATCGCTCTGCTCCAAAAGCCGAAGCCCGAAGTCTATAGCAAGGGCCCGCTCCACCGGAACGCTGTCGTTCAACAGCAGCGGCAGATAGGCGTGCGGGGCCCGGGCAACATAGCCCAGGTCCCTCCCAGCCAGGAACATATACGCCCGGGCCGTTCGGATGTTTGCCCGAAGCTGCTCTCTGTTCACCGCACTGAGCGGCGAACAGATGTAGGCTTTTGCCCCAACCGGGCTGCCTTCCATACACCGCATCTCCAGCGTATGCTCCCACTGTTCAGCATTATTGTTGCTCATATCTCTTTCCTTTCTCTATGCCGGCTCGACGGAGACCTTCAATGTCCTGCTCTCGCTTTTCTTCAGGACGTCTTCATAGACCGTCGGATACTCCTTTTTGAGCCTGGTCGTGTCTGTTCTTCTAATGGTTCTTGTGGCAAAGTCGATGAGGATGCGGTCGGTGGTCGTCTCCAGGACGCCATGCTCATGATCTTTCATCAGCTCTGCGATCCGCACGGAATGTGCCTGCACCTCCTCGTTCAGTCTTTTGATCTCCGCGCTGTGATTCGCGATCTCACCCTGCAGGGCGAGTATCCTGCGCAGAGTTTTTTCATACTTCTTGGGAAACTCCACCGTCGGCAGCATGGGCTTGCTCGCACCGTAGATCTTTGCGAGCGATTCCAGTGCCAGCGTCGGCTTGACCCCGGACATGGTAGGGGGCTTATCATTCTTCAGGCTCCAGATCCATTCATCCAGCCGTTCAAAGATCATGTCCTCCTTCGTTCTGTCCCGCTCCAGCAAGGGGCAGGCAAAGTCATTGTCCGGATTGTTTCCCCAAAGGGCTGCGAACGCCCCGATGTTCACGTCCGCTACCGCGAGATAATATCGCAGCTGCAGCTCGTAATACAGCGGGTACGTCCCATCGGTCCAATCGCTCGCCTTGTGGAAACTGCAGCTCTTGCACTCCAGGATCCCCGGCTCGCCATCCACCTTTCGGGTGAAACGGCGGTCGAAGTTCGCAAGCGCATAGGAATGGTCCGCGTGCTGATATAAATTGGTATCGTCCGTGACCGTGTTTTCTGTCTTCACTTGGTACCAGTGGGCGGCAATGGGTTCCCAGAGGTGACCCATCTCCAGTTGCCCGGCATTTGCCTTCGGCGCCGGCTTTGCCCTGCCCTTCTTGATCATCCAGAGCTCGAGAGGTGTGGTCCAGGGGGACACCCCAAATATCACAGCCACGTCGCTCCCTCCAACGGTGTACTCAATATCGCCTTTCGGCCCATGGGCACGGCACTCCAGCCAGCGCTCATTGGTCATGCCTGCAGTGTCGCAGAGAATGATCGGCGCTGACATCAGTACTCCACCGCCTTCGCAAGGTCGTAGTCGCTCCACTTGAGCGTGAGGGCCCGGGCCAGGGTCTCCTGCAGCGTGATGAGCTTGCTCTCAGGAGCGCCGCTGGTCTTCATGATGAACGGGATTTCCTGCATCGCCATAAAAACGTCGTGTGCCGTAGCGCCCCCGCCGCCATAAGCCATCTCATACATAGAGATCGCTTCGACGGCAGCTTTCTTGGGCATACAGAGCTTTTTGCACACGCGAGTCATGGCATTCACCGGATGATCCAGCTGCACCTCCAGCAGCGCCTGCAGGTTTTCCACGCTGGTGGTAAACTGGGCGAACAGCTGGTCCAGGGCGGTATCGAAATCAGCCACCTTGGACTGATGCCGGTGATCCACCGCGATGCAGCCGCCGATGTGGATCGGATACTGGCCGCCGACGAGCAGAGCAGAGACTTTTGCGGAAGCCACGCCGGTGTCGGAAGTGGTGAAGCGGACGCCCGGAACGAGCTTATCCGCCGTCTTGGTCTTTCCCTGAGCCTTCAGCAGCGCGGCATAGGTACCCAGCAGATCCTCCTTCTGCGCCGGCATGCGCCAGGACGCACTGGTGATCGCGTGGTCGGTGTATCCGGCCTCAAAGACGTTCCCGGGAAACCGCTCGTCAAGCTTTTCTCCCAGAGCTTTCAGCAGTTCGTCGATGGGAAGCACCGAATAGTCTGCTTCATCCCCCGAATGGACCGCCGATACCTTTTCGTCCCGGATGAGCACCAAGGCCTCAGCAGAATAGAGGTTGAGGCATTCGTTCAGGACCTCCGCCAGGACCGGCCGCTTGAGCTTTGAGAGCGCATTGCCGCCGATCTTCGCCCGGTCAAGGAGGCTCTTATACGCCGTCATGCGCACGGGATACAGGCCGCCGCCGACCAGAAGCGCCAAACCGAGATTCTTCGCGGTGTCCGCCACCGCCTCCTCGCTGATCCCCGCGGCGAACGCTCCAGGACTGGAATAAAGCGGAGACGCTTTATCCAGCGGTTCCACATGGAGCTCATTCACTTTGCAGTGCTGCCACTGGCTTTCCTTCGCCAGAGACTGGTGGTACCGCAGCATAGACTGACGGTCGCTGAAGGTCGTGTTGTAGCTGTCCAGACAAGTGTTGTTCATGGTAAATGCTCCTTTCTCTTTTTTGGATCGACTGTTATTTGGATGTATATAAAAAGACGGCATTCCCGAAGGACTGCCGTCTTGTTGCTTTTATGCCCGGAAAACAAAAAAGTGCCATTTGCAATA
>CANQMO010000014.1 GCA_947624985.1 uncultured Oscillospiraceae bacterium | reverse complement strand
TTCTGGTTATTTCCCGCCTTTATACAAAAACGTGCCGTTCTCGCTCCCTGAAAACAACTCGTTCTTTGACAGATTGACGCCACGGTGGACAGCGCGTTGCGCTGTCCACCGTGGCGTTTCATTCCCCGTAGGGCACTGTCTGATAGTATCCGTAATAACCGCCGGGTCCGGCGCCCCCGCCAGGCACGGCATAGTAATGATCCCCGGGACCGGCAAACAACAGGCTGAAAAGCAGCCGGATGAGGAAAAACAGCACCATCGCCGCCAGGATCATGCCGATGGGGCTGTGCCGTGGCGGGCGATAGGTATAATAATATGTCCTGTGGGCGGCGTAGGGGTCGAAGGGGCCCCCGTTCGTCCGGCCGGTCCCGCTCCCGTCCGGACCGCTTCCCCGCTGGCGCATGGCCTTGATGTCGTCATAGGCCCGGTTGATCCGGCCCATCCGCTCCGCGGCGGCGGCGTTGCCCGGGTTCAGGTCCGGGTGATACCGCTTTGCCAGCTTCCTGTAGGCGCTGGCGATCTGCTCATCCGACGCGCCGGGGTCCACGCCCAATACGTCGTAGGGGCTCATGTTTTGCGCTCAAAGCGGTTGCCGCACTTGCGGCAGGTCAGCTGTAGCCTCCCTTTCCCCCGGGGGACCCGGAGCAGCGCGTGACAGGACGGACAGCGGAAAAATCTGTACTCCTTGCGCTGCTGCCAGCGGTCCCTGACGCCCCGGCACCAGCGGAAAAACGCCTGCCTCTTTTCGTAGTAGCGGGCGTTCTCCTGCTGTCTTTTATACACATTTCTGGACAGCACGCGCCAAATGCAATAGATAAGTACCGCATACTCGCCCAGCTGGAACAGCACCGCCAGCGGCGGCAGCCAGGTAAACAGCATGGACAGCACCACGAGCACAATGGCCGCCAGCAGCAGGAACTGACTGTACGCGTCGTACCCATTGCGCCCGTACATGAACTGTGCGATCTTCTGCCTGAAATTCATACGATCACCCTGGAACTTCCGTTTTCTTTTCTTTAGAATAACCCAACGGCGGCGATTTGTGTTGAACAAACTGTGAATTTATCGCCGCCTGCTCTCCCGCCGGGGACAAAAATGATTTTTTCGACAGGATAGCTCCTGTTCCCCATTGCATTGACCGGCGTTTTATTCTAAAATAGGCATGTGGAAAACGCACCGGAAAGGAGGTTCCTCCATGGCAAAGCATATGCGTCTTTTCTCCCTGGCCGCCGCGCTGTGCCTGCTGCTGAGCGCGAACGCATACGCGGACGGCGGCCCTGCCGCGGAGCCCTCCGTTTTGCCGGACCCGGCTCCCCCCGCGGAGGACGCCGCCCCTCTCCCCACCCCAAAAGAGGATGAGCCCGTCGTCGTTGCTCCGGGCGAGAGCGCCATTTTGCAGGGCGAGACCCTTGTCATTTCTGACCCGGAGCGGGATGGGGACGCGGCCCTGCGCCTTTGGGGCCCGGACGTCGGGGACGGGGACGCGGCCATCACCTTGCGCGGCGTCGGGCCAAGCCTGTCGCTGGTGGACTGTGATGTGACCGCCGGCGGCCGGAGCGTCCTCTCTACCGGGCACAGCCGCGGCGCCTGTTTTGCCGCGGTGGACGCCGCGCTGGCCGTCCTGTCCGAGGGCGACGCCACGGGTGCGGCGCTCCTGGGCTGCGATGCCGCCGCCCTGGGGTCCGGCTGTGGCGCGTATTGCGGGCCCGGGTCCGAACACTTCTTTTATGGCTCCGACATCACCGGCGGAGCCTACGGCGTCATCGTGGACGGCGCCGGGAGCGTCTGGCTCGGCTCTTCCACCGGCACTATCCCCCTCTATGATGCCACCGGCAACATGACCGGCGTGGTCCGGGGGTGCGGGCAGGCCACCGTCATCGAGAGCGTTTTCGGCCTGTATATGCGGGGCGATGTGTCCGGGTCCGTCACCGTGGACGACGGCACCGTGCTCCACACCCTTGACGCCGCCGTTCTCTATACCGGCGGCAGCGGCACGCTCCGGTTCAACAACGCCCGCGTCACTACGGAAAACGGCGTACTGTTGCAGATGATGGACGACGACGCCGACGAGCGGATCGACCCGGCCAGCGGCCTGTACGACGAGCGGGACGTGGGCGGCGCTCCGGGCTTCCCCGGCGTCGCTTACGATCAGACGCCCGTCCCCGCCGCTTCCGCCGAGCCGGACCCGGCCCTGCCCCCGGCCCCATACGCCGGCGAACGGTTGACGGCCAGCTATACCAACGGGCTCTACCTGGGCGACGTGTACAACGGCACCGGCTGGTACGGCCAGCCCGGGGACAGCCTGGATCTGACGATAGGCAGCGGCGCCGTCCTCTTCGGCGACGCGGCCCTGACCTCCACAGCCAAGGCCGTCCCCTGCACCCCCGGGGCACTGGAGGCTCTCGACGGGATGGAGGACGTTCGCTACACGCTGCTGGACGAGGACGGCGCGCCCTGCGAAGCCGATGAAGCGGCTTACATACAGTTCACCGGCTACACCGGCAGGGAGTATTATCTGCAAGGGCACGTCTGTGACCTGCCCTGCGCCAACGGCGCGTCGAGCCTTGACGTGACAGTGGCGGAGGGCGGCGTCTGGGTGGTGCGGGAGACGTCTCTGGTGAGCCGGCTCACTGTGGAGGCGGGCGGCACGGTGTTCGGCAGGGTACACCGCAACGCCGATGGGACCGTATCCCTGTCCCCCTCCCCGGAGAAGCTGCGCCCGGGCATCTATGAGCCGGTGAAAACGCCGGACCCGACGCCCTCCGCCACACCCACGGCGGAAGCAACGCCCACGCCTACGGCGGAAGCGACACCCACGCCCACGGCGGAAGCAACGCCAAAACCCACGGCAAAAGCAACGCCCACGCCCACGGCAGAAGCGACGCCCAAACCCACAGCCGAAGCGACACCCACGCCCACGGCAAAAACGACACCCACGCCTACGGCGGAACCAACGCCCACGCCGAAGCCCCGGCGGAGAGCCGCGTCCCAGCCGGATCAGGAAGTCTCATATGTATAGAACGCAGCCGTCAATGGCTGCGTTCGCTTAGTTTTTGCCCCCCAAGAGAGCCCAGCGCAGCGGGTCTCATGGGAAAAGGAGATGACCTCTCGGGGCCCCCATGAGAGCCCAGCACACCGGGTCTCATGGGGAAAAGGAGAAAGAACCCAAACCGATGAATAGGGGGCTGCCCAGCAGCCCCCTATCATCTTTTGGGTTCTTTCGACGTGGTGACCCGTACGGGACTCGAACCCATGTTACCGCCGTGAAAGGGCGGTGTCTTAACCACTTGACCAACGGGCCAAAAAAATGGTGGAGACTGCGCGACTCGAACGCGCGACCTCATGCGTGTGAAGCATGCGCTCTAACCTGCTGAGCTAAGCCTCCATATATTCGGGAGAGACGTGTCCCTCCCGGTGGTAGCGGCGACTGGATTTGAACCGGTGACACTGCGGGTATGAACCGCATGCTCTAGCCAACTGAGCTACGCCGCCAAACAGCAATAGGGATTATACAGGATAACCGCCTCGTTGTCAAGGGTCTGCCCATCAAAAAAGAAGCTTTTCCCGAAATACCGGGAGGCGTTGTCTCCCGGTATTTCCCGTTATCATTTTTTGAGCCCCATGTCCGACAGCAGGTAATGGACGAACTTGTTCACCGCGATGGAATTCTCCTCCTTTTTCAGCCAGGAGACGCCGAGCCGCCGGTAAAAGGCCGGCTCCGCCGGGCAGGTGCGCAGGTCGTACGGCGTGCGGTGCAGGATGAGCTCCGGCAGCAGGCTCACGCCGAGCCCGCTCTCCACCATGCTCATCACGGTATAGTCGTCCTTCACCGTGTACTGGCGCTTGGGCCGGATCCCGGCGCTGCGGAACATCTTCTCCACGATCTGGCTGTAGCCGGACTCCATAAGTACGAACGTCTCGTCCTTTAGCTGCTTCAGGCTCACCTGCTGGCCCGCTAGGGGGTGCTCCGGCGGCAGCACGATATGCATACGGTCCTCCAGTATCTCCTGGAACGTGAACTCATCGGAGTCCGGTTTGGTCATAAAACCGATGTCAACGATCCCGTTGCGGAGCCAGTCGCAGATCTGTACCGTATCCCCCTGGGACAGCTCAAAGCCGATATTGGGATACTGCTCCCGGAATTTCTTCAGATACGGCGGCAGCCACTGGCAGGACAGGCTCGTGAAGATCCCGATACGGATGAGCCCGGCGTTCATGTGCTGCAGCTCCAGCGACCGCTCCAGCACGCTCCGCTCGCCGGCCACGATCTGGCGCATACTGGGCAGCAGGTATTCCCCCTCCGCCGTCAGCCGCACGCCGCTCTTGCTGCGGCTCAGCAGCGTCACGCCCAGGTCGGACTCCAAAGCCCGCACGAGCTGGCTCACCGCAGACTGGGTGCAGCCGAAGAAGGCCGCCGTCCGGGTCAGGCTCTTTGTCTCAACGATCTTTAAAAACACTTCAAAGCGAGAAGTTTTCACAGCGCACCTCATAAGACAGACTAATCGTCTTTTTCAACTTCACTAACATCGTATTGGTGACATTATATACTTCTGTTTTCGATTCAACAAGAGTTTTCTTCGCTATATTACAAAAAAATCGTGATCGATTTTGCTTTTACCGGCATACTTCCGTTTTTGGCGGAGATACTGGTGTTGAGGTGATTGATTTATGACTACCAAAGAACTGCTCTATGTAGACGACGCGCTCTCTCACGCCATGTTTCTGGTCACCCAGTGCCAGAATGCCGCGAACACGCTGAAAGACCCCAGTCTGAAGCTCCAGGCCCAGCAGATGGCCGACCGCCACCGCCAGGTCTACCAGAAATTCTACAATCTCGTATAAGGAGGCCGCACAATGGACGACAAAACCATCATGGAGAACCTTCTCCTGACCACCAAGGGTGTCATCGACCTTTATATGCACGGTGCCATCGAATCTTCCACCACCAATGTGCATCAGACCTTTTCCAGCGCCTTTGACGACACCCTGAACATGCAGGACAGCATCTATAAGCAGATGACCGCCAAGGGCTGGTATCAGATCGAGAACGCCCCCCAGCAGCAGGTACAGCAGACCAAGCAGAAGTACTCTCCCACTTGCTGTTAAGGCCGGCAACCGGCAAAAACCGGCTGGAGGCAATAAGAAGAGAAACTTGCCTTTTCAGGGCATAGAAAAAGCCCCGTGACCGTAATGGTCACGGGGTTTTCCGTGGGAAAAGGCCTGTAACAGCGATAGAATTCCCTTCAGGGGGGGCAAGTGAGCCCAAGGGGGCGCAGCTTCGGTTCCTGTCACATTTCGGTTTGCGGATGGTTCGTGCGCTGTCACGCCCGCAACTGATCCATCCAATCGCGCCGCTCGAACACCACAAGGGAGATGGCGAGCCGTACACACTCCTCCAGGGACAAGGTAAGATAGACCCAGGGGATAGTCCAGTGGTATACGAAAGCCGCAAAAAGCCCCATAGGGACGCCAAATACCCAGGTGCCCACAAGGTCGATGACCATGACGTATTTTGTTTTCCCGCCGCTGCGCAATATGCCGCTGCCAACGATCATGTTCAGCACCTTGAACGGAAGGACCACAGCGTAGGCGGTGAGGATCTGGCGTGTCAGCTCCTTGATCGGCTCCTCCACGTTGAAGATACGCACATACCATTGCCCGGTGCAGGCAATCAGTGCGGACAGCAACAGGGACCCTACCCAGCCGTAGAACAGGAGCTTTCTCGCCTCCCGGTAGGCCATCTCCCGATCCCCGTCGCCGAGGCGCTTGCCGATGAGGATCGCCGCGGCCTGGCTCAGGCCGCACAGAGCCCCGATGGCCAGAGACTGCACGGGGTTCGTCAGCGTCATGGCGGCGCAGGCGTCGGTGCCCAGGTGTCCATAAATGCCCGCATACACGTTTTCACCCAGGACCCACATGGATTCACTGATCAGCAGGGGCAGCAGCATGGACATATACTGCCTCCAGTCAAAGGGACTGGCCGCAACGCTCTTCCCGCTCTCGCGGTATCTGCGATACATTACAAGAATGACCAGGAAATAGACGAGCTGCGAGATCAGCGTAGCCAGGGCCGCCCCTGTGATACCGAGAGCCGGAGCGCCCAGCCTTCCGAAGATCAGTATCCAGTTCAGCCCCGTGTTGACCGCCGCCGACGCGATACCGGCGTACAGCGGGAGGGCCGCCTTCTCCATACAGCGCAAATAGGTGGACAGCATGGTGATCCCGGCCACGGGGAAGAAGGTGCCGGACACAATAGCGAGATACCGCCCCGCCGCTGCCGCAGTCGCGCTGTCGTTGATATAAAGGCCCATGATCCCCTGGGGAACAGCGACCCCCAGCAGGGTGAACAGCGCCGCGAGGATGAGGCACACCCGCAGATTGACGATCAGGCTCCGGCGCGACGCGGCGGCATTTTTCTGGCCGATGTACTGGGAGAGCATGATCCCGGCCACCGCGCCCACAGCGGATATGACCACGTTGAATATCCCCGTGAATTTCCCGGCCAGTCCGACTGCGGCCACCTCCACGCCTCCAAGCTGGCCGATCATCACCTGATCCACCACGCCGAAGGACGCCTGGAGCATGGATTGCAGCGCCACGGGAATGGCTAGGGCACAGACGCAGCGGAAAAAAGACCGTTTTTCCATGAAATCACCTCCTGACAGATCGATGATAACCTGCTAGGAGGTGTACTTTCAAAACTTAAATCTGTAAGCCGTGACAAAAGTCCTCCAGGTTTTTTGTGTAAAGTCACATCTGCCTAGTACTCCCACGCATGATCAGTTCCGTCGGGAGGGTGACGGAAAGGTCCAATGTCTCCCCAGCCCGCAGGCGTTGCAGGGCGTCCAGAGCGCATTTTGCCCGCGCGGACGTATCCTGCCGGACAGAGGTGAGGGCGGGATACACCACGCCGCACAGGGACGTGTCGTCAAAGCCGCACACCGATATTTCGTCCGGTATTGCAACGCCATGGCCCGACAGGAAATGACTCAGCTCCACCGCGTAGTAGTCCGACACGGCAAATACGGCTGTGAACGCGGAAAGCGCCAAGAGACGCTCTTCATAAAACGCCAGGCGCTCCCGCTTTGCCATGGGGATCATCCAAAACGCCGCGCCCTCGCCAAACCCCTGACGAAATCCCTCCCAGCGCGCATGGTCCATGTCCTCGTCGTTGTCCGCGAGGCACAGGGCGCGGCGATGGCCGCACCGACGGAAATACTCTCCCACCTGCCGGCCGCCGCCCCTATCGTCGATGTTGACGGCAAAGGTCCTCTCCGTCTGGGCGCCGCAGGCGTCGTAGACCACAAAGGGGATGCGCATATTCTCCCGGAGGCGTTTGTAATCCGCGTTGCAAAAGCCGATCAGTACCAGCCCCTCCAGGTTCCACATGGTAGCGAAGGACACGATCTGGGCCAGGTCATTCACGGTCCGCACCATCATCTGCAATCCGCGGCGTGCCGTCTCGGCGCTCAGGGCGTTGAGGGTCGAGGCGATGAAGGCGTCCTCCAGGATGTGGGCCTCATATTTCTCATGGTCATGAATGACCACGCCCACGATCTTCGCGGGATTCTCCGCCAGAAGCACCTCCGCCGCACGGGGCAGATACCCCCGCTCCTCCAGAGCCTGCCGCACCCTGTTTGCCGTCCGTTCCGACACCATACCGGTCTTGCCGTGGAGCACATACGAAACCGTGGCCGTACTGAGCCCCAGCTCCGAGGCTATATCCGAAAGCCGTACTCTTTCTTCCATATCACACCTCCCGGACCATGCGGTGATCTTGTCATTGAAGCCTCGCAACTACAAAGTTTTTGATGTAAAAATACAAAAGCACGGTTTCTATCATAGAAGCCGTGCTTTTTGGCAGCGGGAGAAGGATTCGAATTATAAAAGCTGGTGTAATCGCTGTCAATCGTCGTAAATTGAGCCTCTAACACATTATAATGATTATTCTGAAAATGTAAAGACTGTAAACTGTTGTAAATCGGCTAAAGGGAAAAAATAAGGGAAAACAAAGAGCGGGACAAGGATTCACCCCGCCCCGCTCGGTGTGTCATGCCCTTTTGTCCGCTTCAAGCTGTGCAAAGCGTTCTTCCATGAACTCCACGTCGTCCACCAGCTTCATCAGATCGGAATAATACCCGTCTTGCTCGTCCGGGTAGTAGCCGCCTGACACGGTATAGCCGCCGCCCTCTTGCCGGGACTTGTGCAGCTTGTAACCGTACTTCGCCAGTCTGCGCCGCATACGGCGTTCAATCACTTCATCGGACAGATAAAAAGGGCTCCACCCCCCTTCTGTCACTCCCGGCGCGTTACTCCCCATCCTGGAGCGGGTCGTGCTTCGCGCCCTCGCTGGTGGGCGTCTCCCCTGCTCCGTGCTGCTTCTCATAGCTCCGCAGAAGGCATAGAAGGACGATCTTTTCTTTTTCGGTCAGCCCGGATATTACGGCTTCTGCCTCGCTCCTGCTCATATACTGCGACATGCTTCGTTACCTCCTTTGGCCTCGGCTTACTGCTGAGCCTCTACAAGTGTTTCAATGTGGTGCTTGATGATCTCTTTGTTCTCGTCCGTGAGAAGATCATACATCTGCTCCGTGGTCAGCGTGTCCAGCCCATCAATGCCGCCCGCCGCCTTTGCAACGGCTAACAGCTTGTCGGCCACCTTGTACGGCTCCAGGAAGGTGCTGACCTCATGGGCCACGCGCATTAAGTTCGGGTACTTCTCGCGGGCTTCACTGTCCGTCACGTCTCGTCGCCTCCTTCCTGTTCTGGATCTCCACGATCTCCCGCAGAAGGTCGCGCAAGGCTTCTAGTTCTTCCGTGTCCATGGCGTTTACTAGCGCGATAAACTCCCTATCTTCGTCAGTCACGTTTGGTCGCCTCCTTCCAGGTCGGCTGGTTCAAATCCGCCCGGGGCAAATCCCAGGGCTTCAGCTCCGAACAGGTGTATAAAGCCCTGTTCCTCTGCCTCCATAGTGACGGCCCATCCCTGGACAAATCCCAGCGTGTAGGCTTGCCGCGCTATCCATGTAACACGGTCAAACATATTCCATTCTTTAAGGTTTACGTTGTTTTCTTTGGCCTGCTCCGTCAGATCGTCAATAATGGATTCAACTAGCTTTGACGCTTCGTCTTTGTCCATCTGCTGATCTACCATGTCCAAAATGTGGGAGCGGGCCTCTTGCTTGTCCTCCGTGATTAGAAAGTGTTTCTTTATCTGCGCTGCGCTGGCCCTCTTGATAGGCATTGTTTAGCCCCCCTTCCCGTACTTTTGGGCGGCTCTCCAGCCTTTGGCAAGCCCCAGTTTGTAGGCAAGTACCACGGCGGGGAAAGGGCCAAGCTGTAACATGGTGTATGCGTCCTCTGATCCCAGGTTGTAGCCGTCCCATACCTCCGGGGGGATTTTGCTTCGTGCTATGTACCCTTTGAAATTTGCCGTTTCCTGGCTGGTGGGTATCAAGTCCAGCGGATTCTCTTTTTTCATCGTCTGTAATCCATCCTTAAAACAAGTCGATTATACGAACCAGAATTAGCAGAACCGCCATAAGGGAAAGCAACACGGCGATTTGTACTAGGATAGGCGCGTCAATGCTGACAGCAAAATGACCGACGCCAATACCGATCATAGCTCCCACGCCGTAGCCTCTAAAGGCGTTCCAAAACCTTCTCCATTTGCTCACTGTTCCGCCTCCTCCGCATAGGACGCGGCAAGGGACATAAGGTTTTCCAATACGCCCCATAGCGCCCATGCGTCTCCAGCTTTGGCGCATACGGTGGTGGCCGTCGCTATGCTTTCTATAAGCCTGTCCCGCCGCTTGGTCTGCTTCGTCGGCTTCGGCTGGGGCAAGACAACTAAGCTATGTGTGTTCATGTAATCCCTCCTTGATTTTGGTGGAGGGGGCGTGTTATAATCTACATGACCCCTCGCGGGTTCACCGGGCCTCTTGTGTCAGCTTTTCCAGGGCGTAAACACAAGGGGTCTTTCTTCATACGCTCAACACAAAACGGGTCGTAGTGGTGGCCTTGCTGTACTTCCCGTAAAGATCGGCGTGATCGGCCTTAAAAGCCTTGCTGTCAAAGCGGCTGCTTGTGACGTTCTTCCAGGTGGCTTTCCAGCCGTCGCCCTGGATGATCTCGGTGCCCTGCTCCACCATGGCGGTTTTGATCTTGTCGGTCAGGGCTTCGGCCTCGGCCTCCAGTTCGGCAATCATGGCCCGAACGCTCATAAGGTCGCGGGCGGTGGTGTTCAGCTCGTTTGCGCTCATTGTTCTACACTCCTTAAAATTGATTGTCCGCTCTCACTGTTGCGGCGCTCGCTGTCGGCCCTGTCTGGCTGGCCTTGCCCGTGGGTTATGTTTTCTTCGGCAGCTCCACGATCTCCCGGTTTTCCCTTTCAGGGGGTTCCGGCTCCCCTGCGCTGGGCCGCTTCGTCTGTGCCGGTTTGATCTCTTTTTGTGGGTTCACCCTGGCGGCGGTGGGCGTTAAGTTTATCACTCGACTGCTGGAGAATTTCTTATCCCGTCCCGCTCTTACGTTGCCTTCTTGCTTCGGCTGGCTTCTCGCCGTACCCGCTCCGCGCATATCCAACAGCCGTAGCCGTTAATACCGTTTGAATTGGGGCCTAATCCGTCTGCCTTCGCCGGGGTGATCTCTCTTGAACTGTCTATATTGTAGCACTGTTTACCGTGTATGTCTATTGGCATAATATACAAGGTTTACAGTGTATCTTTGTGCATTATACACGGTTGACAGTGCTTGCAATCGGCGGTATAATATAGCCATAATAGGAAAGGGAGCATCTTTAATAGACGCCCCCAGGAGGTGAACAATATGCCAGTATCAGACGCAAAGAAAAAAGCAAATGCAAAGTGGGACAGTGAGAATATGGCAACCCTGGCTTGCAAAGTCAAAAAGGGGCAGGCCGACAAATTCAAGGAGTATTGCACAGACCGGGGCAAAACGTCAAACGCCGTGTTGCGGGAATATGTGCTAGAATGTATTGACGAAAAGGGGACCGCCGATGAATGAGACACACCCCGTTTCTGCTGAGGAGTTTGCCGCTGCAAGCCGGGAGTATAACCGGGCAACTATGGCCGATGTAATGCAGCTGCTGAAGGAAGGAAAGGAACAAGACGCGGCGGACCTGATCTGTTATCGGTTCGGCAATCGCGGGCAGTGGAGAAGTGCAAACGTGTTGTATGTGTTCTACGATCGCTTCACAGACCCGGCCATACTGTACCGCTGCATTATTGACACATACACAAACGACGGGTATAAATTCCCCCGGCGTGTCATGCTCCGGGCAAAGAAGATCGCGCCCAGCATACCGGCGGCGGAACGGTTCGGGGACCTTCCAGCCGGTGACGTGTTGACGGTGTACCGGGCAGCAAGCACACCGATAAACACAGTCCGCAACGACATTTCTTGGACCATCAATAAAGACGTTGCGTTGTGGTTTGCCAATCGTCAAGGATATATGCTTGATGGTGCTTTTAATGATATCTACACGCCTATGCCTGTCTATTCAGGGACCATAGAGCGGAACAAGATCATAGCATACACCAATGACCGCAACGAATATGAAGTAATACAACATGGGAATGTAAAGAACATTGTTGAGCTCCACCCCACCACCGAGGACGTGCAACACGCTATGGAGTGGCACATGTCACAGAGAGCCACAACATATAGTGTATAGAGTTATCTCCTTGTGCTGACGGTCTCAGGCCATACGAATAATGACCGGGCAGGACTTGACAAGCAAACCCGGCCCGGTCTATAATGAACATACAAAAGGGCGCTGTGACAAGCGGTTAGCCCGAACTAGGTTAAGGTCTCAAAAGAGAGCCGTCACCCTGCCCGGTGGCGGCTCGTCCTTTTAATCGTCAGCGTTACTGTATATCTTCCGATATGTAACGTCAGCGTAATAGGCATACGCCTCACCCCCTTTCGGGGAGTGTGACTAACCGCCCGCCGTTGTTCAGCGCCCTGGTGCCGTAGCACCACCGACAGAATACCACACGGGCCAGCAAAAAGCAAGCGGACACGATCCCGCCCGGCACGGTGTATATGACCAGGACCATCCGGACATACCCCTGGGGGATGGGGAATACCTGCAGGGGGGGCTTAACCTCCCCGGATAGCCGGACCGGATAAAAACGCTTTTTGGGCCGCTAGCCATGCACACTTGTGTGTACACCCAAAAACTGCGTAGATATAAAAAGGATTTTGACTTGGTACCTTACCCACATGAAAGGCCCATTTATGCTTAGATAGGCAGCTACAGAGCGGGCAAACAAAAAATTTACACATAGGCTACACAATCTGCTTAGATTGTGGTATACTGAGAGTGGTAATCATAAAACGCAGGAAGGAGAGTGCTTATCATGCTGAACGCGAGACAGGTTGCGCAGTATTTTTTGGGAAAAGACCCAAAACGCATAGTATTCAACAAAGATTTGATTCAGATGAGTGGCAGAAAGTTTTATGATGGGAACGCAAGATTAAACAAATACCTTCATATGGCGCAAAATCTATACATTGCTAAGACAGGTGAAAAGCTGTTTCAGGATGATATGTACGCCTACGATAACGGGGCTGTCGTCCCGGATGTCCAAGAGAATTATAAACTTCTTCTTAGTCGACCCTCTATGCCAGAGATACCAGAGGCCATATGTTCTTTTCTGGACAAACTCTATGAAATTCTCGGAGATGCTACATTAGACGATTTAATTGAGCTTTCCCATGAAGATGATGAATGGATTGCAAAGCACAGGTATTACGGAAAGGCCGAACAGAGGATGGATTCTATGTCACGAGTTGCAACCTATCGACAACAGTACAGTGATATTCTGTCAATCATGGATGAAATGTGATTCTAGCAAAACAGGACATTGTACAAATAAAGTGAAGTTGGTGGTAAAGCAATGTCAGATTTAGAAATCGGTCAAGTATTATGGTTGAAAATCCGGTTTAACAGATCAGGGACTTTGGCAACCGTTGAACACCCTTATCTTATTATCGATATTGACCGGCAATGGGGGACCGTTGAGGTTGCACAGATAGATTCCGTCGAAAACAAACGCCGTTTTAAACTGATTTCTAAGACAAACAAACTAATTTCATGCGAGGGTGAAACCGTAATTTACAAAAATAGCTATGCACAGCTAGACAATTCTTTCAAGTTAGAAGATTTCCCCGGCTTGAGAAAATTCCGCCGCAAAGTCGATAAACTCAGCACGGAAAAGTTTCAAGCTGTGTTAAAAGCCTACAAAGATTACCATGAGCAGCACGAGATAGATGACAACAAAGTTGTTTATATGGATAAAAAAGAAATATTAGAGTTGAATTGATACATACATTTAACGCTCCGCCAAAACAAGGGCGGAGCGTTCTTAATTTAAAACAAATTCGCTTAAAATGGTTGTCGTCAGACTGGATATTTTATGCCCACGGACTCACAAACTTCCCTGTCGGTAAATCCTAGCTGTCTGGCCATCTTGCAGAACAGTAGAAACCATGGCGTCTGGAACTTCATGCGCTTGTACCGCCCATAGAACTGCGGCAACATCCCGAGAAAGCCAGCAACCTGCAAGTCGTATTGAAAGCCTAGCTCAACCTGACACCGGGCTACTGCTAGCATGACAGCGCGTTCCCGCGCTTCCCGTTCACTCTGGATTTTTGATTTTGGCATTTCGCTTTCTCCACAGATGGTTAATATTTTGTCTGATAGTATTATAAACCCGCCATGACGTATCATAGCGGGTCGATGTTATTCTATGGCCGTATGTGATCGCTTTGGTCACTTGCGGTGTTTTCATCTGTCATATGGTCCAGTAGTGGCCGCAATCCTTGCAGACGAAAACGCGCTTGTATTCGATGATGTTCTTTGTGGTCGTGGTGCTGGTCGATTTGCCCTTATACTTCTTTCTTCTCCCTATGCGTAAAAGGGCCATCGGAATAAACGCTACAATCCATAGCAACAGTTCCACAATCCACCACCACCAACCCATGAACAGCCACCAGATAAAGCCGTGTTGTTTCTCCTTATACTTGGAGCGGGTCTTGGTGGTCGTTTTAGCACCCTGGGTTTCCTGGACTACTTGAACGTCGATGTTTGTTCCCTTGCATTTCGGACATACAAGCTTTGACGGCATATCTATCACCCCTCACGCTGATAATATCACACCATCCAGACCATGACAAGAGAAAGGGCCGGGGGTTATTCCCCGGTCCTCTCATTATGTACTATGGTCTAACCGTTTCCGCCTTGCTGAGAAAGTGCCTCCAGTGTCTTGACGGCGCTTGCAAACGCCTTAATGTTAGGCGGTTCCATTTCCATCACTTTCCGGGCGTGGTATGGAACGATGGACGCACCCGATTCCAGGTGGTCCAGAGTTTCAGCAGCAAACACCAACAGTCCCGGCGTTGCGTCCTGGGGGCGGTCAAGAATGTACCTCATCGCGGCGGCCACTCGCTCTTGATCTGCGTGGTGCCGTGCCGCGTTCTCCTTCGCCTGTTTCTGTCTCAACTCCCGATTGCGCTTGTACGTCTCTTTTGCTTTCTGAGCGGGCGTGAGCTCGTCCACGGGCTTCTCGTCTGTACCCATGTCTTTATCCCTCCGTTTCGGTCGTAGTTATTTGTTGTTCTTGTTTTCCTTGATCTGCTTGCGAATACTGAACACAAGAGACGAAATAATAAGAATCGTCCCGATAGTATCAAGGACAAGTACGCCCCCAGCCAGCACCATCAAAGTTTTCATGTAAATATCTCCTTTCGCTTGTAATGCGTCTATTTCGCGTTCTATGCGTTTTTCTTTTCAGTGGTATTTTACCCACCCAGGACACAAAGCGCGCTCTGCGGCCTGTTATCGCCTTTCCCGCGTGGGTTTCTTTGCGGGTTCCTTCATCTTGTCTGTTGCCTCCGTATATCCGACAACCCAGCCCTCGTTATACAATTCGCGCAAATCGTTTTTGATTTCGTCTAGGCTCATATAGGACTTGTCCCAAATTCGCTCGGCTAGTTCTTCAGGAGTCACACTCTATCCCCCCCTTTCGTATTGTATTTATTTCTCGCTCTGCGTGTTCTTTTTCTAGGTGGTATGTTTACTCGCCTTGGCACCTCGGCGCAATCCTGGCCCGTCTGACGCTTTGCAGGAGCGGGACGGGCAGGAAAGCGCCGGTTTCTGTGTCAACTGACGTTGAACCACTCGCAGTAATGCTCGATGGATGAAGGCGGGCGCATATTACATCGGCCTTCGTCCCAAATATCCTGCGCCCAATAGTAGGCGTCAGCCGGACGGATATTCCATCTTGAGCCGGTCCATTCTGCACCTAGGCGTCCACTGTGCAAGTGTCTGTAAACTGTTTGCGGGCAAATGCCTAATGCCCTCGCAACGTCACCGCTCGTCAATGTGTTACCCCCCCCTTACGCATTTTGCAGACTTTTTCCGAACATGATGTTTAGGCGATTCTGGCTGGCCGTCGTCTCGTTGCTCACCTTTCGACCGTCAATATACGCCGCCGTGTCCTTCTCGTTGATGGCCGTTATGATCTGTTGCGCGGCCCCGAAAATTACGCTTATCAGGTCCTCATTGTTCGTCTGCATGACTTCGGCAATGTCATCCCGCCTCATGCTTTCCGAACGCTGACTTGCGATGTCTGCTCGTTTTACCGAGTAGGAAAGTTCTCCCGACAGGTCCCTTCCAACGACTTCCGGCTCTGCTGTAAATCCAAATCGCTTCGCCATATCAGACGTAAGATCGGACACAGCCGTAAGCACTAGCCCTCTGTTCCCGGATATTCCCGCCGCCATCTGCTTCATCATGTCTGGCATGTAGGTGTCAAAATCTTTCAACGGACCGATGTCAGGCACAGAGAAGTGAAGATAGGACCGTATCCATCCTGCAACGTTGCTCGCCGCGTTTTTCACCCACTGAACTCCATACGATATTCCGTTTGCAATGTTCGCAGCCAAATCGCTTCCCCAAGACCACGCGCTGCTCACGATGGAACTGAATGTGCTGGATACAGACGACTGAACGCCACCAAGCGATCCAGAAAGACTTGAACTGATTCTGCTCCACGCTGACGAAACGGCAGAACTCACGCTGCTGTTTGCTCTTGAAACTGTTGTTTTGATATTGTCCCAAGAACTTGAAGCGGTTGACTTTGCGCTCTGGAGCGTAGTGGAAATGCTGCTCTTGACGCTGTTGAATGCGGAACTTACATCGCTTTTAACCGACCCTGTTTTTGTAGACGTATCTCCGGTGATTTTGTCCCAAGCAGATCCGACTCCGGAACTGATATTTTCCCAGGTCTTGGAGGCCGTGCCCTTTATGCTCTCCCAGGTATCGCCCAGCCAGCCGGAAACAGTGTCCCACGCGGTTTCTGTGCTAACCTTGATAGCCTCCCAGCCGTCAGAGACAAGCCCGCCAAGTTTGCCAAGGGTATCGGAGAAAAACCCAGTAATCGTTTCCCACGCGCTGGAAATGCCGTTGTAAAGCCCTTCCACAAGATAGCCGCCAATCTCTGCAAACACGGTAGACGGCGAGGCAATACCAAACAGGGACTTCACACCATTTACAATCGGGTCAACAAGGTGTTCTTTCAGCCAGCCGCCCACATCGGAAAGGGTGCTTTTTATCCCGCTCCATAGCCCTTCTACAAGATTTTTCCCGGATTCCTTCAGGTCGGCCCATGTGTCCTCGCCGAGAAGCGCATTACAAAGCGGGTCAACGATGTTTTCTATGACCCATTCACCGGTGTTTACAAAGCCCCGGCCAATAGCGGCCAATAGGTTGCTTGCTGTTTCTTTCCAGGACGTGCCCTTTATGCTAGTGTCCCACCACCGCTTGATGTCGCTGGTGATGTTGCCAAAAAAGCCGCCAAGGAATTTCGCCGCTGACCGGATCGCCGTCCCAAGGAATGTAAACAGCGTGGAGGCAATACCGGCATAATCAATATTTGTAACTGCGGCTTTGATTTTCTGCCAGGCCGTCACGCCCAGTGTGCCCCAGTCATAACTTCCAAGCCAGGTCGTAGCCTCGTCAAATGCTCCCGTGAGAAAATTGCTCAAACTCCGGGCAACCAAGCCAAAATCCAGCGTAGAAAAGAAGCCTATCAACATATCCGGGATGATCGTCAGATTTCGCACAAACACCCGGCCCGCCGTGGAGAAGTCCAGATTTTCAAACGCGCCGTTTACAAATTCCGCAATTTTGGAGGCTAGACCGGAAAAACTGAAATTTGATAAAAAGCCGTATGCAGCTTGCAAGCCATGCGTGATCTTGTCGCCTAACTTCAGCCCCCAGCCTTTTGTATCAAGGTTTGCAACGACGCTGTTCAGTTTGTCTGCGAGGATAGCGCCTACGCCGTACCAGTCCCCGGCGGCTATCGCGTCTTTGATTCTCTTGGCAAGGTCCGTAATTGTGGACGGGATTTCGACGGTTTCAAACATGGAGCCGTAATCCGTAGAAAGGCCGCCGCCCCCTCCGCCTCCACCGCCGCCGGTGTTCATGTCCGGTATGACGTTCAATTCATCAATGCCGATAAGATAACGCTTGATCTCCTTTGCGGAGTCAGCGGCCCCGCCAAGGGACCCGGCCAGATCGTCCCCGAACTTCGCACCGTTTTTGACTGCCTTTGCAAATGTCGTTTTGCCTCCCAATGCTGCAAAAACAGCGTTAATTACATTCAGCAAAGAAACAAATTTATCAATCACAAAGTTGATTGCCGGCGCGACTGCCTGGATAAGCGGCGCGGCCATCGCTCCAATGGAGTTTTTCAAGTATAGGGAACTAGACGCCAGACTGTCCATTGTCGCCGCAAACTGTGACCCGGCAAGCTGCGAGAAGTAATACAAGTTTTGTGTTCCTTCTTTTAGACCGTCCGTAATAGCCTTGATAGCGGTCCGAATCACCCGGTAAAGGGCAAGCCTGCCAATGGCCGATTTCCACTTATCAAACGTACTGATCGCACTTTTGAAAGGCCGCGTGAAGTTCGTGGCGATATAGGAGCCAATGCCCTTTAACCCGGAAATGGCGCTGCTTCTCACGCTCTGGAACGCCGCAGACAATCGGCTGACTTCTCCCGTGGTGTCTTTTACGGCCCGCTCCGCGTCCTTTAGAGCATAGCTTGCAGCCGTGCCGAGATATTGCGCCTCCGATCTCGCGCCCTGGTAATCCTTGATAAGCTGGGAGACCCCCTCCGTGGACATTCCAAGTTTCCCGGCCTGGGCGTCAGCAAGAGCGGACTTCAAAGCGTTTACACGCTCCGTCGCTGCGTCAACGGCGTTTGCATAGTCTCTGATCTGTCCTGCCGCCGTCTGATATTCCGAGGTTTTTATAAACCCTTTTACGCGCTCCAGGGCTGCCAAGCGGTCTTGCATTTCCGACAAAGAGCGGGACGTTTTAAGTGCCTGCACATCGGCATTTTTCAGCCCCTTTGTAAGAGCGTCCGTTGCCTGTTGCGCCTGCTGCGTCGCCCCGGCTCCGCCTTGCTGCTCCATACTGGACCAAAGCGCCGCCCGCTGATCCGTCAGCATAGAGCGGACCTTTTCAAGCTCCTTTAGCTTCGCTTCGGCCTCGGCAACCTCATCAGCAACGCCAAGTATGCCCGTTGCAGAAGCGCCGGACACGGGCATTTTCAAATAACTCAAGGTGTCCTTCAAACTCTGTATTTTTTGGTCCGTCTTGCTTATTTCGGTGTCTATCTTTCCAAGCTCTTTTGAAAACTTCGTAGCGTCCAGCCCAGACGATGCGCGGGAAAGGGTTTTATGCAAGCTCTCCGCCTGCCCCTTCGTCTGCTCCATCGCCTTGTTGATCGCCTGCATACCGCTTTGTTTCTTCCCGATGTTCAACGCCTCGCGGATTGCCTTGAACGGTGAGATAACACGCGCCGCGCTGTCCCTCACGCCATCCAGGGCCTTTGTGATATTGTTTAATCGGGTTTCTGCGGTTGTGCTTGTCGCCTCGATCTCGATTTCAATTCTATCAATCGGCTCACTACCGGCCATAGCGAATCACGCCCCCTCTTGATAGGCAAGCAGCCATTTGTTACGGACGGTCGGACTCCGGCGGGCAAGCCATAACATTTTGTTGTTGACTTGTCCGGCCAGGTCCCCGGCCATGTCGCCAATAAGCTGGTTCGTTGCGTCCGGGCCGTATCGGTCCCGGTGCCTCGTCCACAGTTCCCCAGCCTCCGCAAGAGATACACCCGCCGCAACTGCAATAAGAGATTGCATAAGCGTGTAAGGGTCCATCTGTGCCATCGGGACGCCGGAAATTTGCTTCAGCTTCCGCAACGTCACGGCATTTAGAGGCGGGAGGCGATATTCCACACTGTTTAGGGAAATCTTCATTTTTAATAACCTCCTGTTATTCCTTGAAATACAAAAAACGGTCAAGTACCTTTGCCTGTGAAAGTGAGTGTTACCCTCTCGGATAACGGCACTTGGCACTAGGCACTTGGCACTTAACCCCTCTGGATGTCTAACGCAACCCGCTGTTGCGCTGCTTTTTATTCAGTTGTTTCCGGCCCCGTTAGAATGGCTCCATGTCTTTCGCCAGATTCTTTAGATCGTCGGCGGCCTTGGTGTACCCGTCGGAATACCCGGCGGTATATCCTTCTTGCCGTAGTTCGTTCAACTCATAGTTGAGCTCCGTCATACTGGTAAAACTGCCGTCCCAAATCTTTTCGCACAGTTCGTCAACGGTCATAATCTCTCGCCCCCTCTCTCGTCTCGTGGTGTTCCTTGCCGGGTCAATCGTCCACCATATCCCGATACCGAGACGCGATTTCTTCCAGCGTCAGCATTTCCCCAAGTGGTTGCTCCTTCTTTACCGCCTCGACCTCGACTTTATCCGTCAGGCCCTGGCCGGAATTTTTCAGAAGGAAAATTGACGTTGCGTTGTCCGCCGCCTTTATCAAGCTGGCTTGTGCGATGATCCCGGCCCAGCTGCTCCGCAACCGGTCCAGATATTCGCTGGTAGGTGCTTCCCGGTTCCTCTGAATGTAGGCATACAGATATTGCCTCGACACACCGAGGGCCGATGAAAAGCCAAGCATTGTAGGAAACACCCCAGCCAACTGGCAAGCCCTCATGTACTCCATAGCCTGGGCGTGTACCGCGTCCGTGTCGTTTAGATCAACTCTGCCCCGCACATAGCTCTTTTGCAGGATGTCCAGTTGGTTGCTGATACTGGTCTGTATGGCCTCGGTCCTGATCTCTGCGGCTGCTTCCGGGTACTGCTGATTTTTCTGCTTCTTCGACTGATCGTACAGCTTGTTACCCTCTTTTTCGTCCTTCATCTCTAACGCCATTTCTACCGCGCTTCTCGCCTTTCGCTCCATGCCGTTCACCTCCTTCCCGTGTCAGATGGTGCTTGTGGTGACGCTCTCATGTTGTCACGACACACTAAAAAGGGTTTTTTATTTTCCCGCCACGGTGATAAACACCTGGAGCGGGACCAAACCTTTTTAGTGTTTCCCTTTACGGGTTAGGTTTTTAAGTTTTCTCCGGTTTTTCCTAAACCCGCAACGCCTAGAGCCGCAATGGTTTGGCGTTTCGGGTTAGGGTGGGTTAGGATTAAAACCCATTGTTAAAGGATAATTTGAAAGAATTACAATATAGAAAAGTTTGGTTTTTAACCCTAACACAAGCTAACCTATTACCCAACAGCATAGCGATATTCCCCATACTCCACAGCGGGATCAATCTTCAATCCATGCCACGTTACCTTGTTTTTTGGTTTGGTGGTCCAAAAACCGGCGCTTTCCAGGGCCTTGTTAAAATCGGTCCTCCTGCGTATGTAGTCGCCTGTTTCTCTGGCCCAGTCCTGATAGGCATTATAAAGAGCCTGCCCGCCAACGGTGGCATTTGGATCTTTAATGCAAATATCGTCTATAAAGTTGTTCAGCCAATCTTCTTTTTCCTTGTATTGCTCTGTTGCTTCCTCTACGCACTCCGGGACGGGCACTTTATACCCGTTGCGGGCTACATTCACCGCGCCTTGAATAATCCACTTCATTATTGCCGGGCCGCACCGCTGCGCCAGAACTTCAGCATAGTTCAAAATCTTTTGTTGCGGTTTGATACTCGCTTTGAAGGGGACCACCACAAGCCGTCTCCATGTGCCGTGATCCGTACTCCCCACGCGGGGTAAATGGTTCGTGTATAAAACGATGGTATGTGATGGAGTAATTGTTTCCGGCATACGGTATTTTTCTTCGATGACAAGCGGGTCTGTGCTTGCTATCTGCTTCAGCATAGACACTGAAAGCCGTTGATGTTCTTCCAGTTCGCCGGTCACAACAAGCCGTTTCCCGCGCAAAGTGGCAAGGGAAGCGCCCTGGTTGCTCTTGTCTGTGGTGAGTATCTTAACGGCGATTGATCCAGAATAGGACCCCATAGCATAGCCCAGCGCACCAAACAACGTGCTTTTGCCGTTTTCGCCCTCGCCATGTGCAAGTATCACTTTTTCTTCTTTAACCTTCCCGAATGAAGCGAGGCCGGCCACATCTTGTAAATACCCTTCCATGCTTCCATCTTCACAAGTTGTCATATCAAGAAATTCATACCATTCATCTTCGCCCTGATCGCCGGGGGCAAAATTTGTAATCATGGTGCAATAATCAGCGGGATCATGGGGACGGAGTTTCCCGGTTGGTAGTTCTATAATGCCGTCTGGGGTGTTCATAATGTCCCGGTTCGCGTCTAGCTGTTCAAGCGGGACCACAAGCGCGGGTTTCGACAGGTCAAGCATATTTTTTAGGCTCAGTGCGTTCCGGGTCCTTTTGGCGTGTTTCAAAAAATCCTTTGCCGCTGCGGTCACATCGGCGGCGCGTCTCGCCTCAGCCTCGTTTGCGCTCGATTTGTCTATTGCCCGGTTTGCCTTTGCCCGCGCTTCATCCTCCATCGCCGAAAATAACTCCGTCTCTGCCTCGAAAAGCATAGCGGCGGACATCTCCAGCGCCATGTCCATAGCTTTGTGGTCTCCGCGCTCCCACACTTTCCCGGTCCACCATAACCACCCAAGAGAATCCGTATAAATTAGGTCGTTGCGGTGATGCCTGCAAAAAACCTCTGCATTTCCGGCGTCCGAGAAATCAGGCGGGCGGTAGCTTTGTTCTCCATTCAAACTGCCTCACGCTCCCCCGCCTGACGCTCCATCCACCGCCGGGAAGCATCGGCAGGAATGACTGTCCGGCGACCTATTTTGCATTTGGGGAAGCCGTCTTGATTGAGCAATTTGTAAACCGTTGGACGCGAAATGCCCCACGCCTCCCCAAACTCCTTCGGGCTATATCCTTCCTTTTTCATTATTCCGCCTCCTTCTCCAGTTCCTTGATCGCTGCAAGGATTTGTTTCTCTTTCTCCGGAGGAAGCTGGAAGCGTATCCACCTGGAGAACGTCGGTTCGCTGATCCCGATTTTGTGTGCTATGGCGTAGAGCGGGACATCTGCAATCCTCGCGGCGTCGCGCACTTTCTGATTCGTTTTCACGTTTTCCCTCCTTTCAAGTGTTGACAGTGCAAGTAAATTATGATAAACTGTCGTCATAAGATGATTATAGCATCGCTTGGATACATTGTAAATAATTTGTGGCAAACTACCATAGACAAGACGACGCTTTATTTTTCTGATTTTAAACTGTCTACAAGATGGGTATATGTACACTGTTAACACTGAAAACCTTATCCGGGCTATCTACCCGCCGCCTCCAGATGCCGTTCACTTCACGGAGAAAGGCGGCACTATAACCTATGTTATAGGGGAGGGGGACCGGCGCAGCGTTCCACGCTCTTATCCTGTTGGTGATCTCGTCACGGATTATGCAAACCTATTACTTGACAAGAGAAACAAACAACAGGAGTTCGTGTCTCTCTGTTGTGAGATAGAGCCGTTTTTTTCAACGCCAAAACATGACAGCGAAAAATTATTTTCCGTGGCTATCAAGTATGGGAAAACTATGTTTGCCTGGACGATTGTTCTTTTGTGCTTTGAGGCAAGGCACAGGGGAAGCGCGGCTCCAGGAAAATACTTCAGGACAAGATTGAAAAAAATGGCGCAGATGTGCAAGAGCTATATAGATGGCGTTGAATTGACGACCACGAAAGCGGGGATTTCACTAGACGCACGAATACTTACAGATGACAGCGGGAAGTTGATTATTGAGTATTCATCGATCTATGCAAGCTCAATCTTATACTACCATCTTCTCCGTCTGCAGGAGTTGGGACAGCAACCTAATATCTGTGAAGTGTGTGGACGGGCGTTCATGCCGGTATCAAAATCAAACGAGAAGTATTGCCGGAAAAAATACTCTGATGGGCGGACCTGCTATGATTTGGCTATGCTCACAAAGGAGAAAGAGGATCCTTTCCAGAACCTTTACCGAAAAGCATATAAGACCATGTCGCAGCGGGCAAGCCGCGCAAAGGGATATAAGAACATACAAGAACGAAACAAACAGTGGAGGAAGGAGGCAAAGGCAAAGCAACAGGAGTGCAGGGCAAATAATGACCTTGCCGGGTTTACACAGTGGATTGAAGATAGCTTGAAAAAATAAAAAAACCGCCCCCGGTGCTGGAACACCGAGGACGGCCAAAAAGCAGTTGGACCCTCGCCAAAGAATCCGAACCGCGCTCTTATTTTACATGAAAGCGCGGCGAAACACAAGGAGGAATTTTCATGCCGCGTAAAGCAACACGGGCCGCCCAGGGAGGCGGGACCATACGGAAAAAGACAGTCACCCGGAGGGGAAAGCCTTACACCTATTGGGAAGGGCGGGCAACTGTCGGTTATGACCCAGGCACCGGAAAGCAGATACAACGGTCTTTTACAGGCAAGACTCAAAAAGAAGTGATTGCCAAACTGCAAGAGGCAAACTTGCAAATCAGCGCCGGGGAGTATTTTGAGCCGTCAAAAATGACCTTTGCAAAGTGGCTCGACATTTGGTCGGCTGACTATATGGGGGACAAGAAGTATCTGACGGTCAAGCACTACAAAGCTCAGGTGAAAGAGCACATTAAGCCCGCTCTCGGTGCCGTGAAACTCTCCCAGCTTTCCCCGCACATGATACAAGGGTTTTATAACACTCTCTTGAAAAGCGGGCGCACGGTCCCCAAGAGAGACGCCGACGGCAATATCATTAAGAAGGATGGAAAGACCGTCACCGAACAAGCGCCCATGTCCGCAAAGAGCGTTCGCAACATTCACGGCATATTGACAAAAGCATTGTCAGTTGCCGTTGATGTCGGATATATCAGGACGAACCCGGCGGACCATGTAACACTCCCAAAAGTGCAGCGCCGGGAGATTCGCCCGCTGACGGACGCGCAGATAAAAGACTTCCTCCGGGTTGCAGACGGCGACGAATACGGGACCATTCTAAAAGTGATCTTGTTCACCGGCCTGCGGGAAGCTGAAGCAACCGGCCTTACATGGGATTGCATAGACTTCAAGGCTGGGACCGTCAAGGTCTGCAAGCAACTACAGAAACGCCCGCTTGCCGATGGTGGGGCAACCTTCGCACCGCTGAAAAACGATAAGACACGGATACTAAAGCCCGCTCCCTTTGTCATGGGACTGTTAAAGCACCGCAAAGCAGAACAGATCGCGCAACGGCTCCGGGCTGGTGAATCTTGGGAAGGCTGGTCGAACCTCGCGGAACAGAAAACCGCCCTTGTCTTTACCACGGCCACGGGACAGAATATCCAGCCGCAGACGCTTTACAATCATTACAAGAAGCTGGCCGCCCAGATCGGCGCACCTGATAGCCGGGTACACGATCTCCGGCACACCTTCGCGGTGCTGTCCCTCCAGAACGGGGACGATGTAAAGACAGTGCAAGGCAACCTCGGCCACGCTACGGCAGCTTTCACCTTGGACGTGTACGGCCACGTCTCGGAGAAAATGAAGGACGACAGCGCGGCCCGGATGGAGGCGTACATTAGCGGTCTTTGACGGCCAAAAATACCCTGTAAAGGGAAAACATAAGGGAAAACACCCTGTTTCAAGACATAGAAAAGCCCTGCAACCGTGATGGTTACAGGGTTTTTTGTTGGCAGCGGGAGAAGGATTCGAACCCGCCATTCTTTTTCCAAAAACCGCATGATTCCGGCGTTTTTGGGCGCACAACCTATCTACTTAGCATTTTAGTTAGCATTTTCGCGCCAGATTATCGTTCCTGAGGAAAAAGATGTACCTTTTGTTGGCTTATAATCTGCCGGCGGCTCTCTCCCCGCCCGCCTTGCCTCAGCAGCTTGCTGGCGCTGTCGTATGCGGGCCCTCTTGCAGTCTGGGTTATCGCAGGTGATGGTAGGCGTTTTGGCAGTGATCACAGCTCCGCAAATGATACAGTGCCGCTCCTTGCGGCGTTGCTCGTTCCGGGCGTGGTAGTATGTGTCCTTGTTACCCTGGATCCAGGCGCGGGACTGGGCGCGGTCAACGGCGCGGACGGCCTCGTGAGCGCAGTCTGGGCAGTATTTCTGCCGGGCGGAGTTGACTATATACTCCTTGCCGCACACGGTACATCTGTCTGCACTGCCAAGCGGCCTGTCCGCACGTCCTTTGTGCTTATACCGCCTGCAAGATTCCCGTTTCCGCTCCGCTCGGCACGCGGGGCAATACCAGGCGCGGGGCCCGCCCGGGAAAGACATGCCGCACTGACGGCATACCCTGTCCTTGACAACGACCGCCATGTCACACCAGGTCGCGGGGATCCACGCCCAGCGCGTCGGCGATGGCCAGAAGGTTGCTGGCCGTCAGGTTGCCGGCAGCACTCTCCCCCATCTCTACTCGGCGTATCTGGCGCACATTGACGCCCGCAGCCTCCGCCAGGTCCGTCTGGGACATACCCGCAGCCCGGCGGCACCACTCCAGTTTTGTGATCGCGTTATTATGACAGTCCCGCCCGTAGTTGACCAGCGAGCAGACGGAGCAATCCCCGTCCGTTCGCTGGCAATCAGCATATTTGCGCCTCATTACTCTATGACCTCCACCGTCTCCCAGCCGTCGATCGCGGCGGTCGTGTCCAGAGCAGAGATCGGCAGCCGCCGAATTTCCAGCCATTGATGGGTCGCGTCGTAGCACTCTTTTGTAGTATAGCGATATTTCCGGGTGTCGACGATGTACTCTTTTTTCACGCGCTCGATGAAAGCCTTGCTCAAGTTGCTCACTGTATTTACCTCCTGGGCCGTTCCGGTTATCTTATGGTTGTATTATAGGCTAATATTAGCCTCTTGTCAAGATAAAATGCTAATATTAGCCTATAATATCGTACAAAAAAAGAGGCCCCAGCCTGTACACATTGCACAGACTGGGGCAAAACTATTTTTCAGGGGGCGGGCGGGCCACTGCCAGCTTATCGGCCTGCAGCGTTTTGGCCCGGGCCAGATCGTCCTGGAGGGCGGATATGCGCTCTTGTATGCCCTCGATCACCCAGGACAGTTGCGCAGGGTCCATGTCCTCCCAAGAGATCTCTCCGGCGGGCTGCCGGCGGTCCCGGACCATGGCGGTCCCGCAGAGCGCCAGCATGGCCAGCGCCAGCAGCACCGCCAGCAGACGCCTTACCAAAGCTGGTTCATGGCGGAGGCCCAGGTCTCGGCGCCCACCACGCCGTCCCACTTGGAGGAAGTGTTCGGCCAAAGCTGCCTCTGCAGCTTGATCACCGCCTGCTTCGTGGCGGGGCCGAAATTGCCGTCCACCTTGATCTGCCGGCCGGCGTTGTCCAGACAGCCCCGGGCGTAGCAGATACGCTGGATGGACTTGATCGCCGCCATGCTCGTCATGCCCTCGCGCAGCACCGGTAGCTGGATCGTCACGATCGTAGCCACCGGGGCGGGCTCAGGGGACGGGGCGGGCGCCGGCGTGACCGCCCCGCTCTCATCGTCATACCGGGGATGGCCGAACCCAGCCACATAGCCGTTGGAGAGGCTGTAGCTGGTCTGCTTCACCATGTCGGAGGCGTTGCCCTCCACGCAGGTGATAGTGCTGCCGCTGACGCCCACCACGATACCGGTGTGGACCAGTTCACCGCCCTGCTGGAAAAACACCTGGTCCCCCACCCGGGGGCTCCGGTCGTACCGACCCAGGGCCTTGTAGTACCCGGCGCTGTACGGGCACGCGGCACCCAGCGTCCCGGTCTGGCACTCCACCAGCTGTCCCTCTGTCTTGCCGAAGGCCTTGAAGAAGCACCAGTCCACGAACACGTCGCACCAGGCGTAGCCGTTTTTGTTGCCGTTGTAGTACCCGGCGGCGTACAGGTCCCGGGCGTATTTGGTCCAGTTGCCGCTGCCAGCGTTGGCGGTGGCCAGGTCAAGGCTGGCGTTGGTGGCCTTCTCTTTGTAGCCCACCTCCGCCAGGGCGATGGACACTACCTGCGCTGCGTTACTCATGGCTGCCTCCCTCCTCCGCCTCGGTCTCTGTGGTCTGTCTCAGCCGCTCGATGATTGTCTGCAAAAATGCGGGGATCGGCACGCCCAGGGCGGATACGTTCTCCAATATGCTGATACACTCGTTGAGAATGAGCCAAATCGCCACCAGAAGCCCCACGAAGTGTACGCCCACGGCATTGATACCGGCCTTGGCCGCCGCCGTCTGGATGACCCAGTCCACCACGACGGCCACCGCCACCGCCACCAGGTACAGCAGCTTTTTGACTATCCCCAGCACGCCCATGCGGGAGGACAGGTCCTTCTCTGCCCACGCCCGGGCCATGCCGGATATGTAGTCCAGCAGCATGACTGCCACCAGGACCAGGATCGGCCCCAGCAGCTCCCGGAAATACGCGCCGGTGGCCGCAAAAATAGCGGCCACCACCATCTTGACTGTGTTATTCATTTTTTTACGCTCCTTTGCATAAATTTTATTTTGTTTTTGTGTGTCTCCGCTCTATTCCAGGCGCCGCCAGACGTAGGCGGCGTAATAGGGCGGCATGTTGTTATGGGCCGCGCCGGTGATGCCTTGGCCTGAATCTGTCAGGCCAGACAGCATTGCATGCCGGGTCAGATTGGTTTGCACGCCACTATCAAGATTTAATGTGTACCCTCTAAACGGTGAGTGCTGCGCGGCGATGGCGTCTCCAAGGTATTCGCCAAAGTAGGTGACATATAGCGTACCCGGGCCGTGCTGGTGCGGAGCGATGTTTGGCGCTTTGAGCGCCACGGCCTCTTCGCCGCCGGTGCTGCCAGCAGGGTGTGCCGCACTGGCCCCCAGTACAAACCGGCCCTCCAGCCGCTCCCAGGTCCCGCCGAACAGCTCGGCGGGGCTGGTGGGGCTGTCAGACGTGTATATCGTCCCGACAGGATGGGCCGCCAGCAGTATCTCCCGGCGCAGCGCCGCAAGCTGATTCACGCCGGCGCTCATGCCACACCTCCGCGGCCCCGGGAATTACCCCCCCCCGGTGGGGAGCTTGAACCTATCGACCATGGTCATACCTCCTGCCCCTCGGCCTCCAGGCGGTTGATCTCCGCCCGCCAGGCGCGCCGCTGCTCGATCACCGCCGCGTACTCCTCTGCCGTGGCCGAGCCCTCTGCGATCTTGATGACCGTGTAGTCCGTTTCGGACAATGACCGTTTGAGCTCGGCGATACGCCGCGCGCGGTCCCGGGCCGCGAGCTCCGCCGCGGTGTAGGGTATGTATACCTGCGTGGTGACAGGCTCATCCCACGCCTCCTGGGCCTCCACGCCCGGCACGTCTATGACCTTCTGGACGATTCGTCCGCCGGTGGCGGGGAACTCCTGCACCGGCACATAATGTGAGACTTCTGCCACGGCCTCGTCGGCCGGGTGGTGGATGATCTCGGTATGGGTCTCCAGGTACCCCAGATCGGGGTCGTAATTGTCCAAGGGGTTGCCCTGCTGGTCAACGATCGTCGTAGTTTCCATGACTTGCTCCCTTCTTTTTTTGTTTTAGCCCACCCGCCGCCAGACGTAGGCGACGATGTACGGCGGCATGGTGGCCACCGTGTGGGTGTGAGGCTGTCCGCCACCGGTAATTTTTGAGGTAGTTGTCGTGCGGACATTTGGGCCTTCTCCCCAGCCGGTCCAGCCGGGCTGGTCCCCTGGGCCTGGCCATTGGATACCATCTACCCCATGACTATGCGCAGGCATTTGCGCTACACTTATCGCCGTACCGCCGCTGGTGACGCTGGCCGCGCCGCCGGTGCTGTCGGCGTTGTAGGCGTCGCCCGCCGCCAGCAAAAACCGGTCCTTGATCTGCTCCCACGCCCCGCCGTACAGTTCGGCGGGGCTGGTCTTGTCAAAGGACACATAGAGCGATCCGACGGGGTGGGCGGCCAAATAGATAGCAGCCAGGTCCGCCGGTGTCCGGGGCCGCTTGAGCAATCCAGAGCCCATATCACATCACCTCCACGATCTTGATCTCAAAGTCTGCGCCCGGCGCCGTGACCGCCCAAAGCGTCAGCTCGCCGGCGGCGGACCGCCAGTAATCCATGGTGCAGTACGCCGTCATGTCCCCGCCGGCGTACTCGATACGCAGGTCCTTTGGGTCCTCGCTGAGGCCGTCCAGCGGCACCTGGGCACAAAACCGGCCTGTGATGGTGCCATAGGTGTCCTCGCCCGGCGTCCACCCTTCCGCCGGTACCGACACGGCCCAGGTCTTGATGTCGGCGTCCTGACCCCGGGGGATGGTAAACACCAGCTGTTGCTCCATGGCCGTGCCCTCGTTGACCACGGACGCCTCAGTCCCCGGCTCGCCGGTGACCGCCCGAACGCCGGTGATCCACACACCTGCGGGCAAATCGCTCTGCACATACTCGCCACGGGCCGCGTCCCAAAATGACCAGTAGTGTTCGCCGTCCATTACCTGCGGCGGATGGTACGGCAATTCGGCCGCGGCGAGCGCCTTTTGGGCTGCCCCCTCAGCAGCTTCGCTCGCCGCATTTGCTCGCCCGGCTGAGGCGTCAGCTTCCCCCGCCGCTTCCTCGGCTTTTTGGGTCGCCTCTGCGGCGTCAGAAACTGCGTTGTTGACGGATTCGACCGCCGCGGCAAACGTCTCGGCTCTCTCGTCCTCGGCCTGCTGGCGGGCTACTTCGGCTGTGGCGCGGTGATCCTCCGCCTCAGTCCGCAGACGTTCCGCGTCGGCCCGGGCCGTTTCGGCACTTTCCCGGCTGTTCTCCGCCTCCGCTATTTCATTGGCCATCTGTTCGCGGGTTTCTTCGGCCTGCTGCCGGAGGTCCTCGGCCTGCTGCCGGAGCGTCTCCGCGGCGTCCGCGTCCTCCTTGGCCTTATTTGCTGCCCGCGCCGCCGCCTCCGCCCGCTCCGTGGCCTCGACCAAAACGAGAAACTCATTGGTACTGACAATGCTTTTCCCGCTCCTGGGGATCGGCTCGACCTGGATAAAAAACGTGGCAGACGCCAAGACATTTTCCCCGTCTGATACAGCAACGTCGGCCTCCACTTTACCCGGGCAAGCCAGCACCTGATCTGTCAGCGCCACCTCGATATCCCCGTCCTTGTTGATAGTGGCCGGGTTTATGATGTCATATCCATCCGGTTTGACCGCCCGGAAATACGCCTGCTCCTGATCGCTGTCAAGCTTTAGGCGTTCATCGTTCGCGGTGAGCGTTATTATGAGCAGCCGGCTGATATTATCATCCTGCTTTGCGTTGACGTACTTGTAGTATTCTTCTTTGTAGACGTCCAGTGTAATTTTTTGCCGTGCTATAGCCATTCGCTCTCACCCCCTACCTGCCGGACCCGCCCAGTCATTTCGTCGGGCCTCCCTCGCCGGTTTTCCCCGGCCCAGCGCTGTCCTTTTTCTCGTTCAAAGCACTCACCAGATCTGACGCCTGCCGCAAGTGCTGTTTTGCCGAGAACATCACGTCAACGGCGGGGCCGGACACCGCGATATTGCTGATCAGGCCAAAAGCCTGATCTATTTCTTCTTGGATCTTGTTCACTGTTCGACCTCCCCCATCATATCTTTGAGCGCCTCAAGCTCAGCCGCTCTCTTTTCTCTCCGCTTTGCTTTGATAAAATCAAAAATGGCGTCAAAGTGTTTTTTCGCCTCATCCATATCCGCAATACCGTCGATCAGACGAAGCCCGTCTCGTATATTTGATTGCAGCGTCTCTCCGGTCGATGTATCCTCGACCGAATAGGTATATGATATGTACGGCCCCTGTTGTGTGTTGTGCAGCGTGGCGCTAGTCAGTTTTTCCCTCCTCATTTTTGGCTCCTTTCAAAATCTGTGAAGTATTCATACCCCGCATGGGCGTAATCCACATTCTCCGCGCTATGCTCATATGCGACAGCGGCGTCGCCCTCGAAATCCTGCTCCATGCTTTCGTCCCTATAGTCGTAGCCCAAAACAGATAGGCGCTCCACGTCTGCGTTAGTCTGGAAAAAACGTGTCTCCCAGGAGAACCGCAGTCCCGCTGTCCCTCTGACCGTGACGGTATCGTGCTCGACGGTCTCCACCCAGATATCTCCCTGACCGTATTTGGTCAAAAACACCGTCGGCAGATACGCTTCGTCTACCGTTTCGGCAAATATGGGATCAATTGTGATGTAGCACGCGCCGTTTTCGTCCAGTTCGGCCATGCCATAGTCGGCAAACGTTGGCAGAGGCGTCTCGTACGCGGATAGGGCTCTCCTGCCATAATGCACTGTGCTGATCGCACGGTGTTTAACCCCGTTGCACGAGAAATCCCCGTCACAACTAAGCGCTCCAGGCACCCCCAAATGACTTCCGTTGAAAACATGCAGTGCATTCCCTGACCTGATAACTGCTAAACCGCTGCTACCATATGTGGTGCCTCCGGAATAATTCGTGATCGATCCACCGCCCGCAACGGTAAACGACGTGCCATAGGTCCCGCATGACAGCAAATTCGCGCCGGACAGCGACCCGCTCAGGCTTGATACGGACCCCGTCGCGCTGGATAGCCCGCCCCAGTATGTACCACCGGCGCTTATGGTCCCGCTTATACTTGCGCTGGCCGCGTAGAGGTTGCCCTCCTTGTCCACACGAAACGGAAAGGCGCTGTAGTCGTTGGGATCTGTTCCGCCGGCGGCAAAGACCCATTTAACGTTTGCGGACGGGCTTTGCATGGCCGTGATCCGACCAGACGCCGGGTCCGTGCCTGTCAGCCAGCCGGTCCCAAGCCTCCATCCGGCCACGGTCCCACTCTCAGCGAAAAACTCACCGGATTGTTTTACCCAAAACCGGCCGTCTCCTGCCCAAAAAGCCCATCCGCCGCCATAGTCGCCTATCCCAGTAGCATTGGAGCTTTTCTGCCCCGTATACGGCAAACCGTTGTAGATGGCGCTGCCGGCGATGGTCCATCCTCCGATCGTCGCGCTCAGCGCCGAAAGGTCTTTAATGCTCAGCTTGTCCGCCGTTATAGTCCCGGCGCCCAGGCGAGAGGCGTTCAGCGTTCCGGTGTTGATCCAGTCGGCGTTGACCCCCTCCGCCTGGATGATCCCCATGATCACCTTTCCGTTGACCGTCACGCCGTATGGGTATGTTTTGCCCCCGTCGGTCGAAAAGCCCACAGCCTCCACCGTGTATTTCGTCACGATCCCGGATTCCGCCAGCGTCGGTTTGTCGTGGACATATGATATCTTCGACCCGTCCGGCAGTTTTACCTCAGTCGTGTACATGCCGGATGAGCGGTCCAGCGTGTCTTTCAGATCCTTCACGGCCTGTTCGCGTCTGGTCCGCTCCTGCTCCACCAGCTTCCGGGCGGCGATCTTCGCCCGGGTCTCCCCGGACACATACCGGCTCCCGTTTCGCACAACGCCCTCCGCGCTGTTGGAGATCTCCGTGAGCGCCCCGAATGTATATGTCACGTCCGTAATGACGGACGTGTACTTTCTGCCGCGCCGGTCTGTCAACCGCACCGTATCCATGCACTCCGCCAGCGGATACCCCACATGGGACCCATCGAATTTGCGGAGCGTCATTCCCAGCAGCACGTCACCCATCCGGGCCAGCGCCTCGGCCTCGCGCCCCTCCATCAACGGGTTGTCCACTTGCAGGACATACCCCTCAGTCCCCTCCAGGACCGTCCCGCTCTCTGTCTCCGCCTCCAGTCCGGTCACATAGATATCGTCCGTGTCCGTGGTGAGGCTGCTCCAGTCCGTCAGATCGTGATCGGGCTCTCCGGCCTTGTCATAGCTCAGTATCTCGATGTGCCCCAGGCGGTCTATCCGTGCATTCCCGCCGGCCAGCATGGCGATGTATCCCAGCAGCTGGCGGCATGTGTACTCATCTGCCGGCACTGTGACCCGGAGGTCCGAATTGCGAAACACCGCCGTTGTGTAGCTTATCCCGCACTGATCGCAGACCGCCCGGAAGAGCTCCCCCAGCGTCAGGTCCGTATCCCGGCCTGGCGCGAATGTCCTGTCCGCCCGGGTCATGTCGTCCCCGGCAGTGATGGTGACCGTCTCGCCCCAGCTTTCCGGTTCTGTCACCGTGAACATGCCAAGCTCGACACGCTCCACCGTCTCTGACAGCCGGTAGGTGAGCCAGAACCGAATACGGGCGCCGAAGAAGTCATAGCCGTCCATGCGGCCATCCCGGTTGTTTATCTTAATTTGCACCGTGCGGCAGACAGCGGCGCCCAGAGGCAGTCCGGAGGCCCCCGCGCCGTCCGTAAGCGTGTGACCGCTCATCAAAAGCTCATCGTCGCCGAGGGCCAGCTTTTCGCCATTAGCCAGCGTTACCTCGGCGTGGGCCTTGAAGTCCGTGCGGGTCTTCATCAGCCGCTTAAATTCATCGCTTACTTGGATCAACCGGATTCACCCCAATCAGGTTAAAACTCAGCTTGTCAAAAACCTCGTCATCGGCATTGAGGTAGCCGATGGACAGCGTGCCCTTGCCGACATAAAACTCATCATCCCTCCAGCAGCCGTAGTAAGGCGAGAAATAGTGCAGCTTGAAGGGATGGCCCGGCTCGATGATCTGCAAGATCTCACTCATCCGCGCCGCCGTTATCCATGTCGCGTAGTAGGACAGCGATTCGACGGTAAACATGGGCGTGGTATAGGCCCGCCCGCTCTGTACGCGGGTAGAATCCTCCGTGTAGGTGGTCTCAAAGCTGTATCCCAGGCCCGTGTCAGGCTGATGGATCACCTTGCCGTTCATTTTGATGTAATCTTGCATGCGCTGCATAGGTCCACGCTCCTGTCACACCTGTCATTTCAGATCGAATGGATTTGCGCCGGAGCGCATTTGTTCCAGCTTCCCCTGCGAAATGACGGCCCGGAATATCTCCCGCTCGCTCAGCTTTGCGATGAAGGTATAGTTGACGTCCCGGTCGCTCCACCCGGTGGTCTGGCCCGCCAGCAGCTGCCGCAAGCTCTCGCCGTCCAGCGGCGCCGGCTGCTCCCGCTCCGTGTAGACGGCACGCGGTGGGATCACCGTGCCGGTGGCCATGACCGGCTGCCGGTACGACGAAATGTTCAGCCCCAGCCTGTCGATAGACGCCGCCAGCGCTCCCAGCCGCTCGGCCACATCGTCCAGTCCACGCAGGCGCTCCCGTCCGTCCAGCAGCGCCGCCAGCCGCTGCGCCACGGCGTCTATCCACTCGGTATGCCGCTCCAGAGGGATGATCGCCTCTTTGCCGGCCTCCCCCGCGCCTATCAGCGTGGCGCCATCCACGACACCGCCCTTGGCATACCAGTTCACAGAAAACTTAGGCACGCTGGGCGGGACCAGGCTGAACCCGCCGGTGATGGAGAAATGCGGCAGTTTGATATGCGGCAAGCTCCACGAGAAGTTGAAAAAGCTCTTGATCTTCTCGACGGCATTTTGTACCGCCGTCTTGGCCGCCTCGATCTTTTCAGATATTGTGCTCCGTATGCCCTCAAAGACATTTATCACTTTCGCTTTCGTCTCTGAAAGCTTCTCGCCCGTTATACCTTCCCAAATACTTGCAAATACCTGCTTTATCCCTTCGCCAGCTTTTTGCAGGTCCCCGGTAAAGATACCCGCGAGAAATGTGATCAGCCCGCTCAAAACACCTTTCACTGTTTCCATGGCGGTTGTTACCACGTCTCCGATAAACTCAAATCCCACTTCCCAGATTTTCTTCGCCTTGTCAATGATCCCGCTGAAACGGCCCCCGGTAACGCCATCTAGCCAATCAAAAAATTTCAGTCCCACATCCCGTATGGACGCGACGACCGACATCACAAAATCACGCAGGCCGTTCAGGGTCTCCTCTACGCCCAAAAGCGTGCCCTCAAGGTCTCCAGTCGCTATGCCGGTAAAGAAGTCGACGAGCCCTCGTACCGCCAGCTTGATCCCTTCGATCATCTCATCCGCGTGCCCTGTAAACTTTGCGATGGCCAGTATTCCGCCGGCGATTGCCGCGATGACCAGCGGTATCCATGTACCCGTCAGCAGGCCGATAGCTACCCCGACCCCCAGAAGCCCCGCTTCAATTGCCGCAAGGCTCTTATTTGTAAGGTCTCCTGTAGTCCACCAGTCTTTGAAACCCGTGATCAGCAGTTCTATGCCTCCGACGAGAAGTCCAATCGCCGCTCCGATTTTCCCGAATTTAATTGCAAGACCGCCGGCAAGGAGACCGGTACCCCCGAGCATTTCAAAAAAATTTCCCCAGTCAACGCCGTTGGTCCATGCGTCAAAACCGCCTTTTATCATCTCCACCGCCCCGGCCACGCCCAGCGCCAGCGCCGCCGCAGTTTTAAGATCCGCGCCCAGCGCTCTGGATATCTTCCAGGCCAGCAGACCCGCGCCGATGGCGGCCACCAGCCCCGCAATATGTTTCAGCCGCTCCGCAACCGAATCGTCGATGGGGATCTCCTGCAACGTCGGGCCGCCGCCCACGTCCAGACCCCCTCCACTACCACCTGCGCCGCCGGAAGCGTCTGTCTCCTCCGCCGACTGCCATATGTTCATCTCGTCCAGCCCGGAGAGATTGCGCTCCGCGTCCTTGCCCGCTTTGCCTATGGCGCGGACCTTGTTCGCCGTTTCATCGGCCTCGTCGCCCGTGTGCGCTATGGCCTCCGCCGTACCAGCCGCCTTGTCCGTGACGGCGGCAATGGTCCTTCCCACCGCCGCATAGCTGGCCGTAGCCGTCCGCTCGAACCGCTCCGCGCTTTCAGCCGCGGCGTCCATGGCCGCGCCCATATCGGCGTATCCCGCGGCGGACAGACCGCCCGCGCGACCGGTGCCAGACGTTGCCGCCGCCGTTCTTGCTATCGTCGCATAGGCCGCTCCCGCGCGGCTGGCAAAGCTGGCGGCGGCGCTCGGGCCCTCCGTGGCGTTGTCTCCCGTCGCCTGTCCGTCCTGGCCGATGGTGGCCACACGCACCCCGGGCCCAGCTATCGGCGCCGTCCCCGTCGTGCCGGTGGCCACGCCTAGATAGCTCTTTTTGCCACCCAGCACGGAGAAAAACATGGCCACATAGTTCATCGCCGTCACCAGCATGCTGCACAGCTTACTGAGATACGGCGCCGCCGCCGTCAAAACCGGCTTAAACGCCGTGGCCAGGCTCATTTTCACGCTGTTCAGGCTGGCTTTCAGCCCGTCCAGCGTGGCCTTGGTCTCGCTATCCTGCTCCGCCAGCTGGGCGAATCCGTCTGTAAGCGCACCGCGCAACCTGTTTGTCAGCACAAAAACTGATCTGATCCCCAATCCGTACTTCAGCATGGTCTTTGCATGACGTGCCAGGCTGTTATTTAGCCCTTTTGTGCTGTTTTTCGCGGTCATACTCGCTGCCGCAGTCTCCCGGAGCCTCGCGGCCACGTCGGTCAGCATGGACTTGAACCGTGACCAGGCCGACACTTGACCCGTCGCCGCTGCAGTCTCCTGTTCCGCCAGCGCTGCTGTTTTCAGTTCATTTTTATACCGCTTCAGTTCGGCCTCCAATTGGCAGAGCGTCTGGTATGCCTCGTCCCACTTTGTATCTCCCGCTCCGAGCCCTGCCGCCTCCATCTCCCGCAGTGCTATCTTTACGGATTCGATTTGCTGCTGCAGGTTGTCCGCACTTCCGTCGTCTGCCACATGGATACCGGCGGCACTCTTCATCACCTTTTTTGTCTTGGTGGCCGTCTCCTCCAGCTGTTTTTCAAAGCTGTCCATGAACGCCATTGCGCCCCGGTCATATTTGCCGCCCGACAGCGCCCGGGCCATGGACTTACCCGCTTTCTCCGTGGCGGAGGCCGCACGCTTGCACCCCGCTTCAATGTCGCCGACGCCCGCATTGACGTCGTCCACATCGAATCTTACTTTGATGATCACGGAGCCGTCAGTGGCTGCCATATCCCTCACCTCACACGAACAGTTTTTTCAGCGCCGCTCTCCTTTCGGTCTCCGCCGCGCTGTCCCGTTTTTTTATGTCGATCAGGGCTCTGTTCTCCCTGTAAAACTCCTGCTCATACTTCTCGAGCGGTTTTCCCTTTCTCTTTTTCTGCCTGATCCCCAAGACCGACGAAAAGAGGCTGTCGCCCACTTCCATGTAGGCGCCCAGGAACGTCCACCAGTGCAGGTACTCCATAGCCCGCACCTCCGCGCCCAGCACCTTGTTCACCGCCGGGACGATCATTGGCGCGTCCTGCCGCCAGTCTACCAGCCTGGGACGCCGCCCGTGGTTGCCCTCTGTGCCCTCCGGCATATCCATGTCGATAAAATCCACCACCCGCTCCAGCGCCTCCTTTCGGCGCTCCTGGGGGATGGTCTCCCAATCCGGATACATCACCTGTAAGCATATGGCGGGCCGCTCATCATCCTCATAATCCGGATCTGCAAAAACGTCCAGCACATAAAGCACGGTCCGAAAATCCGTGTTTATGGCATAACCCACGCCGCCGATCTCCAGCGACGTGGGCAATTCCCACGGGGTCATTTTCTTTGTCTGGCCCTTTTCCCGGGCGCTCCGTCCACGGCCTTTTTGATCCTGGCCAGCTTCTTGTCCAGGCGCTTTTTGGTGGTCTGCTCGATGATCTTGCCCACATTGTCCAGCACCTGCTCGAAGAAGAAGTCGCCGTTTTTGGTGACGGTCAAAGGACCGCACCGGCCAAAGAGGCCCTCGGAGACCTCATAGCCCAGCAGATAATCGAACTGCTCCTTGATGTCGCCGTTCAGCTTGTCCATCTGGGCGATCTGCTGCTCATCGTCCGCCTCCGTGTCAAAGGAGACGGCGTTGAAGAAATCAACCACCTTGCCGTAGCGGCTCAGTATGTTGGAATCGGTGGGGTTGAAGTCGAATGTCCCCAGCACCACGCCCCGCTCGTCCTCTACCTCCACGGTGACCGCGCCGGTCTCCACCCGCAGCTTCATCACGTCAGCCATATTTCTTTTCCCTCCCAAAACGCATAAAATCAGAACAGCCCGGGTGACCCGGGCTGTTCTGTCACTTTCCGGACCCGGCAGTATTGCCCGCCGTGGTCACCGGTACCTTGCCCTTCGTCAGGATCGGCAGAGCCCCCACGGTAAAGGTGGGGTTACCGGTCATCATGGATTCGGCGGAAACATAGCCCTCTACGCTCTCGCCGTCCTCGCTGACCGAAAAGGGAATGTTGAATCCTGCCGTGTCGCCGCCGTAGCTCTGGGGCTTGACGATGACCTCCCGCAGCCAGGCTTTGTGGTTCTCGGCCTCGGTGTCCTCCACCAGCACCTCCAGCATAAGGGTCTTGCAGGGGTCCCCCTTGAGCCGGTTCATGGCGATATCCCGCAGCTTGGGATAAAGCTTCTTGTCCGGGTCCGCATAGAACGGATCCGCCTCCATGCTGGGAGCATAGCCGTTATCCCGGGTCTTGGTCTGGCCCAGGATATTTTTGACCTGCTCGGTGTCGGCGTTGAGCTCCACGCTCATCTCCTCAATGTCGTCGCCGATGATCTCAAACTCGGCGCTGGCCGCCTCGCTCACCTTCTTGTTGAACTTGGTGTCCAGATAGTGGCCCAGGGCCTCGCGTTCCAGTTTCATAGAAATGACCTCCTCAATTTTTTTGGAAAATGTTCTCATATCGGGCGGAGATCTCCACCGCCCAGGTCTCCACCTGGTGATCGTCCCGCGTGTACAGGTAAGCCGGCGCCTCGATGGAGAAGTCCAGGATCTTTCGACCGCCGTCCAGTGCCGGATACTCCGCCATGCGGTATGCCGTGCCGTCAATGGAGACCGGCTGGCCGCCCAGCCACCGGCCCAGGGCGTCCAGCCTCTCCTTGGCGGAGGCCCGTGCACTCTCGCTGAATCCAGACCGACGGTATAGCACCGCAAAGGGGTATCGGCATACCTGCCGTACCCGGCCCGTGACGCTGCGCCGCTCATCCTCCACCACCGGCCCGCCTCCGGGGAACATGGCCATGCCTCCCGTCTCGCGCAGGGTGGCAAAGGCAACCTTCTCTCCCTCGTCCAGCCCGGGGAAATCGCACAGCAGCGCGCCGATGGCGTCCGTCAGGGTCGGCTCGCCCTCCAAGTCGTATTTGGCGGGCTGGTTTTTCGCCTCGCTCGTCCGGTCCATATCACTTTCCCTCCAGATCGTCCTGCGCGTACCCTATCAGCCGCTTCCCGTACTTTTTCCAGGCTACCTCAAACCAGTGCGGTACGGCATATGGGTGTCCACCATGCTGCTGGTCTAACGACCTGTCGGTGACCACCTTTTTCTCATTCTTTCTGGCAAACGGCGAGCCGGTCTCCTCGCCGATCATCACTTTTCCCTCGTATTGGAACTTACCGTATGGCACGCCGTTGGCGTCCGTGCCGGCGGCGGCATACATGCGCTCATCGTCCAGCAGCAGCGTGTTGGCTGTCTCGGTCTTTCCTATGAGATCGCCATTCCGGATCGGCATAAAACCCATCATGGCGTTCATGATGTTGACTTTCAGATTCCGATGGGCCTTTTTGAGCCTGGCGGTCGTGGGTCCCATATGCACATGGACCTCCAGCCCGTCCGCTGTCAGGTCAAAGCCTTTGATCTTATAAAGCTCGCTCATCGTCCCGTCACCTCGAAATGTGGTATCACGCCGAACTTCTCCGCCCCGGTGATGGCCCACACACGGTCGAACTGGTCCTGCATGTGGTCGTAGAACCCGCCCGGGTAATCCGCGTCCCGGACCGGGAACGGGCCTTCCCATCTACCGGCCATGAAAAAGTCAAAGTCCGCGCCCGTCTGGAAGGTGAACGCGCCGGATGGGTCCTCCGCCCTTGTCCAGCGCCTCGGCGTCAGGTATTTTTTCGCGCCCACAGACGGCTCGTCCGGCCCGCCCAGGTAGTGGATGAACAACAAAGCCTTATCGCCCCGCTGATAGCCGTATTTGGCCGCCACGGCGGCCTCAGAATCCACCAGGTGTACGCCTGTCATCACCGTGGGGTACCACAGCAGTTCTCCGTCCCGCTCCAAGCGGTTGAAAAGCGTGACCGTGTTATCGTACATTCTCACGCCTCCATCCTCACGGGATATGGCCCCATGTAAAGCAGATTGACCCCGTTGGCGTCCGGCACGCCGGACAGGTACCGGCGCACCGTGTCGGCGAAAAGCCGTTCCCGGGCCGTCATGTCGCTCACGGCGGCGTCGATCGCGGTCGTCCCGCTCTTGGCGGCGCTGCCGGTGGCGTAGCTGATGGATTCTCCGCCGGCGGACCGGGACGTGATCACCCGGCCCTGCAAGGTCCCGTCGGCGTTCTCTGTGTATCCCTGGGCCCGGCGGATATTCTCCGCCGCCTCCTCTATCTGCCGGAGCGTGTCCACCAGGGCACAGGCGCAGCGTTTGACAGCCTCTTTATCACACTTGCACTTCGGCGGGGCCGCCCGGAGCTTGCGCACGCCGTCCGCGCCCGTGGTGGCGTCGTCCATCAGCTTCTCCGCCTCCCAGACGAGGCGGGAAAAACCCGCCTCGTCCAGTTTCCCGTCGCCGTACAGCGCCTTGAAATCCTCATAGGTCGCATACGACATGGGCGTCTCCTTACGCGCCGGCCTTGGCGGTCACAGTGCAGGAGCCCACAGCCACAGCCCCGTACTCCTTGTTGCACTCCACCAGGGTAAGCGTCTGGCCGGTGGTGGCGTCGATCTCGGCGGAGCCGTCCCACACCTTCCACTGTTTGACGTTCTGGCCATATGCGACATCGTCGGCGTGGTCGCCCAGACGATACTTGTAGCTGTTGGCGGCGTCCAGCTTACCCTCGGTGACAGTCAGCTTGGTCTTGCCCTCGCTGGTGCCCTCGCCGCTGGAAACCGTCAGCTTGCCGATGGTGGGCGCGGTCTCCGGGCCGATGGTGGCCACCACGATCCCGTCCAGCCGCTCAGCCAGAAGCTGCATGCCGCAAACCACCGTATCAGAGGCCGTCAGGTTGGCATAGTCGGCTACCTCGTGGATGCCAATGTACCCGGTGTCGTCGGTGGTGAAGGTGAACGCCTTGCCCAGGTCTGCGTCGTCCACCTGGATATAGTACAGGACCAGGTTATCCTTGGCCGTGGCAAAGATTTTGCCCTGGGGCACTGATCCGTTCAAGATCACGGTACCAAGACCCAGAAAGTTCTCGGCATAGCTCATCCCAAAAGCCGTCTGCATGGTGATGGGCGCGTTGGCCAGATAATCGGCCACGTCCATGGGGTTCATGAAGAACACGCTGGCGACGCCGTCATCATCGAACAGCACCTGCAACTGCCCCCACGCCCGGGCCAGCGCCGCCTGGAACGTGTCGCCCCGTGCCGTGGCGGTCCCGGTTGCCAGAAAGTCGAAGAAGTCCTTCCGGATCCCCTTCTGCACGTCCTTGAGCATTTCAGCGGTGGTATCATCCACCGCCTGATCAAAGCCACGTTCCTCAATGGCCTCCGCCGTGACGGCCTTCCGCCACTTCTTCATCTTGATGGCGCCGAGCTCCTTACCCTCGGTCTTGTACTTGCTCAGAGGGATGATCTCGCCCGGGGCCACATCGCCGCTCTGCAAGTTACCTACGGCCTTGTAGACCTTCAGCACCGTGCCGGACTTCTTCGGGATCTTGCGGGTCACAGCCAGCGCCTCCATAAGCTTCTTGATGGAATCGCCGAAACTATTGACAAACTCGACCTCGCGCACGCGGGCGAGGTCCGCACTTACGATCAGGTTATTTTCTGCCATGATAAAAAATCCTCCTTATTTGTTTTCAAAAAGTTCCATATTTTCTGCGATGGCCTTTCGCCGGGCCGCCCGGTCCGGCATGGCCATGATCTCGTCGCGGGTCATGGTTTTTTTGTCCTTCCCGCCGTCTGTGGTGCGCCTGGTGAAGTGGGCCTTGTCGGCCTCGGCCTTCTCCGCCTGCTCATCCACAAAAGCGGAGGGGTCCTTTTCCCGGAGATCGTCCATAAACTCCTTCAAGCCCAGGATCTTACCGTCCCGGGCCGACATGCCGGCTTCCCGGATCTGGCGTTCGGCGTCGCGTTGCGCCCCGGGAGAGGTGAACTTATACTCCTGCATGGCCGCACGCAGGGCGTCGTCGAAGTCCCGGGCCGCCAGCTTATTGTCGTAGTCCGTCTTGGCGGTCTCCAGTGCGGTCTGCGCCTCGTTCAGCGCCTCCACCAGCTTTGCCGGGTCTTGGTCCTTGGGGATTTTCTGGACTATCGCCTCGGCGGTCTCGGCTCGCTGCCGCCAAGCGTCACGATCACTGGTCAGCTGATTGAGCGTTTTCCCGTGTTCGGCCATGATGGCCTCCACAGCTTTCTTCGGAAGTTTGGCGCCGTCGCCCAGGTCAAGGCCCTCCAAAAATTCTCGCTTCATACGTTTCCTTTCCTTTCCCCCGCTACGCGGCTGTTTTACGGGGACGCGACCCCCGCGCGGGTCGTACCTGTTCACGCCCGGTACCAGCGAAATTGGGTTTGAAAAAAGCACGGTGCAAAACGCACTGCGCTTTCGTCAACTGGTATTTTATCGTCAGCTCATCACTTTCGCCGCGGTGCGGGCCGCGCCGGAGGCTGCTGCCGCCTGTTTCCGGTCCCAGCCGGCGATATGCAGCCGCTCGCTCTGGGTCTTGAGCCCGGTCTCGTCGCAGTAATCCTGATATGCCCGGTTCTGCTCCCGGAGCTTCAGGGCCTGCTGTTGGTACCGGGCCTTCAAGGCCGCCTTGTCCGCCGGGTCCTCCGCCGCGTCCATGGCCGTTTTCAGGCCCTGGACCTCCCGCTTGGTCTTGCGGATGGTCCGCTCCAGCTTCCGCTGTTTCTGTTCCTGCTCCTCCCGGAGCTGGTTTTCCTCGCTGTCGATCTTAAGCTCGTCGGGGATGAACCGTCCGTCCCCCGGGCCTATGCTGTGCCGGCAATTGGCCCCCAGTAGGCCCTGCACGTCCCCGATCCCGCACACGCTCAGCGGCGGGAAGCGCTTGTCGGACCCGTCCCGGCTGTAGAATTTACCTTGCAGCCAGAAGTGATTGGTAAAATTCTCCCCGCCGTCGCCGGTCCGGGCCCCCAGGTGGGCGGTGACCAGCACGATGTCCCAGTCCATCTCCTCCATCCGGGCCAGGGTCATCTCCCCGCATGCCTGTCCCACGCCGGTCCGCACCGCCCGGGCCGTGGCCGTCTCGATGGTATCCGTGTGGTAGACGTACCGGGTCCCGTCGGGCCGCTGGCGGGTGTACTTCACCACCACGCCCTCGCTGGCCACGGTATCCACCGCCTGGCGCACCGCCTGATCCTGCCCCATGGCCCCCGACGCCACCAGGTTGTACGCCTTGTCGCACTCCCTAATAAACACCTGCTGCGTCGTGTCCGCCAGGGTCCCGGTGAAGTTGACCCACTCCCCCGCGGTCTTTTCGTAGCCCCGCTGCACCAGCCGCAGCAGGTAAGGAGACTGGCGCATGGGCGGCGGCTCCAGGCCGGCGGCCTTGTACACCGCGTCATCCCAGGCCATGTTCCGCACAGCGGCGTCCTGGAAGGCGTCCTGTATCTCGCTGAGCATGAGCTTTGTCTTGGCGGCGATCTCCCGCTCCAGATCCGCCCGGAGATACCCGGCGGTCTGCAACGTCTCCAGCAGCCACCTGTCCCGGGCCGTCAGCCGGTAATCAACGCCCCGCTCCATCCTGGTCACAATGGCCTCGACGATGATCTTGATGATCTCCTCATGCAAAAGGGACGCGATCATCTCGCTTCCCTCCGCAACGCGCCGTTTGTACTCAGGCGTCAGCATTGTTACACATCATTCCCAAATCCGGTCCCCGGCGGCGGCGTCTGGGCAGCGCCCGCAGCCTCGTCCACCATGGCCCGGGCTTCCTCCTCGCTCATGCCCTCGAACTTGGCCAGCAGCGTCCACGGCGGTACCACGCCCTGTATCACATAGGACAGCCACCGGGCCCGGTCCTCCTCCCGGTTATAGGTGATGTCGCCAAAATCATAATTTACCTCCCAGACGCCCGCAGGGGCCAGGTCGTAGAGATCGGCAAAAACATTGAGGGCATACAGCAGCGCGTCCATGGCCGCCTCCAGCTTGTCCCGCACGTCCTTGATCAACTGGATGGTCCGCTGATCCTCGCTCTCTACCTGGGTCGCCGTGGCCACGCCCCGCTTCTCGTTGAAAACGAACGCGCCGTTGGAAAAGCCGCACTTGAATCCGATCTGATTCAATATGGCGTTGAGCCCCACCAGCCGGTCCGACGTGTTCAGCGCCGGGTTGATCTCCTGATAATACTCCTCCGGGCCCACGCCGCTCACCTTGCGCACATAGTCCGGCAGTTCCACCTTTTCCGCCGCGCCCACCTTCGTCCCCGCCTGTTGGAGCAGCCTGTCGTCGATCATGGCGAGCCGGCGGCTGTCATATATCTCGGTGGTCATGCGGCTGTACGCCACGTCCAGGTCCCGCAGTTCCTCCAGCGCGTCGGCGAACACCGGCATGCCCATCACGGCGCTCTTGCTCTTGTTGTTGGCGCCCGGCATGCGCAGCACCCCAAACAGGGGCCCGGTCAGATTCTCCACGGTCACGTCCTCGGCCAGATCCGCCCACGGCGTCGCCTCGATTGGCACCGGCTTACCGTCGTCCCGCTCAGAGTGGCCCAGAAAACAGCGGTTGGAGATGGCATAGGCCCCGTCCGGGAGGAAGTGGTGATACTCCAGTTTGGTGAAGTACCGCTCCGGCTCCTCATACTCGCGGCTGATGAACACAACGCCGGTGATGATCTCTCCGCTGGTATCTGTGACGACGAACTGGTCCGGCTCCAGGCACTCCACCCCGTCGCCGCAGGGCCGCAGGATCACGGTGCCCAGGGCGCAGCCCTTTTCTACCCACTCCCGCAGCCTCGGCCACATCTGGTCGACCTGCTCCTGTAGCCACGCCGCACGCTGGCTCTCGCCGCCGATGGTGATCTTTGTGCCCATCATGGTCAGCCGCGCCGTCTCCGAGCAGACCGACTTCGCAAAATTAACCGTCCGGATGCCATGCTCGCTGTCCAGCCAGTACGGGTTTCCCCGGTAGACTTCCGCGCAGCGGTCAACGAACTTATCCATATCCACGGAGGTTGCCGCCCGTATGCCGTATACCTCTTTCGCCCTGGTCCTCAGGTGCATGTCGATCCACCCCTTGATCCTTGCAAACAGTCCCATATCATCAATCCCGACAGAGTATACTGTCATAATACATTTCGGCTTCCCTCTTTAGCGCCGCCTCTTTTCCACGCTGTGTAAAGGCTGCGCCGAAAGGTTTGACTCGTATTACGTTCCAGTCACATTCTTCAAAAACAGTCCCGTAGAATATCACCCATGACGGGTCAAGCCGTTTCATCATCTCGTCATAGCCTTGCAGGAACAACCGCTTTGCCTCTTTATCCCTTGCGACCCCGACGCTTGATATTGCCACAATGCCGCCGACAGGCTCACCATCAAAACACCAATCGTAACTGTCAGGCGTACTCCATGATATTGTCGGATATACTGTCATTCCCTGCATTTGCCAGTACGCCGCCAGCCAATGCTTACGGTAATGGTTGTATATCTGCATTGCCAGCGGCATATCGGTGTATGTTGAGAAGTCAGGAGCGCATATAGCCTCGAATTGCTTCAACGCGGGTATGTACTTATCTGGCTGATTCCACTGGCGGATGAACAGCGTATCATCAACAAAAAAATGGATTATCTTTTCTGCGCGGTCTTTGGCCGTATAGTGGTAATTGACAGGGATGAACTCGCCCTCTGGATATTCATTGACAGGTTCCAGTTGTGGTATTCCGTACTTCCCCACGCCCGGAAATATGCATTTGTCCAGATTTTCAAAGTTTATCATAATAAAGATGTCATTTTCTGATCCATTTTTTTGTTTCGCCGTCCCACTTCAGCCCCGCAGCCTTCGCTTCATCGCGGAGACTGTATGTATGCCCAGATATCGACTTTACTTTTGACCAATTTACATTAAAGGTCTCGCCATTTATAGCCCCTGCGCGCAGCTTGAACGTCACATAGTTTGTCCTATTCGTTTTGGCCGTTTTTTCATACTGCCCGCCAGTTGCATAACTAAATGTTACATTCCCTTTGCCGTCACTTCTGGCTTCAAGCACCTCGTCCTTGTAGTACGACTTCTGAAAACCGCGCTGTTCTCTATATATGGTCTCTATTGTTCTTTCTTTTTTCGACGGGAAAACGCCATCACCGCCACCACTAGACGCTCCTCTGCCTCCCATATCCTCGTCTCCTTTCGTTTTTTATCACCCAGCCGTCACAGCGCGCCGGCAGCCTCCCAGGCCCGGTATATCTTCGGCCCCTGGATGGCGATCCAGTCCACCATTTCTTCATTTCTCGCCCAGCTGTTTTCCCACAGCCCACTCTCGTTCAGAAACGCGTGGACGATCTCATGCCGCTTATTCTTTTTGATCTGCACATCCAGATCCGACAAGATCGATTCTTTCAGCCGTTGGGCCGGTGTTTTTGCCTTGTCCTCCGCATAGCCATCGACCGCACAGACGTGCTCCGACAAGTCGCAATATCCGTCCGCCCCATCGGGCAGCAGATCCTGCGTGACCTCCTTGACGTCGTATTCTGTTCCCAGCACATTCACCGTCACGTTCATGCCGTCGTACCTCTCCTGTTGAAAAGCGACTCATACGCATAGCGCAGAGCCGATATAGCGTGATCATCCTTGTCCGGGTACCCGCTGATGATGTTCCCGGCCCGGTCCCGCTCATATTCGTAGTGCATGATCTCCCGGTACGCCGCCGGTGTCCGCTCCGGGTCGATCACCAGCGTCCGTGTCTGGAGCCACTTGAAGCCATAATCCACGCTTCCGGGCCCCTTGATCGCGCCCCGGGCCGGCAGCCCGGCGCCACGGTAATCATCAACGCTTTTGGGCTCCGCGCTGTCGCAGGCTATCACATAGTCCGTGTAGCCGTGGTCCTTGATCCACTTGGCCGTCGCCTGGTTGCTCAGCTTGTTGCCATAAAGCTCATCCAGCAGCCATATCTTCTCCTGGGCGGCCTCATACCCGGTCCGCAGGAAAGCGAACTGATCCGGGAACCACCCCCAGTCCACCCCCTGGAATATCCGGTCCTGACGCTCTATCTCCTCGTCGGTGATCCGCCGGACCTCCACCTTCTCAAAGACATTGGCCCCGGTGCCGGTGGCCACGCCCAGGTACTCATGCTCATAGGCCCGGGGGTCTGCCGCCTTCAGGTGATCCGCCGCCGCCAGGAACTCCTCTCCCAGCCACTGGGCCGGCGCGTCCAGATAGCTGCTCTTGTGGACCAGGCGGTCCGGCATGGGTTTGGCCGTGTCCAGGTTTGCCCAGTTGTCCCGGCTGATGGGCGGGTTGTAGCTCTCGAAGTTCCAGAACACGTCCCCGCCGCGCATGGTTGACTGAAGTATGTTCCGGATCTCCTCCCGACCGGCGAACTGGTCCTTTTCCTCGAAATGGGTCACGGCGATGTAGCCGAACGGGGCCTTGATGGACTTGATCTTCATGGGGTCGTCGGCGCCCCGGAACATGATCTTCTGTCCGGTGGGGCGGTAGACCAGTTCCATGGGCGACACCCGAGCCGTCCAATAGTCCGCCATCCCAAGCTCCGCCACCGCCCAGCTATACTGGGCAAACACGCTGTCCCGCATGGTGTTTGCCACCTTGCGCAGCACCAGCGCATGGGTGCCCGGATGGGTTATCAGCAGCAGCGGCACCAGCAGGCTCACCGTGGAGCTTTTCAGACTGCCCCGGCCCCCGCTCAGGTCGTAGTATGTGTGCCCGTGCCGGAACACGTCCCGGGCCAGATCGTAAAATGCCGGGCCCATATGTTCGGACAACCGGACCCTCACAAGTCCACCTCCACCGTGACCGCCTCACGCTGGCCGTCGATGGGCGTCGGGTGTTCCGCCCACCGGTCCCGCTCCCGGTTGGTCAGCCACATCTGAGCCGCCCGCGTGTCCGGCGGGATATGTACCTCTCGGACCCCCTGGACGACCTCCTCCTGCTCCTCCATCTTCCCGGTCGTTGGATTAAAAAACCGCCGGCGCACCTTCATTGGCTCCTTCACCTCCACGGTGTAGCCCAGTGCCCGCTTGTAGACTGCATTTTCAATCTGTTCGCGCGCGCCGCCGCGCCCGCGCGTGACGCTGCCAGAAATGCCAGGATACTTTTTCGCCCAGACCCGCAGCGTCTCTCTGCTTATGCCCATCTTCCGGGCCAGTTGCTCGTCAGTGAGCCCGTCCCGGGCCCACGCCTCGATCTCGCCCAGCCCCTCCGGCGTGAGCCACCGCTCATACTTGCCCGTCGCCATGGCCCCCGCCTCCTTCCGGGCATAGCAAAGCCCCGGCAGATGGTCTCCGTCGGGGCTCTCGCTCTATTCCATGCTGCCATTATAACACACTTTTTTGGCCGTGAGGGCTCATTTTTCAGGGTGCCACCCATAATTCCACCCCACATCACGCAAAAATGAGCCGTTCCACCGCTTTGCTGTCGCCTCCGATATCCCGACTTTCCTCGCTGCCGCATACAGGCCGCAGGAACGGTCCCAATACACCATGCGGATCAGGCGCAGCCTGTCCTTGGCGTCAGATCTTGCCGCCATCCGTTCCAGCGCGGTACGCACCGCGTCATATTCTTTTTGCTCGTCCTCAGGCAACTGGCGAATGGCCACCGCCTCCGTAGTCCGTTCCGGGCCGCCGCCCCCTGGCTCCATGGAATACCGGGCCGTCATTTTCATGGCGTGCAGGTCCCCCAGCGCCTGCGCTCTCGCCGGGAACGCCCGCACCATCCAGCGCACAAACCCCATCCATCCATACCTGTCTGTACTCATCGCTTACCCCCCCCCGCTATTTTTCCGCAGCATTGCAGCCTTTGCGTAGGACACGCCGCGCCGCCGCATGACCCGCAGCGTCTTTTTGACCTCATGCAGAGCCGCCCGGCCCTCCGGGGTCTTGTTCATCTCGTCCCGGAGCCGGCACAGCCGGCATATCAGTTCCCCGTATGTCTCCGCCATGGCCCTTGCCTCCTTTTCGCTTTTTCCGCTGCCGCCGGCGCTTCTCCGGCGGACGGTAATACCGGATCACCTGTGGCCGCCCGGGCCTGCTCTCTGACCGCCAGATAAATTCGCAGCCTTCCGGCACCCGCAGCGGCGCGTCCGGATTCTGCGCCGGTCTGTCGATTGGCTCCGGTTGGGTCAGCGTCCGGGACGGGTGGTAACGCTTCATCCCCGGGATGGTACGCACCTGGTCGATCATGTACTCAGCCAGTTCGGACAGGTCCCCATGGGGCCCGTATAGGACTTTTTTGTCTGCCGCACCACCGCGCCAGGCCCGAGCGCATAGCTCTGCTGTCTCCCGGTTCACGACGACATGATGGTGCAGCCGGGCCGGTCCCGTCGTCCCGGTGCGCTTGTCCCGCTCTCGGTCGCTGGTGATCCCCGCATACTTCAGCTGCACGCCGGCCTTCCCGCATGCCCGCCGGCAGCGCTTCGTCCAGTTTCTGAACTCCTGCTCCGCCGCCATGTAGAGCAGCAGCCGGTTGTCCTCCTGCTCCCGGGTCTCCCCCTCGCTACGGACAGAGAACAGAAAGCGCTCGATATCTTGCTCCGGCACACCTACCCGACGAACCAGTTTCCGGACCGACGCCTCGTCATAGGTCAGGAGCAAATGCACGTCTGAGCCGGCCTCGAAGTTGTCATTGAGGATCCTCGCCATCTCCCGTGCCGCCTCCCGTCTGTTTTTCTCCGCCCGGTCCACCGCCCTCATGTATGAGCGCGTCCCCGTGCGGACAGCGCCGTCCAGCGTCACAGCAAACTTGACTTTCTCGCATACGCCGTTGCGCATTTGCCATTCCCGTATCCGCCACTCTACCCGAACCATCGCTCACACCCTCTCCGTGGTCATAAATCCCGCCGTTATCAAGCCGGATAAAAACACGCGCGCGTGCGCGTGATATTTAAATATGTATCCCCTGTGCTGTTGAAAAAGGTTCAGACAAAGGGCCGGGCCGCGCCGGCCCCTCGCCTCAGCCTTTTTCACGTCAAAAAAATTAGAAAAACCTCAAAAAGCTGTTGACAATACGCTAATATTAGCGTATAATAGGACTATAAGATAAAGGGCAACGCCCAGGAGGTAAATAAGATGGAGTACAAAATCCCCGAGCTCAAAGGTACCGATAAACAGATCAAGTGGGCCTCCGACATACTGACTGGTGCGCTTAAACAATTAGAGATAATTGACAATGACGTGGAGCGTCGTTATCCGGATGGCGGGAAGGTTTTCCCCGAGTACACTCACGAGGGCGTCAAAGCGTACCGCGACGACCTGATTAACAACACTTTCGCGCAGCTTGGGGCAATGCCTAGCGGGAGCGCCGCGCTGGTAATTGATAAACGTTTTGTGTTTGATGGCGATTATATCCGCAAGGCGGTTGCGGCTATCTCCCAAGGCCGTACCACGTTTTAAGGAGGGCTTAAAATGGATAAGTATTACATCACTGCTGAGCTAGACCGGGCGGCGACCAAAAGCGAGGACGCTGAGATCGGTGTTAAAGGCGCACAGGTATACGTTGGACGAGTTAAGGCCATTATTGAGGCCAGCACTTGGCAGGAGGCTATGGAGCGCGGCAAGGAGAAAATCACTAAAATGCTAAAGCCGGGTATCAAGGCCATAAATTGGGGATGGATGCCAATCCGCGACGCGGAGAAAATGGGAGACGCTGATATATACAAGCGTACTCCTACCGCCGGATCATTGGTGTTTTTCCGCGGGATGTCGGGTATGACGCAGCGCCAGTTGGCCGAAAAATCCGGCGTGAACATAAGGCAGATCCAGCGGGTCGAATCCGGCACATCAACAGCAGCGAATCTAACCGCAAAAAACCTTATCGCCATAGCAGACGCATTGGGAGCAGATCCGCACGATCTTATTTAACATATCGACGGATGATGGGCCGCCTAGCCTAGCCGCTGGGCGGCTCTCGCCATGCGGTATTCTGCTGCCGTCAGCCGCTCCATCACCCGGGCCAGCTTGGCCTCCGTCTGCTCGATCATTGTCTTATACCCCTTACTCTCACTCATGTCCGCTCTTTGACCTCCTTTTGAAATCCACGCAACGGTGCGTCCTCAGATCCATCCGCCAATTGATAGCACATGCGTCATCCGCTACAATACTCCCGTTTGGCAGCCTGTCGCCCTTGACCAAGTGGTGTGCGCAATTCGCGCATGACGGCTCCCGTTGTTTTTTCCTCTCGATGTATGGTCCGATGTCAACTAGCTCTCCCATCAGTCCCTGCCCTCAGCGCGTCCTCGCGGGTGATCCGCTCGAACTCGATCACCCAAACCCACGGATTGGCCTCCCAGCCATATAGGTCCCGCTCCTTCTTTTTGATGGTGCTGTCCCACAACTCGGAAAACACTTTCGGATATGCCATAGTGGCAAGGGCTTCATGGTGTTTCTCGCTGCTGGCCTTGTAATCGTCCCATATTCCCTCGGCCCTGCACCCTACAACGTCGATGTCCTGCAACCGCTCCACCCGGACGCCGGTCACGCGCAGGAACAGCCTGGCCGCCTCCCGGGGCATGAAATACGGCGATTGCCAGTGGTCTTTCGGCTTATCGGCGTATTTTCTCCACTTCGCGGCGCGCTCCAGCGCGTCACGGTTTTTCTGCCCTCCAGGATGGCCTGCACCATGTCGGCTTTAAAATATATCGGTTTCATCAAGCACCTGCCTCCTTACTCGCGCTCATGTTCGCTCTTTCTCCCCAGACCGCGCCTTCTTCCGGCTGCGGGCCGCGCCACTCGAAAAATTGCCCAGCACACGGTTCCCCGCTATTCAACTTCTTGATGTTCCTGCAATAGGGAGGATCGTAGTGCTTGCACCATTCACACGGAAACCGTTTTTCATCGTTCCACCACGCTTGTGTGTATTCCGTGAAGTCCCGCACCGCCGCGTCCCGCTCGGCTGTCATTCGTGTGAGTGCCCCGGCAAGACCTGCCGTCGCAAGGCCCAATCCCTCGCTCAGTGTCCGATAGTCCGCCGCCAGGACCCGGCACGCCTCCGCTATGTACTCTGCCCGCAGTGGACGGCAGCCCATTGCCCCGGCCAGCGCAGCCTCTCGTGTGTCCGGGTCCACGATCATCAATGCCTGCTCAGGCGTCATACCGATATCTCCTCCCGGAGCTTGTCCAGCAGCCGCAGCACGGCGCCCCGGACCTTTTCCCGGGTCGCCTCGTCCCCGATCCGCAGAAGCCCATCTGTCAGTTTGCCAAACTCCGTCTGCACCGTCTCAAAGTGGACATTGACGGCAGAGACCGCAGCGTCAGACATGGCAAGCTTCTTTTCCGCCGTCTGCAACTGCTCCCGGAGCCGGTCCCGCTCCGCCATGGCAGACACAGCTTCCTCTGCCGCTTTCTGGCGGTCCGTTGCCTCCTTGGCCAGCCTGTCCGCTCTCTTAGTAGCCTCCTTCAGCTCAGCCCGGAGGTCCTTGACTGTCTTTTCAACGTCCTTGGTCGCCTCCGCCACAGCGGCGTCCACCTGGCGTCTCATTTCCTCCGGGTCCGGCTCCTGAACGGCCACCGGCGCCGGGCGGCTCTGCAGATCCTTGACCTGCTCCCGCAGATCATCCCGCTCCAAGACGGTCTTCTCGAGATCAAGTTGCACGCCGGCCAGCGCCGCCTCTGCCACTTCCTTGGCGTCCTCGGCGTCCTTTACCTGCTTCATCAGCTCGTCCATCTGGCGGGTTGACAACTTGTCCACATGATGTTCCGCAGCGAAGGTCTCCCGCTCCTCGGACGGAACCGCAAGCAGCGCCAAAGCCTTGGAAACGCTCAGATTTTTCAACGTTGAAAAATCTGTCTCTGCCCCGAAAAGGCTCTCCTGTGGCGCTGCATACTCCTCAAACAGCTTCATGTACCTGGTGGCTGTTACCTGGGAAAATTCAACCTTTTCCCGCACCCATGTGCCCCACTCCCCGTAGGGTAACATTTCCTTTGCTTCCGTCAGCCGACGGCCCAGCTCGATGGCGATACGCAGAGCGATCTGCTCCGCACCGCGCTTGAGCATGATGATCTCCGCTGTGACCGTCTCAATAGTCCGGGTCTGTTCGACCGCGCCAGCTTCCACTGTGTTCATTTCCTCTGTCATGCCGCTGCTGTAGCTCCTTTCTCACGCCGTACCCTGGGCGTGCCATCTTTTTTTCGCGGGCTGCCCCGCTCCAGCCATTTCATCCATCTGTTGAAAAACGTCTTGTATGTCACCAGAGGCGATTCACGCCCGCGATCATTCTTATACCCGTGCGCCTGTACGAGCCTGTTTCCGTCCATTTCCACCGTGACCATCGGCTTATCCGGGTCCGAGGCCATCCGGAGAAAGAGGATCGTGACCGTCCCCTGCATGTGCCGCCCGGCATAGCCGCCGACGCAATGCTTGAGGGCGTTCCCCTCGGCCACTACCTCGTCACGGGATCTGGCCACCCGGATAAACAGATCCCCCTGGGCAAAATCGTATTTTTTTGCCCGCTCACCGATCTTTTTTTCATATTTCTTATACTCGATCTCCGCTTCTCGCTCGGCGTAAGCCGCCGCTGCCTCGTCATGCTTACGCATAAAATCCCGTGGCAGCGCCACAGTTTCATCGCGCAGGTCATACCCGAGCCCGGCGCAGAAACCGACGTAATCCTTCCAAAGCTCAAATTTTCTCCCGATCGGCATACTCCCCTTGGCGCACTGCGGTTCTTTTGCCAGATATTTAAAGGCTCGCACGGGATCAACGCCGTGCTTTTTGCATAAGACGGCAAGATCGTTTGCGTATGACGTGCCCAATCTGGATATCACTTTCCTCGCGGTGCCAAAGTCACATCTTGCCCGGGCCCCCCGCAGCTTTTTGTAGATGTACAGCCCCGCCAGATCATATCCACTGTCGGCAAACGCCCTCCACTCCTGACCGTCCAGTCCGAACGCCTTTTTGGGGTCTGTCTCGCCCCATTTGAACAGATAGTGGTTTTTTCTTACACCCTTTACCAGTTCCTCGACCAGTTCAGCCATCCCGCACTTCATCAGCATTTCGATGTTTCGCGGCCAGATACAGCAGGCGGCCAGATATTCCATGAACCAGCCTTTATATTCCCTTGTGCCCCAGAACCTGTCATACTGGCAGTACCTAAAAGCACTGCGTTTTAACACCTCCATGCCGATGACGTGGTATAGTTCATACTCCACGCCGCCTATATACCCGCCGATCGTGAACGGATCTCTGATCATCAGGTGTTTGGGGTCATACGCGCCTTCAAGGACCCTTTCGCGCCAGGCTTCCCGCCCGTAGCTTTCATGCTCATATTGCACCGCGCGCCCCGGCGTGAACCGGTAAACGTTCGTTATCCGGTATTCCGGCCTATCTGCCAGGGTGCCGTCCCAATACAGTTTCCGGGCCCAGACCCCCAGCGCCAGCAGGTCCCCTTTCCGCTCCCGGAGAAAAAGCACCGGCACCCACTCAGCCAGGCCGCCGCGTTTTCTGCCGATCGCTTTCAGCGTCGCCCTCCGACCGCAGAAGGGACACCGTACAGCGTCATTGTGTCTCGAAGCCATGAATTTCCAGTATTCCGGCGTCTCCGTCCTCTGCGATCCGGGATAAAATGCCCGGTCGCGGCCACAGCACGATGTCGTCAGTTCCCGCCCACCCTTGACGGTCCTGTAAAACACATAAGGGACAAACAGACCGTTTACCTTCTCAAGCTCCTTTTCCGTCGGCATGCGGAGATCTGGCAGAACATCAACGGACTTCGGCAGCGGCCCATATTTCCCGTACTGATTTATGTAGTTCATCCCGCTCACCTCACATGAAATCCAGTAGGTTCAGGACGATACCGGACGAACCCGCCGGCTCCCCGCCGCTCTCGCCCCGAACGCTGGCGCACAGATCAATGGTCATCTGCACGTCGATCCCCGCGCCGGGGAAATAAAACCGCACCGCCGCCGTGAAGGCGTCTATGTCGCTGATGGAGCCTCCCTTGACGGCCTTTCCCACGGCCTTCATGCAGTCTTCAAAACTCCCGCCCTGGACCACCGCCTGGGCAAACTCCCCGTCCTGCCGGCAGAAGCAGACCAGCGCTTTGTGTACCGCGTCTTTCATCGCCGCACCGTACCGGTCAAACTTCCCGCTTTTCAGCTCCTCGTTGAGCTTGCGGATCGCCTCATCAACCATTTTCCCGCGCTCCTTCCCGTTCCCGGCATTCCTGGATGATCTTCTGGATCTGCTCCATCGACCGCTCCCGGTCCGCGCCATTCCAGCGCCCGAAATTGCACCCCTTCATCGACGCGCGCAGATCAGAGAGCGCCCACGTCAGATTAGCTTCTGTGACCGGCGTGCCAGGCGGGATCATCGTTTTTTCTTTTCCCGGGTAAAGCGCCTCCTCAAACGTGAGCGTAAATGTCTCTCCGCCGTCCGATAGCTTGTACTTCCTGGATGATTGCCGGCGGTTCTCCTCGATGATCGCCTGGTGCAGATTCAACATCAGGTCCTGAGTATACGGGTGCTCGCCCGGGGCCTCCTCTTTCCGGAACTTTGCCGCCCGGTATGGTTTCATCATTGACAAGGTCCTTTCTCCCCTGTTATAATAGGGGTGTCATTTTTTGGCTTTGCCGCTTCCGGTGTTACCGTCACCGGGGGCGGCTTTTTTTGCTTTCCAGCGCGTTGAACACGTCAGCGTACTTCTGCGCGCCCTTGCGGCTGCTGCAATAGGCCCAGTAGCCGCCGCGTTTAAACCACTCCCGGTTCCCGCGCTCATCTGGCCGGGCGGCGTCCCGCAGACGGTACACGCCCCACACGACCTCCTCACCATCCGAGGTCCGGCGCTTGACCTGGCCCACTCTCCACTCGCTCGTCATCTGTACACCTCCGGGCGCTCCGTCCGGCACAGATAGGTGCAGCCGCCGTTGTTGTCGACCAGCGCCCTCTCATATCCCCAGGGTTTGGCCGTCTGCCCGATGTACACGATCTGCGGATCGCGCAGCACGCTCTCCCCCAGCAGCAGCTGCATGGCCATGCCCGCGGCCTGTTTGCCGATCTCGATGTCGTCCCACCAGGGGACCCGCACAGCGTCAAACGCCGCCACGCCCGGGGCGTCCTGGGCGAAAAGCACCTCACGCACGGTGGTCCCCTCAAACTCAGGCGACGCCATCCGGTTGATCACCACTTCACCGGCCATCATCACATATTCTTTCGCCCACCCGGGCCGCCTGACCGCCTCCAGGTACCTGGCCAGCAGCGCCGTGTCGTCATATGTAATGTACAGGTGCCGCTCCGCCTCGTGCCCGGCGTCCACGTCGCCGGCCATCACCGCCTTGCCCATGGCTGTCACCCACTCGTCCGGCGCCTCCAAACGCGGGTCCGGCCCTTCATCTGGCCGGAGCTCGTCAACCGCGTCCCGCTCCACGCTCCTGTACGATACCAGCACCATCATCAGCCCGACGATGGCCAGTATCGCCATGATCTTGCTCAGCGTCATGCTTGTCCTCCTTATCTTTTGACTGATACACCGTGCAGCCATCGCCCTCCGGGCATGGCCGGCGCTGGCCGCTGACCAGCACATATATGCAAGCCCCGATAAACTCCTGTTCTTCCCCCAGCGCCACGGGGCGCATGAAGAAGCACCCCCGGCACCGCTCCGGCACACGGCTCATAATCCCAGCCTTTCGGCCTCCATCACCAGCCGCTCATACTCCTCGGCGGTGAGTATCCCGTTCTGCTCAGCGTCGTTCAGCACCCGGTCCAGCCCCTGGGGGTCACCGGCCATCCCACGCAGCCGCCGCATATACGACCGAAAGCTGTAATCCTTCTTCTCTCTGTTCATGCCGTCCACTCTCTCTCGTCATCGTAAGGCACGCCCAGCATGGCGCACACCTCCCGCCCCGTGAAGCCCAGCCGCCGGGCCATCTCTCCGAAGTCCCGGAGCTTCATGCTCTGGCAGTTTTCGCCCAGCGCCACCCGCAGCGTGGAATACGGGACATGCAAAAAAGCCGAAAGTTTGAGGACGGAGCACAATCCCCGTTCAAACTGGCACCGGTTGATTGCCCGCATGAGTGCCTTTTCTCTGGCGGCTTGCGCTGCCTGTTCTCTTGTCCGCGGCATACCACCGCCTCCTCCCTTTAAGTCTGCACCACCGGATGACGAGGTAAATCTTCCGCTTTCAGCTGATAAGTCGGTGTTGTATGCCGACAGTTCACACCGTGCGGCTCGACGGCGGCTATGATACCCTCCCGGATACGGTCTACCGTTGGCCGGCTTTCCTTCCACCGCCTCCACCTCCGGACCTTCCACCGCGGAGGCTGCTCCTGCTCCCACTCATAGAGTGCGGCGACATGGGCGACCGTCACGGCCTTCTCGATCTCTGCGATCCTCTGCGGCGTTGTAAAGCCCAGCCCCGCATACCAAATCAAGCCCACCTGCTCACGCTCCTTTCTGCTTGCCCCCCTCCCGCTCCTGTGGTAGAATCAGGACGGAAGGAGGTGATACTTATGACCCAGGCCGCAAATTCGCTTTTAAGGAAAATGGTCAAGGCATATAAGGAAACAAAGCATACCGATTTTCCATATACCTTTTACATGGACGTCCCGGATCGTGTGCTAATGGAACTTGAAGATAACGGCTTCATTACCCAAAAGCACAACATTATCGGGACGATATCCCTTACGCCTCAAGCGATCCAAGGAGCAAATAGTTAATCCCATGGTGTTGCCAGAAGTGGCTTTCCGGAACCGGTCTGCTCCTTCAGCCACTTCTCGGCCTTGTCAAAGGTCCCGTCCGGGTGGAATTGGAAGTCGTCAGTGTTCTGGATATGGATGGTCAGCTCCGCCGGATCAGATCCTTTCTTTTTGTACTCAATGAGGTCGATACCCTCTCCCATCGTTTTCCCGTCCAGTTCCAGCCAGGCCCCCCGGCCGTTATCCAATATCCTTACCTTTGCGTTCATCTTTTCTCAGCTCCTTTCTTTCTGTTTAATTATCACTTTTCGTGACATTACTCATCAAAAAAAAGAGCCCCCACGGTGGTGTTATAATATTCGGCCATCTTCTCTTTGATTTCATCTCTAGGAATCCTTGCCCCTCTTTCATACATGGCGACAGCAGAAACACTAATTCCCAAATCTGCCGCTACAACCTCCCGCCGTTTTCTGCCACGATGATCTACTAGTCTCGTTGCAATTGCCTGATTATCCAAACTCACACCTCCTTTCGTCACGTTTCGTGACTGTATTATATCACTTCCTTACAGTTTGTCAACACTATTTGTGACATTTTTTCTTGACTTTATCACGTTTTGTGATACTATGTAAGAAAGCCCCACATGAAAAGAGGTGTGCTACATGAAAATATATGCCGAGAGGATCAAGCTTCTTCGCACAAAGAGAAACATGTCTCAGGACCAGTTAGCTACACTACTAGGTAAATCCAGGAGCGCAGTTGGAATGTATGAAACAGGTCAACGCGAACCCGATTTCGAGATTTGTGAAGCCATAGCCGACATTTTTAACGTTGATATGGATTATCTAATTGGCCGAAGCGATATCGAAAACGCCCATCCGATCCCTGGCTTCACCCCTTACCACCCCACGCACCGCATTCCAATCCTTGGCCACATCAGCGCGGGCCATCCCCTCTATGCGGACGAGCATATCGAGGGCTACACCTATACGGACCTGAATGGCGGCGCGGAATATTTTGCCCTTCGGGTGAACGGTGACAGCATGGACGCCGCCCGTATCCACGACGGCGATCTGCTCATCATCCGTAGGCAGGATATTGTGGACAACGGCGACATTGCCGTTGTCTTGGTTGACGACGATGACGCCACAGTAAAGCGGTTTTACCGAGACGGTGATACCATTACCCTTATGCCCCAGTCTACCAATCCAATTCACAAGCCCCAGGTTTACGATGCCCGGTCCACCCGTATTCGTATCCAAGGCCGCGTCGTCCGAAACCAGATTTCATATTGACCGGAGAGGTGCCCCATGAAAACTTTTCTCCGAATTGTAGGAGCTGCCTTCTGTGGAGCTGGTTTGTTTGGCCTCGGTATCATCTTGGCCACTATTATTTACCCGACCACTGACCCGCCCGACTGGTATGCATACGCCCTGATAATCATCCCTTCTCTTGTTTTTATTTTTCTCTTTTTCCGGTCTATCGGCCCCAGAAAAGCACCCGAAAAAGACAAGGTTCACCTCGTTGCCATTAGGCCCCGCGGCCCTTCCCTCATCGCTCAAAGCCGAATCGCACATACGCGCTCTTCTAGGCCGTCGCCACGAACCACGGACAAACCTTTTTTCTCCGGCCACTTTTATCATATGTCCGGCCTGAATTTCCCACCGGAAACAAAGTGCAAGGTATCTTACTGGTCAGATCACCTATCTTTTTCTGCTATGAATCAAACGTTTGCTCTCGCACACAGCAAAGTGCGGTCTGTCACAAAGACCACAAAAAAGGCAATCCAGCAGCAATATGTCTCCAGTATAGGCGGAGCGGTCGCCGGCGCTGCACTGTTCGGCCCTCTCGGTGCCATTATCGGCGGCAGTGCCAAGCAGAAAACCGTCCGCAATTACAGCCGTTATCTCATTTTCGCCTACGGAGATCCTGGCAAAGATACAAAGTACATCATCTTGAGCCTCACAGACTGGGGCAGTGATGGGCGAAAATTCATTTCCGCATATAAAAAGCAGCTTAGAGGAACAGGTACACAGATAGACCTGTAAAACAAAAAAGCCGCTCCCGGTCTCGCACACCGGAAGCGGCAACGTAGAAAACCACCACACGCACGGGGGTTAATCTACCCTTTTATGGTAGCACACTCCCCCGGAAAAAGCAAGGAGGAGAGCGAAACGAACGTCCCAAAAGCGCGGAAACTCAAGTCCGGCACATGGTTTATCCAGCTTCGTCTAGGCGGAGAAAGTATTCCGGTCACTGGTAATACCGAGCGTGAGTGCGTCAAACAGGCGGCGTATATCAAGAGCCAGTACCTGGTGGGTAAGCGGGAAAAGCCCGCCGAGCCAGAACTGGATTCATCGGCGCCAGAGAAGCTCCCCACGCTTGGAGAGGCGGTAGACGCTTACATTGCCCGGCGAGCCGGTGTTCTGTCCCCCGTGACCATACGGAATTATAAGATCATGCGCAAAAGCCGTTTCCAAGCCTTCATGGATACGGACATCTCCTCCATCGACTGGCAGACCATGGTCAGCCGCGAGGCCAGTACCTGCGCCCCAAAGACACTAAAGAACGCCTGGGGCCTCATTTCCTCTGCCGTGGCAGAGACTAGCGGTAGCCGGCCAAAAGTGATCCTACCGCAGATAATCCAGCAAGAGAGACCATTTCTGGAGCCGGAGCAGATCCGCCCATTCATAGAGGCCGTAAAGGACACCAGTATTGCCATCCCGTCCCTGCTGGCCCTGTCCAGCTTGCGCCGCTCTGAGTTGCTGGCCCTTACCTGGGGGAATGTCGATCTCAAGAAAAAAATTATACACGTCAGCGGGTCCGCCGTCCCGAACGATGAAAACAAGCTCGTATATCGCAAGGAGAACAAGAACCGATCTTCAAACCGGATCGTACCCATTATGATCGACGAACTGTATAACGCGCTAAAGGTTGCCAAGAAGCCTGACGCCGACGCATTGGTCGTTTCGGTACCCCCAAACGCTCTCTGGTCCCGTATCAACGCCGTCTGTGAGAAATCAGGTCTCCCAAAAGTAGGAGTTCACGGCCTGCGCCACTCATTCGTTTCACTCTGCTACCATCTGGGCGTCCCTGAAAAGATCGTCATGCAGATCGGCGGGTGGAGCGACTTTGAGACAATGCGGAAGATATACACCCACATTGCCAGATCAGACGTGAGCAAATACACCCGGAGCATTGAAAGCTTCTTTTCGGGAAATACGACGAGGCCGGGAACGAATTGACCGTTCCCGGCCCTCATTAGCATTTTTAGTTAGCATTTTAGTTAGCATTTTAGTTAGCATTTTCTTGTCAAAATCTCGCAAAAAGCTGCTTTTATTAACAAAGACCTGATAATCTGCCAAGCCCGCAAACCCCTGATAATAAAAAGAAAACCCGGAAAGCGTTGTGATTCAACGCTTTCCGGGTTGGCAGCGGGAGAAGGATTCGAACCCTCACATACGGAGTCAGAGTCCGCTGTGCTACCTTTACACAATCCCGCTACACTGCTGAACGGTGTGTATTATGCCACTATTTCTTAAAATTGTCAAGGATTAATTCCCTGACTCGGTAAATTTTTCATTCCGATTTCTTCTCCTGCCCGTGCAGCCACGCCAGCGCGTCCGCAAGGCTCCCCAGCTGGTCCATCAGGCCGCAGGCCACGGCCTCCTCTCCGTCGATGATACTGCCCACATCGTTTGCAAGCTCCCCCGTCTTGAGCATGTACTCCAAAAACCGCTCCCGGCTGATGTGGGAATTTTCTGTCACGAACCGGACGATCCTCTCCCGGGTCCTGGCAAAATACTCATAGGTCTGGCTCACGCCGATGACCGTACCGTTCAGGCGCACGGGATGGATCGTCATGGAGGCGGAGGGCGCGATGAAGCTGCGCTTGGCCGCCACCGCCAAAGGCACGCCGATGGAGTGCCCGCCGCCCAGCACCAGAGACGCTGTAGGCTTTCTCATCCCCGCGATAAGCTCCGCGATGGCAAGTCCCGCTTCGATATCGCCGCCGACGGTGTTGAGCAAAATGAGCAGGCCCTTCACGTCGGGGGACTCCTCCACCGCTGCCAGCAACGGCATCACATGCTCGTATTTCGTGGTCTTGTTCTCCTCGCCCAGCACCTGGTGCCCCTCGATCTGGCCGATGATGGTCAGCACCTGTATCTCCGACGGGCCGGTGGTCCCAAGCTCCTTGATGTCCTCGGTCTTTACTTCGTCCAAACATGATCACCCGGAGCCAGTTTTCCCCGCTCCGGGCGATCTTATGCGCGCCGGGACGGCCCGGAAGCTACGGGGCCGCCGCGGAACGCGTCTTTTTTTAAACGCCGGAAAAACCGCTTCCGGATATCGGCGCAGGCGCTCAGGACACGTCGGAAAGGATCCGGGGCCTGCTTTGCGGGAGGGGCTTCGCCTCGCCCCACAACTCCTTATAGGTCCGCACGATCAGCACGACGGCGATCAGAAAAGTCAGCGCGTCGGAAACCGGCATGGAGAAAAGCACCCCGTCCAGCCCGAAAAACCGGGGCAGGAGCAGCGCGAAGCCTACGCCGAACACGACCTCCCGCACCATGGACAGCATGGTAGAGGCCAGCGCCTTGCCCATGGCCTGTAGGAAGATGAAGCACGCCTTGTTCACGCAGGCGAACACCACCATGCTGAGATAGATCCGGAAGGACCGCATTGCGAAGTCCGTATAGTACGCGCTCTCGTTATCCGCGCCGAAGATGGCGATGAGCCGCGCCGGGAAGCACTCCACAACTATGAGGGCCACGACACCCACGGCGGCCTCTGCCGTCAGCAGCCGGGAAAAGAGGCTCCGCACCCGGCCCTTGTGCCCCGCGCCCATGTTGTAGCCGGCGATGGGTATGCACCCAGCCGCCATGCCCACCACCACGGAGATGACGATCTGGAAGAACTTCATCACGATCCCCACCACCGCCATGGGGATCTGAGCGTACTGGGCCTGGCCGAACACCGGGTCCAGGGCCCCGTACTTGCGCAGCATATTGTTGACGGCGGCCATGGCCATGACCAGTGAGATCTGAGACAGGAAGCTGGTGATACCCAGGACCAGGGTCCGCCCGGCGATACGCCGGTCCACACGGTAGTCGCCCCGCGCCGGACGAACGAGCCGCATGTGCGCCAGATACCACGCCGCCAGCGCAGCCGTCACGATCTGACCCAGCACCGTGGCCACCGCCGCGCCCATCATGCCCCAGCGGAAAACGAAGATGAACACCGGGTCCAGTATGATGTTGAGCACCGCCCCCGCCAGGGTGGATACCATGGCGAACCGGGGCGAGCCGTCCGCCCGGATGATGGGGTTCATGGCCTGGCCGAACATGTAAAAGGGCACGCCCAGGGCGATCCAGAAGAAGTATTCCTGAGAATACCGGCAGGTCTCGTCGTTGACCGTGCCGCCGAACAGCGCGATGATGGGGTCGGCAAAAAGGAGGTATACCGCGCACAGCGCCACGCCGCCTACCACGGTCATGACCACGGCGTTGCCTACGCTCTTTCTGGCGTCCACCGTCTCGTTTTTGCCCAGGCTCAGGCTCACGAAGGCGCAGCAGCCGTCCCCGATCATGACGGCGATGGCCAGAGCGATGACCGTCAAGGGGAAAACCACCGTGTTGGCCGCGTTGCCGTAGGAGCCGAGATAGGCGGCGTTGGCGATGAAGATCTGGTCCACGATGTTATAGAGCGCGCCTACCAGCAGCGAGATGATACAGGGCACGGCGTACTTTCCCATGAGCTTTCCCACGGGCCGGTCGCCCAGAAACGCATTTGCTTCTTTTTCCATTTTGACTTCCTTTCACACACAAAAAAACAACGTGCAGCACGCAACCGGATTTACGCATTGCGTGCTACACGTTGTATTTTTATTATACCCGCCGGACGCACGAGCGTCAAAGGCGATTTTGACCAAAATCCGGCGCCATGACGGGCGGCGGTTTTCGCTCGAACGCCGGGGGCTGTTATTCTGCCCCGTAGGCCGCCTTCATGCACTTATAGGTCATATAGCAGTCGAACTTGGCGGTGGTCTCAAAGGGGGCGTGCATGCTCAGCACCGGCACGCCCGCGTCGATGGTGTCGATGTCCCGGTCGGCCATATACAGCGCCACGGTGCCGCCGCCGCCCTGGTCCACCTTGCCCAGCTCGCACATCTGCCAGACCACGCCCGCGTCGTCGCACAGCCGACGCAGATAGCCCACCAGCTCCGCGGAGGCGTCGCTGGCCCCGGACTTTCCCCGGGAACCGGTATACTTGCAAAAGCCCACGCCGTAGTTGAGCCGGGCGGCGTTCTGCTTTTCGCTGACCTCCGGGTACATGGGGTCCAGCGCCGCAGTCACGTCGGCGGAGACGCAGAAGCTGTGGGAAAAGCTCTCCTGGACCGTGCAGGTATCGCCGCACAGACGGGCGATGAACCGCTCAAAAGCCTGACTGCGCATACCGGACACGCCCACGGAGCCGATCTCCTCCTTGTCCGCCAGGATGCAGACCGCCGTGCGCTCCGGCGCCTCGGTCTGCAAAATGGCCGCGAGCTCCGCGTAGGCGCAGACCCGGTCGTCCTGGCCGTAGCCGCCGATCATGCTCCGGTCCAGACCCAGCTCCCGCACGTCAAAGGCGGGCACCGCCTCCAGCTCCGCGGAGATCAGATCCGCCTCCGTGATACCGTACCGGTCGTTCAAAAGGCTCATCACAGCCAGCTTCACCCGGTCGCCGCCCTCGCCCGCGTAGGGCACGCTGCCCGCCAGGATACACAGCTTCTCCCCTTCCACGCCCTTGGCCATGGTCTTTTGCATTTGGTCCGCCGCCAGATGGGGCAGCAGATCCGTCACCACGAACTGAGGATCGTCCTTATCCCGGCCGATGACCACATCCACCGCCGTTCCGTCCTTCAGCGCCACGGTGCCGTGCAGTTCCAAAGGGATGGCGGTCCACTGATACTTCTTGATACCGCCGTAGTAGTGGGTGCGGAAATAGCCCAGCTCCGCGTCCTCAAAAAGGGGCAGCTGCTTCAAGTCCAGCCGGGGGGAATCCACATGGGCCGCCCCCACCACGAATCCGGCGCTCATGGGCTTTTTGCCGCCCACGGCCAGCAGCAGGCTCTTGCCGCGATTGTTGAGATACACCTTCTGCCCCGGTCTGATGGGGCCGGCGTCGTCCCCCAGGGGCGCGAAGCCCGCGGCCTCCGCCAGTCTGATCGCCTCGCTCACCGCCTCCCGCTCGGTCCGGGCCGCGTCCAGATAGGCCATATAGCCCTTGCAGTAGTCCTCGCAAGCGGTGCGCTCGGCGGCGCCGATCAGGTCATAGCCGTTTTTCGGCTGGTAAAATAGCTCGTTTTTCTTCTCATCCATGGTCGTTTCCCTCCAAGATATTTTTGAATAGCTTGTCGCAGGCCCGCCGGAAGTCCTCCCGGCTGCCGTCGTTATGCAGGATATGATCGCAGTGGGCCTCATAAAAGGCGTCCGGCTTCTGGGCCCGAATACGCATGCGGGCGTATTCCCCGCTTATCCCATCCCGGGCCGCCAGACGGGCCGCCCTCGCTTCCTCCGGGGCCAGGACCCCCACCAGAGCCGTGAGCCGGTCCTCCAGAGAGGTGCCCAGCAGATTGATGGCGTCGATGGCCGCGTATTTCCCGCCGGCGGCGGCGTGGTCCGCCAGCATACCGTCAATGGCGCCGATCACATATTTATCCGTGATGGCGCTCAGGTCCGCCAGGGCCTTCGGGTCGGAAAACACCACCGCCCCCAGCTTTTTCCGCTGCAACGCTCCGTCCGTCACCGAGCCGGGGAACCGGGCCTCGATCTCCGCCAGCATGCGCGCATTCTCCAGGCACAGGCCGTGATAGACCTCATCCGCGTCGATGACCAGCGCGCCCATGGCGGCCAGGGCCTCCAGCGCCGTAGTCTTGCCCGCGCCGGTGCCCCCGGTGACCCCCACGATCTTCAGCGAACCGATCAGCGTCTCCCGGATGTCCCGCTCCGGCAGCGCCCCCTGCCGCAGGATACGGCACTTCCCTCCGGACAGGTCCACGACGGTGCTCTCGGTGCCCAAAATACAGGGCCCGCCGTCCACGATGGCCTCGATCTTGCCGTCAAAATACGCCACAACTTCTTCCGCTGTTTTGGGACTGGGCTGGCCGGAAAGGTTGGCGGAAGGACAGGCGAGGGGGAGAGCGATTTGGCGCAAAAGCTCTATGGTTTTTTCGCTCTCCGGGCACCTGAGCCCCACTGTAGCCCCACCAGCACGGGTGATTTCCGGTATTTTCGGGTCCGCTTCCACCACTATGGTCAAAGGACCGGGCCAAAACGTAGAGGCCAATATCCTGGCGCCCGGGGACACGCTGTGGCCGTAGGCGTCCAGGGCGGCGGGGCCCTCTACCAGCAGGCTCAAAGGCTTTACCGCCGGCCGGCCCTTCACCTGGTATATCCGCTCCACCGCGGCCGGGTCAAGGCCGTTGGCCGCCAGGCCATACACCGTCTCCGTGGGCACCGCCACAAGGCCGCCGGCGCGCAGTATCTCCGCCGCCCGGGGCAGGTCTCTGTTATCTTTTATATACTCCGTATCCATCTTAACCGTTTTCACTTTTCAGTTTTTCCGCCTGATCCGCCGTCACCAGCGCGTCGATGAGCTCGTCCAGCTCCCCGTTCATCACCGCGTCTATCTTGTACAGCGTAAGCCCGATCCGGTGGTCGGTCACCCGGCCCTGGGGAAAGTTATAGGTGCGGATACGCTCGTTTCGCATGCCGGTGCCCACCTGGCTGCGCCGCTCATCCGCCCGCTCGGCATCCCGGCGTTCCCGCTCCGCCTCCGCCAGGCGGGAGGCCAGTATGGAGAGCGCCCGGGCCTTGTTTTTGTATTGGCTGCGCTCGTCCTGGCACTCCACCACCGTGCCCGTGGGGATATGGGTCACCCGGATGGCGCTGGAGGTCTTGTTTACCTTCTGTCCCCCGGCGCCGGAGGAGCGGAACACGTCGACGCGTATCTCCGACATATCCAGTTTGAACTCCGCCTCGTCCGTCTCCGGCAGCACCGCCACGGTGACGGTGGACGTGTGGATACGGCCCTGGGTCTCCGTCTCCGGCACCCGCTGTACCCGGTGGACCCCGCTTTCAAATTTCAGCCGGGAATACGCCCCGGCGCCCTCTATGATAAAGCTGATCTCCTTTATCCCGCCCAGATCCGTCTCGTTCACGTTGGCCACAGAGACCTTCCAGCCCCGGCCCTCGGCGTACATGGAGTACATGCGGTACAGGCTCGCCGCGAAAAGGGCTGATTCCTCGCCGCCTACGCCGCCCCGTATCTCAATGATCACGTTCTTCTCGTCGTTGGGGTCTTTCGGCAGCAGCCGGGTCTTCAAAGCGAGCTCCGCCGCCGGCAGGGCCTCTTTGGCCGCGTCCAGTTCATCCCGGGCCAGAGCGCGCAGGTCCGGGTCGGTCTCTGCCTCCAGCAGCGCCTCCGCCTCAGCGGCGGCGGCGCGCAGCCGCCGGACGGCCCGGATGGCCTCCACCACCGGCTCCAGCTCCTTCCGCTCCCTGGCAAGAGCGGCATAGGCCGCCGGATCGGCGTAAGCCTCCGGGGCCTCCATCCGGGCGGAGAGCTTATCATACTTATCTTCTATTTGTATCAGCTTTTCATCCATAATGCATACCGATCCTCAGCGCTCGGGACCCGGGCCCCCTCGTCAGAGGCAGGCCCACCGTCCGGCGCGGATGGCCCGACGAACGGGATGTTTTATTGCTCGATATATTTTTTCACAGCGGCAGGAACGCCGGCGGCCAGGCAGTTATCCGGCAGATCACCTGTGACCACGCTTCCGGCGGCGATCACGCAGCCGCTGCCGATGGTGACGCCCTGCAAAACGGATACGTTGGCGCCAAACCAGCAGTTATCGCCGACGTGGATGGGCAGCGCCCTCTCCAGTCCTTTGTTTCTGTCCTTGAACGCCAAAGGATGGCTGGCCGTGTAAAAACCGCAGAAGGGGCCGATAAATACATTCTTGCCAATGTATATCCCGCCGCCGTCCATAAAGTAGCAGCCGTGATTGACAAACGTGCCCTCTCCAAATCGCATGTGCGTGCCGTAGTCAAAATAGACCGGCGTGAGCACGGTGAGCCCCTCGGGTATATCCGTGCCCAGCAGCTCTCTCAGGGCGGCAAGCTGTTCCCCGCTTCCCAGTCTGGACATGTTAAAGTCAAAGCAGAGCGATTCGGCTCTTGCGCGTTCCTTGAGCAGAGCCGGGTCAAAATTGGCGTCGTGCCATTCGCCTTTCAGCATTTTTTCTTTTTCGGTCATGATTCGCCGCTCCATAACTGCCGATCTACACGCCCTGCGCGGGCCGTGGCAGGGTGACGGGGCCGGTCCGCCAGTCGGAGCCGCCCGCTCTCTCCCCCGGCGCCGGATAGCCCAGCACATAGAAGTCCCGGGCCGCCGCCGTCAGGTCAAATATCTCCCGCGCCCGTCCGTCCAGCTTTTTCGCCGCGGCGGGTCTTGTTATGACAGGCACGCGGGCGCTTTCGCCCATCGTTCGCAGCAGCGCCCGGCCACGCTCCGTGCTGGCCAGGACCCGCGCGTAGGGAGGCGCTCCCCCGTCCCGGTTCGCCCGAAGGCCCAGCGCCCCGGCGAACACCATCCGCCGCAGCCGGCTCAGAGGATACCGCTTCGTCTTGACCGCCGCCAGCACATCGTCCACGCAGCCGCCATCCCTGACCGCTCTGGCCAGCCGGTTGCCCAGTCCCTCCGTGGCGTCCGGCAGGGCGGAGAAGTCCTCCGGAGCCAGGGCGCGCAGCCGGGCCATGACCGCCTGGTCCAGGCCGGCCGCCGTCACCGGGCCCCGGCCCGCTCCCACCTCCCGGGCCAGCACTGCGGCGGCCTTTTCCGGCAGAGCGGAGGAGACGTCCTCCCCCGCCGCCAGACGGCTGCGCAGGGCCAGGGCGCTGGGCGGTCCGTCCGGGCGCAAAGCGTCGTGCCGGGAAGCGGCCCGGACCGTGGCGACGGGCTCCATGGCGGAACCGATGGCCGCCAGCGCCTTACAGTACTCTACGGCCAGTATGTCGTTCGGGTCACGCAGCAGGTCCGCCCAGTCCCCCAGCGTCTGACGCAGTACCGCCTCCCGGGCTGCGGCGAAGGGGACGCCGCCCGCCATGGCCTTTTTTATCCGCTCCATGTTTCCGGGGTCCGCCGCCGCGCGGGCCAGAGCTCTTACGCCGTCCAAATCGCCGGACTCGCTGCCGAAGGCCAGGTGGGTCACCGTCCCCAGGCTGTCCAGCAGAGCCACGGCTCCCCGGGCGAACCGCTCCGCCGAGGCCATGCACCAGGGCAGCGGCAGCTCCAGCACCAGGTCCGCCCCGCACAGCGCCGCCATCTCCGCCCGGGCGTGCTTGCCAAGGCAGGCGGGCTCCCCCCGCTGGACGAAATCCCCGCTCATCACGCACACGATGGGCGCGTCCGCTCCCAGCAGAGCCCTGCACTTTTCAAAATGCTCCCGGTGGCCCCGGTGAAAGGGGTTGAATTCCCCCACCACCCCGACGGCGTTTTCCATGGCGGTCCCTCTTGCGTTTTTTCTAAAATGCGCTAAAATAAATCTGCGGTTCCCGTATCATTTTACACGATTTTCTATATTTTACAAGACGAAAGGGGTACACCATGAAAATTCTTGTTATCAACTGCGGCAGTTCCTCTCTGAAATACCAGCTTCTGGACATGGACAACGAGTCCCTTCTGGCAAAGGGCCTGTGCGAGCGTATAGGTATCGACGGACATCTGAAGCATCAGCCCCAGAACGGCAAGCCCGTTTTCGACGCGGACGTGGCCCTGCCCACCCACACCGAGGCCATCGCCGCGGTGCTGGAGAAGCTCACATGCGCCGAATACGGCGTGGTGGCGGACATGGGCGAGATCGGCGCGGTGGGCCACCGGGTGGTCCACGGCGGAGAGAAGTTCGCCGCCTCCGTGGTCATCGACGACGCCGTCATGGCCGCCATTGAGGAATGTGTGCCGCTGGCCCCCCTGCACAACCCCGCCAATATCACCGGCATAAAAGCCTGTCAGGCGGTCATGGGCGATGTGCCCCAGGTGGCCGTGTTCGACACCGCCTTCCACCAGACCATGCCCGGCAAGGCGTTCATGTACGCCATCCCCTACGAGTACTACACGGACCTGCAGGTCCGCCGCTACGGCTTCCACGGCACCAGCCACCGGTATGTGTCCGCCCGGGCCGCCGAGATGATGGGCCGGCCCATCGAAGAGTTGAAGCTCATCTCCTGCCACATGGGCAACGGCAGTTCCATCTGCGCCATCGACGGGGGCAGGAGCGTGGATACCTCCATGGGCTTCACCCCCATCGCCGGGCTGCCTATGGGCACCCGCTGCGGCGATATCGACGTGTCCATCCCCGACTATCTGTGCCAGACCACCGGCAAAGACCTGAAAACCATCACCAATGAGCTGAACAAGAAGTCCGGCGTGCTGGGCGTGTCCGGCGTGAGCTCCGATTTCCGTGACCTGACCCGCGCCGCCGGCGAGGGCAATGAGCGGGCCGCCCTGGCTCTGGAGATGTTCCAGTACGCCGTAGCCAAGACCATCGGCGCCTACGCCGCCGCCATGAACGGCGTGGACGGCGTTATCTTCACCGCCGGTGTGGGCGAGAACGACGCTGCCTGCCGGGCCGGTATCTGCCGGTATCTGGGCTATCTGGGCGTGGAGATCTGCCCGGAATGCAACGCCAAACGGGGCGAGGAGACCTTCATCTCCGCCGCCGGCAGCAAGGTCAAGGTCATGGTCATCCCCACCAATGAGGAACTGGTCATCGCAAGAGATACAAAGGAACTGGTAGAAAATGCCTGACGGTGATTTCCGCCCCATGCGGCGCATAAAGCAACAGCTATCCGATAAGGAGACGCAGGATATCCTTGCCCGGGGCAGGACCGGGGTCCTGGCCGTGAACGGGGACGGCGGATACCCTTACGCCGTGCCAGTCAACTACGTCTATAAGGCCGGGAAGATATATTTTCACGGGGCCAAAGCGGGCCACAAATTCGACGCCATGGCCCGGGACGAAAAGGTCTGTTTTTGCGTCATAGACCGGGACGAGGTGGTCCCGGAGAAGCTCACCGACGTGTACCGCAGCGCCGTTGTCTTGGGCAGGGTGCGGCTGCTGGCGGGCGACGAGCTCATACAGGCCGCCTACGACCTGGGTATGAAATACTATCCGGTCCCGGAGGCGGTCAGGGCCGAGATTGAAAAGGACCTGCCCCGGCTGGCGTGCTTTGAGATCACGCCGGAGCATGTGACCGGCAAACAGGCCAAGGAACTGCTTCCAAAGACATGAAAACAGCGCGTCGCAAAAACGCGGCGCGCCATTTTTTGCGCGTTTTACTTTTCCGGCAGCGCCAGCTCATGGCCCTGGAAGGTCACGGCGGTGACCTCGTCCAGGTCGATGGGAGCGGCGAACTGCAGGTCCAGTAGCAGGATGTGTGCTTTCTCGTCCCAATCGCCATAGCACCGGGTGATCTTGGCAGCCCCGCTGTTGGCCGTCTCCACCCGCAGGTCCTGCTCGGACACATTGGGGACGACCTCCCCTTCATACCGGTAGGCCAGCACTGCGCCCATGGAGGAAAGCTTCACGGATGTTACCGTCACGTCAGCTTCCTCCCTATCGACGCCGTACTTATCTTTGATAATGGTCCCCGCGGCGGTTAAGGGCTCCGTTACCAGCTCCCACTGATCTGTCTGCGCTGGGGACAAGGTGAAGGTAAAAATCCAGGGCGCCCCGCCCGGCGCGTCCTCTCCCTCGCTGTCCAGCGTCAGCGTCAGAGGATAGGAAAGATCCATGTCATGCCCCCGTAGACTGGGGAGAACGGATACTCCCAGCAGCTGGGTAATGACGCCGTTTTCTTCGCCCAATACCATGTTCTGCGCACCGCCTGAAAAGAGATCTTCCGGTGCGTCCGGGTCTGCGCTTGTCAGTTCCCCGCGCAGAACGGGAACCTCATCCGCCCCTGATCCATCCGACGGCCGGATGCTCAGCTTCAGGTAGAAGTATCGCCCGTCGGATATAGCCGAGTCCAATGTCACGGTCCAGCCATCGGCTGTGACGGACTGGCCGATGCCTGCGGCAGCTCCCTCAATGTACGTCTTCTGTCCCTCGGTAAGCTCTTCCCCGACCTGGTCCGAGAACCAGCTCTTGAACCATTCCGCCCCGTCCAGTGCCGCGTAGGCTGTGGCCCCCAGGGCCAGGATCAGCGCGGCGGCCAGGGCGATCACGGCCGCACGGCGAATATGTCTGTTGTTCGTTTTCATGTCTGTGCTCCTTTCCCGGAGGGTCTCTTCGCCCTCGGGATCAAAGCGGGCAGCGGCGGCGATATGCCGGTCGTCCAGGCCGTCCAGGACCTGCCAAAGATACTCCCGATTCACGGTATCATGCCCTCCTTTTTCAGATACTGCTTCAATTTCGCACGGACGCGGCTCAGCCGGACGGAGGCCCGGTGGGGCCGCAGGCGGGCCATGGCCGCCGCCGTCTCCAGACTGTCCCCGTACCAATAGCGGCGCAGGAACAGGAACCGGTCGGTGTAATCCAGCGTGTCCAGAAAGCCGTTGATGGCCGCGGCCAGTTCTTTGGCCTCCAGGGCCGATTCGACGTCTTCCGGGCCGGGGATACACGCCGCCAGCTCCTCCAGAGCCGCGTCAAAGTGGGCGTTGCGCTTTTGGGCGGAGTTGGCCCGGTAGCGCTTGGCGGCAGCGTTTCGGACCACCCGGCACAGATAGCCGCACAGCGAGACCGGCAAATTGGGCGGGATGGTGTTCCAGAGGGCGAAATACGCATCGTTCATACACTCCTCCGCATCCCGGCCGTCTCCCAGGATATTGGCCGCAAGCCGTCTGGCCGGGGCGCCATATTTGTGCTCCAATGCCTCGATCGCCTGTTCCGAGCGCTCAAAAAACAGGGCGATGATCTGGCTGTCCTCCATCCGTGCCGCCTCCTTCCGTGCTCACATATACAGTACCGTTTTGGGCCGGGATATCTCACAGCCGGCAAAAAAAGAGCCGCAGACGTTCCTCTGCGGCTCTCCTGTTTTCACACTTTTACGCTCTCAGTCCAGCGTGTCGGGCTCGTAGCTGACATGGATGCCGGTGACGGCGGCCTGCTCCGCATCCACAATGAACTCAAAGCCGTCCAGGCTGCTGTCAGGCCCCTCCACGGAATAGTAGATATAGGAGTCGGAATCGTCCTTCTCATACTCCAGACCCATCTCGTCCAGCCAGGCGATCAGCTCCTCCTCCGTCATGCCCATGGCCGCGCCGCCGGGCAGCGCAAGGGAGAGGTCCGGCCCCAGCGCGTCGGCCTCCACCTCCGTGATGAAGCAGTTTTCGATCACCGTGGCGTTGGGGTCGTAGTTTTGGGCGATGGTGCGGAACTCCTGATTGTCCTTCATGAGGGTCACCCAGCCGTAGTCACCGCCGGAAACGATGGCGTCCGACAGCTCCTCCTTCAACGTCCAGCCATTCTCCACGAATACGGACACCGGCGCGGGAAGCTGGTACAGATCCCCCGCGTACTCCACCGTGAAGCCCATGGGGTCCTCCCCCAGCTTCTCCGGCGCGGTATAGGCCAGCACCGCCTCCGTGGGCTCATCGGTCACCTCCGCCGCCGCGGCCGCGTTGGCCTCCTCATCCGCCACGAAGTTGCGCACCTCGAACTCATCCAGCACGCCGCTGTCGGCATAGACGTAGAAGTCCCACTCCCGGTAGTAGTCGTACTCGTAGGTCAGCTTCGTGTACATCTCGCCCTCGTATGTGTCCGTGGGCGTGCCATACGCCGCCTCGATGTCCTCCGCCGTTGCGGCGCCGAACAGGACGCCGCCCGGGAATTCCGCCTCCGTGTCCGGGGCGTCCTCCGTCTGGTACGGGTCAAGAGATATGCCGCCCACCAGGCTGTCGGCATACGTCACCGTGTTGATACCAAGGTTCACCAGCGTGACATAGATCTCCAGACCGTCTTTTTCAAAGGTCTCCGCCACCGTGTACTCGTTGGGCGAGATGGTCTCATTCGCGTCGCCGTCATACTCCCAGCCCATGGCCGTGAAGTCGGCGTAGCTCATGGGGAACGTATACAGCTCGCCGTCCAGAAGCATTTGGAAGCTGTAGAGATCGTCGCTCAGCGCGGGGACCTGTTCTTCCTCTTCCGCCGCGAAAGCCCATGCGCCGCCCAGGGAAAGGAACAGCGCGCCGGCCAGAAGATACGCTATGACCTGTCGTTTCATTTTACCTTCCTCCTTGCCTTTTCGGCAATTGGATTATAACAAATCTTCCCCCTCGATTCAATAGCGGCTTCGCCGGAAACGGACAATTATTCAGGAAAAAAGTATTGACAAGTAGAGCGAACGATGCTAAGATATTTTAGCCGCTTTGAAAGGGTCTTACAAGTCAGGTCACGCCTGCACCCGGGACAGCGAGCCCGAAAGGAAGGAAGATCATTCATGAAGTACGCTATCATCGAGACGGGCGGCAAGCAGTACCGCGTGACCGCCGGCGACGTGATCTTCGTGGAGAAGCTGGACGCCGAGGCCGGCGCTACCGTCACCTTTGACAAGGTCCTGGCCGTCACCGGCGAGGGTGAGAACACCTTCGGCGCGCCCTACATCGAAGGCCGGACCGTTACCGGTACCGTCGTCAAGCAGGGCAAGAGCAAGAAGATCCGCGTCTATCACATGAAGCCCAAGAAGGGCTACCGCAAGACCCAGGGCCATCGTCAGCCTTACACCAAGGTCGAGATCGGCTCCATCGGCTGAACAGGGAGGGAAAGTCAAATGGCACACAAAAAGGGCGGCGGCTCCACCAAAAACGGCCGCGACAGTAATTCCAAGCGCCTGGGCGCCAAGCGGGCTGACGGTCAGTTCGTCCTGGCCGGCAACATCCTTGTTCGCCAGCGCGGCACCAAGATCCACCCCGGCACCAATGTTGGTATCGGCGGCGACGACACGCTGTATGCGAAAGCGGACGGCATCGTGAAGTTCGAGCGCTACGGCGCCGATCGGAAAAAGGTCTCCGTTTACGAGGTCCAGCAGTAAACACAAAGCACGGGGCGGTTTGACGACCGCCCCGCTTTTCTTTTGCGGGCATACTACCCACAGGTGATACCAATGACGAATTTTGTTGACAAGGTGACCATCCAGGTCAAGGCCGGAGACGGCGGTCAGGGCGCCGTCGCCTTCCACCGGGAAAAATATGTGGCCTCCGGCGGGCCCGACGGCGGCGACGGCGGCCGGGGCGGGGACATCATCGTGAAGGCGGACCCCAATATGTCCACCCTGCTGGACTTTCGCTATAAGCGCAAGTTCACCGCCACGGACGGCATGCCCGGCCAGGGCAAGCGCTGCTCCGGCAAGGACGGCGAGGACGTGATCCTCCGGGTCCCCCGGGGCACCGTCATCCGGGATAAGCAGACCGGCTCCATCATCCGGGACATGTCCGCTACGGACAGCTTCGTGCTGGCGAAGGGCGGCCGGGGCGGCTGGGGCAACAAGCACTTCGCCACCCCCACCCGGCAGACCCCCCGCTTCGCCAAGCCCGGCCTGCCCGGGGAGGCCCGAGAGGTGGTGCTGGAGCTGAAGCTGCTGGCCGACGTGGGGCTGGTGGGGTTCCCCAATGTGGGCAAGTCCACCCTGCTCAGCGTGGTGAGCCGCGCCCACCCCAAGATCGCCGACTACCCTTTCACCACCCTGTTCCCCAATCTGGGGGTGGTGTACGCAGGAGACTACAACTCCTTCGTGCTGGCCGACATCCCCGGTATCATCGAGGGGGCCAGCGAGGGCGCGGGACTGGGACATGACTTTCTGCGCCATATCGACCGGTGCAGGCTCCTGATCCATGTGGTGGACGTGGCCGGGACCGAGGGCCGGGACCCCATAGAGGACTTTGAGGCCATCAACGCGGAGCTCGCCGGGTACGACGAGGCCCTTGCCTCCCGGCCGCAGATCGTGGCCGCCAATAAATGCGACCTGCTGCCGCCCGATGACGGCGCTCTGGCCCGCTTCAAAGACCATGTGCAGAAAAAGGGCTATCCGGTGCTCGAGATATCCGCCGCGGCCCATCAGGGGATCAAGGAGCTCGTCTACGCCGCCGCCGCGCGGCTGAAGGACCTGCCGCCGGTCACCGTGTACGAGGCGGACTATGTGGCCCCGGAGGTGAAGCTCGGCACGGCGGACGACCTTACCATCCGCAGGGAGGGCGATGTGTGGCTCATCCAGGGCGACTGGCTGGACCGGCTGGTGGCCCGGGTGAATTTCGCCGACTACGAGTCCCGGATGTATCTGGACCGGAAGCTCCGTGAGGCCGGGGTCTACGAACGGATGGAGGCCATGGGGCTACAGGACGGCGACACCGTCTCCATCGCGGAACTGGAATTTGAGTATTATAGCTGAAAATGATGGGGTACAGACTATATCTTCGCTATCTTCCAATACCGGGCGCCGTAGCCGTACGCGGGGTCAAAAAGATGCGCCGCCACCGCCGCCCCGTGTTTTGCGCAGAGCGCGTCCACCGGCAGGGCCTCCCCCTCGTCCAGCAGTGTCTGCAGACAGAGACTCCCGCCGGGCTTTATCAGGGACAGGGCCTTTTCCACGATGGCCGCGCCACGGCCGCTTTCCCGCACCGTGGAGCCCACCATCGTGACGATATCAAAGGCCCCTTCCATCCCCGCCAGGTCCATCACGTCGGCGTTGAGCACCGTGACCCGGGCGGGGTTTTTCTCGTTTTCCAGCCCCTCACGCAGCGCCCGGCAGCAGTCCGCCAGCACATCAATGCTGGTCAGGCTCCCGCCCCGGAGTTGGTAGCAGAGATATCTATCCCAGTACCCCGCACCAATGCCGATGTTGCAGACATCCGCCCCATCCGGCACGGGGAAGTGTTCCTCAAAAAACTTCGCCAGCATGTATTCCAGATACTTGTTCCCCACGGAAAGATTGAAGGGACCCGCCTCCGGGTCCCACGCCGGCCGTAGGCGTCCAGCAAAAAGTCCTTGTCCATCGCGCCGTCTCCTCGCTTTTTCTTGCTTATTAGTATATCATGTCGCGCGGTTCCGGCGCAAGCCGGGAGCGTGACTGATATTTGGGATACAACAGCGCGAAGCGTCTGTTATATCTCCGGGCTGGTCACAGTGTCAAAAAGTAGCGGATGAACACCAGGCCAAACAGCGCGATGATGCCCTCAAGCACGTACACCAGCCACAGCTCCGCTGCGGCGCGGCCGGCGCCGAAGGAGGAGCCGCCATCGTAATCGGTCCCGGCCAGCAGGTCGGTGCGGGGTATCTCCTCCCCCGCTTCGTCAAAATATCTGGCGCCGAAGGGCGCCACCGACGTGCCCTCTGGCAGCAGCTCTATATGGAGGAAGGGCGTCTTTTCTATCCGCTGGGTGCTGACGGCCGCCGGCGGGTCAGACTGGAAACCGTCGTCATAGCGGTCATAGATGACCACGGAGGCCACGCCGGGCAGATCACTCAGACAGAAAGTAAGAAGGTACTCTCGCCCGCCGACGCGCTCGATGCCTGCGATGCACAGCGGCTCGTCGAAGAGGTCTGTCCGCACCATCCGATACCGGCCGAACAGCCCCCTCTCCAGCGCTGCCAGGCACCCGCCGCCCGGATGCAGTTCGTCCCGGCACAGCACGTAAAGCCGGCTGCCCGCAGCGGCGCGCTCCAGCACGTCCGCCCGCAGCCCGACATCAGTGCACCACGCGTCGATGGCCGCCTCCAGCACCGCTGTGGAGGATACATCCACGTGAAACTCATAGCCATAGATCCCCGCCATGCAGGCCAGGGTGACCGCCAGCGCCGCCAAGGCGCCCAGCAGACGCCGGAGGCCGTTTTTCCGCCTGACCAGGCCGATGAGCCGCTCCGCCAGGTCGGAGGCGTCGGTCTTGGCGATGGTCTCCCCCTCAATCCGCTGCCCGGCCAGCAGCTCAGCCACGGTAATGTCCAGCTGAGCGCACAGCGCCGTCAGCATGGATATATCCGGCATATTGTGGCCCGTCTCCCACCGGGACACCGTGCGCTGACTGACGCCCAGCCGCTGGGCGAGCTGCTCCTGGGTGAGCCCCCGCTCCCGGCGCACCTGCCCTAAGAATCGTCCGATCTTTTCCTGCTCCATAGGCCGCCTCCCGTCCTTTCCTGCTGCCATCATAACATGCCCACGGCGTCTTTGCCAGGACACAGAGCGGGTAAAGCACCCTTTTTCACCAGGCGCATATACTGAAATGCGCGGAATTTGGGAAAACGGGGTGATGTGATATGTGTTCGATAGCGGGTGTGATCGACTTTGCAAACGACTTGCGGGACCAGACGGACGTGTTCGCCGCCATGCAGCGGACCATGACCAGCCGGGGGCCCGACCAGCACGGTACATATGTGACGGACTGCGCGGCGCTGCTGCATAACCGCCTTTGCGTCATCGACATCGAAAACGGCCGCCAGCCCATGACCGTGGGCCGGGACGGGTGGCTGTACACCATTGTGTACAACGGAGAGCTTTACAATACCGACGAGATACGGGCGGAGCTTGCCGCCCTGGGCTACGACTTCGCGGGCCATTCGGACACGGAGGTAGTGCTGAAAAGCTTCATTCAGTGGGGCGAAGCCTGCGTGGACCGCTTCAACGGCATTTACGCCTTCGCCGTGTGGGATGCGGCGGAAAAGAGGCTTTTCATCGCCCGGGACCGGATGGGCGTGAAGCCCTTTTTCTACGCGATCAGAAACGGCGCTTTTATCTTCGCCTCGGAGATCAAGGGCCTGCTGGCCCATCCGGCTGTGGAGCCGGTCCTGGACCGGGAGGGCGTGCTGGAGGTGGTGCTGACCGGTCCCGGGCGTACGCCGGGCTATGGCGTGTTCCGGGGCGTGGAGGAGCTTCGCCCCGGCTGGCGGGGCTGGTTCGACGCGGACGGGCTGCGGACCGAGCGGTACTGGATGCTGAAGGCCCGGGAGCACACGGACGACCTGGACGCCACCGTCGACACGGTCAACTACCTGGTCACCGACGCCATACGCCGACAGCTCGTATCCGACGTGCCCATCGGCACCTTCCTCTCCGGCGGGCTGGACTCGGGGCTCATCTGCTCCATCGCGAATCTCCACATGCGGGAGCGGGGCCTGCCGCTGCACACCTTCTCGGTGGATTACAAGGACCATCTCGCTTATTTTCACGAGACGAAATTCCAGCCCACGAGCGATACCGTCTTCATCCCCAAGCTGGTGGACTGGCTGGGGTGTGAAAACCACCTGACCGTGCTGGACACCCCGGAGCTGGCGGACGGCCTCTACGAGGCGGTGGACGCCCGGGACCTGCCCGGCATGAGCGACGTGGACTCCTCCCTCGTCCAGTTCTGCAAGCACATCAAAAAGCATGTGACCGTGGCCCTGTCGGGCGAGTGCGCCGATGAGATCTTCGGCGGCTACCCCTGGTACCGGGATGAGAAGATACGCATGGCGGAGGGGTTCCCCTGGGCCCAGTCCATCCAGTACCGGGCCGGGTTCCTGCTGCCGGAGCACGCCCAGGGGCTGGACGCCCGGGAATATGTGATGGAAAAATACCGCATGACCATCTCCGACACGGACACCCTGGACTCCGACAGTCCCACCGACAAACGCATGCGGGAGATGATGCGCCTGAACACCGACTGGTTCATGCAGACTCTGCTGGACCGCAAGGACCGGATGAGCATGTACAGCGCTCTGGAGGTCCGCGTCCCCTTCTGCGACCACCGGATCGCGGAATACCTCTACTCCGTGCCCTGGGAATGGAAGGACTACCGTCACTACGAAAAGGGGCTGCTCCGCCAGGCCATGCGTGACTATCTGCCCGGAGAGATCCTCTGGCGGAAAAAGAGCCCCTATCCCAAGACCCACAACCCGGCCTACATGCACGAGGTCTCCCGCCGGCTGCGGCAGGTGCTGGCGGACCGGTCCTCCCCGCTCACGGATATCGTGCGCCGGGACGCGCTCAAGGCTCTGCTGGAGGACGACAAGGCCCAGCCCTGGTACGGCCAGCTGATGACCACCCCCCAGACCATCGCCTACATGCTCCAGGTTGACTACTGGCTGCGCCAGTACAAAGTCCGGCTGGTGTGAGAGCAAAAAATGTCCCGCCTATGGAAGGCGGGGCATTTGCTATGTATCAGTTTTTGCGTCGTCTGCCCGCGGTCAGGCACAGGGCCGCCAGCGCCGCCGCGCACCCGGCCAGCAGAGCCAGCCACATGGCGGGCTCTCCGCCGTCTCCCGTGGGGACGGAGGTGGGCGCCGGGGTAGCTACCGGGGTGGCCGTAGGCGTGGGGCTCGGCGCTGCCGTAGGCGTGGGCGTCGGGGTAGGCGTCGCCGTGGGCGTGGGCGTCGGGGTGGGCGGAACAGGCGCCGTCACCTGGACAGTCGCCGTGCCCCTGAAATCGGCCATGGGCCCATAGGGAGCGTAGGCCGCGGTGACGGTGAGCGTGCCGGAGGGTGCGTCCCCCTTCACAGTGAGGACGCCGCTGTCCGTTATACTGGCCGCCTCGGCGGGAGAGACGCTCCACTGGGCAAGGCCCGCCAGAGACAGATCCACCGCCCGTCCGCCGGCGCTGCCCTTCATAGAGGCCGTAAAGGTCTGGGTCTCCGGGTCTGTGCCGTTCATGGTGAGCGCGACAGAGGCGGGCGTCACCGCCACAGAGACTTCCGTGAGGGGCACGATCTGTACCCAGGGCCAGGTCCAGCCTGTATTGGGCAGGCCGGTCCACTCCACAATGGCGTTGGACACCGTCTCGGCGGCGTCGCTGCCATAGGTCACATGGACGAAAGTCCCGAAGTCGGGCGCCGCGCTGATGGCGTGCACGCCGTTGGCGCCGGACCTGACGGTGACCGTACCGCCCAGGATGGCGATATCGCTGGCGGCGCCTGTCGCGTTCGCGCCGTTGCCGATACCGGCGGCGTTTGTCCCGCCGTTGGCGGTAACTGTGCCGTCCAGGATGGTGATGTTGCTGCCGACGGCGGTATTGTTCCCGCCGATGCCGGCGCCGTTAGCGCCGCCGTTGGCGGTCAGAGAGCCATTCGGATAGCCGCTCTCCATGTCGATGAGCAAAATTGCGTCACCCACATTGATGGCCGCACAGCCGTCGCCGCCTGTCAGCGTGTTGGCCGCGTTCTTTCCGAGGTACATGGTCACAGTGCCCTCGCCCTGCAAATCGATGGCCGGCGTGTCCGTGGCTTGAATGTTCAGTCCGTCCAGGTAGAGATCGATGTCTTCCTCCGTCGTATCCACCACGATGTGGTGGCCGGTGAAGGCGGCTCCATTGAGATTTTCAACATGAACGGGACCTTTTTTGACTGTCAGTTTGCCCTCGGTCGCATCGTATTCAACGCCATCCGAAGGACCCTCTACTACCAAGTCCCCTGAAGCCGCGAGCGCTGGCGCGTTGGTGGCCTGACCGTCGATCGGCGTCATGGGAGCAGGCGTCTGCGTGGGCTTGGGAGTCGCGGTCGGCGTCGGGCTCGGTGTCGCCGTAGGCTCAGGACTGGGTGTCGCCGTAGGCTCAGGACTGGGCGTCGCCGTAGGCTCAGGGCTGGGCGTCGCCGTGGGCTCAGGACTGGGCGTCGCCGTTGGCTCAGGAGCAGACACGGGCTTCGGGGCAGGCGTTGCCGTCGGCGTCGGTGTAGGTGTGGGCGTCGCCGTAGGCGTGGGTGTGGGCGTAGGCGTTGCCGTGGGTGTAGGCGTAGGCGTGGGCGTGGGTGTAGGCGTAGGCGTGGGTGTCGGTGTCGGGGTGGGTTCCGGGGTCGGCGTCGGGGTCGGCTCCGGGGTCGGCGTCGGGG
>CANQMO010000013.1 GCA_947624985.1 uncultured Oscillospiraceae bacterium | reverse complement strand
AGAAGAAGGTGCTGGAGCTGCGCTTCGGCATCATCGACGGCCGCACCCGCACCCTGGAGGAGGTGGGCAAGGAGTTCAACGTGACCCGGGAGCGTATCCGCCAGATCGAGGCCAAGGCCCTGCGAAAGCTCCGCCACCCCTCCCGCTCCAAAAAGCTGCGGGACTTCCTCAACTGAATCCTCAGGACCTACGCCGCCGGGACAGCCGTCCCGGCGGTTTTTGCCGCCGCCGCAAATGTGAATAAATTAGAAATAATACCGGGCCGCCCCTTGACATACACTAAAAGGTGTGGTAAATTAGCACTCGAAGAAAAAGAGTGCTAGCAGCACTTGCCTGGGATTGCCAGGAGGCGGACATGGATCTGAGCGAGAGAAAGAAGAGAATACTGACCGCCGTCGTGGAGAGCTACATCGCCACGGCGGAGCCGGTGGGGTCCAAGGCCCTGGCCGGTCAGATAGGCTGCTCCTCCGCCACCATCCGCAACGAGATGAGCGAGCTGACCGCCATGGGCTATCTGGAGCAGCCCCACACCAGCGCGGGGCGGGTCCCCTCTCCGGCGGGCTACCGGCTGTACGTGAACGAGCTCATGGAGCGGCAGAAGCTGTCCGAGGCGGAGGCCGCCGCCATCAACGACAAGCTGGCCAAAAAGCAGCGGCAGCTGGACCAGCTCATGAGCGAGGTAGGCCAGCTGACCAGCACCATGACCCAGTACCCGGCCTACGCCATGGCCGTGCGGCCCCCCGCCGCCGTGAAGCGGTTCGACTTCATCTATGTGGACGCCAACACCTTCATCGTGGTGGCGCTGCTGACGGACAACACGGTGAAAAACAAGCTGGTGCATTTGCCGTTTTCCGTCCATCAGGAACAGGTGACCACCCTTTCCAGCCTGTTCAACGCCAACTTCACCGGCGTGACAGACCAGGAGATCACCGGTGATCTGATCCGCTCCACGGAGCGGGCCGCCGGGGACACCTACGGTCTGGTGGCGGTGGTGGCCAGCTTCACCATGGAGTGTCTGGCGGCGGCCAAGGCCGCGCCCATGCGGGTGGCGGGCGCCTCCCAGCTTCTGAGCCAGCCGGAGTTCCGGGACCCGGACAAGGCCCACGCGCTGATGAATTTCATCTCCGACGGCAGCCGCCTGATGAACGATCTGCCCGCCGTGGCCCCGGAACAGAACGGCCTGCGGGTGACCATCGGGCCGGAGAATCTGGCGGAGGAATTGAAGGATTCCAGCGTGGTGATGGCCTCCTACGACGCCGGGGACGGCATGCGGGGCTACATCGGCGTGGTGGGGCCCACGAGAATGGACTACTCCAGCGTGGCGGCCAAGCTCAGCTATATCGCCGCGGGGCTCAGCCGGCTGCTGGCCGGGTCCGACGCCCCGGCGGGCCTTGACAACAAACTGGTACTGAAAGAAAGTGAACATCATGAGTAAGAAGGACGAGAAGAAAAAGGAGCAGCCCGAAAAGCCCGAACAGGAGCAGCCCGTGACGGAGCCGGCGGAGGCCGGCGCTCCCGAGGCGGAGCCCGCTCCCGAAGCGGGATCTCCCGCCCCGGAGACTGCGGCTCCCTCGGAGGCCGACAAGCTGAAAGCGGACCTGGCCGAAGCCAACGACAAATATCTGCGCATGCTGGCGGAGTACGACAACTACCGCCGCCGCAGCCAGAAGGAGCGGGAGAACATCTACGCCGACGTGCGGGCTGATACGGTAAGCAAATTCCTGCCGGTGTACGACAACCTGGCCCGGGCCGTCCAGCACGAGACAGACGAGCAGACCCGCAAGGGCGTGGAGGGCATTTTCAGTCAGCTCAAGACCATTTTGGAGAGCCTGGGTGTCACGGAGATCGAGACCGTGGGCAAGAAGTTCGACGCGAACCTCCACGACGCGCTGCTGCACATTGACGACGAGAAGTATGGCGAGGGCGAGATCGTCCTGGAGCTGGAAAAGGGCTTCCGGCTGGGCGACAAGGTGATCCGCTTCGCCAAGGTCCAGGTGGCAAACTAAAGCGTATATCCGTCCCCTGCGGGACTTAATATCATAAAATATCGAATCATCATACAGGAGGAAGTTACAATGGGAAAGATCATCGGTATCGACTTAGGTACTACCAATAGCTGCGTGGCCGTCATGGAGGGCGGCGAGGCGGCCGTTATCACCAACGCCGAGGGCGCGCGCACAACGCCCAGCGTGGTGGCGTTTTCCAAGGACGGGGAGCGCATGGTGGGCCAGGTGGCCAAGCGTCAGGCCGTCACCAATCCGGACCGGACCATCAGCTCCATCAAGCGTGAGATGGGCTCCAGCTACCGGGTCACCGTGGACGGCAAGAGCTACTCTCCCCAGGAGATCAGCGCCATGGTGCTGGGCAAGCTGAAAAAGGACGCGGAGGCGTACCTGGGCACCACCGTCACCGAGGCGGTCATCACCGTGCCCGCCTACTTCACCGACTCCCAGCGCCAGGCCACCAAGGACGCGGGCAAGATCGCGGGCCTGGACGTGAAGCGTATCATCAACGAGCCCACCGCCGCGGCTCTGGCCTACGGCCTGGACAAGGAGACCGACCAGAAGATCATGGTCTACGACCTGGGCGGCGGCACCTTCGACGTGTCCGTGCTGGAGATCGGCGACGGCGTCATCGAGGTACTGGCCACCGCCGGCAACAACCGGCTGGGCGGCGACGACTTCGACGAGGCCATCACCAAGTGGCTGGTGGATGAGTTCCGCCGCAGCTCCGGCGTGGACCTGAGCACGGATAAGGTGGCCATGCAGCGTCTGCGGGAGGCCGCCGAGAAGGCCAAGTGCGACCTGTCCGGCGTGACCACGACCCAGATCAACCTTCCCTATATCACCGCCGACGCCACCGGTCCCAAGCACCTGGACATCACCCTGACCCGGGCCAAGTTCAACGAGCTCACCAGCCACCTGGTGGAAAAGACCGTGGGCCCCGTGCAGCAGGCGCTGAGCGACGCGGGCCTCTCCGCGGGTCAGCTCTCCAAGGTCCTGCTGGTGGGCGGCTCCACCCGTATCCCCGCCGTGCAGGAAAAGGTCAAGGCCCTGACCGGCAAGGAGCCGTTCAAGGGTATCAACCCGGACGAGTGCGTGGCCGTGGGCGCCGCTATCCAGGGCGGCGTGCTGGGCGGCGACGTGGAGGGTATCCTGCTGCTGGACGTGACGCCCCTGAGCCTGGGTATCGAGACCCTGGGCGGGGTGTGCACCAAGCTCATCGAGCGCAACACCACCATCCCCACCCGTAAGAGCCAGATCTTCTCCACCGCCGCGGACAACCAGACCAGCGTGGAGGTGAACGTCCTCCAGGGCGAGCGGGAGCTGGCCGCCTACAACAAGAGCCTGGGCCGCTTCCACCTGGACGGCATCGCGCCGGCCCGCCGGGGCGTGCCCCAGATCGAGGTCACTTTCGACATCGACGCCAACGGCATCGTGAACGTGTCCGCCAAGGACCTGGGCACCGGCAAGGAGCAGCACATCACCATCACCGCCTCCACCAACCTCAGCAAGGACGAGATCGACAAGGCCGTCAAGGACGCGGAGCAGTACGCTGCCGAGGACGCCAAGCGCAAGGAAGAGGTGGACGTGCGCAACGCCGGCGACCAGATGGTCTATCAGACCGAAAAGACCCTCCAGGAGATGGGCGACAAGCTGGACGCCGGGGACAAGGCCGAGGTGGAGCAGAAGCTGGCCGACCTGAAGACCGCTCTGTCCGGCTCCGACACGGGCCTTATCAAGACCGCCACCGAGCAGCTGACCCAGGCGTTCTATAAGGTCTCCGAGAAGCTGTATCAGCAGGCGGCCCCCGGCCAGGGCGCGGCCGGTCCCAACGCGGGCCCCGGCCCCGACATGGGCGGCGGCGACAACGGCGGTCAGACCTACTACGACGCGGACTACACCGAGGTAGACCCCGACAACAAGTAAGCATCCAACTATAAACTGGGCGGGCGGGGCGCAATGCTCCGCCCACCTGAAGGTAAGTGAGATCATATGGCAGACAAACGGGATTACTACGAGGTACTGGGCCTGAAAAAGGGCGCCTCGGAGGACGACATCAAAAAAGCATACCGCAAGGCGGCCAAGGCCAACCACCCGGACCTGCACCCTGGCGACAAGGAGGCGGAGGCCCGCTTCAAAGAGGCCAACGAGGCATACGCCGTGCTGTCCGACCCGGAAAAGAAGGCCCGGTACGACCAGTTCGGCTTTGCCGGCGTGGACCCCAACTATGGGGCCGGTTCCGGGGGCTTCACCGGCGATTTCGGGGACCTGGGAGACATCTTCGGGGACATCTTCGGCGGCGGCTTCGGCGGTTTCGGCGGCTTCGGCGGGCAGGCCCGCCAGCAGACCCGCACCGGCCCCCGCCGGGGCGAGAGCCTGCGGGTGCGGCTGGCCATCTCCTTTGAGGAGGCGGCCTTCGGCTGCAAAAAGGACATCAACATCACCCGTGTGGACCAGTGCCCGGACTGCAAGGGCACCGGCTGCGCCCCCGGCACCACGCCGGAGGTGTGCCCGGACTGCAAGGGCACCGGCACCGTCCGGACCCAGCAGCGCACCCCCTTCGGGGTGTTCCAGTCCACCGGCCCCTGCCCCAAGTGCGGCGGCAGCGGCAGGATCATCCACTCCCCCTGCCCCAGGTGCCGTGGGAACGGCACCGTCCGCGCCCAGAGGAAGCTGAACATCTCCATCCCGGCCGGTATCGACGACGGGGAGACCGTGTCCCTCCGGGGCCAGGGCAACGCCGGGGCCAACGGGGGCCCGGCGGGGGATCTGCTGGTGGTGGTCCAGGTCCGGCCCAGCCCCACCTTCCGGCGGGATGGCTCCAACATCTACATCACCGCCGATCTCAGCTTCGTGCAGGCGGCTCTGGGCGCGGAGATACAGGTGCCTACGCTGGACGGGCAGGTCAGTCTGAACATACCCGAGGGCACCCAGACCGGGTCGGTGTTCCGGCTCCGGGGCAAGGGCATGCCCAATGTCCGCACCGGCATAAAAGGGGACCAGTTCGTCACGGTCAATTTGCAGACACCCAAAAACCTCTCCCGCCGGCAGAAGGAGCTTTTGCAGGAATTCGCGGACATCGCCGGCGAAAAAACAGGCCGGAAAAAGAGGAAATTTTAAAAAATCCAAAATTAAAAACCGGAGGCGTTGCGGCGTCTCCGGTTTTGGTATATAATAATTATAATTGTGAATTTTTGCCTGACGGAAGGCCGAACATATGTCATCTGATCTGATCGTCTCCAATCTGCCCATCCTCTTCCCGCTGGCGGTGGCGTTATACGCCCTTTTGTGGTGCTGCCGGTGGGCGCTCCTCCACAGGCAGGCGCGGACCCTACCCCCGCCCCCGGAGGAGGGCGCAGCCCCGCTCCCGCCGGAGCCCGGACCGGACAGGCGTTTTTCCCGGCTGGACTGGATCGTCATGCTGGCCGTCACGGCGGTGTACGCCGTCGTGGCCTTCATCGGCCTGGGCGACGATACCGCCCCCCAAACCTATCTGCACTTTGAGCAGGGCAACACCTACGCCCTCATCGAGCTCACAGAGCCCCAGCCCATCACCGGGGTGCGGTACTGGTGCGGCCTGAACACCGCCGATTACAAGCTCCAGTTCTCCCAGGACGGCGAGAGCTGGACCGACCAGCTGGACAGCGATGGCGCCCCCGGCATGACTCAGAAGTACACCCAGCTTTTCCGCTGGAACGACGCCGCGCTGAACGGGGACGGGGACCCGGTCCGCTATGTGCGTATCGTCTCCGGAGCGGAGCAGTACCTGGGGGAGGTGGTGCTCTACGGCGCGGACGGGTCCCCCATCCCGGCGGAGGATCTCTCTCCGGCGGATGGCTGCGAGGCCCTGCTGGACGAGCAGGACACCGTGCCCGGCGCATACTCCTTCCTGAACGGCACATACTTTGACGAGATATACCACGCTCGGACGGCTCTGGAGATGATCGAGAACATCTGGCCCTACGAGATCACCCACCCGCCTCTGGGCAAGGCCATCCTCTCCCTGGGCATTCGGCTGTTCGGCATGACGCCCTTCGGCTGGCGGTTCATGGGCACGCTGTTCGGCGTGCTGATGCTGCCGTTTCTGTATCTGCTCCTCAAGCGCATGTTCGGCCACGTTTCCGTGGCCGGGGCCGGCACCGCCGTATTCGCCTTTGACTTCATGCACTTCGTCCAGACCCGTATCGCCACCATCGACACCTACGCGGTGTTCTTCATACTGCTCATGTATCTGGGCCTGTTCCTGTGGACGACGGAGCCCCCTGCCCGGGAGAAGCGCCGGACGCTGTGGCTGGCGCTGTCCGGCGTCAGCTTCGGTCTGGGCGCGGCCAGTAAGTGGGTGTGCATTTACGCGGGGGCCGGTCTGGCCGCCATATGGCTGGTATACTGGCTCCGCCGGTTCCTGGCGGAGAAAAAGGCCGTCCGGGACGAGTTTTTGCTGAACGTGGGCTGGTGTCTCATTTTCTTCGTGCTGACGCCCTGCCTCATCTACTACGTCAGCTACTGGTCCTATGCCCCCAGCCAGGGGATCGACGGTCCCTTCCGGCTTTTTAACGGCGATTACCTGAAAATGGTCATCGACAACCAGAGCTATATGTGGAACTACCACTCCGATCTGGTGGCCACCCACCCGTATTCCTCCATGTGGTACCAGTGGCTGCTGGATGTGCGGCCCATTTTGTACTACCTCAGCTATCCCGCCGACGGCGTGACCGTCTCCTTCGCCGCGTTCAACAACCCCCTCGTCTCCTGGGGCGGTCTGGCTGCCATGGCGGGCGTGGGCTGGTGTGCCGTCCGGGACCGGGACGCGACCGCCCAGTTCATCCTGATCGGGTATCTGGCGAACCTCCTGCCCTGGGTGTTGGTCAGCCGGCTCACCTTCGCCTACCACTACTTCCCCTGCACGCTCTTCCTGGCGCTGGCCATCGGCTACGTCTTTGCGGAGCTGCGCAGGAAAGACCCCCGCTGGCGGGTCTCCGTCGGCAGCTTCGCCGCGCTCACGGTGGTCCTGTTCGCCGTCTTTTACCCCGTGCTGGCCGGGACGCCCCGGACAGACGCCTACAGCAAAATATTCCTGAAATGGTATGTGGACACCTGGCCCTTCTGACGGGCTGACCGCGGTTTTGGCCCGCGGCGCCGTTCACACAGCGCATCTCTCATTCCCGCCTATCTGAAAGGAGTATCCCGTTATGATCGCTATCGCATCGGACCACGGAGGCTACGCCCTCAAGCAGAGCCTTATCCGGCACCTGACGGACAGAGGCGTGCCGGTGGAGGACCTGGGCTGCGGCGGCGAGCCGGTGGATTACCCGGACTATGCCGAAAAGCTCTGCCGGGCCGTGCTGGCCGGAAAGGCGGAGCGGGGCATTCTGGTCTGCGGCACCGGTATCGGCATGTCCATCGCCGCAAACAAGATACACGGTATCCGGGCGGCCCTGTGCGCCGACTGCTACAGCGCCGAGATGGCCCGCCAGCATAACGACGCCAACGTCCTGTGCCTGGGCGGACGGACCCTGGGCAGCGAGCTCGCCGCCAGGATCGTGGACACCTATCTCGGCACCGGCTTTTCCAATGCCGAACACCATATCAGGCGTATCGCCATGATAAAAGACCTGGAGAAATAAATGCCATACCGTCCCAAGGACATATACAGAGGCCGCCGGAAATTCCGGGTGCCTTTGAACATATTTCTGTTCGTGCTGGCGCTGCTGATCTTCGGCGGCGTGACGATGTTCTACGTCTTGCAGCGGTACATGGTCTACGACGCCAACGGCGCCACGTTGCAGCTGCCCTTCACCGGCGGGGAGGCCGCCGGCGCCGGCGACGACGGCGTGAGCGAGACCGCCGCGCCCACCTTTGAGCCGGTAGAGGTGCAGGTGGTGTGGGAGGCGCCGGACTTCACCGATGTGGACATGGGCACATGGGACGAGCTGAAGCCCGTCCAGGGCCTTTTTATCCCTTACACCACCGTGACGGACAGCGCCGCTCTCGCCTCCTCCGTGGCCGCCGTGGAGACCGGCGACTACACCGCCGCCGTGCTGGAGATGAAAAGCGCCGACGGGTATCTGGCCTGGCCGTCCGAGTGTGAGACGGCCCGGGCTTACCTGACATCCGGCTCTGTGGACGTGAAAGCCTCCGTCGAGGCGCTCCACGCCGCCGGCAAGACCGTGGCCGCCCAGATCAGCTGCTTTTCCGACTGGCTGCTCCTACAGCACAACTGGTCCTTCGCCCTGCGCTATGCCGACGGCAGCGTATGCCAGACCGAGGCCGGCAACTACTGGGTGGACCCCTATAACCGGACCATCCGCGCCTATCTGATCGACCTGTCCCGGGAACTGGCGGAGCTGGGCTTCGACGAGATCATTTTGGCCGACCTGGCCCATCCCCTGTCCGAGAGCGGCTTTACCTACTCCGAGACCATGGCCACCGAGCCGGACCCGGTGGTGGCCGTGTGCCAGACGGGCCAGCGGATCGCGGAGGCCCTGGCGGACACAGGTACCGCCGTCTCCGTGCGGCTGGATGTCAACTCCCTCCGGGCCGGACAGGGCAGTCTGAGCGGACAGGACCTGGGTATCTTCTGGCGGCTGTTCGCCCGGCTTTACTGCGCCACCTACGCCGACATGCTGGAGTCGGACCGGACCATGGCCACCGCCGACATGAACGGCGGCAGCCCCGACGCCCGGTTCGTCCCCGTGGTGCCCGCCGTCCCGGAGGCGGGCGGGTCCTACCTGATCGGATAAAAGTCCAAGTCAGGACCACCCGCATAGCGGGTGGCCTGCACAAGCCCTATAAGGGCATAATGTTGGCGGCGCCTAAAGGCGCGCCGAAACGGTCTGCCGACCGCATACGATTACGAGCAGCCCCACCAAGTGGGGCTGTTCTTATTTGCTCTTGTTAGCCGGCTCACCCGTAAACGGGTCATAGTATTCCTTTATCGTCATCTGGTCACTTATCTTGTCCTCTGCCATCTGATTTCGGATATACTCTGCAATCGCCTTCTTGTTCCTGCCTACTGTGTCCACATAGTACCCCTTACACCAGAACTGCCGGTTCCCGTACTTGTACTTCAGATTCGCATGCCTGTCAAATATCATCAGCGAACTTTTTCCTTTGAGATATCCCATCACCTGTGATACACTATACTTCGGTGGGATACTTATCAGCATATGTATGTGGTCTGGGCACGCTTCTGCTTCTATTATCTCTATTCCCTTATATTCACACAGTTTCCGCAGTATCTGGCCTATGTCCGTTTTTATCTGCCCATATATGATCTGTCATCTGTATTTTGGGTCAAACACTATGTGATACTTGCAGTTCCACCTCGTATGGGCCAGGCTGTCTATCTCTTCTTTTTTCTTTAGCATGATATTCCTCCTCTGTTAATTTGGATCTCGGTCGGCAAACCTCTTCCATCTTAACATTGGAGGTTTATCTTTTCTACTCATAGGCATAGCCTTTTTTGTACCACGGGCATAGCCCGTGGTTGTCGGTTGCCAACAACGCAGTCAGCGCCCGCGTAAGCGGGCGCTGATCACGTTTATTCCTCCGGGCCGGTCTTTGTCTGATTGGCGCCGAAGATATAGCCCAGGACCGTGACGGCGATGAGCTTGAACGCCTCGAAGGCGTTTTCGATGAGCGTGCGCTCGGCGGTGGCGCGCATGGAGAAAAACACGTCCAGCAGCACCAGCACCACCATGGCCCCCATGGCCGCGAACAGTACCGCAAGCCCTGTCTCGAACCGCAGCCGCCGCATGGACCGGCGGTACTGCCGCTCCGTCTCGGCCTCTCCGGTCCCGGTCTCCGTCAGTTTGTCCCTGTCCTCCAAGGTCATCCCTCCTGACCATTGTATGCGGGGAAGCGGTCTTTTTCCATTCCCCCGCGCGGCCCGCCGGGCTGGTAGACTGTAACGCCTAAAAATGGCATGATCCGCAGCGTAGGGTCCAGTCATGCTGCGTTGTCGTTCTTAACGGGCGTATGCCAGCGCCGCGCGCTTTCATGGCGGTCTCTCATGAAAACGCTCTCCAAGGCGGCTCACGCCCGTTCGCCCGCTACAGGAGCGCTCCCTGCTCGCGCAGGTGCTTTTGCACCTGCTTACCATCCACCGACCGAACGGAATCCAGGCGGTTCACCGCGCACAGGCCCGCCGCAACGCCGGCGCCCTGCCCGATCGCCATTACGTTTACCATCGTCCGGGAAGAGGCAAGCGCCGCAGGCGTCGTGGACATGCAGCGGCCGGAGACGAGCAGATTCTCCAATCCCCTGGGGATCAGGCACCGGTAGGGGATCTCATAGAAGCCGTTGTTGACCTGATGGAAAGATGTGCCTTTCCCGTCCGGATCGTGGATATCAATGGGATAGGAGGAACGGGCGATCGCGTCGGGGAATCTCCGCCCCTCGAGCACATCCGTATCGCTCAGAACATAATCCCCCTCTATCCGCCGCGTCTCCCGGATGCCGATAAAAGGTACGGAGGAGATGACGTAAGCTTTCTCAAAACCGGGGACGTTCTTTTTCAAAAACTCGCTCACCTTGTAGATCTGATACCGGGCCTCCATCTCCGCACGGCTCAACTCGTCCGCGTTGGTCGGGTCAAGATCGATGACCCTTGTGATATTCAGGTTCACGTCCGTTTTCCGAAACGCGTTGCCCCAAAACACATGGTGGGAGAAGGGGAATATCTGCGCCGCTTCCAGCGCATCTCTGTATTTGTCGAGGTTGGCGGAAAACCACATGCAGATCTCGCCGGCGCCCGGTACGGAGGCCACCGCCTTGCCGACGCCGATATCGGCCAATGCCCGATCCATATCGACACAAGCCATTTTAAACACCGTGCTCATGGCCTGCATCTTCCCGTCGCTCTCGCGGCCTTTTTTCATGGGGACCACGCCGCTCCAGGCGGCTATGTCCCCATCGCCGGTGGCATCGATATAGACGCGAGCCTCATAATTCCTGCGTTCCGACTTTGTCTCCACCGACACGGCAGCGATCTTTCCGTCAGACACGATCACATCCGAGGCAAACGCATGCAGCAGAACGTCCACATGGTTCTCGTCCATCATTTTGAAAAGGAGGTATTTCATCATCTCGTGGTCGTAAGGGGTCGTTGTACGCATATGCGCGTTTTTGATCTCCACGGGGCCGATGGACCCGCCCAGGTCGATGAGACGCCGGATCAGCTCTTCCGGAAAACCGCCGATGATCTTGTTCATATTTGCGTCATGGAACGTATGCAGGCAAAGGCCACCCGCCAGATTGCCGCCAAGAAAACCGTTGGATTCAACGATCGTTGTTTTCGCCCCTATTCGTGCGGCCGCGATGGCCGCGGCTATACCGGCTGGGCCGCCGCCCAGAACAAGGACGTCTGTCTTGATCTCCGCGACAGGTTTCATTTGCTCTCACCTCCGATTTTTCCGATCCTTTTCCCATATGGTCTCACCCACACGATCAGCGCGACCAGGAGGACCGCTCCCATTATGTCGGTATACACGCCCGGTATGACCATGCAGGCTGCCGCGACGAGGGCCAGTATGCGCTGGGGCATGTTCAGCGGCCTGCTCATGTAGCCTTCCACAAAGATACCCATGCATACGATCCCGATCAGTCCGGTAAAGATGGGTATCAGGTCGCCGAAGCCTGGATCCTGCAACAGAATGCCGGGCTCCACGATAAAGACGAACGGAACGACAAACCCGGCAAGGGCCAGACGGAAAGCCTGCCACCCCGTTTTGGATGGGGACGCCTGCGCCAGGCCGGCGCCCGCATAAGCGGCGATCGCCACCGGCGGCGTCACGCTCGCGAGGAGCGCGAAGTAAAACACAAACATATGTGCGGCCAGCGGCTCAAAACCGGCCATGACCAGCGGGGGTGCCGTGATGGTCGCCATCAGGATATAGACGACTGTTGTTGGCACGCCCATGCCCATAATAAGGCTCACGATGACCGTGATGATGAGCATGAGGAAGGTGCTGTTCTTCGCCAGACTGACGATGTTGTTGCCGAGCGTCAGGCCGATGCCCGTCAGGGAAACAACACCCACCACGATCCCCGCCGCAGCGCAGGCCGTAGCGACCGTGACCATGGATTTGGCCGTGTTCTCAGCGATATTTTTCAGGCTTTGTAGCGACAGCCGGGTCTCTTTTCTGAAAAAGCTCAGCGCGATCGTTGCGAGAATACTGTAAAACGCCGCATAAAGTGGCGTCTTTCCCGACACCAGCAGCGCGACGAGAAGGATGATGGGGATGACCATGTGCCCCGTCTCCCGCAGCGTCTTTTTTATGTCGGGGATCTCATCCTTTTCCAGACGCCGGATCCCCAGCCGCCTGGCCCGCAGATAGATCATAGTCGCGCAGCTGAAGTAGTAGAAGATCGCGGGAACGATGGCCGCAACGGCCACCTTCAAATAGGGGATGCCGAGAAATTCCGCCATGATGAACGCGGCGGACCCCATGATCGGAGGCATGAGCTGTCCGCCTGTGGAGGCCACCGCCTCCACAGCCCCGGCAAAATAGTCCGGATACCCGATGCTCTTCATCATGGGAATGGTGAACGCGCCGGTGGTCACCACGTTTGCCGTAGCGCTTCCGTTGATGGAACCGAACAGGGAACTGGCCACCACCGCGACCTGCGCCGGGCCGCCGGGAACGCGCCCGGCAATCGCAAGCGACAGATCCCGGAAGAAACGATCCAGTCCCGTTTCTTTCAAAACAGCGCCAAAGAAGATGAACAGAACGAGATATGTGGACGACACGCCCATGGGGATGCCGTAAATGCCCTCCGTGGACAGATACATGTGCCCCACGATCCTGGAAAGCGAAAACCCCTTATGGGCAAATATCCCGGGCATCACCCTGCCCCATATGGCATACGCAAGGAAGATCAGGCAGATGATGACAAGCTCCTTGCCTACCGCACGTCTCGTGGCCTCCAATGTGAGCAGAAGCATCAGAATGCCCATGATCAGATCCGTTTTGTTGGGGATGGCGCCGCGGACGATTATGGCGTTATAGTTCAGCAGGAGATACAGCGAGGAAGCAACCGAAAGGGCAATCAACAGATAATCAAACCAATAGGGCCTGGTCCGGTTCGATTTTTTGCTTGCCGGGTATATGACGAACAGGATCATCAGTACCAGCATCCAGTGGATGGCGCTCTGCCGGATGGACAGCAGCAGGCCGAAGCCCGCCGTATAAAGATGAAACGCGCACAGAACAATGGCAATGATCAGGATATACGCGGATAGAGTCTTCCCAACTTTTCTCGTTTCCAGCTTTTCATATTTTTCCGTGATCTCCTGAAGCTCCTGATCGCTCAGTTCGCCCTCGGGGATCGTTATTGGATTATCTGTTTCTCTAGACACAGTTATCCTCCTCTCCAGATACACCAGATATGCCGGCCGGAGCCGGCACATATCAGGCTTTCACGATCCCATCCTGCTCTCCGGGGAGAGCAGAATGGGATCGCCGGGGTGTGTCCCGTACAAGCCCGATACGCCTGTGGCGTGCCGCTTATTTGATGATCCCGGCTTCCTTAAAGTAGCGCTCTGCGCCGGGATGGAACGGGACCGTCATGCCCTTGTCATAGCTTTCGGCCGTCATCTGCGCCCAGACGTTGTTGCGCTCGACCAGGTAATCCGAGTTTTCGTACATCAGCTTGGTCAGTTCGTAGACGACCTCCTCGTCCACATCGGCGCTGGTCAGCAGCAGCGCGCCGTTGGCGACGGTCTTGATGTCTTCGTCCTGGCCGGTGTACGTTCCGGCGGCGATGGTCGTCTCAAACAGCTCCGGATGGTTTTCCGTCAGCGTGCTGATCACATCGTCCTCCAGAGCGACCAGACGCATGTCGCCGCTCATGAACGCATCGACCACCGCGCTCATTGGGGGCAGACCGGTCATGAACACCGCGTCAAGCTGTCCGTTCTTCAGCTTGTCCATGCTGGCGGAGACATCCAGGTACTCTGCGGTGAAATCCTTGGCGTCCCAGTAATTCATGCCGTATGCCTCCACGATCATGTGGGTGATGCTCTCCACACCGCTGCCGGCCGCGCCGACGGAGACCGTCTTTCCGGCCAGATCGGCTACGCTCTGTACATCCGATTTCATCGGCACAATGACATGGATGCTGTTGGCATAGATTGAGGTCATGCCGCGAAGGTTTTCGATCGCATTCCCCTCATAGGTCCCCGTGCCGTCGATGGCCGCCTTCGCAACATCGTTGTTTACGAGCGCGATGGCGCACTCGCCGGAGGCAAGGAACTCAATATTCTGTCCGGAGCCGTTGGTCGCTTCCGCAGAGAAGCTGATGTTCCTCTCCGACTTTTCGTTGAAGAGGCTGGCAAGGGAATTGCCCAGAGAATAATAGGTGCCGGACATGGTGCCGGTGGCGATGTTGATGAACTCCTTCCCACCGGAATCAGCCTCCGTCTTGGAGCCCTCGCCGGTCGTCTCGGCAGACGTTTCCTCCTTTGCGGCGTCGGTCGATGCGCCGGCTCCGCACGCTACCAGTGTCAGCAGCATTGCCAGCAGCAAAACGATAGAGCATAGTTTTTTCATCTTCGGTTCTCCTTCTTTCTTTTCTTATTTATTTTTATCGGTTTTCCGATAAAATACTAATTGGATCTTATCGACGGTTGGAAGATATGCGGATCGCGCAATGGATGGCGTTCAGGAGGCTGCCGGCGCTCGCGCGTCCCGATCCCGCGTGACCGAATCCCGTTCCGTGATCCACCGAGACGCGGATGACAGGCAGACCCAGCGTCAGATTGATGCCCTCCACCGCGTCCCAGCAGTTTTTCTCCCGGTCATATACAAAGCCCTTTACCTTCAGCGGTATGTGGCCCTGATCGTGATACATCACGACCACGACATCATACCATCCGCCCAGCGCCTTGCTGAACACCGTATCCGCGGGGACAGGTTTCCCGTCCGGTATCAGAAGCCCTTCCTTCATGGCAGCGTCGATGGCGGGCTGAATCTGCTCGATCTCCTCTCTCCCAAACAATCCCCCCTCGCCGCAATGGGGATTCAATCCGGCCACCGCGATGCGGGGCGCGTCAATGCCCAGCCCGATACAGGCCTCATGCGCCATTCTTATACACGCCAGAACACGGTCCGTCTTTACGCGCTCACACGCTTCCCGCAGCGAGACGTGCGTGGAGACATGGACAACGCGCAGATCGCCGTGGACGAGCATCATCGCGTATTGCCCGCATCCCGTAAGCTCCGCGTAGATCTCCGTGTGCCCGGAGAAGTGATGGCCCGCCATGTTGATGGCCTCCTTGCTCAGGGCGTTCGTGACGGTGGCGTGGATCTCCCCCTTCATGGCCATATCGATCACCTTGGCCACATACTGGAACGACGCCTCGCCCCCCAGCGCCGTCGCGCCCACCCCAAAAGGCTTCGGCGCCGCCGGATCGCCGGGGATCTGGCCGACCTGGATCAGACCCATGTCCAGCACGTCGATGACGCCGCGGCGGAAATACGCTTCCTGTACGTCGTGTATAAGATGGACCTGCACATCCAGGCCGGAGACCGTTTTCGCCACGGCCGCCGCATACGCCACAGAGGATATGTCGCCTACCACCAAAGGCCGGCAAAGCGTATAGAGCCCCGGATCGGAAAGCGCTTTTACCGTGATCTCCGGGCCGTTTCCAAAAGGATCGCCCATGGTAATACCAATGATCGGACGCTGCATCGTTTCCTCCCGCTTCTTCATTCCGACGGGACCGCCATCCCGTTTTTTCGTTCCGCCAGCATACACAGCAGATCCGGGTCTCCAAAGCCACCGGATTTGGAGATGATCTCATGCTCCCGGCCCTTATACATAAAGCTCGTCAGCACGACGCCGGGCGCCAGTTCCTCAAAGGGAGTCAGTTCCAATACCCCCAACGAGCGCATCACCGCCAGAAGCGTGTCGCCGCCGGTACACATAAGCGTCGAACGCAGCCCCTGATCCAGCAGGCGGCGGATCAGTTCTCCCAGATTGCCGGCGATGCGGAACCGGACCTCCTCGCCGGGGATGCCGTGCTCCGCGCCGTACCGGTCGGTGGCGCCGGTCTCCAGTCCGTTTACGTCCACGATGCAAAGCCCCTCCTCCGCAAGCGCCGCCCAACGCCGAAGCTCCCGCTGTCCGGGCTCGGTATCCAGCCAGCCGAGGTCCAGCTTCTGCGCCGGGGTCAGGCGAATACGCGGATAGCCGGCCTGTTCGGCCAGATCCATCTGCCGCATGGTCACAGGATTGAGACTGCCGCAGACCAGAAGCAGAGAATTCATCTTTCGGGTACAGCGGGGCTTCTCTCCCCTGAGGCCCAGCCGGTCCGCCAGCACAGAAGCGAACCCCGCGCACCCCGCGGAAAGATACAGCCCCGGGTCTCCAAGCCGGTCGGCGATCTCCTCCAGATCGGCGTCCGCTTCCGCGTCAAAGATCTGGATACCCGTTCCCTCCGGAATGTATGACCTGGTACAGAGCATGACCGATTTATCCGTCTGCGCGCCGACGATCTTCCCCACATCGGAGCATCTTACAGGCTCAAAAGGATCTGAGCCGAAAACGCTCTGCGCCACGGGCGTTCCGTTTATGTAATGAATGCCCCGGCGGGTCACGCGGTCCATCTGGGGGAAAGCGGGGATGAACGCCATCCTGTCCACTCCGGCGGCGTCCATTGCCGCAGATAGCTCCGCGCCGATATTGCCCCGCAGACCGGAATCTGTTTTTTTATATACATAGGGGATCTTCTCCTTCACCGCCTGGTCTACGATGGCGAACACGGCGTTATATGCTTTCTCGGCCGGAAGATGGCGGGTGCCCGCATTGACCACCAGAACGGACGCGTCTTCCCGCACCCGGCGCAGATCAATGGCTGCGTCGGTCATAACGCGCGTATCAGCGCCGCGTGAAGCAAACTGTACGCCGGTATCCAACGCGCCGGTAAAATCATCTGCGATGACCAGCAGCTTTGTCATTGCGCCCTCCCATCTGTTTCGGTTTAAAACACACGAGCTGTGTTCTATCCACCTGTTCCGTCATTTTCGCGATTTTTTGAATCTGTATATTTATCATATCGTTTATTTTCCCTAATTTAAAGGATTATTTCTTGTTTTATTGTTTATAATTTGAACACAAAACAAAATGCTTGCGCAAATTTTGTCTACTTGATATACTGTGTTTATATTTGAAACGCCCGGAGGTCATTATGGAAAAGAAGATACGCGCGTTAGGTATCGCGCCCTATGACGGCATGAAATATGCCATGGCAAGTCTGGCGGAGGACTATCCGCAGATGGAGTTGACCCTTTTTGTCGGCGACCTGGAGCGCGGCCTGGAGGTAGCGCAGGACAATTTTCACGGCAACTACGACGTGGTGATCTCCCGCGGCGGCACCGCAAAAATGCTACAGCAGCATCTGCCTCTGCCGGTCATCGAGATCGACATGTCCCTTTATGACGTGCTCTGCGCCCTGAAGCTGGCCAGAAACGTGTCCGGCCGGGTAGTCATCGTCTCGCTGGCGGAATTTGGTTCCGGCGTCCGGGCGCTGGGCGAGCTTCTCGGTTGCGAGGTGGAGGTCGTCATTCCCGGCTCCCGGGAGCAGGTGGAGGAAGCCCTCCTGGAGGTACGTCGGAAGGAATACGCCGTCCTGCTCTGCGATATGGTCGCCAATGCCACCGCCAAAAAGCTGGGGATGAATTCGTATCTGATCGTCTCCGGTACGGACAGTATCCGCCAGGCCTTCGACAGGGCCATACAGCTGTGCCGCAGCCTGGAGAGGCTGAAAAATGAAAACAGCTTCTTTCGCCAGATCATCGACGGGCAGATCAGCGATACGGTGGTCTTTGCCGCCGGCGGCGCAGTATTCCTGTCCACCGCGCAGGAAGCTCCCCCGGAACTGATGGATCTGCTCCGGCAGGAGATCGCGGAGACCGTCCGGGAGCGTCATCGCCGGTTTTCCCGTGTGCTGAACGGCATGATCTATTCCATCCGCGCCCAGCAGATCAACGCCGGAACGCTTGACTATACCGCTTTCTTCTTCACCTGCCGTAAAAGTCCTCTCCCCGCCAATCAGACCGGGATAAGCTACCTCACCCGTTCGGATGCGGAGCAGTCCTACTTCGACAGCATCCTATGCATCTGCGGTGTCATACAGGATTACCAGTCCCGGCTCGCCGCGATCAGCGGCAGCCGCTCCCCGGTCCTCATCACCGGGGAGGACGGCACCGGTATGGAGACCATCGCGTATGTCGTTTATATCCGCAGCGAGTTGAAAAACAGTTCCCTCGTGCAGATCGACTGTAGCCAGTTAAACGAAAAGAGCTGGAATTTCCTTGCGGAGCATCCCGGCTCTCCTCTCGCCGACGAGGGAAACACTCTTTATTTTTCCAATATCGCGATCCTGACGCAGGAGCGGCAACGGCAACTGCTGGGCATGCTGCTGGATATGGACGTATGCCGCCGCAACCGGGTGATCTTCTCCTGCCTCTGTCAGCCTGGCGAACAGCAGTCAGAGGTCGGAGCGCTCTTTTCCGACACGCTTTGCTGCCTGCTGTTTCCCATGACGCCTTTGCGGGAAGATCCCGGGCGGATCCCCGCCCTGGTCAATCTCGCTCTGAACCACATGAACGCCGACCTGCCACAGCACATCCTTGGCGTGGAACCGGCAGCTATGGATATGCTACAGCACTTCTCCTGGCCCCACAATTACCTTCAGTTCCGCCGGGTCATCGGTAATTTGGCGGCTACCTCTCTCCTCCCGATCATATCGGCCCAGCTGGTCAGCCGGGCGCTCCGCACCGAACGGCATGTGGGCGCCTTCCGGCTCAGCGCCGAAGGCGCCTCCGCGCCGCTGGATCTCAACCGGCCTCTGAATCAGATCGAGCGGGATATCGCTTTCCGGGTGGTGGAGGAGAACGGCGGCAATCAGAGTGCCGCCGCCAAACGCCTGGGTATCAGCCGCACCACCCTCTGGCGCCTTTTGAAGGAAAACTGACGTTTGACATACTACGGCAGACGTTTCACCGGCAAGCGGTCCCCTGTTCCGATGATCCAAGGCCACGCACAGGCCCGTCGCAACGCCGGCGCGTACAGCGCCATCATGCCGCCGGAGGAGCCTGGCCGCACAAAAACAGCCGGCAGAACGCTGCCGGACAGGGATCATTCTTTTTCATTATTTCCTCTTTAAGCCCAAAGTCGTAAGGGAAAAGCGCCGCCTTGCATCCGGCGGCGCTTTGCGGTATGATAAAGGAAAAATCGATCTTACAAGGAGGCTCTCGTCATGGCAGTTTCGACAACCCCCTTTGGCCGCACGGCGGCGGGCGAGCCCGTCACGGCGTTCACTCTGAAAAACGAAAGCGGCATGTCCGTCACCGTATTGGACTACGGCGCCACGGTCCAGACGCTCGCGGTCCCCAACGGCGCCGGCGGCTTTACCGACGTGGCGCTGGGCTACGACACCGTGGCGGAGTACGAGTCCCGCGACGGGTATTTGGGCGCCACCATCGGCCGGGTGGGCAACCGCATCGGCGGGGCCCGGTTTTCGCTGGGCGGCGTGGAGTATGTCCTCGCCAAAAACGACGGGGAAAACCACCTGCACGGCGGCGTCCGGAGCTTTGACAAGCGCATGTGGTCCTGCGACGCCCGGGAGGACAGACTGGTGTTCTCCCGCCTGTCTCCGGACGGAGAGGAGGGCTATCCGGGCGCCTTGCAGGTGTCCGTCACGTTCACCCTGACGGCGGACAACGCCCTGGTCATCGCCTACGACGCGCTGTCCGACAAGGACACGCTGGTGAATCTGACCAATCACACATATTTCAACCTGAACGGCGGCGGGGCCGTGCTGGACCATCTGCTACAGGTGAACGCCCAGCGGTTCTGCGAAAACGACGGCGGCTGTCTGCCCACGGGCAGGCTCCTGCCCGTGGCGGGCACGCCCTTCGACTTTCGCGCTGCCAAGCCCATCGGCCGGGACATCGGCGCGGACTGCGAGCAGCTTCGCCGGGGCGGGGGCTATGACCACAACTTCGTCCTGTCCGGGACAGACGCCGCGGTGCTTTATAGCCCCGTCAGCGGCGTGGAGATGACCGTGACCACGGACATGCCCGGTATGCAGGTCTACTCCGCCAACGGCCTGAGCGCCCGGCCCGGCAAGGACGGGCAGAGCATGGGCCCCCGGGACGCGGTCTGCCTGGAGACGCAGCTTTTCCCAAACGGCATGAACTGCTACGGCTTCCCCTCCCCGGTGCTCCGGGCGGGAAAGCCGCTGCATAGCGAGACCGCCTTCCGCTTCGCCGTGCGGTGACCGGTCACCCCTTCCGGCGGGCGTGCACCCCGCTGGCAAACAGGGTCAGCACGGGGAATATCTCCAGCCGCCCCAAGAGCATGCACAGGCTGAGTATCAGCTTGGACGGCGCGCTCCAGAAGGCGAAATTCCCCGTGGGGCCCACCATGTTCAGGCCGGGGCCGATATTGGAAAGGCAGCTCACCACGCTGGTGAAGGTTGTCTCCAAATCGTGGCCCTCCACCGTCAGCAGCAAAAACGCCCCCAGCGCGAACAGGGCATAGAGCATATAATAGACCATGGTGTTGTGGATGGCGTCGTCGTCCAGCCGCTCCCCGTCCAGCGTCACCCGGTCCACCGACCGGGGAGAGAGCAGCTTACGGATCTCGGCCCATATCGCTTTGAGCACGATCACGAGCCGGGCCACCTTGGTGCCGCCGCCAGTGCTGCCGGCGCAGGCGCCCATCAGCATCAGCAGCACCAGCAGCGCCCGGGAGTAGCTGGGCCAGACGTTGAAGTCCGCCGTGGCGAAGCCCGTGGTGGTGATGATACTGGACACCTGGAAAAAGGAATACCGCATGGCCTCCAGAAAGCTCTCGTACTGGTTCAGGATGTTCAGGGCGATGGTGACCGTGGCCAGCGCGATGACCAGCAGGTAAAGGCCCAGCTCCTGGCTTTTCAGCCCCCGGATGGACCGTTTGACCAAAACGATATAATACAGGTTGAAGTTCACTCCGAAAAGGACCATGAACACACCGACCACGATGTCCACATAGGCGCTGTTATAGGCGCCTATGCTCGCGTTTCGCACCCCGAAGCCGCCGGTACCGGCCGTGCCGAAGGCGGTGGTCAGCGCGTCGAACCAGCCCAGTCCGCCGCACATCAGCAGCACGATCTCCACCAGCGTCATGACCAGGTAGATGACGTACAGCGTCCGGGCGGTGTCCCGCATCCGGGGCATCAGCTTGCCCTTCACCGGACCGGGCACCTCCGCGCGGAGAAGGTGCATGGAGTGCTCGTCGTCCGTGGGCAGGATCGCCATCATGAACACCAGCACGCCCATGCCGCCGATGAAGTGGGAGAAGCTGCGCCAGAACAGGACGCCCTTGGGCACGCTCTCCACCTCGGTCAGCACGGAAGCGCCGGTGGTGGTGAAGCCGGAGACGATCTCAAAAAGGGCGCTGATATAATTGGGGATGGCGCCGGAGAACACGAAGGGCAGCGCCCCCACCAGGGAGATGACCACCCAGCTGAGGGTCACGGACACGAACCCCTCCCGGGGGTGGAGCGTGCCCGCTTTTTTTCTGCCCAGAAGCATGAACGCCCCGCCGATGGCCACGGCCAGAACGATGGTCCACAGGAAGGGCCGCAGGCTCTCCCCGTACAGGCCCGCCACGAGCAGCGGCGCCGCCAGCAGTCCCGCCTCGATGGTGAGCACGCGGCCCAGGATATTCAGAATGATCCGGTGATTCACGTTCTCACCCTCTCAAAATATCTTCCAGCCGGGTCATGCCCCGCCGGGTAGTGACGGCCAGCACGCTGTCTCCGGCCCAGATCTCATCGCTGCCGCCGGGGATGAGGCACTTGCCGTCCCGGATGATGGCGGCCACCAGCACGTCCTGTCTGGTGGGCAGGTCGCGCAGAGGCACGCCCACGCAGGGGCTGGACACGCCCGCCCGGAACTCCAGTACCTCCAGCTTGCCGTCCAGAATGCGCCGGAGCATTTCCACGCCGCTGCTGGAGCTGGCGTTTTCCATGCTGCGCACATACTGGAGCACCTGCTGTGCGGTGATGAACCGGGGCTGGACCGGCTCCTCCAGCCCGAAGGAGGTGGCCAGATTTATCAGATGGTCCTCGTTGACCTTGGCCACGGCCTTCTCCACGCCCGCGCTCCGGGCGTAGGCGCCCAGAATGATATTGATCTCGTCCGTGCCGGTGATGGCCACCAGCGCGTCCGTGTCTCGCAGGCCCTCCTCTTCCAGCACGTCCGGGCGGGAGCCGTCTGCGCATATGACCTCCGCCTTGGGCAGCAGGTCCTTGATGGTCCGGCACTTCGCCGGGTCTTTCTCCACCAGCTTGACCCGTATGCCCATGCCCAGAAGCTGTTGGCCCAGATAGACGCCCACCTGTCCGCCGCCCACGATCATCACGTCCCTGGCGCTCTTTTTGAAGATGGCCAGGTCCTTGAACAGGGCATGGATGTGCTTGGGCGCGCCCACCACGCTCACGCTGTCCCCCGCCTGGAGGACGAAATCGCCGCCGGGGATGTGCACCTGCTCGCCCCGGCGGACGGCGCAGATCAGCGTGCCACGGCCGAACTTGCCGTGGAAATTCTTCAGCGTCAGGCCGCACAGAGGGTTCTCCTCCCGGAGCTTGAACTCCACCAGCTCCGCCTGCCCCTTGGCGAAGGGCTCCACCTTCGCCGCCGACGGGAAGCGCAGCACCCGGCTGATCTCCCGGGCGGCGTCGTGCTCCGGGTTGATGGTCAGCGACAGGCCAAGCTCGTCCCGCAGCAGCATTACCGCGTTATAGTGGTCCTGCTGACGGACCCGGGCGATGGTGTGCTTCACGCCCAGCTTCCGGCCCATCATGCAGCACAGGATATTGGATTCGTCGGAATTGGTGGCGGCGATGAGCAGGTCCGCCGAACCTACCCCGGCCAGCTTCAAAAGCTCGATGTCCACCGCCCCGGAGATGGATATGGCGTCCAGCGTGGTGTTCACCAGACTGATCCTTTCCGGGTTCCGGTCGATGACCGTCACGTCATGCCCCTCATGCGTCAGATACTGGGTCAGCGTAAAGCCGATCTTGCCCGCGCCCACAACGATGATATTCATAAGCCCCTCCCGTAAAAAGGCCAAATTACCACAAATACTATACTTTATTGATTCTATCACCCCCGCCATTTCCCGTCAAGGGCGCTTGTGGCCCGGAGAAAAACGTGCTATACTGCTGTCTGGTCAGACTTGACCGTATCATTCTGCAAAGGAGACGCCCATGACCAGAAAGCTTTTGGCCATTATACTGTGCCTTGGCGTGATGTTCACGCTTCTGGCCGGCTGCGGCGGCAGCCCCATCGGCCAGTATGAGGAAGACGCCCCGGAGACCCGGCAGACCGACGCGGCGGACGAGACCGAACCGCCGGACGACACTGACGCGCCGGACGACACTGACGCGCCGGACGACACTGACGCGGCGGATGACGCCGACACACCTGATGAGACCGACACAGCGGATGACGCCGACACGCCTGATGAGACCGACACGGCGGACACGGAGGACCCGGAGGACGCCGGGGACGCCGAGCCCACCCCCACCCCCGATCCGGGCCTGGGCTACGCCGCCTATGAGCCGGACGCGGTGGTGGCCACCTACGACGGGGACGACGTCACCTGGCGGGAGTACTACTACTCTCTGAATTACTACGCCGGGTACGTCCAGTACCTGCGTGCCATGGGCGCGCCCTTTACCGGCTGGGACAGCAACGACCTGGACGGGACGCGGACCAATGCCGAGCTGGTGCTTTCCAGCGCCCAGCAGGACATGTTCCTGTACCGCTCGCTGGAGGCGCTGGCCGCCCGGGAGGACGTGACCCTGGACGAGGACGACCAGGCGGAGGTGCTGGCCGCCTTTGAGGACGCCGCCGACAACTACGGCGACGGAGACGGCGCCTGCACCGAGGAGGAGACCGCCGCCTATGAGGAGTATCTGGACGGCCAGTTCATCGATCGGGCCCTCTTTGACCGGATGAGCGGCGTCAATATCCTCTCGGAAAAGCTCTTTACGAAGCTCTACGGCAAAGACGGCGCGGACTATTCCGACATGAACACCCTGCGGTACGCCGAGGAGCAGGGGCTGATGGCCTGCAAGCACATCCTGCTCATGACCGTTGACGCCTCCACCGGCGAGGACCTCAGCGACGAGGAGATCGAAGAGAAGAAGGCCAAGGCCGACGCCCTCTATGAGCAGCTTGCCGCGGTCCAGGACGACCCGAAGGAGCTGGAGGCCCTTTTCGATCAGCTCATGAACGAGAACTCCGAGGATACGGGTCTGGCCGCCAATCCGGACGGGTATCAGTTCGCCTCCGGGGTGATGGTGCCGGTCTTTGAGGTGACCACGAGCTCCCTGGAGGAGTACGGTCTGTCCGAGCCGGTCCAGTCCGATTACGGCTATCACATCATCCTGCGCCTGCCCATCGATCCGGACGGCACGTTCACGGCCGCCGGCGGCTCCTCCGCGCCGCTGCGTATCTCCGCCGCCCACGAGGCTTTCCTTGATAAGCTCCAGTCCGTCACCGACCAGGCGGACATCGTGTGGAACGGTGATTTCGAGACCGTGGATATCGGGGAGATCTTTGGCCAATAACGCATGAAAAGCGCAAGCGCCGCCCGGATGGGCGGCGCTTGCGCCTGTGTTTCGTTTATTCGTCCAGTTTCAGCACGGCCAAAAACGCCTCGGTGGGAAGCTGGACGCTGCCCAGCGAACGCATTTTTTTCTTGCCCTCCTTCTGCTTTTCCAGCAGCTTCTTCTTGCGGGTGATGTCGCCGCCGTAGCACTTGGCCAGCACGTCCTTGCGCAGGGCCTTCACCGTCTCCCGGGCAATGATCTTGCCGCCGATGGCCGCCTGGATGGGCACCTCGAAAAGCTGGCGGGGTATGTTCTCCTTCAGCTTTTCGCACAGCCGCCGGGCCCGGGGATACGCCTTGTCCCGGTGGGCGATGAGGCTCAGGGCGTCCACGCCCTCGCCGTTCAAAAGCAGGTCCACCTTCACAAGCTCCGAGGGCTTGTAGCAGGAAAACTCATAGTCCATGGAGGCATAGCCCTTGGTGCGGGCCTTGAGGGTGTCGAAAAAGTCATAGATGATCTCGCCCAGAGGCATTTCGTATTTGAGCTCCACCAGCCGCTGGTCCAGATACTGCATCCCCTCGTAAACGCCCCGCCGGTCCTGACACAGGGGCATGATGTTGCCCACGAACTCGTTGGGGGTGATGATACTCATCTTCACATAGGGCTCCCGGGCCTCCGCGATGGCGGACACCTCCGGGTAATCGTGGGGGTTGTCCACATATCTCACCGTGCCGTCGGTCATCTCGATCTCGTAGATGACGGAGGGCAGGGTGGTCACCAGGTCCAGGTCGAACTCCCGCTCCAGCCGCTCCTGGATGATCTCTAGGTGCAGCATGCCCAGAAAGCCGCACCGGAAGCCGAAGCCCAGGGCCGCGGAGGATTCCGGCTCAAAGGAGAGGCTGGCGTCGTTGAGCTGGAGCTTCTCCAGCGCGTCACGCAGGTCCGGGTACTTGCTGCCGTCCTCGGTGTAGATACCGCAGTAGACCATGCTCCGGGCGGGGCGGTAGCCGGGCAGGGGCCCGGCGGCGGGCCGGTCCGCGGCCGTGACCGTGTCGCCGATACGGGTGTCCCGCACGTTCTTGATACTGGCGGTGAAATACCCCACCTCCCCGGCCTCCAGCCGGTCGCAGCTCTCCAGGCGGGTGGGCAGCAGATGACCCACCTCCACCACCTTGTAGACGGCGCCGGTGGCCATGAACTTCACGTCCATGTCCCTTTCCAGCGCCCCGTCCACCAGCCGGACGAGCACGATCACGCCCCGGTAGCTGTCATACTGGCTGTCGAACACCAGGGCCTTCAACGGGGCCCCCGCGTCCCCTCTGGGGGCGGGCACGCCCGCGATGATGTCATCCAGCACCGCCTGGATGTTGACGCCGTTTTTGGCGGATATCTCCGGCGCGTCCATGGCGGGGATGCCGATGATGTCCTCCACCTCCGCCTTGACCCGGGCCGGGTCCGCGGCGGGCAGGTCGATCTTGTTGATAACGGGGAGTATCTCTAGATCGTGCTCCAGAGCCAGGTAGGTGTTGGCCAGGGTCTGGGCCTCCACGCCCTGAGAGGCGTCCACCACCAGCACGGCCCCCTCGCAGGCCGCCAGAGAACGGCTCACCTCATAGTTGAAGTCCACATGTCCCGGGGTGTCGATCAGATTCAGCTGATAGTTCTTCCAGTTCAGCGTCACGGCCCGGGCCTTGATGGTGATCCCCCGCTCCCGCTCCAGGTCCATGTTGTCCAGGATCTGGTCGGACATCTGCCGGGCCTCCACCGCGCCGCATAGCTCGATGAGCCGGTCAGACAGGGTGGATTTGCCGTGGTCGATGTGGGCGATGATGGAAAAATTGCGGATGTTTTCCTGATTCATATATAGCGCTCCGCCTGCTCGGCGATCTGGCGCAGCTGGCTGGCCAGCTGCCGGAAGGTGTCCGGGCCGGGCCGCGTCTCCGACCGTTCCCCGGTGCGGCCCAGCAGAAAGTCCGCCGTAACGCCGTAGTAATCACACGCCCGGCACACAAAGGCCAGTCCCGGCTCCCGGGCGCCGTTCTCATAGTGGCTGAGAAGGGCCTGGGATATGTGCAGGTCCGACGCCGCTTTCCGCTGGCTGACGCCCTTTTCCCGCCGCAGGCGGGACAGGTTCGCGCAAAATTGCTGATCTTGCATGGGCAGTTCCTCTCTCCCGATGGTGATAACTTTAAGTATTATAAACGAAGGACCTGAATTTGTAAACAGAAACTTGAAATTTCCATACGCCCGTGCTATCATTGTTTAAAACGACGCAAGTGTACCGGAAATTGGTCGTAAATTCCAGCGATTTTGATAGGAGGAGAGCCGTGTTTACTTTTCAAAAACTGATCGATTCCCTGCGGGCGCGTCCCCGGAAGATCGTATTCACGGAGGGCAACGACCCCCGTATCCTGGAGGCCGCCGCCCGGCTTCTGTCCGGCACGTTTCTGACCCCCATCCTGATGGGCAATGAGATCGAGATCCTCACCGCCGCGCAGCGGGCCGGCTACAACATCCGCGGCGCCACGATCATCGACCCGAAGGAATACCGGGACATGGACATGATGGTGGACAAGATGGCGGAGCTGCGCAAAGGCAAGATGACCCGTGAGCAGTGCGCGGAGGCCCTGACCCACAGGAACTACTTCGGCACCATGCTGGTGGCCACCGGCCAGGCGGACGCCCTGCTGGGCGGCGCTACATACTCCACGGCGGACACGGTCCGTCCGGCCCTTCAGCTGATCAAGACCCGGCCGGAGAACAGGATCGTCTCCTCCTGCTTCATCATGGTCCATCCCTCCGCCACCGGCGACAGCACGGTGCTGGCCATGGGCGACTGCGCCATCAACATCCATCCCAGCGAGGACGATCTGGTGGAGATCGCCACCGAGACCATCAAGTGCGCCCGCATGTTCGGCGTGGACCCCAAGGTGGCCTTTTTGAGCTACTCCACCTTCGGCTCCGGCGCCGGCGAGGACGTGGACCGGATGCGCAACGCCGCCCAGCGGGTCAAGTCCATGATGCCCACGGTGCCCATCACCGGCGAGCTTCAGTTCGACGCGGCGGTGAGCCCCATCGTGGCGGAGACCAAATGCCCCGAGGACAAGGTGGCGGGCTACGCCAACACTTTCATCTTCCCGGACATCAACGCCGGCAACATCGGCTATAAGATCGCCCAGCGGCTGGGCGGCTTCGAGGCATACGGCCCCATCCTACGTGGCCTGAACGCCCCCATCAACGACCTCAGCCGTGGCTGCAACGCCGAGGAAGTCTACTCCATGGCTATCATCACCGCCGCACAGGCCAATATGTCATAACAGCGTCGGCGCACGGTAAAATACAGGCGGAGCGCCCGCACTTGCGGGCGCTCTCTTTTTATGCCATAATATCCCCGAGGTGAGGCAAATGGACCGGGAGGACTATATGCGCCTGGCCCTGGCGGAGGCGGAAAAGGCCGTCGGGACCGGGGATGTGCCGGTGGGCTGCGTGGTGGTGAGCGCCGCCGGAGAGGTGATCGGCCGGGGCCGGAACCGGCGGGAGGCGCGGCAAAGCGCCGTCCGCCACGCGGAGGTCGAGGCCATCGAGGCCGCCTGTGCCGCGGTGGACTCCTGGCGGCTGGAGGGCTGCGCCCTCTATGTGACCCTGGAGCCCTGCCCCATGTGCGCGGGGGCCATATTGAACGCCCGGATACCCACGGTAGTATACGGGGCCAAAGAGCCGGTCACCGGCTCCTGCGGCAGCGTCATCAACCTTTTTGAGGAGCGCTATGGCTTTAAGCCCGCCATCTACGGCGGCGTGCTGGGGTCGGAATGCGCCGGGCTTTTGCGGGACTTTTTCCAGGATATACGGACCGTCCCCTGAAAAACGTTCCCGCTTTATTTGCGCCCGCTCAGACCTCAAAAAACTTCCGGTGTATGGCCTTCACGGCCCGGTCCGCGCTGGCAGCGTCGATGACGCAGGAGATCTTGATCTCGCTGGTGTTGATCATCTGGATGTTGATGTGCTCGTCGTTGAAGGCCTCGAACACCACCGCCGCGATGGAGGATGAGCTCATCATGCCCGCGCCCACCACGCTGACCTTGGCGATGTCCCTGTCCACGGAGATGTGGTCGAAGCCGATGGCGCTCTGCCGCGCCATAAGGGCGTCGTACGCCATGGCCGCGTGGTCCTGGGCCACCACGAAGCTGATGTCGTTGGTGTCTTCCCGGCCGTTGGCCTGGATGATCATGTCAACGTCCACGCCCGCTTTGGCCACGGTGTTGAGCAGCCGGAAGGCGACGCCGGGCTTATCCGCCACGCCCGCGACGGTGAGCCGGGCCACGTTCTCGTCCTTGGCGATACCGGTGATCTTCATTTCTTCCATGGTCCTGGTGACCTCCTTCACTTTCGTACCGGGCGCTCTCACCAGCGAGGAGAGCACCTCCAGTTCCACCCCGTAGCGCTTTGCCATCTGCACGGAGCGGTTCATCAGCACCTGCGCGCCCATGGAGGCCAGCTCCAGCATCTCGTCGTAGGTGATCTCGTCCAGCTTCCGGGCCCCGGGCACCTTTCGGGGATCGGCGGTATAGACCCCCTCCACATCGGTGAATATCTGGCACCGGTCCGCGTGGAGCGCCGCGGCCAGAGCCACGGCCGTGGTGTCGCTGCCGCCCCGGCCCAGGGTGGTGTAGTCGTCGAATTTGTTCACTCCCTGGAACCCGGCCACCAGCACGATGCGCTTTTTGTCCAGCTCCCGGCGCAGCCGCTCCGTATCCACCCGGCGTATGCGGGCGACGCCGTACTCGGCGTTGGTGCGCACGCCGGCCTGCCATCCGGTCAGGGATACTGCCGGCAGCCCCATGCTCTCCAGACACATGGCCATCAGGGCGATGGACTGCTGCTCCCCGGTGGCCAGGAGCATGTCGAGCTCCCGCCGGGAAGGGGACGGGTTCAGTTCCGCGGCCTTTTCCAAAAGCTCGTCGGTGGTGTCCCCCTGGGCGGACAGGACCACCACCATATCGTGGCCGCAGGAGTAATTCTCCGCGATGATCCCCGCCACGTTCCGGATACGGGACCCGTCCGCCACGGAGGAGCCGCCGTATTTCTGCACGATCAGCATATCGATCAGGTCTCCTTACAAATCACTTTGGGCTGCGCCCATGCGCTCCATTCTATGCCAGTACCCGCCAGGCGGCTCTGCCCCCCAGCGTGACCAGCCGGGACTGAAGGGCCCGCCGGTCCATAGGCGCGGTGATGAAGGCGCACTCCATGGTGGAGCCGTACACGGGCTTTGCGCCCGGAAAGACGCTGCCGACCTCCTCCGGCCGGGCGTCGGCCCGGACGTACCAGGGGGAGACCAGATCCGCCTCCGGCGCCAGCTTGCCGCCGGGCTGGCCCAGATCCGGGATCATGGGCTCGCCCCGGTGCCGGACCGCGTCGGCCACGTCCGCCGCCACGGCGCTGGCCGTGGGGTAGCGGCCCGCCCCGGCCCCGCAGAAGATCACGTCGCCCACGGCGCTGCCCCGGACGGTACAGGCGTTCATCACGCCGCCGATGGAGGCGAGGGTGTGCTCCAGGGGGATGAGGTGGGGCGCCACGAAGGCCCGGCAGCCGCCCTCGGTGCGCATGGCCCGGCCCAGTAGCTTCACCGTGTAGCCCAGGGTCCGGGCCAGCTCCAGATCCGCCGCCGTCAGGGCCGTGATACCTGTGGTGGGTATCCGGGCCGGGTCCATATTGTAGCCAAAGGCCAGATCCGCCAGGATGGCGGTCTTGCGGCAGGCGTCCACGCCCTCCACGTCCGCGGTGGGGTCCGCCTCCGCGTAGCCCAGGGCCTGGGCCTCCGCCAGCACGTCCGCAAAGTCCCGGCCCTGGGTGTCCATGGCGGTGAGGATATAGTTCGTGGTGCCGTTCAAAATGCCGTACACCTCGTCGATACGGTTGGCGGCCAGGCACCGGACCATAGGCCGCAGCAGGGGGATGCCCCCGCCCACGCTGCCCTCGAACAGGTAGCTCACCCGGTGCTCCCGGGCCAGCGCCGCCAGTTCCCTGCCGTGGACGGCCACTAGCTCCTTGTTGCTGGAGACCACGCTCTTGCCGGCCAGGATGGCCCGGCGGGAGTACTCGTAGGCCGCGCCCACGCCGCCGATGACCTCCGCCACCACGGCCACGTCCGGATCGTTCTCGATGACGGAGAAGTCCAGGACCAGCTTGTCCGCCCAAGGGCTGTCCGGCATGTCCCGCCGGACGAGGATATAGCCCAGCTCCAGCGCCTCGCCGGCGGCGGCGGAGAGCCGGTCATGCTGCTCGCGCATGACCTCCGCCAGACCGCCTCCCACGGTGCCGAAGCCCAGGATCGCGTATTTCACCATGCTTTGCCCGCCTCAGCCCGCGGCCACGGCGGCCCGGATGACGCCGTCCAGAGCGTCCAGCCGCTCCAAAAGCACCTCGGCGGTGGTATCCAGGGCGGTCATGTCCGCCGTGATGGTCACGGGGGCCGCGCCGTTGGTGGGGATACCCTGGTTGATGGTCAGGATGTTGGCGCCGGTGGAGGCGAACACCCCCAGCACCTCGCTCAGATTGCCCGTCTGGTGGCGGAGCATGATCTGGTAGGTGACGATACGCCCGCCCGCCACGTTCTGGAAGGGCATGACGGCGTTTTTGTATTTGTAATAGGCGGAGCGGGAGATACCCACCCGCTCGGCGGCCTCGGCCACCGTCTGGGCCAGACCCGTGTCCAGAAGCTCCTGGGCCTGGGTCACCCGGATGAATACCTCTGGCAGGGCGTCGCCCTCCACCAGAAAAAACTGTCCGTGTCCGTTGCTCGGCATGATATGTCCTCCTTTTGGGGTCATTTGTACGCACGCGGTGTATGTTACCATGTTTGACGGAAAGTTGCAAGGCCAGACGGGAGAAATCGGCAAAACCCCCGGCTCGAAGGAGCCGGGGGTCCGCGGTGTTGTGGCTTTTGCCGGTTTTACTGGATCTGGATCTGGTGCTGTTCGGGCACCGTCTCGGGCAGCTTGGGCAGGGTGAGCTTCAAAACGCCGTTCACATACTGAGCGGTGATGGCGTTCGCGTCCACGCCGGAGACCTCGAAGCGACGCTCCAGGGTGGCGTCGGTGCGCTCCCGGCGGATATAGCCGTCCTTGTCGGACTGCTCGCCGGCGTTGTGGTGCTCGGCCCTGACGGTGAGCACGCCCTCCTTCACGTTGACGGCGATCTCGTTCTTGTCATAGCCGGGCAGCTCCGTCTCGATGGTGAAGTCCTGGTCGGTCTCCCGGATGTCCGTGGCGGCGGCGTGGGCCACCGTGCCGAAAAACTCCTGGAACGGGTCCCAGATCTTGCTGGGGGTGTAGGAACGGGTGAAAGGGATCATATCAAACATTGTAGAAAGCCTCCATATCTTTTTGATTTGTCTGCATTATACACATAAATTGTGAATAAATTTATGTGTAAATGTGAACGAAGTGTAAATATTGGCACTCTTTCGATTAGAGTGCTAAATTCGCATTCGTCCCCGGTATCAGTATATCCCCGGCGGCGCGGGATGGACGTTGTAAAAATTGGAGGCGTATGTTAAAATAAGGAAAACAAGACGAGGGGGCGCGGTATTATGAGACCGATGCTTGTGATCATGGCCGCCGGGATGGGCAGCCGGTTCGGCGGGCTGAAGCAGATGACGCCGGTGGACGGCGCCGGGCAGGTCATTTTGGACTACTCCGCCTATGACGCGCTGCAGGCGGGCTTTGAGAAGATCGTCTGCGTCATCAAAAAGGAGATCGAGGCGGATTTCCGGGCCCTGGTGGGGGACCGGGTGGGGCAAAAGTGCGACCTGCACTATGCCTTTCAGGACCTGCATGACCTGCCGGCGGGCTTCGGCGTGCCGCCGGAGCGGGCCAAGCCCTGGGGCACGGGCCACGCGGTGTACGCGGCGCGGGACCTGATCGACCGGCCCTTCGCGGTGATCAACGCGGACGATTTTTATGGCCGGGGGGCGTTCATGGCCCTGGCCGGGTTCTTTGGGGCGGACGTGGGCGAGCACACCCACGCGCTGGTGTCCTACGACCTGAAAAACACCCTGACGGAAAACGGCACCGTGGCCCGGGGGGCCTGCACCACGGACGGGGACGGGTATCTGACCACGGTGACGGAGCTGACGGCCATCCGCGGCCCGGCGGACAGCCCCTCCTATACCCTGGACGGGGGCGGGAGCTGGAAGCCGCTGGCCCCGGACACGCCGGTGAGCCTGAACACATGGGGCTTCCACCAGAGCTTTCTGGACGCCATTGGGGAGGAGCTGGAGAAATTCCTCCGGGAGGACATGCCAAAAAACCCCGCCAAGGCGGAGTTTTTCCTGCCCAGCGTGGTGAATGCGTGTCTGGCGGCGGGCACGGACCGGGTGAAGGTGGTGCCCACGGACGAGGTCTGGCACGGGGTCACCTACCGGGACGATCTGCCGGCCCTGCAACAGGCCCTGGCGGCCATGCGGGCCGCGGGAAAATACCCGGAGAACTTGTGGGCGTAAAGTGAAAAACCGGCCCCGGAACGTGTCGTTCCGGGGCCGGTTTTCTCATCCTCATCGTCATGAAGCGGACAGTCGGGCAGCCTCTGCGGCGGCTTTCTCCCATATCCCGTCCTCTACCGCAGTCCGCAAATAAAATCTTCCCTTTCGGAAGGAAGAATACTTCATCAAAATATCCTGACTGTACAGCGTTTCAAAGGAGCGGACCTGCTCGTATCGTCTACAAAATATCTTGTCCCGATAGGTCTCATACAGATAGGGCGCGGTCGTATAGAGCCTGAGGTCCACGCGCTCGTCCAGGGCGGAAAGAGTCAGCGGGATCGTTCCGCAATAGCCGGACTCGATCACAAGTATCTTCTCCTCGCGGACCCCGCCCAGAAGCTCCCGGAGCGCCTTTTCCAATACGGGATATCCTTTCAGCGCTCCGCGAATGCGGGTCTTGCAGAACGCGGAAAAGTCTCCGTAGCCGGAAACGCCGTTTTCCAGCGCCTCATAGACAGGCTGACGAAGGATATCATCCGCGCCTTTTCCGGCGGTCTGCCGCAGGAAATCACGGTTGATGACCCACGGATACAGGCCGTCTCTGCCGCTGCTCTTATAATAGAGATACGGCAAAAAAGCGTCCCGGAGCAGAAACACATAGGCGGTGTCGGGCCGCCAGCCGATCCAATCGCAGTAGCTGCGCAGATCGGCGAGAAACGGGTCGCCGGAGGGGGATACGCCCCGATCCACACGGTCCATCAGACTTTGGCAGACCGTCTCCGCCTCCGTCTCCATATCACCGTACTCTATGCCCGAAAGCGATCTGTGCTGGACAGGGAACGGTTCCTCATCATGCGCGGTCAAGATACCTCTCAATCTTGAAACGGCACGGTACTTTTCCTCCAGAGCACGGTCCAGCTCCGTATATCCCTCATCGAGCAGATCGTCCAGAAGCTTCAGAAGCTGCTTGACTTCATATAGCTCGCTTTCCTCCAGGACCCTGCCTTCCAGCCTTTTCAGCGCCCCGCTATAATACTTTTCATTGAATGATAAAAATCCCATTTCAAGACCCCGGTCTTTCGCGGCTTTTGGCCCCAGTATAGACCGTTTTCGGGCCGTTATCTACTGTTTTTCAACGGGGCGGCCGGCAGAGCGCGCTTGTCTACGACCGTTTCCGCCTGGCACAAGCGGTCAGGAGCGTGGCCAGGGCGGCGAACAGCACTCCCGCCACGGGCCAGACCAGCCAGGTCCGGTCCCAGGCGCTCGTGAGAAAGCTCCACAAAAGGTATCCGGCGGTGACCACGCACCAGTAGACGACCGACACGTTCCGGACAAGGGCGCTCTTCTGCTCCGGGGCATAATCCCCCTCCTGTAACAGCATTTGGTACGCGCCCCATGTGACGCCGGTCCCCACGATCTGATACACCCCCGCCGCCACGATGGCCAGCAGCAGGCTTATGCCGCAGGCGAGCAAAAACTCGTCCTCCGTTGCCGTGCACACCAGCAGGGGCACCGCCGCCGCCACGCACAGGCACACCCCTGCCGTCATGCGCCGGCCGTGGGTCTCCCGGTCCCGGTCCATGCCCTCCCGGGCCAGGGCTGTCACGCCGGGGCCGGCTTCAAAGACCTCCTTTTCCATGTACTCGAACTTTTCCGTTTTCATGCCGCAGTGGAGGAAGATACCCACCGCCGGGATCACGAACAGCAGCAGGATCACTACGCCGGCCATGGCGGCCCACTGCTCCGGGATGGGGAGCAGGCCGGCGACCGACGCGCCGCCCAGAAGTATCAGGCATATGGGGGAGAGGATACACAGGGCCACGGCCAGGGCCATAGGCCAGGCGGCGGCTTTTTTCAGCGCGATAAATTCCCGGGCCTCCTCCAGTCCCACCTGCCGCAGGACCGGCGCGGGCGGGGTCTCCGGGGACGCCGGGGCCGCCGGCAGGATCATTTCATCTTTCATCAGATAGTCGCAGCTCACGGAAAATACCTCGCTGAGCCGCAGCAGCTTTTCGATCTCCGGGGCCGCCTGGCCGCCCTCCCATTTGCTGACGGACTGACGGGAAACGTCCAGCCGCTCTGCCAGCTCGTCCTGGGACCAACCCTGCTGCTTGCGCAGCGTCGTTATTTTTTCGCCCAAAGTCATAAAATGAACGCCTCCTTGTGCTTTATGCAGCCAGAATACCGTATATTTTGGTTGCAGGCAAGAAAGAGGCGTTGAAAATTTGTCAACCGCAGGTTGCGAACGCCCCGGAGCGTGGTATCTCCGGGGCGTTCTCGGGTCATTTTCCGTTATTCGTGATGGTCCTCGCCGTGGTGTTCCCCGGCGGGGCGTTCGGTCCAGTGGGACTGGCCGACCGGGCATGTCTCCATGTACAGCAGCGCGCCGCGGCCCTCGTCGTCACAGTGGTCGAAGTCCCGGACCGTGCGCACATCGATGGCGCCGTCGCCGGCAAAGTTCCGCATGGTGCCCTGGAAATGCCCGCCGGTCAGGCTCTCGCCATTGGAGGTGAGCACATCGGTAAAGACCCGGATGGGCTCCCCGTCCAGATACCACTGGCCGCTGTCCCCGTCACAGGTGACGCCAAAGGGCGCGTACTCCGCCGCGATGGCCGCCAGCGCCTCCGGGTCGATCCCGCCGGCGGTGACTGCGTCGCCCTCGTAGGTATACTCCGTCATCCCGGCCTCCGGCGCATCCGGGTCGGACACAGCCGTCTGCTCCAGGGACGGGGCGGAGGCATCCGTTGTCACGGCCTGCTCCGTCACGGTCTCCTCCGTGGTCATGGGCACAGGCGTGGGCGTGGGCTTGGGCACAGGCGTGAGCTTGGGATCCGCCACGGGCGTATCCCGGTGGCCCGCCAGCAACAGCGCCAGGAGGACCGCCGCCAGGACCAGGCAGGCCGCCAGCACCCAGGGCCACTTCTTCCGCCTGGGCTTTTCCGGGGCCGCCGGTCCGGGCGTCTGCTTTTCCGGCTCCGGGGCGGGCGGCTGCTCCTCTGGCGGGGTCGGGGGCGGCGCCGCGCCGCCGGGCTCCGGCCCGGGGACAGCGTCTTTTAATAAGTAGTCGGTGGTGACGGAGAAAAGCTCGCTCATCTTGATGATCTTGTCAAGCTCCGGCACCGCCTGGCCCATCTCCCACTTGGAGACGGACTGGCGGCTCACGTCCAGCCGGTCCGCCAGGTCTATCTGGCTCCAGCCCTGTTTTTTGCGCAGGTCTGTGATCTTGTCGGCCAAGGGCATGGGAAAGCCTCCTTTGCTTATTTTGGGGGGTGACTCACCTTGCCTCGCAGTATACCGTATATGCCCGCTCACATCAACCAAGCGGACCGGGAAATGTGTCAACCGCCGGTTGCGCCGCCCGGTCCCGGCACAAGACCGGGGCCGGGCAGGGTCCTGCCGCGCGTATCAGGCGGCCGTCATATCCCTCGTGAGGCATACCAGCTGGCCGTCCTGGGCGTCCACCACCAGCGTGGACCCGGCGGGGATGTCTCCGGACAGGAGCTTTCTGGCGATCAGCGTCTCGGCGGCGCTTTGCAGATACCGCTTCAGGGGCCGCGCGCCATAGACCGGGTCGAAGCCGTGGTCGATGATGTGCCGGCAGGCGGCGGGGGTGAATTCCAGACCAAGCTGCCTGTCCGCCAGGCGCTGGCGCAGGCTGTCCGTCAGGATGGCGATGATACCGGTCAGATCCTCCCGGGTCAGGGGCTTGAACAGCACCGTCTCGTCCAGGCGGTTGAGAAATTCCGGCCGGAAGGTTCGTTGCAGCTCGCTCTGTACGGCGGCCTTGGCCTCGTCGGTGATCTCGCCGTTGGGCCCGATCCCGTCCAGCAGATAGGGGCTGCCCAGATTGGACGTCAGAATGATGATGGTGTTTTTGAAATCCACCGTCCGGCCCTGGGAGTCCGTGATACGCCCGTCGTCCAGAATTTGTAGCAGGATGTTGAACACGTCCGGGTGGGCCTTTTCCACCTCGTCGAACAGCACCACCGAATAGGGCCGGCGGCGCACCGCCTCGGTCAGCTGGCCGCCCTCGTCGTAGCCCACATATCCCGGAGGGGCGCCGATGAGCCGGGAGACGGAGAACTTCTCCATGTACTCGGTCATATCAATACGCACCATACTCCGCTCGTCGTCGAAAAGGGCCTGGGCCAGGCTCTTGGCAAGCTCCGTCTTGCCCACGCCGGTGGGGCCCAGGAACAGGAACGAGCCGATGGGCCGGTCAGGGTCGGCGATACCCGCCCGGGAGCGGAGGATGGCTTCCGTCACCAGACGCACCGCCTCGTCCTGGCCGATCACCCGCTCATGGAGGATGTCCTCCATATGCAGCAGCTTCTCCCGCTCGCCCTCCATGAGCCGTGCCACGGGAATGCCCGTCCAGCGGGCCACGATACCGGCGATCTCCTCCTCCGTCACCGCGTCCTGGACCAGGGCCGCCTCCTTCCGGGGGGCGGATTCCGCCTCCTCCAGCTTCTTTTGCAGGGCGGGGATGGTCTCGTACTTGAGCTTCGCCGCCTTTTCGTACTCATAGCTCTGCTGGGCCCGCTCCATCTCGGCGGTCTGGCGCTCGATCTCGGCCTTGAGGCCCTTGGCGGCGTCCACCTCCGCCTTTTCCGCCTCCCAGCGGGCCTTCATGGCGGCGTACTCCTCCTTCGTGGCGGCGAGCTCTTCCCGCAGCTTCTCCAGCCGGTCGGCGCTGAGCCTGTCCGTCTCCTTTTTCAGGGCCATCTCCTCGATCTCCATCTGCATGATCTTCCGGCGGATGTCGTCAAGCTCCGAGGGCATGGAGTCGATCTCCGTGCGGATCAGGGCGCAGGCCTCGTCCACCAGGTCGATGGCCTTATCCGGCAGGAACCGGTCGGAGATGTACCGGTCCGACAGCGTGGCTGCCGCCACCAGCGCCGCGTCGTGGATACGCACGCCGTGGTATATCTCGTACCGCTCCCGAATGCCCCGCAAAATGGAGATGGTGTCCTCCACGGTGGGCTCGGCCACCATCACCGGCTGGAACCGGCGCTCCAGAGCCGCGTCCTTTTCGATGTACCGGCGGTACTCGTCCAGAGTGGTGGCGCCGATACAGTGCAGCTGCCCCCGGGCCAGCATGGGCTTGAGAAGGTTGCCCGCGTCCATGCTGCCCTCGGTCTTGCCCGCGCCCACGATGGTGTGCAGCTCGTCGATGAACAGAAGGATCTTTCCCTCGCTCTTGGCGATCTCCTCCAGCACGGCCTTCAGCCGCTCCTCAAACTCGCCCCGGTATTTCGCGCCGGCCACCAGCGCGCCCATGTCCAGAGAGAAGACGGTCTTGTCCTTCAGTCCCTCCGGCACGTCCCCCCGGACGATCCGCTGGGCCAGGCCCTCCGCGATGGCGGTCTTGCCCACGCCCGGCTCACCGATAAGCACCGGGTTGTTCTTGGTCTTGCGGGAGAGGATACGGATCACGTTGCGTATCTCCGTGTCCCGGCCGATCACCGGGTCCAGCTCGTTGTCCCGGGCCCGCCGGACCAGGTCCGTGCCGTACTTTTCCAGCGCGTCATAGGTGTCCTCGGGGCTGTCGGTGGTCACATGCCCGGTCTTGACCTTCGCAAGCTCCGCGGTGAAGCCGTCCTTCGTCACGTTCTGCCGGCGCAGGATGTCCCGGATGGCCGGGGTCTGGTTGGCGAAAATGCCCAGCATCAAATGCTCCACGGACACATACTCGTCCTTGAGCTTGCCCGCCACCTTCCCGGCAAAGTCCATGACCTTGCCGAACTCGTTGGAGGGATAGACGCTCTGGGCCCCCTGGACCTTGGGCAGCCGCTCGATGGCCCCGTCCAGAGCCGAGAGGATGGCGTCGCAGTCCGCGCCCATGCGCCCCAGCAGCGTGGGGATGAGCCCCCCGTCCGCGTCCACCAGGGCGTAAAGCAGGTGCTCCGGGGTGACATACTGGTTGTCGTTCTCCCGGGCCATGGCCGTGGCGGCGTTGATGACCTCTATGGTTTTTTGTGTCAGCTTGTCGCTGTTCATGCCGATCACTGTCCTTTATCGTAAAATTCGCGTGTTCACAAAATGGTGTTGCCCTCGCGGAGCCAGCCGATGTACTGCTCCCGGGTCTCCCGGGCGCTCATCTCGCCGGCCAGATACGCCTTCATCAGCCGGTCAAAAAGACGCACATAGGCGCTGATGGCCCCGGCCACGTCCGCGCTGGTATAGTCCCGGCTGCCCGGCAGCTCCAGCGAGCGGGTGAACCGGCCCGGGTACAGCGCGTAATCCACCGGCATGGTGTGGCAGGGGGCCACGAGCTCGTCCTCTATCTGCTTCCACAGCCGGAAAAACTGCCCCATGGCATCCAAAAGCGCCTGCGATTGGGTCCGAAAAACCACGGAGAGCTCTCCCAGAGAGCCGTCCCGGTCCCGATACAGCTCCACCGAGTACTTCACCGTGGGCCGGTAGCGGTACTGTAGGCTCGACTTCACGCTCATGGTCATGGAGTTGGGGGTGATGAAGGGCACCAGCGCCCGGTCCGCGTCCAATATCTCGCTGATCTGCCGGAAGATGTCCTGGACCCGCCGCTCCGGCGTCACCATGTCCGTGTACTCCGCCAGGATCTGGTTGACCAGGGCGGAGCGGTTAGTGCCCATCCGGTGGGCCAGATCGTCTACCGCCCGGACCACGTCGTCCGAGAGCATCAGACTGTACAGGGTCTTTTTCATATCTCTCACCTCGGGAATAATTTTACATCGGCACATTAAATTTGTCAAGCGATTTATATAAATTTATGGCGCACATTTTTAGTTTGCCGCAAAAATCCCCGCCCTATCCTTGTGGGACAGGGCGGGGGCGCTGTTTCGTTTTCACTCCAGCCCGCGTTCTTTTTTCAGGATACGGATGTCCGAGCCGGCGAAGGACAGGACCTGGAACTCCCCCTCCAGCCGGGAGACGATCTGGGGGGTGTAGTTTTTTTCCATCTGGGCGGCGGTCAGGTTGGTGGTGACCACGGTCTTTTTCCGGCCCACGAGCCGGGTGTTGATGAGGGTGTACAGGGCGCTGCGGGTGAATTCCGTCACCATCTCGGTGCCCAGGTCGTCCAGGATGAGCAGGTCGCACTCCCCCATCCGGCGGACCAGCGCGTCGGCCCGCGCCGACGCCCCGGCGTCCCGTTCAAAGCGCTGGTCCTCGTAGGCGCCCAGCGCCTCCACCGCCGTTTTATACACCACGGAAAAGCCCTGCCGGGCCACCTCCCGGGCGATACAGGCGGCCAAAAACGTCTTGCCCAGGCCCGTGCCGCCCCGGAACAGGTAATTCTCCCGCCGGCGGCCAAAGTCCAGCGCATAGTCGTAGCAGATACCGAACACAGTCTCCATCTGGGCCCGGGGGGCCACCCCGGAGGCCGGGTCGGGCCGGTCGTCGTAAAGGCCCAGGTCGAAGGTGCCGAAGCTCTCGCTGCCCAGCTTGATGAGCTCGGACAGGTCCCGGGTCTGGGCCTGGTCGTAAAGCCTTTTCAGGCAGGAACACATCCGCCCCTCCACGAAGCCGGTGTCCCGGCAGCGGGGGCAGTCCCAGGACCCGTCCAGATAGTCCATCGGCCAGCCGTTCTCCACCAGGAGCTCCGCCCGGCGGGCCTGTAGGTCCAGGCTCTCCCGGCGCAGCGCGTCCAGCGCCTCCGGACCGTCCGCCGCGGCGGCGGCGACCCGGGGCACCAGCGCGGCGATCTGCCCGTCCAGCCGGCGCAGGGCCGGCACCCGGGCGTAGACCTCCTCGTGCCGGAGCCGGTCCGTCTGCACCGCCCGGCGGCGGATGTTCTCTTTTTCCTCTCTGGCCTGGGCCAGCAGCTTTCCGTCCATATGTACCGTTCCCTCAGTTGTTTTTCAGCCGCTCTCTCAGCTTGCGCATCCGTTCCAGCTCCGCCGCGTCCGGGGCGGAGGATGCGGTCTGACGGGGGGCGCGGGCAGGTTTCCGGTCCCCCTGTTCGATCTGGTCCACCGTGTGCAGGCCCTTGCTGTGCCAGGACTGGATGATGGAGTTCATGTACCGCCACTTCAGTTCCCCGGTGTTGGTGACGGTCCGGTCCGCCGCCAGGGCCAGCTCCTCCGGGCCGAAGCCAAGCTCCATCCAGGCGAGAAGGTACTTCCGCTCCGTGGCGGACAGATCCCGGCCCCGTATGCCCACGGCCCGCTGCATTTGGCCAAGCATGCTCCTGCGCCGGTCGAGCTCCGCCAGATAGTTCTCCGCCTGCTCATAGGTCATGATCTCCCGGTCGAACCAGGCGTAGGCCTCCTTCTCGATGACCGCGAAGCCAAGCTGCCGGGTGGCGCCGTAGCGCTCGTCGTGCTCCTCCTTGCAGTGGTGGATCAGCAGCATGATCACGTCTGCCGGCAGGGACAGGTCGTCGTATATGCCGAAGAGCTTTTTCAGGTCCGTGGAGGTCAGGGTGCGGCCCAGAGTCTGCTGGGTCTCCTTCACCAGGTCCTGAAAGGCCGGGTCCGTCTGGCTGCGGCGCACCACATCCGCCGCCTGATACTCCGGGGGCTCCGGAGAGGGGAGATGCTCCCGCTCCGCGCCCGTGTCCAGCAGGCCCATACGCTCCAGCCGCCGTGCGATGAGCCGGACGGCCCGGACCGACAGGCGCAGCGCCTCCGCGGCCCGGTCCACGTCCAGGACCCCGCCGTTTTTCACCAGGTACAGGTACAAAAGCGCCCCGTCCCCATCTCCGGCCTCCAGCAGCGTCTCCGCGTCCCGCAGGGGCACGGCCAGCAGCTTTGGCCGGTTCAGTTTGAGCTTTCCGTCGTCCATCGTCGCCGCGACCTTTTTCTTTGGTATCAAGCGGATAATAAACCAAGCCGTTCACATTATATCATCATCGACCGGCGGTTACAAGTTTTGCTTAAAACCGCCGCCGGTGCTATAATACCCCCGGGAGGAGAGAGCATGGAGGGTCTTGTCGATCTGCATATCCACACTACGGCCTCGGACGGGACGGTCCCGCCCCGGGCGGCGGTGGCCATGGCCCGGGATCTCGCGCTGGCGGCCATCGCCATAACGGACCACGACACCGTCTCCGGCGTGCCGGAGGCGGCGGCCGCCGGGGAAGAGCTGGGCGTGGAGGTGATCCCCGGGGTGGAGATGTCCTCGGACTACCGGGGCCGGGACACGCATATCCTGGGCCTTTTCGTGGACCCGGACGCGCCGTCGCTCACCGAAGCGCTGGCCTGGGCCCGGGACCGGCGGCGGGAGCGCAACGAGAAGCTCGTCGCGGCCATGGCCGGGGACGGGCTCCCCGTCAGCATGGAGGCCCTCCGGGCGGACGACCCGGACGCGGTGCTTGGCCGTCCCCACCTGGCTGGGTGGTTGGTGAAAAACGGCCTGGCCGCCGACGTGGGAGACGCCTTTCGCCGGTTTTTGGACCGTGGCTGCCCCTACTACCTGCCCCGGGAGCGGATGAGCCTCGACCAGGCAGCGGCGGCCATCGTGTCCGCCGGGGGCGTGGCGGTGATCGCCCACCCATTCCACTACGGCTTCGACGCCGATGTGCTGGACGGCTTTATCCGCGCCGCCGCGGACGCGGGCTGCCGGGCCCTGGAGGCGTACTATCCCGAACACACCCCCGCCCAGCAGGCGGCGGCCCTGGCCCTGGCGGACCGGTACGGGCTGGCCGTGTCCGGCGGCAGCGATTTTCACGGGGCGCGAAAGCCCGCCATACACATGGGCTCCGGTATAGACGGGTCCCTGCGGACGCCTGTTTCGGTGCTGGCGGGGCTGCGGGCGGCCAGGCCGGAAGTTTTTCCATCCTGAACCAGAAAATGGGATTTGCTCTTGTTTTATGGACCGGTATTGTTTATAATGTAATGGATTATACAATTTTGAGCAGACACGCCGGCGCGCGGGTGCGGCGCCGGGCACGATGAGGGACCTATGCTGGAGTTGCTAGCGCCTGCCGGGAGCATGGAGGCGGTCATGGCCGCCGTGCAGAACGGGGCGGACACAGTATATATGGCCGAGCGGCTCACCGCGGTGGGCCGGGGTGAGCGCGCCTTCGACCGGGACGAGATGAGCCGGGCCCTGCGCTATTGCCGGGTGCGCGGGTGCAAGACCGCGGTATCCGTCTGCGGCCTCTACACAGACGAGACCATGGAGCAGGCGGTGGAGATGGCCCGGTTCGCCGCCCGGGAGGGGGCGGACGCCCTGCTGGTGCGGGACGTCGGCCTTATCGACGCGCTGCGCCGGGTCCTGCCGGACATGCCCCTGTGGGGGGACGTGCGGCTGGGGGTCACCTGCGTGGAGGGGGCGGCCACGGCGGCGGCTATGGGCCTGAGCCGGGTGTTCCTGGCGCCGGAGCTGACCATGGAGCAGATCGCCTCCGTCACGGAGGGCAGCCCCATCCCCACGGGGGTATACGTCCACGGCCCGGTGTGCGTGGCCCACAGCGGCCAGTGTTACATAGGCGCCCTGGCCCACGAGCACAAGAGCGACAGCTGCATGCAGTGCACCGAGCCCTGCCGGGGCCGGTTCTCGCTGGGGGGCCGGATGGACGAGCGGCCTCTCTCCATGGCGGATCTGTGCCTCATCGACCATGTGGAGGCCCTCCAGACCATAGGCGTGGCCTGCGCCGCCATCGAGGGGCGTAGCCGCCGGCCCGAATATGTGGCTTTCACCACCCGGCTGTATTCCCGGGCCATTCGGGAACAGGTGCTCCCCACTCAGGAGGAGCGGGACGCCCTTTTGAACGCTTTTTCCGCCACCGGCCTGTCCGATGGCTACTATACCGGCGAGACCGGCCCGGCCATGTTCGCCCCGGCGCCCGCCGCGGACCGGGTGCCATCCCGGTTTTACACGGAGCTGCGCAAGGGCTATACAAACACGGAGCTGCGCCGGGTGTCGGTACAGTTTTATGTGGTGATGCGTCCGGGAGAGCCGGCGGTGTTCGCCGCGGAGGACGAGCGGGGCAACCGGGCGGTGGTCCAGGGCTACGAGCCGCTGGATCTGGGCCGCCAGGGGGTCAGCGAGGCCCGGGTCCGGGAGATCCTGTACCGGACCGGCGGCACGCCCTTCAACTGCACCGGCGTCAAATGCGCCATCGAGCCCGACCTGGACTACCCGGACGAGGCCATCGAGTCCGCCCGCAGGGAGCTTCTGCACGCCATCGCGGACAAGACCCGGGAGCCGGTGACGGTGGACGAGGAGCCCATGCCGCCCAGGCCGGAGGGCCGGGAGGCGGAGGGCGCGCTGAAGCTGATCATCCAGGTGACCGGCGAAAATCAGATCACGCCGGAGCTGGCGGCCACCGGGCCGGATCTGCTGTATGTGCCGGCGGAGATACTGGCGGCGGGCAACGCGGATCTGGAGCCCTTCGTCAAGCGGGGCACGAAGATCGTGGCGGCCCTGCCCCGTGTGGTATCCGAGGCGGAGGGGCCGGTGCTGCGGGAGCTTCTGGCCGCCCTGAAGGCCCGGGGCGTCACGGAGGCGCTGGCGGGCAATCTGGGTCTGCTGCCGGCGGTGCGCCAGGCGGGAATGGAGCTGCGGGGCGACCTGGGGCTGAACATCGCCAACTCCTGGACGCTGAAATTCCTCAGCCGGGCCGGATTCAAGTCCGTGACCGCCTCCGGGGAGCTGACCGCCCGGCAGATCGGGGCCCTGGCCAAGTCCGCCGACACGGAGATGGTGGTCTATGGCCGGCTGCCGGTGATGGTGACGGACCACTGTATCATCCGCAACAGCGCGGGCCGGTGCTCCTGCACCACCCCCACCAGCATGTCCGACGCCTTTGGGGGCGTATACCCTGTGGAAAAGGAATTCGGCTGCCGCAACACCGTCTTTGACGCCCGCAAGACCTTTCTGGCGGACCACCCGGAGATATACACCGGCGTGGGGCTGTGGGGCCTGCGGCTGCTGTTCACCACCGAGAGCCCCCGGGAGTGCGTGCTGATCACCCGGCGGTACAAGGGCGAGAGCGATTATCTGCCCATCAACGCCAGCCGGGGCGCCTACCAGAAGGGAGCTTTATGGAACTGATCCTTGCCTCGGCCTCCCCCCGGCGGCGGGAGCTGATGGGATATTTTGACGTGCCGTTCGCCGTCGTCCCGGCCACAGGGCCGGAGACCCCGCCCGCCGGGGCCGACGGGGGCGAGACGGCCCGGGCCCTGTCGCTGGCCAAGGCGAAGGAGGTGGCGGACGCCCACCCGGACGCGGTGGTCATCGGCGCGGACACGGTGGTGGAGGCGGACGGCGCCATCCTGGGCAAGCCCCGGGACGAGGCGGACGCCCGGCGGATGCTCCGGCTGCTGTCGGGCCGGGAGCACCGGGTCTACACCGGCGTGACCGTGATAAAAGACGGCAAAGCGCTCAGCCGCCAGGCCATGACCCGGGTGTTCTTCCGGGCCATGACGGAGGATGAGATCGACGCCTATGTGGCCACGGGCGAGCCCATGGACAAGGCCGGGGCTTACGGCTACCAGGGCCGGGCCGGGCTATATGTGGAGCGGATAGAAGGAGACTTTTTCAATGTCGTGGGACTGCCTCTGTGCCTTCTGGGCCGGATGCTGCGGGAAATGGGAGTAGAGCTGCGTTGAAGCAATACATCAAAAAATACGGTGTGCGCATAGGTGCGGCCGTTATCGTCGTGGTGCTGGCGGTGACGCTGGCCACCGCGCTCATGCACGGCAGGGCGGGGCTTCTGGCCAACATCTCCGGCGCCATCTCCAGCCCGGTGGGCGCGGCGGCGTCCTCCGCCGTGGAGTGGGTCGAGGGCATTTACGGCTACATCTACAAGTACGACCAGCTGGTGGCGGAGAACAACGCGCTCCGGGCCCAGCTGGCGGAGGCCCAGCGGGCGGCCATCGACGCCAACCAGTACAAGGAGGAGAACGACCGGCTGCGGGAGGCACTGGATTTCAAGAAGCAGCACACGGACTATGTGATGGAGCCGGCCAAGATCACCGAGTGGTCAAGCTCTAACTTTGAGAGCACGTTCCGGCTGTCCAAGGGCTCGTCCAACGCCGACATCGCGGTGGGCGACTGTGTGGTCACGGAGTACGGCGCGCTGGTGGGGCAGGTCATCGAACTGGGAGACACCTGGTGTACGGTGCGGACGCTCATCGACTCGGCCATCGACGTGGGCGCGCTGGTGGGCGAGGCCGGCGCGGTGGGCATGTGCGTGGGCGATTTCGCTCTTATGCAGGACAACCAGCTGCGGCTGACGTACCTTTCCGAGAACGCCCAGCTGGTGGAGGGCGAGGCGGTGCTGACCTCTGGCCGCGGCTCCATCCCCCAGGGCCTGATCATCGGCTACATCACCGCCGTGCTCAGCGAGGGCAACGGCCAGACCCTCTACGGCGTGGTGGAGCCGGCCTGCGATCTGAGCAGCCTTACGCAGGTGTTCATCATCACCGACTTTACCATCGAGGAGTGACGGCCTATGCTGCTTGACCTTATCGACCTGTCAAAGCTGCGGCGGGCCATCGTGTACGGGCTGCTGCTGGCGGCGGTGCTGGTGCTGCAAAACCAGATCGTCTCCCGCCTGCCCCTTCTGGGGGTGAAGCCGCTGCTGATGCCGGCGCTGGTGGTGGCGGTGGCGCTGTTCGAGGGCGGCGTATGGGGTGGCGCGCTGGGACTGGCGGCGGGGTATTTCGCCGATTTCGACTACGCCAACACCGTGGTGCTGTTCACGGTTCTGCTGGCGGCCATCGGTTTTTTTGCCGGAGCGCTGGGGAAGTATATGCTCCACAAGGGCTTTGTGTCTTTTCTGGCGCTGCTGCTGGCGGCGCTGGGGATCGTCACCTTCTGTCAGATGTTCCGGTTCCTCTTCCTGACCAGTGAGGACGCCCGCATGTTCCAGGCGCTGTACAGCACCGGCCCCGCCGGATGGCGCGTGCTGCGCACGGGATTTATCCAGGTGGTCTGGAGCGCGGTGCTGTCCGTCCCGCTCTATTTTCCCTGCAAGCTCATCGCCGCCCGGCCGATGGGACACTGAACGGAGCGCCTTGCGAACGGAGCCCCGTAAAGCCCGCTTCATGGACAGAAGTGGAACCGCGCCGTATCCGCGCCCCGGCGTCCGGACCGGGGAAGCGCCCGCGGCGCGGACGACGAAGAAAGGACCCTTATGAGAAAACTGATCAGTACAGGCCGGCTGGTGTTCATGGCCCTTGTGGTCCTGGTCGTCCTGAGCATATTCGCCGTCACGCTCTACCAGTTGCAGATCGTGGAGGGCAACCAAAACTATGAGGCGTCCATCAACTCCATCGTCTCCCACGAGGACGTTATCGCCGCCCGGGGGAACATCATGGACCGCTATGGCCGTCTGCTGGTGTCCAACCGCAGCTGCAACAACCTTCTCATCAAGGACGAGGAGCTTCTCATGGGCGACCTGGACTCAAACGAGGCCAATGCCGTCATACTACAGGCGTGCCAGATCATCCTCGCCAGCGGCGACACCTACAACGACGAGCTGCCCGTCACCATGACGCCCCCCTGGGAGTTCACGGATATGTCGGACACCCAGTCCATCCTGCTCAGCGCCTGGCTCACCGCCAACCAGCTCTCCCCGGACGCCTCCGCCGTGGAGGTCATGGCTAAAATGCGCACCCGCTACGGTATCGACGGCAACTACAGCGCCGAGGATATGCGTATCATCGCCGGTGTGCGCTACGCGGTGAACGTGCGCTATGTGGTCAACACCTCCGACTATGTGTTCGCCCAGGACGTGTCCATCAACACCATCACCGCCCTCATGGAGGCGGACCTGCCCGGCTTCGAGGTGCAGGTCAGCTACCTGCGGGAGTATAACACCACCTACGCCCCCCACATCCTTGGCTACACCGGCGCCATGAACGCCGAGCAGTACGAAAAGTACAAGGAACAGGACTACCCCCTTAACGCCATCGTGGGACAGGCGGGCGTGGAGTCCGCCTTCGAGGAGCTGCTCCACGGGGTGGACGGCGAGGCGGAGATCACCCGCACCAGCGAGGGCGTGGTCACCAGCACCGTGTACAACAAGGTCCCCGAGCCCGGCGACAACATCTATCTGACGCTGGATATCGAGCTGCAGGCCGCGGCGGAGTCCACTCTGGCGTCTTACATCGAGGACGCCAACGCCCAGACCGAGGCGGACAACGCCTACTTCGAGCAGAACGACAAGCCCGACGAGATCCGGGAGCTGATCTCCGGCGGCGCCATCGTGGCCGTGAACGCGAAGACCGGTGAGCCGCTGGCCATGGCCAGCTATCCGTCCTTCAATCTGGAGACGTATCTGGACGATTACGACACGCTCCTGGAGGCGGAGAACACCCCGCTGGTGAACCGGGCGCTGTCGGGCCTTTACTCCCCCGGCTCCACCTGGAAGCCCTGTATGGCCGTGGCGGGCCTGACGGAGGGATTTCTGGACGGGAAAACGGAGATAAACTGCACCCGGGTGTTTGACAAGTATATCTCCTCCGGCTACGCCCCCGGCTGTACCGGCGGCCCCCATGGGCCCCTGAACGTCAGCCAGGCCCTCACCTACAGCTGCAACTTCTTCTTCTTCACCGTGGGCGACACCATCGGTATCGAGAACATCGACAAGTACGCCACCATGCTGGGTCTGGGCCAGCCCTCCGGCATCGAGCTGACCGAGGAGGTGGGCCAGGTGGCCTCGCCGGAGTACAAGGCCAAGCTCTATGCCGGCCAGCGTGTGGCCTCCTGGTACGCCGCGGATACGCTTTTGGCCTCCATCGGCCAGGGCCTCACCCTGGTGACGCCCATCCAGCTTGGCCGGTACGCCGCCGCCATCGCCAACCGGGGCACCGTGTACAGCTGCTCTATCCTCAAGTCCGCTTCCAGCTACGACTACTCCGAGAGCGTCTATGAACGGGAGCCGGAGGTGATCAGCAAGGTGGAGACCAGTTCCACCACATGGGATCTGATCCACGAGGGCATGCGGGGCGCCGTCACCAATCGCTGGGGCACCGCGTGGGAGCCCTTCGCGGGCTTTGAGTACGAGGTGGCCGCCAAGACCGGCACCACCGAGACCGGCAGCAGCACCAACGACGCCTTCTTCATCTGCTTCGCGCCCTACAGCGACCCGGAGATCGCCGTGGCCGTTGCCATCGAGAACGGTTCCAAGGGCGCCAACCTGGGCGTTATGGCCCGGGATATGCTCCAGTACTATTTCGACTTCAAGGTAAGTACGCAGCAGACCGAGCGGGAGCTCACCCTGCTGCAATGACACGCCATCTTCACACGACTATATATTAGGAGGTCCGGCATGAACATCGCGCTTATGGCCCACGACGGAAAAAAGGAATTGATGGTGCAGTTCTGCATTGCCTACTGCGGCATTTTGGCGGAGCACAACATCATCGCCACCAATGCCACCGGCAAGCTGGTGAGCGAGGCCACGGGCCTGCCCATCGAGCTTTACATGAACTCGTCCCAGGGGGGCGTTCAGCAGATCGGCGCCCGCATCGCCTACAATGAGATCGACCTGGTGATGTTTTTCGCCGATCCCTATCACCCGGAGCTGTTCGGCCCGGTCAATGAGATCTCGCTGCTCTGCGCCGCCCACAACATCCCCTTTGCCTCCAACGTGGCCACGGCGGAGGTGCTGGTGCAGGGTCTGCGCCGGGGGGATTTCGCCTGGCGCGACATCGTCAACCCCAAGAGCAAAAGACACGGATAAACGCGGCGGCCATGCCGCCCGTTATGAGGAGGATCTATGCAACGGATCACGCCCCGGACTCTGTCCGGGTTTATGGAGCTTCTGCCCGCCAGACAGGCCCAGATGGACGCAGTGCTGGACGTGCTGCGCGAGACTTATGAACTGTACGGCTTTGCCGCCATCGACACCCCCGCCGTGGAAGCGGCGGAGGTGCTGCTTGCCAAGGGCGGCGGAGAGACGGAAAAGCAGATCTACCGCTTCACCAAAGGCGACAGCGACCTGGCCCTGCGCTTCGATCTCACGGTCCCTCTGGCCAAGTATGTGGCCATGAACTACGGCCAGCTGGCCTTTCCCTTCCGCCGGTACCAGATCGGCAAGGTCTACCGGGGCGAGCGGGCCCAGCGGGGCCGGTTCCGGGAGTTTTACCAGGCCGACATCGACGTGATCGGCGACGGGAAGCTGGATATCGCCAGCGACGCGGAAATGCCCGCCGTCATTTGCGACGTGTTCCGCCGGCTGGGGCTGGAGCGGTTTTGCATCCGCATAAACGACCGCAAGGTCCTCAACGGCCTTTTTGCGTACCTGGGCGTGGGCGGGCAGACCGGCGCGGTCATGACCGCCATCGACAAGCTGGAAAAGATAGGCCGGGAGAAGGTGTCCGCCCTGCTGACGGACCTGGGCATGACGGACGGCCGGGCCGACGAGCTTCTGGATATCCTTTCCGCCCCGGACCCCATGGGCGCTCTGGAGGCCCTGGCGGGGAAGTGCCCGGCCCTGGACGAGGGCGTGGCGGAGCTGAAGGCGGTGACGGGCCTGCTGCCGGGACTGGGCGTGCCGGACGACAAATGGCGGGTGGACCTGACCATCGCCCGAGGGCTGGACTATTACACCGGCACGGTGTATGAGACCCAGCTTCTGGACTACCCGGAGGTGGGCTCGGTCTGCTCCGGCGGCCGGTACGACGACCTGGCCGGGTACTACACGGACAAAAAGCTGCCCGGGGTGGGCCTGTCCATCGGCGTGACCCGGCTTTTCTACATCCTGCAGGAGCAGGGGCTTCTCAACGAGGCCATCCTCACCGCCCCCTGCGACGCGCTGGTGATCCCCCTGGGGGACGACCCGCTCTACGCGGTGCGCTGCGCCGCGGCCCTGCGGGCCGCCGGGGTCCGGACCCAGGTGTACACGGAGAAGAGAAAGGTCAAGGCCAAGTTCGCCTACGCGGACAAGCTGGCCGTGCCCTACGCGGTGGTGGTGGGCGAGGACGAGCAGGCCGCGGGCGTGGTGGGTCTGAAGGACCTGCGCTCCGGCAGCCAAGTGACCGTTCCTGTGGAGGAGGCCGCCGCCATCGTCAAAAGGAGTTTGAACGACCCGGCCAGACCGGTGAAAGAGAAGGAAAGAATATGACACAAATGCGTACCCATACCTGCGGCCAGCTCCGGCTGGAGGACGCGGGCAAGAAAGCGAAGATCGTAGGCTGGATGGAGAACGTCCGGGAGGTGGGCGCGACCCTGGCCTTTGTGGTGATCCGGGACTTTTACGGCGTGACCCAGGTGGTGGCCGAGACCGAGGAGATGGTGAAAATCTTCCGCTCCATCTCCAAGGAGAGTACCGTATCCGTGGAGGGCACGGTCCGGGAGCGGGCCAGCAAGAACCCCAAGCTGCCCACCGGCGAGATAGAGCTCGTGCCGGAGAAGGTGGAGGTGCTGGGCCGCTGCCACTACAACGAGCTGCCCTTTGAGGTGAATCGGAGCCGGGAGGCCGACGAGGCCCTCCGGCTGAAATACCGCTATCTGGACCTGCGCAACCCGGCGGTGAAGAAGAACATCGTCCTGCGCTGCAACGTGATCGCCGCCCTGCGCGCGGCCATGCTGGCCCACGATTTTCTGGAGATCACCACCCCCATCCTGACCGCCTCCAGCCCGGAGGGCGCCCGGGACTACCTGGTGCCTGCCCGGAAGCACCCGGGCAAGTTCTACGCCCTGCCCCAGGCCCCCCAGCAGTTCAAGCAGCTTCTCATGACCTCCGGCTTCGACCGGTACTTCCAGATCGCCCCCTGCTTCCGGGACGAGGACGCCCGGGGGGACCGGTCCCCCGGCGAGTTCTATCAACTGGACATGGAGATGGCCTTCGCCGGACAGGAGGACGTGTTCGCCGTCATCGAGGACGTGCTGCCCCCCATCTTTGCAAAATACGGCGTCTACAACGTGGCCTCAAAGGCGCCTTTCCGGCGTATCGCCTTCAACGACGCCATGGAGACCTATGGCACCGACAAGCCGGACCTGCGTATCGACCTGACCGTGAAGGACATGACCGCTCTGGCCAAAACGACGGAGGGCTTCGCCCCCTTCGAGCAGGCCGGCGTGGTGAAGATCGTGCCCTGCACCGGCGCGGCCCTGACCCGCAAACAGATCGACAAGCTCTGCGACGACGTGGCCGTCCAGGCGGGCCAGAAGCCCTACTGGGTGCGCATGGACGAGACCGGCGCGTTGGTGGGCGGCGTGGCCAAGTTCCTTGCGGGCCATGAAGCGGCCCTGGCGGAGCTGGGTATGGCCCCGGGCAGTCTGGCCCTCATCGCCGCGGGAAGCCGGGACGCCGCCCGCAAGACCGCCGGCGTGGCGGTGAAAATGCTGGGCGCGGCCGTGCCCGGCCATATGGACGAGGCCCGGTATGAATTCTGCTGGATCGTGGACTTCCCCATGTTCGAGATCGGGGAGGAATCCGGGCAGCTTGAGTTCTGCCACAACCCGTTCTCCATGCCAAACGGCGGGCTGGAGATACTGGAAAAGGCCGAAAAGGGCGAAGTGGATCCCCTGGACATCTACGCTTACCAGTACGACCTGGTGTGCAACGGCGTGGAGCTTTCCTCCGGCGCGGTCCGCAACCACGACCCGGACATCATGGTCAAGGCATTCGAGATGGTGGGCCTGGGCGAGGCCGACGTGAAGGCCAAATTCCCCGCCATGTACAACGCCTTCTGCTACGGCGCGCCCCCGCACGCGGGTATCGCCCCCGGGGTGGACCGGATGGTGATGCTGCTGGCCGGGGAGCCCTCTATCCGGGAGATCATCCCCTTCCCCATGAACAAGAACGCCCAGGACCTGATGATGGACGCCCCCGGGACCGTGGAGCAAAAGCAGCTGGACGAGCTGCATATAGCAGTCGTCGGAACAGACGAGTAAAGTTGCCCTTTGGGGCCCCCAAAAGGCTCGCCAGCCTTTTGGGGAGAGGAGGAGCGCGGGAGCGGGCGGATGCTGGCTGCAGGCAGCCAGCGGAGCTTAGCGGATGCCGCGACGACGAGGAGGTCCTGCCATGTACGCGAAAGTCCGTTCCCTTGGTATTAAAGGAATAGGCGGCTACGAGGTGGAGCTGGAGACGTCCGTCGCCTCCGGGCTGCCCCGGCTGGACATGGTGGGCCTGCCCGATGCCGCCGTGAAGGAGGCCGCGGACCGGGTCCGGGCCGCCGTCAGGCACAACGGCTGGGACTTTCCCGTCAGCCGCATTACGGTGAATCTGGCCCCGGCGGACACGAAAAAGGCCGGCACGGTCTATGACCTGCCGGTGCTGCTGGGCATTCTGACCGCCACGGGGCAGATAAATCCGCCACGGGAGACCGATATGTTTTTTGGGGAGCTGTCCCTGACGGGGCAGCTTCGGCCCGTCTCCGGGGCCCTGCCCATGGCGCTGGCGGCGGAAAAGGCCGGCGCCAAGCGGCTTTTCGTCCCCCGGGACAACGCGGCGGAGGCCGCCTTCGCCCAGGCCGTGGAGGTCTACCCCGTAGACGATGTGCGCCAGCTCGCCGGATTTCTGGCCGGCGAGACGGCCATGGAGCCCGTGCCCCCCGGGGTGCTGGACCCGGGCAGCGCCGGGGTGCCGGACTTCGCCGAGGTCAAAGGCCAGGAGAATGTGAAGCGGGCGCTGGAGGTGGCCGCCGCCGGCGGGCATAACGTGCTGATGGTGGGCCCGCCGGGCGCGGGCAAATCCATGCTGGCCAAGCGGCTTCCCGGCATATTGCCGGACATGACCCGGGATGAGGCCCTGCAGACCACGGCCATCTGGTCCGTGGCGGGCCTCACCACGGCCTCGGACCCGGTGGTGGTCCGCCGGCCCTTCCGGGCGCCGAATCAGACCGCCTCCCGGCAGGCTTTGTCCGGCGGGGCGGACCTGCGCCCCGGGGAGATGGGCCTGGCTCACAACGGGGTGCTGTTCCTGGACGAGCTACCGGAGTTCCACCGGGACGTGATCGACCTTTTGCGCCAGCCTCTGGAGGAGGGCGAGGTCACCGTGAGCCGGGCAGGCGGGACGCTGACCTACCCCAGCCGGTTCATGTTGGTGTGCGCCATGAACCCCTGCCGGTGCGGCTGGTACGGCCACCCCTCGGGCCGGTGCCGGTGTTCGCCCCGGTCCGTGGCGGAGTATCAGGGGAAGATATCCGGCCCCCTGCTGGACCGGATCGACATCATGGTGGAGGTCCCGGCTCTGGAGTACGAGGAGCTGGAAGCCCGCCCAAACGGGGAGCCCTCCGCCGACATCAAGGCCCGGGTGGATAAGGCCCGAAAGATACAGCAGAACCGTTTCGCCCACGGCCCCATCCGGGAGAACGCCCGGATGGACCCGGCGGCCATGGAGAAGTTCTGCGCCCTGGACGGGGCGTGCTCCGCCCTCATGAAGAGCGCTTACGACGCGCTGGGCCTCACCGCCCGCAGCTATGACCGCATTTTGCGGGTGGCCAGGACCATCGCGGACCTGGAGGGGTCCGGGGATATCCGCCCGGCCCACCTGGCCGAGGCCATACAATACAGGACCTTCCAATTTGACTACCGAAACGAGAATTTGAAATGACCGATATGATCCTTCTCAAGGAGGGCGAAGTGGTCCTGAAAGGGCTCAATAAGCGCTCCTTTGAGCAAAAGCTCCTCAGCAACATCCGCCGGCGCCTGAAGCGCTTCGGCTCCTTTGAGGTGATAGCCCACCAGTCCATCATCTATGTGGAGCCCCGGGACGAGAACTGCGACGTGGACGGGGCCTTCGAGGCCCTGCGGTATGTGTTCGGCATCATGACCATGACCCGGGCCGCCGCCTGCGAAAAGACACCGGAGGCCATTCTGGCCAGGGCGAAGGAGTACCTCTATGACGATCTGTCCGCCGCCAGGACCTTCAAGGTGGAGTCCCGGCGGGGGGACAAGACGTTTCCCATGACCAGCGTACAGCTGAGCCAGTATGTGGGCGGGGAGCTCAACGACGCCTTCCCCGGTCTCACCGCCGACATGCACCACCCGGCGTTCACCGTCCATCTGGAGGTCCGGGACCGGGCGGCCTATGTCCACGGGGCGCCCATCGAGGCCGCGGGCGGCCTGCCGGTGGGGACGGCGGGAGCGGCGGTGACGCTGCTCTCCGGCGGTATCGACAGCCCCGTGTCCACCTGGATGATGGCCAAGCGGGGCCTGCGGCTCATCCCGGTGCACTTTTTCTCCTTCCCCTACACCTCGGAGCTGGCCAAGCAGAAGGTGTTGGATCTGGCGAAGATCCTGGTGCCCTGGTGCGGGCGGATGAACGTGCAGGTCGTGCCCTTCACCCATATCCAGGAGGAGATACGGGCCAAGTGCCCGGAGGACTATTTCACCATCATCATGCGGCGCATGATGATGCGTATCGCCTGCGTCATCGCGGCAGATAATAAGTGCGGCGCGCTGGTGACCGGGGAGAGCCTGGGCCAGGTAGCCAGCCAGACCATGGAGGCCATGGCCGCCACGGAGGACTGCGCGGACAGGCCGGTGCTGCGGCCTCTGGTGGGCATGGACAAAAAGGAGGTCATCGCCGTCGCCCAGCGTATCGGCACCTTCGACACCTCCATCCTGCCCTATGAGGACTGCTGCACCGTGTTCACCCCCCGGCACCCCTGCACCCACCCCAGGATCAAAAAGGTCCGGGAGGCGGAGGCCGCTCTGGACGTGGACGCGCTGGTGGCCGAGGCCGTGGCCGGGATAGAGTTTGTGAAGATAGGATATTGATGAAATGGTCGAGAATTTTGACGCGAAGCTGAATGAATACGCCCACCTGCTGGTGGAGATCGGCGTGAACGTACAGCCCGGGCAGACGGTGCGCCTGCGGTCCGAGGTGGACTGCGCGCCCCTGGCCCGGATGTGCGTGGAGGCCTGCTATGACCGGGGCGCCCGGGAGGTGGTCATGGAGTGGGACGACGACTTCGTCTTCCGGCAGAAATTCCTCCGGGCGTCAGAGGACGTCTTTGCGGACTACCCCGCCTATGAGAAGGCCCGGATAGACTGGTATCTGGACCGGGGCGCGGTGGACCTTGCCATCCTTGGCTCCGACCCCGAACTGCTCAAGGGCGTGGACCCCGCCCGGATGCAGACCTACCGCCGGGCCGCCGGAAACGCGACCAAGGCGTATGGCGACGCCCTGGAGGCCAATAAATTCCAGTGGTCCCTGGGCGCGCACCCCGTCCCCGCCTGGGCCAAAAAGGTGTTCCCGGACCTGTCGGAGCAGGAGGCCATGGACGCGCTGTGGGACGCCATCTTTCCCGTCTGCCGCATTACCGGCGACGGAAAGGCCGTGGAGCGCTGGCGGGAGCATATCGCCGCCACCGCCCGCCGGTGCGAGACGCTGAACAGCTACAACTTCAAGAGTCTGCACTATACCAATTCCCTGGGCACGGACCTGACGGTGGAGCTGCCGGAAAACCACGTCTGGGCCGGCGGCAGCGAAAAGAGCGCCGCCGGCATCGAGTTCGTGCCCAATATCCCCACGGAGGAGATATTCACCGCCCCGAAGTGGGACGGCGTGGACGGCCGGGTATACGCGGCCCTGCCCCTGGCTCTGGACGGGAATCTGGTGAAGGACTTTTACCTGGACTTCCGGGGCGGCCGGATCGTGGACGTCCACGCGGCCGAAGGGGAGGACATTTTGCGCCACTCCATCGATCTGGACGAGGGCTCCCACTATCTGGGAGAGGCGGCGCTGGTGCCCTACGACAGCCCCATCCGCAACAAGGGGATCCTCTTTTTTGAGACGCTGTTCGACGAAAACGCCTCCTGTCATCTGGCCTTCGGCTCGTCCTATCCCACCTGCGTGAAGGGCGGCGCGGACATGACAGAGGCGGAGCAGAAGGCGGCGGGCCTGAACCAGTCCATCAACCATGTGGATTTCATGGTGGGCACGGAGGACCTGTCCGTCGTGGGGACCACCCGCGACGGGAAAGAGGTGCCGGTGTTCGTCAACGGGAACTTCGCGTTTTGAGCCTGCGTCGTGCGTACCATGGCAGGCGCTCGGCGACAGCACATGTGCCGCACGTCCTCGCTCCGCTCGGCAATATGCGTTGCACAGGCGCTGCCTTCTCGCCCTGCCGTCGGTGCCTGCGTCGTGCGCGCCATGGCGGGCGCTCGCCAATAAGGGGGAAATGATCCATGAATTGTGAGATACTGGCCGTGGGCACGGAACTGCTGCTGGGCAACACGGTGAACACCGACGCGGCGGACCTGTCGGGCCTGCTGTCCGGGCTGGGGGTCAACGTATTCTGGCACACGGTGGTGGGAGACAACCCGGCGCGGCTCAAAGAGGCGGTGGCCATCGCCCGGAAGCGGGCGGATCTGATCGTCACCACCGGCGGGCTGGGGCCTACCTATGACGACCTGACGAAAAATGTGCTGGCGGAGGCCTTCGGCAAAAAGCTGGAGCTGCACCAGGACGAGGCGGATTTCCTGAAAGCCTGGTTCGCCCGCAACTCCCACAGCAAGTACACCGACAACAACCTCCAGCAGGCGTATCTGCCGGAGGGCTGCACGGTGTTCCACAACGACTGGGGCACCGCTCCCGGCTGCGCCTTTGCGGCAGAGGGCGTGCATGTGATTATGCTGCCTGGCCCGCCCCGGGAGTGTATCCCCATGTTCAAAGCCTGCGCCGCGCCCTACATACGGTCCCTGTCGGACCAGGTCATCTTCTCCCGGCAGATCCGGGTGTTCGGCATGGGCGAGAGCGCCATCGAATCCCTGTTCCGTTCGGAGATGGAGCGCATGGCCAATCCCTCTCTGGCCACCTACGCCAAATTCGGCGAGGTGATGTTGCGGGCCACCGCCAAGGCCGACACGGAGGCGGAGGCGGAGGCCATGTGCCGGCCGGTGGTGGAGAAGGTGCGCGCCGTGCTGGGCGACAAGGTCTACGGCGTGGACGTGCCCAGCATGGAGGCCCTTTGCCTGGATATCATGACGGAGCGGGGCCTGACCCTGTCGGCGGCGGAGAGCCTGACCGGGGGGCTCATCGGCGAGCGGTTCACCGCCCTGCCGGGGGCGTCCGCCGTGTTCCGGGGTGGCGCCGTCACCTACTGCGATGAGGTGAAGGCGGCGCTTCTGGGTATCGACCCGGCCCTGATCGCCGCCAAGGGCGCGGTGTCCCGGGAGGTGGCCGCGGCCATGGCCCGGGACGTCCGCAAGGCCGTGGGCGCGGACGTGGGCCTTTCCGCCACGGGCCTGGCCGGCCCCGACGGGGACGGGGTCAACCCCGTGGGCACGGTGTTTGTGGGTCTGGCGGACAGGGACAGCGTCTGGGTCCGGGCCCTGAGCCTGGGCACCGGCCGGGCCCGGGTCCGGCAGTCCGCCGCCAACCACGCCTTCGACATGCTGCGGCGGTATTTGCAGCGGCTCCCCATCGAGACCTGGTGAAGCTTTCCTTTCACAGAAGGAGTGCATATCGGTATGCGTGAAAACAGAGAGATACTTTCCATCGTCATCCCCGCCTGCAACGAGGCGGGCAACGTGACCCGCACGGCCCGGGCCCTGCGGGAGGCCATGGAGGCGGAGCACATCTCCGCCGCCGTCTACTTCGTGGACGACGGGTCCGCAGACGGCACCTGGGAGGAGATCCGGGCCGCCGCCGGGCAATGGGACCGGGTCCGGGGCCTGCGCTTTTCCCGGAACTTCGGCAAGGAGGCCGCCATTTTCGCCGGGCTCCAGGCCGCCGCCGGAGACTGCTGCGCGGTGATGGACTGCGACTTGCAGCATCCCGTGGAGGCGCTGGTGCGGATGTATCGGCTCTGGGAGCAGGGCTTTGAGGTCATCGAGGGCGTGAAGGAGGACCGGGGCAGGGAGAACGTCCTTTACAAGGGCATGAGCGCCCTGTTCTATAAGCTCATGAGCGCCGCGGCGAAGATCGACATGTCCCGGACGTCGGACTTCAAGCTGCTGGACCGGAAGGCCGTGGACGCGCTGGTGAGCCTGCCGGAGCGGAACACCTTTTTCCGGGCCCTGTCCGGCTGGGTGGGCTACAGGACCGCCACGGTGGGCTTTACGGTGCAGGAGCGGCAGATCGGCCAGACCAAGTGGTCCACCTGGAAGCTCATGCAGTACGCCGTGACCAATATCCTCTCGTTCACCACCAAGCCCCTGTATCTGGTCGTCGGCGCGGGCGTGCTGTTCATGATCCTGGCCATCATACAGGGGATCGACAGCATCGTCTCCTATGTGACCCACCGGGCGGTGGAGGGCTTCACCACCGTGATCCTCATCGAACTCATCATCGGCGCCATCGTCATGTTCAGTCTGGGCATCATCGGCGGCTATGTGGGCAAGATCTACGAGGAGGTCAAGGGCCGCCACCGGTTCATCATCGCGGGGACCGTGGGCCTGCCCGGGCGGGAGGAGCGCGGCGATGACGCTCTTTAACGCCGACGACTACGGTATCACCCTCTCCCAGTCGGAGCACATCCTGGACTGCCGTAAAAACGGCTGCCTCACCGGGGTGAGCGTCATGCCCAACAGCCCCTGTCTGGAGGCGGCTATGGCTCTGCTGGCGGACGAGCCGGCGCTGCATGTGGCGGTGCACCTGAACGTGACGGAGGGGCTGTGCCTGTCGCACCCGGGGGAGGTGCCTCTGCTGGCCGGACCGGACGGGCGGTTCCGGGAGAGCTTTTCCCGGCTGCTCATCCAGAGCGTGACGCACCCTAAAGCCCTGCGGGAACAGCTCGTCCGGGAATTCTCGTCGCAGATAAAACGGGTGCTTCCCCTGATGGGCGACCGTCCCCTGCGGCTGGACGGACACCAGCATATCCAAATGCTCCCCGCCGTGCTGGCCGCCATCCGGGACGCCGTGCGGGAGAACGGCTGGACCGTGACCTATATCCGCTGGGCCCGGGAGCCTGTGGGACCGTACCTGCGCCACTGGGAGATGAAGAAGTATTACAGCTTCGTCAATCTTGTCAAAAACACGGCGCTGAATCTGCTGGCCATCCCCGGCGGGCACATCATGAAGCAGATGGGTCTGACCAAAAACGCGGTCATGGGCCTGATGTTGTCCGGAGACATGGAGTATGAGCCGGTCAGGGCCCTGCTGCCGGACATGGAGCGGGCCGCCGCCCGGCGGGGCGCCGATCTGGAGCTGGTCACGCACCCCGGCTGGGGCATCGGTCCCGGCGAAGGGCTGGACGTGCCCGGCGGCATTTTTGAGCGGTTCGCCCTCTCGCCCGGAAGAAAAGCGGAATACGACTGTCTGCACAAGCTATAAGAAAAGCGCCCCCGTCAGGGGGCGTTTCAGCCTGTAAAAACGGATAAAAGGAAGTTGAACAGCGGGCAGGCCCCGCTGTTTTTCCCGTTTCCGCCAGGACAGCCGTCACCGGCGGCGGCGAGGGCCGCCGGCCGCTCGATCAGGCGCCGGTACCGGGCCGGGCGATAAGCTTTGCCTGGGCGCCGGTGATCTTCATATGAAGTCCTTTGGAGGCCAGGGCGCCTTCGATCGCGCGCTCTATCCGGGCGGCATTAGCGTTGATATACCCGGTCACCATCTCCTCCTTGGCGCTGTCCGGCATGGCCCGGGCGGCCATCAGCGCCGGCCCGGCGATCTGCCCGGCCAGAGCCCGGATCAGCGCTTCATAATCCACATCGCTGACATTCAGTCGCAATTCTACCATGGTGTCTCTCTCCTTTTTCGCAGTCGGTCTATTCTATGCCCATTGTAGCACACTTTGTCCCATTTTGCACCTGTCCGGCGGGATTGACAATGGCCATTGATTGGGATAAACTGATGCCATGCCATTGCGGGGAGGCCCATCCATGCTGTATGAGAAGCTCAAGACCCTCTATGAGAGCGTCCGCCTGAAGCACTACCGCGACCTGTTCAGCCGCGTCAAGGAGCGGGACGGGTCTCTGAGCGCCACGGAGGCCTACGCCGCCGACGTGATCTATCTGCTGGGGGACCCCACCGTCAGCACCTTCGCCGACACCCTGGGTATCTCCCAGCCCAACGCCACCTACAAGATCAACAATCTGGTGGCCAAGGGCTACGCCGTCCGCTCCGTCTCCAGCGAGGACCGGCGGGAGTGCCGGGTCTCCGTGGGAGACCGGTTCTTCTCCTATTATAACACAGATTACCCCTTCATCGCCGAGAGCGTGGAGCAGCTGCAAAAGAACTACACGCCCCAGGAACTGGCCCTGCTGGAGCGGATGCTGGACGATCTGAACGACTTTATGAAGTGACCGCCATTCCGCGCAGCGACAACAAAAACGAGCGTTCTGTCCGTGAGGATGGGACGCTCTATTCCTTTATTGTGCCGCTTGCCTAATACGGCGGCGAAAAAGAGATAAAAAACTGTCATAACCGCTCTTGCAATATGGGATAGACCATGTTAGAATATCTTGCACGCGAACATTTGTCCATCTGTCAAGGACAAACCAAAGCAATGAGAATAACATGGGAGGAAACAATCAATGAAAAAGATCTTTGCAATCGCGCTGGCCGTTGTGATGGTCATGGCGCTGGCCGTGCCGGCCTTCGCCGCGGACGAGATCGTCATCGGCGTGTTCGAGCCCCTGTCCGGCGACAACGGCGCCGGTGGCAAGCAGGAGACCCTGGGCATCCAGTACGCCAACGCGGAGACCCCCACCGTGGAGGTGGACGGCGTCACCTATGACGTGAAGCTGGTCGTGGCGGACAACGAGTCCTCTACGGACAAGGCCGTCTCCGCCGCCACGCAGCTGGTGGCCGCGGGCTCCTCCGTGGTCTTGGGTACTTACGGCTCCGCCGTGGCCATTGCCGGTTCCGATACCTTCGGCGATGCGGGTATCCCCGTCATCGGCGTCACCTGCACCAACCCCCAGGTCACCGAGGGCAACGAGCACTACTTCCGCATTTGCTTCCTGGACCCCTTCCAGGGCACTGTCCAGGCCAACTTCGCCCATGACGAGCTGGGCGCCACCAAGGCCTACTGCCTGGGCCAGCTGGGCAACGACTATGACCAGGGCCTGATCAACTACTTCACCCAGGCCGCCGAGGCGCTGGGCATGGAGGTCACCGCCGAGTCCTTCCCCGAGGGCAACTCTGACTTCACCTCCTACCTGACCAACGCCAAGAACGCCGGCGCCGAGGTCATCTTCGCTCCCTGCTCCATCAGCTATGCTCAGCTCATCGTTGAGCAGGCCGCTTCCCAGGGTATCGACGTGCCCATCACCGCGCCCGACACCTGGGACTCCAACGTGGTCATGGAGGCCGTTCAGGGCACCGATCTGGAAGTGTACTGCACCACCTTCTACGCCGAGGGCGGCGACCCCGAGTTTGAGGAGGGCTTCAAGGAGTATCTGAACAGCGACTCCACCGCTCTGGCCAACAACGGCGGCAACGATATGATCGCGGCCGTGTCCGTCATGGGCTATGACGCTTACTACACCGCTCTGGAGGCCATCAAGGCCGCCGGCTCCGCCGACCCCGCCGACGTGATGGCCGCTCTGCCCAATGTCACTTACACCGGCGTGTCCGGCGCCATCGCCTTCGACGAGATCGGCGACGCCATCCGCGACAGCGCCTTCATCAAGCAAGCCAACACCGAGACCGGCGTTTGGGACTTCGTGGCGGCGCAGAGCGTTGCGGACGCCGAGTAAGGCTGTTTTTCCCAGGCACATATCGATCGATCTTTTGGCGGCGGGGGCGCTTCGGCGCTCCCGCTTGCCGGGGTCATAGCCTGTCCCAGAGCGCATAAAAGCGTCTCCCGCCGCGCCTTGGGAGGCGGTTTTATGCGCTCTCATTTATCATGATTTGGAGGAACTCCTCTATGTCCAACTTTGTGCAGGCGAATCTGCCCTATCTGCTGGCGGGTATCTCCGTGGGCGGGCAGTACGCCCTGATCGCCATCGGGTACACGATGGTGTACGGCATATTGCGCCTCATCAACTTCGCCCATGGCGACGTGTTCATGGTGGCGGGCCTGGTGATGGTCTACACCACCACCGCCATGCCCATGTACCTGTCCATCCCCTTGGTGATCGTCGCCACGGTGGTCCTGGGCTTTCTCATCGAGCGGGTGGCCTATAAGCCTTTGCGCTCCGCCCCCCGTATGTCGGTCATGATCTCCGCCATCGGCGTGAGCTATCTGCTGCAAAACTGCGCGCTGTACTTCACCGGCGGTCTGGCCCAGGTCTACCCCACCATCCCCTGGCTTTCCAACTCCGTCACCATCGGCTCCGCCACCACCAAGGTGGTCACCATCGTCACCCCCATCCTGACGGTGGTGCTGGTATTCGCGCTGGTGCTGTTCATCCAGAAGACCAAGATCGGCATGGCCATGCGGGCCGTCTCCAAGGACTTCGAGACCAGCCAGCTCATGGGGATCAAGATCAACTCCGTCATCTCCATGACCTTCGTCATCGGCTGCTTCCTGGCGGCCATCGGGTCGCTGTTGTACTTCACCAACTACCCGTCGGTGATCCCCACCTCCGGCTCCATGCCCGGCCTGAAGGCATTCGTGGCGGCGGTGTTCGGCGGTATCGGTTCCATCCCCGGCGCGGTCATCGGCGCGTTCGTCATCGGTATCTGCGAGAACATCATCAAGGGTCTGGGCTCCAGCTGGACCATCTTCTCCGACGCCTTTACCTTCGTGCTGCTGATCGTTGTGCTCCTGGTCAAGCCCACCGGTATCTTCGGCGAGAAGGCCACGGATAAGGTTTGAGGAGGGGCGACATGGAAAAGACGCTGCGAAAAGATCCGGCCGGCAAGATCGGCGCCGCCATCTCGGCGTGCCTGATCGCCGCGCTGTACATATTCCTGATCCTGCTGGATAACGTACTGCCCGCCAACTCTTTCACCCTCATGCTGATCCCGGTGCTGAAAAAGGGCGCCATCTACTCGCTGATCTGCGTGAGCATGAACCTGCTCAACGGCTTCACGGGCCTGTTCTCCCTGGGCCAGGCGGGCTTCCTGCTGGTGGGCGCTTACGCCTACTCGATCTTTGCCATCCCCGCGGACCAGCACGCCGCCGTGTACCAGTACTTTGATGGCGGCGCCATCGGCTTCTCCATCCCGGAGGCCCTGAGCCGGCTGCTGGGGGAGAATGCGGGCAACTTTGTGGGCGCCATCATCTGTATCATCATCGCGGGCCTGGTGGCCGCCGCCTTCGCCGCCCTGATCGGCGTGCCCGTGCTGCGGCTCAAGAGCGACTATCTGGCCATCGCCACCCTGGGTTTCGCGGAGATCATCCGGGCCATCTTCCAGTGGAACGGCCTGGGCCCCGTCACCAACGGCTCCAATATGCTGCGCAAGTACACCAACTTCTCCGCCATCCAGATCGGGAACATCAAGCTGGCTACCGCGTTCCCGTTTTTCATCTCCATGATCTGTATCGGCCTCATCGTGCTGCTGATCCACAGCTCCTATGGCCGGGCCTTCAAGGCCGTCCGGGACGACGAGGTGGCCGCGGAGGCCATGGGTATCAGCCTTTTCAAGCACAAGATGCTCTCGTTCGTCATCTCCAGCTTTTTCGCCGGGGTGGGCGGGGCGCTTCTGGCCATGTACCAGACCACCATCCAGGCCAACGCCTTCAAGTCGGCCATGACCTATGAGATATTGCTGATCGTGGTCATCGGCGGTATCGGCTCCATCTCCGGCAGCTGCATCGCGTCGTTCCTGTACATCGCCTGCAACGAGTGGTGGCTGCGGTTTTTGGACAGCGGCAGCTTCTTCGGGATCAGCGTCCCCTTCTTCCGGGACGGCTTCCGCAAGGTGGTGTTCTCCGTGCTGATCATGGTGATCGTGCTGTTCTTCTCACGGGGGATCATGGGCGATAAGGAGCTGTCCTTCGCGGGCATGATCCGAAAGCACAGAAACAAAACGGCGGAAGGAGGCGACGGACAGTGAGTGAAAAAACGCCCGTCCTCCATGTGGAGAACATCACCATGCAGTTCGGCGGCGTCATGGCCGTGAACAACCTGTCTCTGGACGTGCCGGAGGGGGAGATCATCGCCCTCATCGGCCCCAACGGCGCCGGCAAGACCACCGCCTTCAACTGTATCACCGGCGTGTACGAGCCCACCAACGGGCTGGTGGAGTTCTGCGGCCTGCCCATGGTGCGCAACTTCCCCCGGGGGAAGATGAAAAAGCTCTACCAGGGCCAGCACGCGGACAAATATGCCCACGACCCGGCCATCCGGCCTACCCCGGACAAGATCACGGAGCTGGGGATCGCCCGGACGTTCCAGAACATCCGGCTGTGGAAGAGCATGACCGTGTTCGACAATGTGCTCACCGCCAAGCATATGCGGGCGGACCAGAACGTGTTTTCCGCCACCTTCCGCACCAACGCCCGGGAGGAGAAGCGCATGCGCGCCGAGACGGAGGCGCTGCTGGCCGAGCAGGACCTTTTGCAGTACAGAGACGAGCTTGCCGTCAGCCTGCCTTACGGTTTGCAGCGGCGGCTGGAGATCGCCCGGGCCCTGGCCACGGAGCCGAAGCTGCTGCTGCTGGACGAACCGGCGGCGGGCATGAACCCCCAGGAGACGGCGGATCTGGCGGCGTTCATCCAGCAGATACGGGAGAAATACGGCCTGACCGTGTTCCTGATCGAACATCATATGGACCTGGTCATGCAGATATCCGACTACATCTACGTCATCGACTTCGGCAGCGAGATCGCCCGGGGCGTGCCCCAGGAGATACAGAACGACAGGCGGGTCATTGACGCCTATCTGGGGGTGAGCGAGGAATGAGCGATCTTCTGAAGATCGAGGACCTGAAGGTCAATTACGGGGGGATCGAGGCCGTCAAGGGTATCAGCCTGTCCGTGGAGGAGGGCCAGATCGTCACCCTGATCGGCGCCAACGGCGCCGGCAAATCTACCACGCTTCGCACCATCTCGGGGCTGGTGAAGCCCCGCAGCGGGACCATCACCTTCGCCGGGGAGGACATCACCGGTCTGGACCCCACCTCCATCGTGAAAAAGGGTATCACCATGGCCCCGGAGGGGCGGCGTATCTTCCCGGATATGACGGTGAAGGAGAATCTGCGCATGGGGGCCTATCTGCGCAAGGACGACCTGTCCGCCGACTACGCGCTGGTGTACGACCTGTTCCCCCGGCTGAAAGAGCGGGAGTGGCAGCTGGGCGGCACCCTGTCCGGCGGCGAGCAGCAGATGTTAGCCGTGGGCCGGGCGCTGATGGCAAAGCCCCGGCTGATGATGATGGACGAACCCAGCCTGGGTCTGGCGCCGCTGGTGGTGAAGGGTATCTTTGACATCATCCGCGAGATCAACCGGCAGGGCGTCACCATCCTGCTGATCGAGCAGAACGCCAACATGGCCCTACAGGCGGCCCACACCGCCTATGTGCTGGAGACCGGGCGTATCACCATGACCGGCACCGGCGCGGAGCTTCTGGCGGACGAGAAGATCAAAGAGGCGTATCTGGGCAAGACCAAATGACGCCGCGGCGGGAAATTTTTCGCCCATTCCGGTAAAAAACATTGACAATCCGGACCGGATATGCTATCATGTTTTCCGTTCCGGACGTGGGGGTATAGCTCAGCTGGGAGAGCGCTTGAATGGCATTCAAGAGGTCAGCGGTTCGATCCCGCTTATCTCCACCACGGGGAAACAAAAAGAGGCTTGTTTTCGTAAGAAAGCAAGCCTCTCCCATTTTGATCACACGCGGCACAGAATTGACATATCTCAAAATGCCAGACAAGTGCCTCCCCAGGGCGTTCCATCCGGGACGCCCTTTTTTGCTGCCCGGAAATGCGTCTCACCGTGAGACGCATTTTGTAAAACTCTTTTCGTTGACTTTGATTCAGTGAATGTGATATAATGAAATACACAAAGGGGGTGATGATGTGGCAAAGAGAATGACGAACCGGCAGCTTGCCGCACTGGAAACCAGGCGCAAGCTGCTGGAGGCGGCGAAAAAGCTGATATGTGAAAAAGGTCTGGTCAACACATCTATCGAAGAGATCACAAAAGCCTGCGGCGTATCAAACGGCACGTTCTATACCTATTTCAAGCGCAAGGAAGATGTAGTTTTTGCGTTGAGCCAGGAGATGTATCAGGGGATCTATGAGGAAGCGCAGGCCCATGACGGCCCCTTTATGGAACGGCTGGTATTTTACATGGTGAATTTCTCCGGCCACATTGAGCGGGACGGGCTGAAGCTCTGCCAGGAATGGGTGCGGAACACCGTAGACCCTGATCTCGTGGAGGCCCCGTACAACAAGGACAAACTCCATGTGGATATCGATTCTATGAAGGGTATGATCGAAAAGGGGATCGAGCGCGGTGAACTGAAAAAAAGCACGCCCGTAGACGCGCTCGCCAATGCACTGGTAGATGTGATCTACGGTGAAATGCTCTGCTGGGACATGTCCGGCGGTGCATACAGCTTTGAGGAACGCACAAAAGAGTTTTGCAGACTGTTTTTACCGGCCATGATGAAACCTTATATCAACGAAAACCAAAAACTAGGAGGAACCAATAATGCGTGAGATCAAGAAACTGGGATTTGGCCTGATGCGCCTTCCCCAGAAAAGCGACAATGCAGCGGACATCGACCTGGAACAGTTCAAACGGATGGTAGACCTTTTCCTGGAGCGGGGATTCGCCTACTTTGATACCTCCTATGTGTACCATGACGGCGCTTCCGAGACCGCGATCCGGGAGGCTCTTGTCAAGCGCCATCCGCGGGACAGCTTCCTGCTGGTGTCGAAATTTCCCACCTTCCAGATGCCCGCGGAGGACAAGGTGGAAGCCATTTTCCAGGAGCAGCTGGACAAATGCGGGGTGGAATACTTTGACTACTATCTGCTCCACAACCTGAACCGCTACATCTATGCCACAGAAGTCCAGGACGCACATCTCTTTGACCACATGAAGCGGTGGAAGGAACAGGGTAAGATCCGCCACATCGCGTTTTCTTTCCATGATGACGCTGCCCATCTGGATCAGATCCTGACCGAGCACCCGGAGGTTGACGCCGTTCAGATCGTACTGAACTACTACGACTGGGAGGAGCCGCTCATCCAGTCAAAGAAGTGTTACGAGGTCATCCGCAAGCACGGCAAGCAGGTCATCGTCATGGAGCCGGTAAAGGGCGGCATGCTGGCCAAAGTCCCCGCCGGCGCGGAACACATCTTTCAGGAAATTGACCCCAACGCCTCCCCAGCCAGCTTTGCGATCCGCTTTGCCGCCTCGCAGGAAGGTGTGCTGGCCGTCCTCTCCGGCATGAGCGATCTTGCCCAGGTGAAGGACAACACCGGTTATATGCAGGACTTCAAGCCCCTCACCGACGGTGAAAAGCAGGCTTTGGCTGAAATGAAAGGGAAATATCAGCAGACCTGGAAGTACCGCTGCAACGACTGGTCCGCTCTGGACGATAATGCCTACGGCGTGCCCGTGTCCGGCATCATCCGGGCGTACAACAGTATGTTGATCCAGCCCGATCCCACCTTCTGCGCGGAACTGAACTACTATAAGAGCTTCCGCAGCGCCTATGACCGGGCCTTTGAGACAGGGGATTACACGGCGCAGACCGAGAAGATCGGCGGTGCGTTTGACGTCACGGCTGCCTTGCGGGAGGCCGTTGAATACCATGCGAACAATAACTATCAGACCTATATGGAATGAATGTGAACGGGATGTATTCCGCCCATTAGAATTGATAGTTGCTGATTTGAGGAGGCAAAACTAAATTTGTAAGGGAAACAGAAAAAGGCTTGTTTTCGTAAGAAAGCAAGCCTCTCCCATTTTAATCACACGCGGCACAGAATTGACATATCTCAAAATGCCAGTCAAGTGCCTCCGCAGGGCGTTCCATCCGGGACGCCCTTTTTTCATGCCCGGAAATGCGTCACACCGTGAGACGCATTTCTTCTCCCCGACAAAGGGGAATTTGAAGATTATAACCGTTCTTGTTTAGCCTATTGTGCACAATTTTCCTCTGAGAACATAGCCGATCTTCTCATAACAGGCATTCGACGCGACATAATCAGCATCCGTATAAAGCATGGGCATGTATCCTGCGTCCTTTGCCATTTTGGATACTTGATAAACAAGATTCTCCGCGTAGTGCCTTCGCCGATACTCCTCGCGCGTATATACTGAACCTATGCCCGCCAGACTTCCGTTTGGCTTGACACCGCAGACGGCCACATTTCTACCTTCCGCGTTTCTCCAAAGAAAATGGCTGCCGCTTCTTATGGCTTCCTCCGCTTTGCGGCGGTATGCTTCGAGACTATCCTGATCTATCCCGGTTTCTTTATGGAAAAAAACAATAAACTCAACCAGTTCATCTATATCCTCCGGCACACATCTATGTAATTCGCCATCAGCCCATATATGTGGTTCTTTTAAGTTCGGACAGTCATAGGCAAACATATTGGTCTTAATGGATAGATCCATTGCACATTCAGATGATCTGCTGATAAAATAATCGGCCAGATCATATTTCAAATTGAAGGTATGGCTATTCGTGAGTAAACCATTTTCTCTGACAAGTTCATAAGCTTTTTCCTTTTCTTCTTTCGTCGCTCCATCCGGTGTCCATATCCATACAGGATATGGATTGCTCGAAAAGCAAATGATCAGTTTTTCATGATCTGTTAGAAGCAGATCACATTCCCCGCCCATTTTGCTGCCAAGCACGGAAAAAGTATATTTGTCATTCTCTAACAGTTTATAATCTCTTTCATCTACAAAATGATCCATAGTATCCTCCTAAAACGCCGAGTTGTAGTTCTGAAGCATAATTCGCCAAACTCCCGATCTGTCAACCAGCCGTCGTCATCGTAACACAACACCCTAGCAAACGCCACCACAAAACCGCGTCTCACCGTGAGACGCAGTTCTTCTCCCCGACAAAGGGGAAGTTATGCCCGGCACAGGCAAAACGGGTGCCCGGCCGGGTCCCCGCTTCCTCCGGCCATACAGGGCGGGCATAATCCTCTTCTTCTATGAACAGGAACACCACGCCCGTCGAACTGCGGACCGCCGGCCTGGCAAACAATTCGCATTTTTCCCAGCCCAGCAAGTCGCTGTAAAAGTTTTGCAGCTTCTTTTCATCATCACAATCGACCATTACATTTCCCAATACCACTTCCCGCACCATACCATTTCCTCCTATATATCCCGCCCGTCATCCGGGGACAGATTCTTCCGTTCGAGCACGATCATTCTTCCTTTTTATTCCGTGTACTGAACGCAAAAAATACCGGTCTCTCATTCAACGGTCAGGGGAGCTTTTAAACATTCTGGCTCACTCCAGCGGCACAACAAGCTCCTCTGTATAGGGAGATTGGTGTACCAGCGAGATACTGACAGTCCGGGTCGATACAGGCTTCCAGTCCTGCCCGGCAGCGTCAAAGGCCCGCACCAGCTCCGCATGCGTCAGCTCCATGGCCAGGGTGAGATGAGGCACCCAGGTGCCGTAAACATACTGCCTTGAGGGAATGAACACCTGATCCGCCACCGCATGGATCGCCCGGTTCATGGCGATCATCTCATCGGTCATGACAGGCGTGGCAATGAGGACCCCCGGAAAAAATGCCCCAAGCGCGTCAAACGTCACGGAGAAAGGCCGTAAGCCACGCAGAACGTCCTCCATCGCCCGGATCGGGTCGGAGCTGCCCGCAATGTCGAAGACCCCCATCGAAACATGGGGCGGCTGCCCGCTGCTCGACCGGGTGGTGTTTCCGGTCACCTGAGCCAGCTTATCGATCAGCTCATTGAACATATCTTCCGTCTGCTGTTCAAAGCGAAGGATCAGGTCGAACTGAGGTTTCAGATCTTCTTTCTGGATAGATCCGGTTTGCATAGGTCCCATACGGCGGGCTCCTCCTTTTTCTCTCCTGTATCAAACGACGATCCGCGCGGCGCCTGGGGGAAATTATAGTATGTTTTGCGGTCCCGGCGTCAGCCGGGAGCAAAACCGCCTTAAATCATGTATAATTGCCGCCTTGCGGCTATTATAGCACATACCGGCGGGGGCGTCGATATGTGCTTTTTTGTCGCCCCGCGAAAAAGCGCGGGAGCCGTCTACATTTGCGTTCCGCCTTTTTTCATAATACAATCCCAATATCTTACTTCAAAAATTTTTGAAACGGTCCGGCTTCGTTGTACGAATATACAGACAGAGGGGGTGTGGGCACGCTGGCGCACGATCAGGAACAAAAGTGGATACGGGCCATCGTGCGCCGGGGCGACCGGGCGGCGGCGGACGCGCTCGTGCGCGCGTACTACGACGAGCTTTACGCCTATATCTGGCGTCAGACCGGCCGGCAGGAGGACGCCCTCGATCTGACCCAGGAATGCTTTATCGCGGCCCTGCGGAGCCTGCCGTCCTATGACCGCCGCAAGAGCGCCTTTCGCACCTGGCTCTATCATATCGCCTCTCACAAGCTCATCGACCACCGGCGAAAAAACTGGACTGTGGCCGTTCCGTTAACGGAGGACATTTCTTCTCCGGGGGACTTCACCGCCATTGTCCACGATCAGGTGCTGTTAGCCCAGGCGGAGGAGCTGGTCCGCCGGGAGGACCCTCTGGAGCAGGAGATATTCCGTCTGCATGTCTATGGCCAATGCAGCTTTCCTCAAATATCCGCCGTTACCGGCCAGGCGGAGGCGAAGGTCAAAAGCCGGTATTACCGCCTTCTGGCACGACTGAGAAAGGAGTTGAAAGACGATGTCTGACGTCATTCCCTATCCGGACGAAGCGGTGAGGGAGCGCAGCATACGCGCGATACTGGACGCCGGTATCCCCCAGCCCCGGCAGAGCTTCTGGGGCTTTTTATCCGATGTGTTCCATTTTGAAGGGAGATCCCTTCTGCTTCCGCAGCTGGGCGTATTGCTTGTGACCTGCCACGTGGCCTGTACGTACTCCATGAGCGCTTATGCGCTGCCCTACTATATGCCGCTTTTCATCCTGGTCGTCATGCCGACCTTTTTCCGGGGACAGTACTGCCGGGTCAGCGAGATGGAAGCGGCCACCCATACTTCCGGGGCGCAGCTGGCTCTGGCAAGGCTGATCCTGGCGGGCGGCGGCGCGCTGGTGTGCCTGACCTTCCTGCTGGCCTTGGAGGTATATTTACAGCGGTCTTTTGAAAACCTGGGCCGGGTGGTCATCTACTGCCTGGTGCCCTATCTGGCCTGCATGACCGCTATGCTGGCCCTTATCCGCAAGAGAAGGACGGACGGCGCGCCCCTGTGCGCGGCCATCGCCCTTGGCTCCGTTGTCTTCTGGCGGTGGTCCTCGCGCCTGTTTCCCTGGCTTTACGAGGCGTCCGCCCTGGGGGTGTGGGTGGCGGCGGTGCTGTTCTATTCCTGGCTTTTAGCAAAAGAGATAGCTTATATCATCCATGCGAACAAGGAGGTAAATATGTATGGAATTGTCGATTGACCGGCTGACGAAGCACTACGGCCGCAAAATCGCCGTGGACCGGGTCAGCGCCACGCTCACCCCCGGCGTCTACGGTCTGCTGGGGGCCAATGGCGCGGGCAAGACCACCCTCATGCGCATGCTGTGCGCCATTTTGGAGCCCACTTCCGGGGAGGTGCGTCTGGACGGAAAAGAGATCGCCGCCATGGGGGAGGATTACCGGGATGTGCTGGGGTATCTGCCCCAGGACTTCGGCTACTATCCCACCTACACCGCCGCCGAGTTCCTCTCCTACATCGCCGCCCTGAAGGGTATACCCCGGGACCGGGCGGACCGGCGTGTGAAGGAGCTTTTGGGCATGCTGGACCTCTCCGCTGTGGCGGATAAAAAAATAAAGACCTTCTCCGGGGGCATGAAGCAGCGGGTGGGCATAGCCCAGGCCCTGCTTAATAATCCCCAAGTACTCATTCTGGACGAGCCCACCTCGGGGCTGGACCCGAAGGAGCGGGTGCGGCTCAGGAACCTCCTGTCCGAGTACGCCGGGGACAAGATCGTGATCCTGTCCACCCACATCGTGTCCGACGTGGAGGCCATCGCGGACGAAGTGCTCGTGATGAACGCCGGCCGGTTCATCATGCAGGGCACGGTGGTGGAGCTGGCGGAGCAGGTGCGGGGCAAGGTGTGGGAGCTGACAGTGCCCCGGGAGCAGGCCCGGTTCTGGCAGGAGGACTTCACCGTGGCAAACTACCGCCACGAGGGGGAGCAGGTGGTGCTGCGCATTATTTCGGACGAGGAACCGTCTCCGGACGCGGCGCCCTGCGACCCTATCCTGGACGACGCATATCTCTACCAATTCGGCGCGAAGGAGGCGTGAGATGGAACTTTTTGCTTTGGAACATAAGAGGCTTTGGCGGACCACCCGCGTTTGGCTGTGCGTGCTGCTGTGCTTTGTGTACAGTGTTGTCTGGGGGAGCGTGGTATGGAATCAGTGGCCCGGTTTCGGCTCCACCAATGACAGCACCGACATGTACGACAACAATTTTGACGGTTATTCCAACATTCGGGGCTTTCAAGAGGAGTTTTCCCAATTCGGCGACGAATGGACGGACGAGACGCTCCAAAAGATGGTGGCGAAATATCAGAGTTATGACCCTATGAACAGGCCGGGTCTCCGCTCAATGGGGGACTGGATACTGGCGTCGGGCTATCTCAACAAACTATACCCGGAACTGGAGGACCCGGAGGGTCAGGAGTATCAGCCTCTGATCCACTATGTGGACACGACAAAGCTCACCGACTTTTATCAGCGGCGGGCGGACCTTTTGGAGTTCACGTTGGAGACCACCCGGCAGAACGAGGGGATGTCAGAGGCCGACAAGCAGATGCTCCTGGATATGAACAGCAAGATCAAGGAGCCCTGGCCGTACGAGTGGACCCAGGGCTGGTCCGACCTGTCCTTTGGCTGGTCGAAAATGGCGCCGTATCTCGCCATCGCGCTGGCGTTCGTCTTCTCCGGGGAGTGGTACAGCAACACAGCGCCGCTACTACACACCACCAAATACGGCTGGAAGAAGCTGGCCCGGGTCAAGGTCCTGGGCGGCATGGCCTTCGCGCTGGAGTTCTATCTGCTCATCGCGGGCGGGAAGGTGCTGGTGCAGCTTATCTACTTCGGCACATCCGGGTGGGACCTGCCGGTGCAGTACATAAGCCTGCTGGCCGTGGCCCCCTGGAACATGCTCCAGGCGGAGCTGTATCAGTTAGCCTTCGGCCTGATCGGTATGTTCGGCTATGCGGGGCTGGTCATGCTCATGTCGGCCCTGGCGAAGAACAATGTGCTGGCCCTGGTTTTCAGTCTGGCGTTCGTCTATGTGCCGGACGTGCTTGGGCGCTACCTGCCCAAATGGCTGATGGCGGTGAGCCAGTACCTGCCCCTGGTGGGCAACAGCTACGACTACTTGAGTTACAATATATTCCACATCTTCGGCATGAGCGTCTGGTCTCCCTGGATGCTCATCACGGTCCCGTTCCTTATCGGCGTCGTGTGCATCCCCTTCGCCATCAAGGGCTGGGCCCGGCGGCAGAAAGTGTGATGATAGGGAAAAAGGGCGGGAGCGTACGGCTCCCGCCCGTCAAAAGACGCGGCTCACGGCGTACCGAGAGCCGCGTCTTTTTGCCCCTGCCGTCCGGATACCGCCGCCGTGCATAAAAATTCCTCTTCGCAGGAAAAATGGCTGAATTTGAGGGCTATATTTTGGGGCCTGTTCATATTATAGTACATCTTGGCCCGGCGCCGCGGCTGCTTTGCCGACCTGTGGATTTTTCGGGAAAGAATGCGATTTTTACTGAATAATGTTGTAGACAGTTGAAGTGAGATGTGCTATTATAACAAGGTATATAATTTGCAAGAGGTGATGCTCATGCTCTTTAAGTCCCATGGCGGCGTCCATCCGAACGACATGAAGGCGCCCGCCAACGAAGCGGAGATCTCCACCATCCCGCAGCCCCCGCAGGTGGTCATCCCCATGTCCCAGCACATCGGCGCGCCCTGCACGCCGCTGGTGGCTGTGGGCGACGAGGTGAAGCTGGGCCAGAAGATCGGCGAGGCGAAAGCCCCCGTGTCCGCGCCCATCCACGCCTCGGTATCCGGCAAGGTGGTGGCCATCGAGCCCCATCTGAACAACCTCGGCAATATGGTGACCTCCGTCGTCATCGAAAACGACTTCAAGGACACCCCCGCCGAGACCATGGTCCCCGCAACGGCGGAGGCGCTGGAGAGCCCCGAACAGATCGCGGATATCATCCGCGAGGCCGGTATCGTGGGCATGGGCGGCGCCACGTTCCCCACCGCGTTCAAGATCACCAGCGGCTGGGGCAAGGTGGACACCGTCATCATCAACGGCGCCGAGTGCGAACCGTACATAACCAGCGACCACCGCACCATGCTGGAGCACCCCGAGGAGCTCCTCAAGGGCGTCCAGCTGATCATGAAAGCCTGCAAGGTGGACAAAGCCTATTTCGGGATCGAGCTGAACAAGAAGTTCGCCCTCGACCTGCTCAACTTCAAGGGCGCCAAGGAAATGGGCATTGAGATCGTCCCCCTGAAGTGCCAGTACCCCCAGGGCGCTGAGAAAACGCTCATCAAGACCATCACCGGGCGGGAGGTGCCCCCCGGCGGTCTGCCCGCCAACGTGGGTTGCAGCGTGTTCAACGCCTTCACCGCTTACAGCGTATACCGGGCCTGCTATGAAGGCTGGCCCGCCATCGAACGGGTGGTCACCGTCTCCGGCTCCGCCATCGCCGAGCCCAAGAACGTGAAGGTCCGCGTGGGCACCCCCATGCAGTGGGTGTTCGAGCAGACCGGCGGCTTTGCCAAGGAGCCCTGGAAGATCATCATGGGCGGCCCGATGATGGGCATGGCCCAGTACGATCTGGAGGTCCCCTGCGGCAAGGGCACCGCGTCCCTGCTGGCCTTCGCCGCCGACGAGGACAGGACAGTGGAAAACCCCGTCTGCATCCGCTGCGGTCAGTGTATCGACGCCTGCCCCATGAACCTTCAGCCCATCTTCATGTACATGTATGAGGAAAAGGGCGATGTGGAGATGCTGCAAAAGCTCAACATCATGGACTGCGTGGAGTGCGGCTCCTGCTCGTACATCTGCCCGGGCCGGCTGCACCTGACCCACGCTTTCAAGACCGGCAAGGCCAAGGTACAGGCCTGGCAGGCCGCCCAGAAGGCCAAGGAAGAGGCCGAAAAGGCAAAGGCCGAGGCCACCGCCCCCGCCGCGCCCGCGGAAGAAAAGAAGGAGGAAAAGTGAGATGAACGAAGATCGTAAGCTTATCGTATCCTCCTCCCCCCATATCCGCACCCCCCGGGGCACCCAGGCTATCATGCTGGACGTGCTCATCGCGCTGGCGCCCGCTCTGGTAGCCGCCGTCATCTTCTTCGGCGTCAAGCCTCTGATCGTCACCGCGGTATCCGTGGTCAGCTGCGTGGTGTTCGAGTTCGCCTACCGCAAGCTCATGAAAAAGCCCTCCAGCACCGCGGACCTGTCCGCTGTGGTCACCGGCGTCCTGCTGGCCTACTGCCTGCCCTATACCTTCCCCTGGTGGGCCGTGGTCATCGGCGCGTTCTTCTCCATCGTACTGGTCAAGCAGCTTTTCGGCGGTATCGGCAAGAACATCTGGAACCCCGCTCTGGCGGGCCGTGCGTTTTTGCTGGTCAGCTACGCCGTGCTGATGACCACCTGGACCGACGGCCCTGACGCCGCCACCTACGCCACTCCCCTGGCCAGCCTTCACGCCGGCAAGCTGGTGGACGGCGGGCTGAACGCCGTTTGGGACATGTTCATCGGCAACATCGGCGGCAGCTTCGGCGAGGTCAGCGCTCTGGCGCTGCTCATCGGCGGCGCGTGGCTGGTGTACAGAAAGGTCATCAGCCTGCGTATCCCCGTGTTTTATGTGGGCACGGTGGCCGTGCTGACGCTGATCTTCTCCCGGGGCAACAACCACATCATGTGGATGCTCCAGAACGTGCTCTCCGGCGGCCTGCTGCTGGGCGCCATCTTCATGGCTACCGACTACTGCACCAGCCCCGTGACCGCCAACGGTCAGATCATCTTCGGCGTGGGCTGCGGCCTGCTCACCGTGCTGATCCGCTATTTCGGCGGCTATCCTGAGGGCGTCAGCTTCGCCATCCTCATCATGAACTGCTGCACCTGGCTCATCGACCAGCACACCGCGCCCCGGCGTTTCGGCGTTGCCAAGGGCAAGAAGAAGGAGGGCGCCAAGAAATGAAAAAATTCATCGATTTTGTGAAACCCGCCGTGATCCTGCTGCTGGTGGCCGCCGTTGTGGCCCTGGTGCTGGGTCTGGTGGATATGATGACCCGGGACCGGATCGCCGAGATCGCCGAGCAGACCATGACGAACGCCATGCAGTCTGTGCTTCCCGCCGACAGCTATGACGAGCTGGACGTGGAGCCGGACGGCGAGGTGGACGCGGTCTACGCGGCCGCCGGCGACGCCGGCTGGGTGGTCCAGGTCACCGAGGTCGGCTCCCAGGGCACCATCACCATGATGGTGGGCGTGGGCAGCGACCTGACCTGCACCGGTATCTCCGTCACCGACTCCAGCGAGACCGCGGGTCTGGGCGCCATCGCCTCCCAGGCCAGTGAGGCGGGCGACAACTTCCGGGCGCAGTTCGTGGGCCAGAGCGGCACCGTCGCCGTCACCAAGGACGGCGGCGAGATCAACGCCCTCACCGGCGCCACCATCACCTCCAGAGCCGTCTCCAAGGGCGTCACCACCGCCCTGGCTCTGTGCGAGAGTTTAGGTTAAGGGGGGAAAAGGCATGAACGCAAAGAAACAGCTTACAGAAGGCCTTATTACCAATAACCCCGTACTGGTGCAGCAGATCGGCCTGTGCGCGACCATGGCCATCTCCACCACGCTCTTTAACGGCATCGGCATGGGCCTGTCCGTTCTCATCATCCTGACCTGCTGCAACGTGGTGGTCTCCGCCATCCGCAAGATCATCCCCGGGCAGGTCCGTCTGGCCATCTTCGTGGTGGTCATCGCCGGCTTCGTCACCATCGTGGACCTGCTGTTGCAGGCCTTCATCCCCGCCCTTTCCTCCGCGCTGGGCGTGTTCATCCCGCTGATCGTGGTCAACTGCATCATCATCGGCCGGGCCGAGGCCTTCTCCTCCAAGGAGGGCGTGTTCCTGTCCTTCCGGGACGGCGTGTTCCAGGGCCTGGGCTACACCTGCGTGCTGGTGCTGATGTGCCTGTTCCGTGAGCTTTTCGGCTCCGGCACCATCGGCGGCGGACTGCTGAACGGAGCCAATTCCTTCATCACCCTGGACGGTACCGGCGCGGGCTTCCGCGTCATCCCCGAGGGCTTCGGCGCCGGCGCGCTGGTCCTTCCCTTCGGCGGCTTCCTCACCCTGGGCCTGCTCATGGCTGTTATGCAGTACGCTCTGCGTAAGAGCGGCGAGAAAAAGGCCCGGAAAGAAAAGGAGGTTAAAGAATAATGTTTGCTTCTCTTGTCTCCATTTCTCTGGCGGCGATCCTGACCAATAACTTCATCTTCTCCCAGTTCCTGGGCATTTGCCCGTTCCTGGGCGTGTCCAACAAGATGAGCACCGCCACCGGTATGAGCGTGGCCGTCATTTTCGTCATGACCATGGCCTCCGCCATCTGCTGGGTGATCAACGAGTTTCTGCTGATCCCCTTCGGCGTGGCCGGGTTCATGCAGACCGTGGCCTACATCCTGGTCATTGCCGTTCTGGTGCAGTTCGTGGAGATGTTCCTGAAAAAGGCCATCCCCTCCCTGTACTCCGCCATGGGCATTTTCCTGCCCCTGATCACCACCAACTGCGCGGTGCTGGGCGTGGTGCTGCTGAACACCCAGAACAGCTACAACTTCCTGGAGAGCCTGATCGACGGCTTCACCGGCGGCCTCGGCTTCACGGTGGCTATCGTCCTGTTCGCCAGCGTCCGCGAGCGGCTTGAGTTCGCGGATTATCCCAAGGCCTTCGAGGGCTTTGCCATCTGCCTCGTGACCGCGGCTCTGTTCGCTCTGGCGTTCATGGGCTTCTCCGGCATGAAGATCCTGTAAGGAGGGGCTGGACATGACTGTTGTTTCCGCGATCGTTATTTTGGGAGCGCTGGGCCTTCTGTTTGGCGTTCTGCTGGTCATCGCCGGCAAGGTGTTCTATGTAGAAAAGGACCCCAAGGAAGAGGCCGTCCGCGCGGTGCTGGCCGGCGCCAACTGCGGCGCCTGCGGCTATCCGGGCTGTGACGGTTACGCCGCCGCCGTCGCCAAGGGCGAGGCCCCGGTGAACGGCTGCGTGCCCGGCGGCGCCGCCGCTGCCGCCGCCATCGGCGACATCATGGGCGTGTCCGCCGGCGCCGCCGAGGCCAGCGTGGCGTTCGTCCGCTGCTCCGGCACCTGCGGCCACACGAAGAAAAAGTTTGAGTATGAGGGCCTGGACTCCTGCCTGGCCGCCACCCGTCTGGGCGGCGGGAACGGCGCCAACGTCTGCCCCGCCGGCTGCCTTGGCTTTGGCGACTGCGTGAAGGCCTGCCCCTTCGACGCCATGCACCTGGTGGACGGTATCGCCCAGGTGGACCGGTCCAAGTGCGTCGGCTGCATGAAGTGCGCCGAGACCTGCCCCAAGAAACTCATCACCAAGGTCCCGGCCGCCTCTACCAACGCTGTGGGCTGCAACTCCACCGACAAGGGCGCCGCCGTCACCAAGTACTGCGACTTCGGCTGCATCGGCTGCATGAAGTGCAAGAAGGAGTGCCCCGCTGACGCCATCACCATCGAGAACTTCCTGGCCAAGATCGACCAGAGCAAGTGCCAGCGCTGCGGCCACTGTGCGGAGGTCTGCCCCCGGCACGTCATCAACGTGTTCGACTGAACACCGACCTATCATGTGGGCGCGCTGCGATCTGCAGCGCGCCTTTTCTCAGAAAGGCAGAAAAACGATGGAACTGGATACTATACGAGATCAACTGAACCAGGTGGACGGGCAGATGAGCGCTCTGTTCGCCAGGCGGATGGAGCTTTCCGCGGCGCTGGCCCAGGCCCGGAAGGAGCAGGGACTGGTGCCGGTGGATCTGGCCGGCCAGCGGGAGGCCCAGGCCCGCTTTCAGGACGGGGCGGGGGAGGCCCTGTCCGGCTACGCCGGGGTCGTGTACTCCACCATGCAGGACGTGAGCCACAGCTATTTGGCCACCTTGCTGCGCGGGCCCAGCGCCTTGGGCGAGCGCATTGCCAGAAGCCTTGAAAACACCCCGTCCCTGTTCCCCGAGTCGGCCACCGTTGCCTGTCAGGGGGTGGAGGGCGCCTATGCCCAGATCGCGGCGGACAAGCTCTTTGCCAACGCCCGTATCTCCTATGTGAAGAGCTTCGAGGCGGTTTTCTCCGCCATCGCCAACGGCTTTTGTCAGTACGGCGTGCTGCCGCTGGAAAACAGCACCGCCGGCTCCGTCAACCGCATTTACGACCTGATGATGGAGTATAATTTCAGTATCGTCCGCTCCGTCCGGGTCAAGGTGGACCACAACCTGCTGGTCCGGCCCGGGGTGAAAAGGGAGGATGTCCAGGAGATCTTCTCCCACGAGCAGGCCATCGCCCAGTGCGCGGGATTCCTGAAGGGCATGCCCGGAGTGAAGGTGACCGTGTGCGAAAACACCGCCGTGGCCGCCAAGCGGGTGGCGGAGTCCGACCGCCGGGACGTGGCGGCCCTCTCGTCCCACGCCTGCGGGGCCCTTTACGGGCTGGAGACCCTGGCCGCCGACGTGCAGGATAAGGGCAACAATTACACCCGCTTCATCTGTATCGGCAAGGAGCCGGAGATCTTCCCCGGCGCGGACCGGACCAGCGTCATGCTGACCCTGGCCCACCGGCCCGGGTCCCTGTACCAGGTCATGAGCCGGATCACCGCCCTGGGCGTCAACCTTACGAAGCTGGAGAGCCGGCCCCTGCCGGACCGGGATTTTGAGTTCATGTTCTACTTCGATCTGGAGACCAGCGTCTATTCTCCCCGGTTCATCCAGCTGCTGGCGGACCTGGAGGAGATGTGCGAGACCTTCCGGTACCTGGGCAGCTATACCGAAGTGGTCTGAACCTTGACGCCCCGGCTGCGGGCGTGCGATTTCGTTTTCGCCTTGCGATGATCATTATCAACATAGCAATATCAGGAGGATATCTCATCATGCTGCTTTCCACCATCGATCAGGTCCCCGGCAAGGTGATCGTGCAGGTCCTCGGCCTGGTCAGCGGGAGCGTGGTCACATCCAAACATGTGGGCAAGGACTTCATGGCCAGCGTGAAGACCATCGTAGGCGGCGAGATCACCGGCTACACGGAAATGCTGGAGGACGCCCGGCGTATCGCTCTGCAACGGCTGAGCCAGGACGCCATCGATATGGGCGCGGACGCCGTAGTGGGCGTGCGCTTTACCACCTCCTCCATCATGCAGTCCGCCGCCGAGGTGACCGCCTACGGCACCGCCGTCAAACTGGGCTGAATCGAGCGGCCACATGGCAAGGCCGGGACCCGAAGGTCCCGGCCTTACTTTATTTCCGTTCACTCTGTCAGCGCCGCGTAGAGAGCGGCGGGGGAGGGGACCATACGCTTCGGCTCCCGGGCAGCCAGCTCCTCCGCCGTCCGAAAGCCCCAGCTGACCACGATCTCGTCCATGCCCGCGTTCCGGGCGGTCTGGATGTCCACCTCCGAGTCGCCGATATAGACGGCCTTTTCCCGGGAAATGCCCAGCTCCTCCAGCACGGCGTTCACCAGATCCGGGGCCGGCTTTTTCGCCACGCCGGGCCGTTCTCCTAGCGCCGCGTCGAACACGCCCGGATAAAACCGCCTGCACAGGTCCTTTACCCCGTAATCCACCTTATTGGAGACCACCGCCAGGCGCAGCCCGTCCGCCCTGAGCTTTTCCAATAGCTCCGGGACCCCCTCATAGGGCCGGGTGGTGTCCAGATCGTGCTGGTGGTAGTGCCGGTGGAAGATCTCATAGAGCTGATCCAGCTCCGCCGGCGCCGTCCCCGCCGGGGCACCCCGTTCCACCAGCATCCGCACCCCGTTTCCCACGAACCGGCGCACCTCCTCCAGCGTCCGCGGGGGATAGTCCCGGGCCGCCAGGGCGTAGTTCAGGCTGTTTTTCAGGTCCTCCAGCGTATAGAGGATGGTCCCGTCCAGATCGAATATGGCAAGTTCGTACTTTTTCATTTCGCTTATCCTCTCAACTGCGGATAAATGCCGCGTCTCCGACCGGCATGGTTTTCAGACGCACAGGTCGCCCAGATCGAAATCGATGACCTTTCGCAGCTCCGTCAGGCCGGTCTCCACCTGAAAGCCGATCTTCCCGGCGCTGAACAGGATGGCGTCGAACCCCGCCGCCGTGCTGTCGATCACGGTCCGGAAGGGCTTTTTCATGCCGATAGGGGAGCAGCCCCCGTGGACATAGCCGGTGATGGGCAGTAACTCCCTGGACCGGATCATCTCGATGTTCTTTTCCCCCACGGCTTTGGCGGCTTTTTTCAGGTCCAGTTCCTTTTCCACCGGCACCAGAAACACATAGTGTTCCCCGCTGCCGGCCACGGTCACCAGCGTTTTGAACACCCGGGCCGGGTCCTGGCCCAGTGCCGCCGCCACCTCGGCGCCGCCGATCGCGGACGTGTCCCCGTAATAGTGGGGCGTGTAGGCCGCCTTCTTCTGCTCCAGCAGCCGCATTACATTGGTCTTTTCGATCTTTGACTTTTTATTGCTCATGTTCGCTCCTGCTCCGGCCGCCACGCGCAGCGGTCCATGTCCACCGTACCGTCCGGACGAAAGACAACGCCCTCATTTTCCAGCAAAAAACGCTGGCCGCCGGGCATGTGGGTGTCAAAGGCACGCTTGGTGCCGCCGAAGCGGTCCACCACCCGGTGGCAGGGCACGTTTTTCTCCGCCGGACAGGCGGCCATGGCGTAACCCACCAGCCGGGCGCCCCGGGGCCGGCCTGTCAGATACGCGACCTGCCCGTAGGTGGCCACCCGCCCCGGCGGGATCCGCCGCACGATATCCCATATCTCTTCAAACGTGCCCATGCTCCTTCTCCCGACAAATAGGAAGTTGTCAGTCCGCTTTTCCGTATATCGTAAAAACATAAGACTGAATCGACTCTGCATAACATTCCTCAGCAAAGCTTAGCTTTTTGAACAAGGAGATGCTTTTTGAATTGTCTTTCTCTATCAATGCAACAATATCAATGGATGGATAATCAGTTTGAATCTTCTTGACCAATTCATCCAATATTTCATAAGCGTAACCTTGCTCTTGAAACAGGGGCGCAATGGTAATTCCAAGTGTAAAACAGTTGTCGCTTTCAGAGAAAAACACGCTGATATCGCCTATCATTTCACTGTTTTTGTTGCACATTATAGCGTAATGCTGTTCTTCTTCTTTGGATAAAAAAGTGCTATTGGCGTAGTCCTGGATAAACTTCTGCAAGTATTCCTTGCTTGTATCTTCATACCGTTGATAAAGATTACATTTAATGTCGTTGCGGTAATCAAACATTGTGTCCAAGTCGGTCTGACGAAGGTTTCGTAAATAAAGACGTTTAGTTCGCAGCATTTTTCTTTCCTCCATCAATCCCGATCTGTCGCGCTGATCCTTCTCCCGACAAATGGGAAGCTGCCTATTTCCTCTTTTCCGGTTTTGGTGTTGGCAGTTCCTCATACATGGCGTTGAACAAACCTGTCAAAAACTCTAACTCCCGATCTTCCCAGCAGACATTATACCACGTCTTGACAGATAAAGAAAGGACCCGGAGTTTTGCAACTCCGGGTCCCGATGTTGGCAGCGACCTATTTTTCCAGTCCGTCTCCAGACAAGTATCGTCGGCACAGTCGGGCTTAACTGCCGTGTTCGGAATGGGAACGGGTGGACCCCCGCTGTAATAGCCACCAACTTGGTTCAGGGCATGCGCCCTGAAGACTGAACAATGGAAGGGATGAAGGAAAAGCAAGGGGTTTGAGTCTGCATATTGCATAGGTCAAGCCCTCGGGTTATTAGTACCGGTCGGCTGAACATGTTACCACGCTTACACCTCCGGCCTATCAACGATGTAGTCTTCATCGACCCTTACTCCATTAAAAGGATGGGAGAT
>CANQMO010000012.1 GCA_947624985.1 uncultured Oscillospiraceae bacterium | reverse complement strand
TGCTTATCAAGCACACCACCACATACCGACAGTTAAAACCGATTTACGATGAATACCGAAAATCGCCGGACAAGGAACATGAACCGGCAGCTTGCCGCCGTATTCGTCGTCGGCCTTGTCGCACAAGAGATTAGAATGATTAATAACCGAATACATAAGCCGAGGCAGGTGTTCGACCTGCCTCGGCTTTTGCCATGTGAAATCTCAGTTAGAGTTGTTCCAATATCCCCACGAGGTCTATAATTGACAAAATATTATAATCTCCGGCGCCGTCTCGTGCGGCAGCGCCGACGCAGGCCACGGAAAAGCCACCTGCGTGCCCGGCCTGCGCGCCGGATACAGCGTCCTCGACCACGAGGCAGTGCTGAGGCTCTTCTCCCATCATGGCGGCGGCCGTCAGAAAGACCTCCGGGTCCGGCTTGGAGCGAGTGATGCAGTTGCCGTCGGCGACTGCGTCGAAGAAGCCCGTCAGACCAATGCGCGCCAGTATGAGCGGTGTGTTCTTGCTGGATGAACCTATGGCCAGCTTGAAGCCCGCTTGCCGAAGAGCGTCGAGAGTCCGCTTGACCTCCGGAGGAAGGTCCGCAGGGGTCATTTGATGCAGAAACCGGCGATAGAGAGTATTCTTTTCTTCCGCCAATGCATCCTGTTCGGCGTCAGTCAGCGCAGGCCCGGTATATCTCTCCAGGATCAGGCGCAGACTCTCCTTTCGGGAAACGCCCCGAAGCCGGTCGTTGAATGACCGGTCAAAGGGAACGCCCAGCTTGTCAGCCAGGGTTTTCCAGGCCCCATAGTGGTACTCGTCTGTATAACAGACCACGCCGTCCAGGTCGAATATGACTGCCTTATATCTCATGTGAGCTCCATAGCGGCTTGCCACGCCTCGCCCATGCAGGCCAGATGCAGTCCCTCCTCGCCGGTGTTGCCCATGACGTCCCGCAGATCCAGCAGCAGTGCCTTTTCCAGATAGGCCATGCCCTTGTCCGCGATCCCGTTTTGCAGGGCGAACAGCGCGTGCGTGGCAAAGCTCAGGGTGGAGTCGTGCAGACACAGAGGCTCAAAATCCTCCCAGGCAGCGCGCTTTTCTTCCTCCGTGAACCATTCCGGCATTCGGGTCATCAAAAGAAGCACATCCGCCTGCTTGATGACCTTATACCGCTGCAGACGGTCGAAGCAGACGCTATGGTAGCAGGCGCTGGCGTCCTTTTTCAGGGAACTGACGTCTACCGGCTCCAGCAGATGGAATGTCTCGTCCTGTGCCAGACGGCCTGTCCGGGGGTCGCGGGGCCACGGGATGACGCCGCGCAGCACGCGCAGTTTTTCAACTTCCTCCGCGGTGATATGAAGGCTGGCGTACAGCGCCGGCCTTTTTTCTTTCAGGTCCACCGCGGCGCGAAGGGCCAGATCCAGATTGTGCTGGACGAGAACGTTGGTATATAGGTTGTTGCTGGTGATCCCGCAGTATTCATCCGGTCCCTTGCAGAACATCAGGTCGGCCCTGGCCGCTTCCGGGCGGTAGGTGTAGCGGCTGTACCAGAAGCGGGCGGTCTCAATGAACACCGGCGCGGCCTGTTCCAGATAGAACGCCTCGTCTTTGACGGCGTCGCAGTACCGGCCCAGCATATAAGCCACGTCGGCTGTGATATGCACCTCGCTGCATCCGATGTCCCAGCTCTCGCACTGTTCGCTCCCGTCCAGGGAGGCCATCCAGGGATAACGCGCCCCGCTGGCGTTCATCCTCGCGGCGTAGGCCTTGGCGGCGGGGAGGGAGCGGACGCGGTACTGGCAAAGGCTGCGGGCTGCCGCGGGGTCATTTTTCAGGAAGAACGGGAACATGAACATATCCGTGTCCCAGAAATAACAGCCCTTATAACGCCCGTGGGACAGACCGCGGGCGCCTATGCTGACAGTCGGGTCATGGCTGCTGCAGCTTCCCATGAGCTGGAACATACTGTACCGGAGCCCTGCCTGCAGGTCGGCGCGCAGAGAAGGACTGGCCATGTCGCAGTGTTTCCATGTCTCCGCCCAGGCGATGGCATGGGCATTGAACAGTTCGTCGTAGTCCCAGTCATCGGGCAGAGGGGCCAGCCGCTCATCCACGTCCCGGCTGGTCAGGATACAGGCGGCGTCGTCGACGGTGAGGGCGGTCCCGCTTGAAGCCGCCGAGATACATAAGATCGATGTCCCACTGACATTTGTCTTTGCAGGGCCGGAGGTTTTCACGCTGAGTGATTCCCGTACTGCAAGTCCGGTCCCCTGGATGCGGAACGCGCAGAGGATGCCTCCCGCCGTTTCCCCGACGGACTCCAACGCGGAAAGCTGCACCGTCTCCGTGTTCGTCTTGGTCTGGTCATCCGGTACGGGACAGTTGCGGCTGTCGGCCATAATGGCGCTCCGGAATCTGATCTCCGCGTCCTGCAGGGGCGTGAGAACGGTGCGCTGCAGAAGCAGAGCAGGGTGCTCCTTCGGGAAGAAGCGGGAATAGGCCACCCGGACCTGCTTACCGGCGGCAGAGAGCGAGTATTGGGCAGAAAATACGGCCGAGCGCATATCCAGCGTTCGCTCTATGGGGGAGGACAGCCGCGCCAGCTGACCATCTATGAACACCTCTTGAAAAACGGGGGTGGGGAGGTTGACAAAGTCCGTGATGCCGGGCTTTATCTCGCCGAATATCCCCGCCAGGTAGAGACCCTTCTGCACGGGACGCCTGTCCGGTTCTCCCGGAAGGTAGCCGCGCACTCCCATCCGGCCGTTGCCGAGAAAGAAGACGCTTTCCAGAAAGTCGTCATGCCAGACGGTGCCGCTGCCGCTGATACGCCAGGAGGATAGGTTCAAATCATCTCTCATTTTCATTCTCCCGGTGGATGGTCCTCAGACTGTGACACAAAAAACCGGCGCAGGTCGCGAACGCGGCGCCTGTAGCGCATCTGCCTGTGTCCGCGTCCACGCTTTCGCAGGCGATACCGTTGTCCATCTCGATGCTTTCCAATTCTTTCAGCGCCTGCTCATCATGGCCGGAGAGCATGCTGTTGCACAAGCTGAGTATCCAGGGGTAGGGGGCATGCGCGCAGCCGATCTCGGCGATGTTCCGGCCCGCGAAGCTGTATTCATAATCCGGGGAGCGTATCATGCTCACCGTGTTGACCCATACGGGGTCGTCCGGGGCGCAGAAGCCATAATAGGGCAGAAGCTGCAGACTGCCTGGCGGCTCGTCATAAACATTGTGTACGCCGTTCAGGTCGACAGACCAGGCAAAATAGGGCGCTTCGTCCGCGCCGGCGAATACGCAGTGCGCGTATATGGCGGCCTTCACCTCCGCCGCTTTTGCGGCGAGGCTGCCGTAACGCTCCGGTGCCAATTCGGACAGGGCTGAGAGAGCTTTCCAGACCAATACGTTGTCATAGGTGAGATAGGGATAGACGATCACGTCATCGGTGGGTTGGAGAAAGGTCTCGTACAGCGGGATGGACGGATGGCGCATATCGTCAAGCCTGCGCAGGATCAGTTCTATGGCATTTTGCGTATCCGGCTCAGCAAGGATGGACCGGTCATCCGCGTCCCTTACATAGGATCCCAGGGCTATGATGGGAGCGACCAGCTCATCCAGCTCGAAACCTGGCTCCAGCACTGTGCCGTCGATATACCTGGAATGAACGCCGATGTTCCGGCGCTGGCGGCCAAAGACGTAGCACAGTATCTCCCGCGCCAGCGCTTTGTCCGCCTCCAGAATGGCGGGGAAAGCCCAAAGCAGTGTGTCCCGGTCCCAGTAGGCGGCGCTCACATAGTACCGGGTGCTGCGGCTGGTGATGCCGACGAGCTCCTCTGTATCCAGGGTCACACCGGTGGCGAAGAAGATGCAGAAGAAGAGATTAAGATTGTAAAGTTCCGTGAGCTTGGGTGTGGACAACTGGGCGCGCCGCGCGTCCAGCCAGGCGGAGGTCTTGGCATATTCCCATTCCCAGCCCCGTCTGAGCATCTCCTTGGCGCTGGTGGCGGCGGCCACTTCCTCAAAGCCAAAGCCCCAATAGAAGATCATCTGCCGGGTCTCACCGGCGCCAAATCGCTCGTTTTTGGTAAGGGAATAACAGATCTGCCCATTGTGCTCTTCATGGGTCGCTGTGCAGGGCTGGCTCATCATAGGAGCGAATGCGAACAGCGGAGCTCCGCAGCGGAAGTCAAAGATGAGGCTGTCGTTCCAGCCGCTCTTATAGCAGCGGGCAACCCCGTCCAGAGGCTTATCCTCGTTCACACAGTGCCAGCTTCCGCCCCAGCAGCCGTGCAGTCCCCAGGACACAGAGCAGCTCTCCCGTGCGGCCAGCGACAGACGCAGGGCAAAGCCCCTCTCGCCGACGGGGGGCAGGACCGTCATGGTCACAGCCAGCGAGCCGGCCCTGGCCTGCAGTGTCGGTATCCAGTCGTGCTCCCGTGTCCATATAAGGCCGCACAGCGGCAGCTGCCGGCCATTCATTTCTATACAGGGGGAGATGAGCGGCAGGTCTTCTCCGCCCGCGATGCGGATCATGCCCTTGTGGCCCATAGACAGAAAGGTGACGCTTCCAAGACCGGCGGTCTCCGCGTCCAGGTCGGGAAGCGAGACCATCTCATTTCCGGTGGGGATATATTTGTACATAGGGATACCTCTCCTATAAGAAGTTAAGCGTTTAAACAACTTCAAGTAGTTCAAGTATAATATAAAATCGCCGCATGTCAATAAAAATTTATGAAAAATATAAAAACAGGTGTTGACAAATGCGTAAACAGCCTTTATGATTAGATCGAAAGTAGTTTAAGCGATTAAATTCTTTGAGGAGGCGGTCTGATGGCGCGGGCGACTTTAAAAGATGTGGCGCAGTTTGCCGGTGTCACACCGGCGACCGTATCCTACGCGCTGAGCGGGAAGCGCCCGATATCGGAGGAAACGAAGGCTCGGATCATGGAGGCGGTGGAGGCGCTGGACTATGTGCCTGACCTGAACGCCAGAGGTCTGAGCATGAGAGACTCCAAACTCATCGGCGTGGTGGTTCCTCAGACAGAGCCAGGCGACAGGCTCATGTTCCAGAACAGCTTTTACAGCGAGATCCTGGGCAGCATCGAGTATTACGCCCGGCAGAGGGGATACCACATCCTCATCTCCGCCACCGACGCGAACGAGAGCTATATGACCCTGGCGCGACAGAGAAACCTGGACGGCATCATCGTGATCGGGATGTATCCGGACGAGTTCTATCAGCAGATGAAAAAGACCCAGATACCCATCGTGCTGATCGACAGCTACTGCAACGACCACTATTATCACAACATCCGCATAGACGACGCCTACGGCAGCTACCTGGCGACCCGATACATACTGGACTGCGGCCATGAGCATATCGCCTTCTTCTCCGGACAGCTGAAAGAGAACGGCGTTATGAAAAAACGCCTGCTGGGTTACAGACAGGCGCTGGAGGAATACGATCTCCCCTTCCGGGAGGAATATGTTTTCGAGGGGCAGATCGACTATGCGGCGGGCATCCGGCTGTCGGGAGAGCTGTTGAGCGCCGACCTTCCCGTTACTGGGATCGTGGCGGCGGCGGATATTCTGGCCATCGGCGCGATCAAAGGGCTTTTTGAGGCTGGAAAGTATGTGCCGGCTGACTATTCCGTCATTGGCTTCGACGATCTGGAGATCGCCCAGTACCTGACGCCCGGCCTCACCACGATCCACCAGGATATTTCCCGGAAGGGGCAGAAGGCGGTGGAGCTGCTGCTGAGCCATATAGAGGACCCGACGCTCCCCAAGCAGGAGGAGATACTGCAGTTGGGACTGGTGGAACGGGGCTCCGTGAAAAAGCTGAAATAAAAAAGGCGGTCCGCACACCTCGTCAAAGCCTGTGCAGACCGCGGCAAAAGAAGTAAGCCCACTCTTTTTGCCAAAATCATTATAGGCGAAAAGAGCAATAAAATCAACATTCAATAAGGAGGAAAAACGAATGAGAAAAACAAGGCTTTTTTCGCTGCTCGCTGTGGTGCTGGCGGTGGCGATGCTCGGCTCCGTCTGTGCCTTCGCCGCGGGTGAAGACGCGGAAGAGGTGACCATCACCTACGCCAACTTCAACGCTTCCGGCGGAAACGAGGAGACGCTTCAGAAGATGTACGAGGCGTTCCATGAGGAGTATCCCAATATCACGGTCGAGATCGAGACCATTGCTTCCGCCGATTACTTCACTACCATGCAGACCCGTGTTGCCGGCGGCACCGCTCCCGATTGCTATGAGCTGAACATCGAGAACTTCGCCGCCTATGCCAACAACGGCGCTTTGGAGGAGATCACGGGCGTGGACCTGAGCGGCCTGGATGATACGGCTCTCAGCGCTTTCACTGTGGACGGCAAGCAGTATGGCCTGCCCGGCAACTTCTCCAATGTGCTCCTGTTCTACAACAAGGACCTCTTTGACCAGGCCGGCGTCGACTATCCCACCGCCGATTGGACCCAGGACGACCTGCAGGCTGCCGCGGAGGCCATCCGCGCTCTGGGTGACGACATCTTTGGCTATTATCAGCCTCTGACCTATAACGAATTCTACAAGGTCGCCGCGCAGTTTGGCGGCAGCCTTCTCAACGAGGACAAGACCGAGTTCACTATCAACGCCCCTGAGAACGTGGCCGCGGCGCAGATGATGGCCGACCGTGTGCTGGTGAGCAACGTGCAGCCCACCGACGTGCAGATGGGCGGCATCGGTGACTGGGATTTGTTCATGAGCGGCCGTCTGGGTATGATCCCCACCGGCATCTGGGCTTTCAACACTTTCACGGAAGGCTGCGACTTCGATTGGGATGTGGCGGTCGAGCCCGGCCAGGTCCAGAAGGCCACCCACTTCTTCTCCAACGCCTGCGTCATCAACGCCAAGAGCGAGCACAAGGACGCTGCCGCTACTTGGATCACTTGGCTGACCTCCAGCCCCAAGTCTGCCGAGATCCGTATCGAGGCCGGCTGGGATCTGCCCGCCATCAAGGATCAGGACACCCTCGCTGGGTATCTTGACATCACGCCCCCGGCCAACCGGGAAGCTGTGTTCGATTCCCTCAACTACCTGGTCGTTCCTCCCGTCATTGAGGATTACAGCATGATGAGCGACCTCATCGGTGAGAGCCTGTCCGCAGCCGCTTCCGGTACCATAACGGTACAGGAGGCCCTGGATCAGGCGCAGAGCCAGTGCGAGAGCGCCATCAATCTGGGCTGACACATAGACACCGAGGGGGAGGAGCGGCGCAGCTCCTCCCCCTTGCGGCTGTCAAAACAGGATTTTGACAGCCGCTAATGACGCCGATACTTTTGCTTCGCAAAAGTCCTCGCATCGTCGGGGCAAGCGCTACATCCCTCGCTTCGGCGGCAAGCGCCAAAGCTCGTCCGTTCTGCTGCCCCCCTTTACACAACTCCATAGGAGGCGCGATAAATCAATGAAACGTCGAAAGCGAAATGACGGTCCTGGACGCGACGGGCTGCTGCGAGCGTCACCGTTTCTTCTTCCAAGTCTGATAGGGCTCATGATATTCTCGCTTCTCCCGCTGCTGATCTCCGTGGGCATCAGCCTGACAGACTGGAACGGACTGGACAGCATCGGCGCTCCTGGCTTCTTCCGGGAACACTTCATAGGACTGGATAACTATAGAACCATTTTGACAGGCGGAGAGTTCTGGCAGGTGCTGAAGAATACGGGCACTTATATCGTGCTCTATATACCTGGAATGCTGGTCATGAGCCTGATGGTCGCCTTTTTGCTCAGCCGGGAGCACCGAGGTGTACTGGTCTTTCGGGTGATCTACTACCTCCCGGTGCTCACCTCCTGGGTGGCCGCATCGCTGATTTGGACCACCATGCTCTCCCCGCAGTATGGCGCGGTGAACAATATCCTCTCGCTCTTTGGCATCAAAGGCCCCGGATGGCTGCTGGACCCGAAATGGGCAATGCCCGCTATCGTGCTGGTCTCGATCTGGAAGGACATGGGGTTCTTTGGCCTTATCCTTCTGTCCGGCATGGTGGACATCAACAAGAGCTATTATGAGGCGGCGTCCCTGGACGGAGCGGGCGCCTGGACAAAGTTCATGCGCATAACACTGCCGCTGATGACACCGGCCATTTTCTATGTGCTGATCGTCAGTCTCATCAACGCCTTCCAGCTGTTCCCGCAGATCATGATCATGACGGACGGCGGACCTTATGGGGCGACCCAGGTCATGGTGGAGCGCATTTATAAATACGGCTTCCGCTACTTCCGCATGGGCTACGCCGCCGCCTTCTCCTGGATACTGTTTGTGATCATCATGACCTGCACGGCTATCCAAATGAAGGCGCAGAAGAGGTGGGTGCATTATGATTCTTAAGAAAAAGCTGAGCTCTACGGGATATTATGTGGTCTCGGCAGTCATTGCCGTGATATCCATGATCCCATTTCTGTGGATGATCTCCACATCCCTCAAGACGCAGGGCGCGGTCATGACCATCCCCATCCAGTGGATACCGGAGGAGCCAACGCTGCAGGCGTATGTGGATGTGTTCACCACCTTTTCCTTTGCCCGAACGGTGGGAAACAGCCTGTTTATCGCGGTGGCCTATACCGGCATCACACTGCTGTCCTCTTCCATGGCGGCCTTCGCCTTCACCAAAATACACTTTCGCGGCAACGACCCGCTGCTGAAAGTATACCTGGCCACGATGATGATACCCACACAGGTGACCATGATACCCCTGTTTGTGGTGATGAATCGGCTGGGTCTCATCAACAGCTATTCCAGCGTGATAATGCCTTCTCTGTTCCGGCCCTTCGCCGTGTTCATGCTGGTCCAGCAGATGCGCACCATCCCACAGGATTTCCTGGACGCGGCACGTATCGACGGAGCCAACACGTTCCAGGTGTTCCGGAATGTCGCCCTGCCCATGTGCAAGCCCACCCTGGCCACACTGATGGTGACCACGTTTATGGAATCCTGGAACGACTATCTCTGGCCGCTGCTGATGCTGACAGACCGAAGCAAGATGACCCTCCCCATCGCCCTGGCTACGCTGACCGGACAGTATAACCCCCAGTACGCCCTGCTGATGGCCGGCAGCCTTATCTCCATGATCCCGATCATCATCATTTATATTCTGGCCCAGCGCAGCTTCCAGTACGGCATGATGGCCGGCGGCATCAAAGGATGAACATGCTATGACCAGATTACCCCATGATACAAAGACGATCTCCCTGCCGTATCCCGGCGGGGAGGTCGTCGTAGCGCGTGACGGCGGGAAGCTGACAGTCAGCCTTGCTTATCTGGCGGCATTCGGCATGGGAGAGAGATATGACGCTTTGAACCTGAAAGGCAGGACAGTCACATGCCGGGTGCAGGAAAAATTCTGTTTCCAGGGCGATAAGTCCTACTGTCCCGCGCCGTTTTTCTGGACAGATACCGGCTTCGGCCTCTACATCGACACCTGTGAGGTGACGGAGTTCGCCTTTGGAGAGACCGCCGTCACCGTCTCGCTGCCGGAAAATTCGGACGCCGTAGCTTTTGCCGGTACGCCTGCTGAGATGATCCGGGAGTACATGGGACTGTTTGGGCCGGCTGCGCTGCCGCCGGAATGGGCCTTCGGCGTGTGGGTGTCCGCCAACCGCTGGAAGTGCCAAAAGGACGTGGAGGCGCTGACGGAAAAGCTGGAGAGATATGACTTTCCGGCATCCGTCGTGGTGCTGGAGGCGTGGAGTGACGAGGCTACCTTCTACACCTGGAACGGGGCAAAATATACGCCTGTTCCGGATGGAAAGGCCTTGTCCCTGGAGGACTTTGACTTCTCCGGCAGCCCCTGGCCCGACCCGGTGGGCATGATCCGCTCCCTGCATGAAAAGGGCCTGAAGCTGCTCCTGTGGCAGGTGCCGGTCTATAAAAAGCAGGGGCCGGACGAGGTCAGAGATCCTCAAAACGACCTGGACCGGGAGGACGCCGTGCGCCGGAGGCTGTGCGTAACTATGCCGGACGGGAGCCCCTACGTCATCCCGGAGGGGAATTGGTTTTCCGGGTCCATGGTACCGGATTTCACAAACCCGGAAACGGTGGACAACTGGTTTTCCAAGCGCCGGTACCTGTTGGATATGGGCGTGGACGGATTCAAGACGGACGGCGGGGAGTTCATCTACTCTCCGGAAGCCCGATTCTATGACGGGACCGACGGAAGAACGGGCGTCAACCGCTATGCGCGTGACTACGCGGAGCGTTACAGGGATTTTGTCGGCCCGGAGAGAGTGATCTTCAGCCGGGCCGGATACGCGGGGCAGCACACCGCGCCCATCCACTGGGCAGGGGACCAGCAGTCCAAAAACTGCGAATTGCGCAGCGTGCTCCGGGCAGGACTTTCCGCGGCCGCGACGGGCATCCTCTTCTGGGGCTTTGACCTGGCCGGATTTGCCGGCCCGCTGCCGTCGTTGGACCTATACCGGCGGGCGACCCAGATGGCATGCTTTTGCCCTATCATGCAGTGGCACTCTGAGCCGGACGGCGGACAGTTCCGGGAGCTGATGCCCGGCGGAGAGGGAAACAATGAGCGCAGCCCGTGGAATATGGCGGAAGCCTATGCCGCCCCAGAGTTTTTAGATGAAATGCGTTATTGGCACAAACTGCGCGAGGCACTGAGGCCCTATCTGTGGGAACAGGCATGCAAGTGCGCTGCCGAGAGCTGCCCGATGCTCCGTCCCCTGGCATATGGATGGCCGGAGGATGAAAAGGCGGTCCTATGCGATGATGAATATATGCTGGGCGACGAGCTTCTGATTGCGCCGCTTCTGGAAGAGAATGCGTTATCCCGGGCCGTTTATCTGCCGGCGGGCAGATGGAGGGATTACTTCACGGGTGAGGAGTTTGAGGGACCGGCATGGATCGGCTCCACGCCAGACGGAAGGGTTCCTGTGTTTGTAAAGTTACCTTGTTTCCTATAACGCCGCTACCGCCGGCATCTGTGTCATCGGCGCGGTAGTGGGCTCCTTCGGCGTGGAGAATATCATCAACTTCGCGGGCCCTGCTTTCCTGACGGTGTTCCCGGCGGGCATCGTGGTCACTGTCGTGGCCCTGATGGGTAAACTCTGCCACAACCAGGGTGCGTACACAAGTACAGTGTGCTGGCGGCGCTGGTCTACGGCGCTATCGACGGGCTGAGCGCGCTGGGCGTGCCCGGTGTGTCCATGCTCACTGGCTGGTTTCCCTTTGCCTCCATGGGCTTTGCCCGGGTCGTACCCTCCGTCGTATTCTTCGTGGTGGGCTGGCTGAAGTACAAGCTGGTCCCAGCGAAGCGATCATAACTCTCTCCCTTCTTATACCCAGCAAAAAGCCCGGCCAGAGCATTCTCTGACCGGGCGATCTTTTTACTGACTTTGCAAATGACACCGAGGATGGCGGACGAGTATCACGCCGGCGCGCTTGGCTGCGCTATTGGGGTAGAATGAGCCGCAGCCGAATACGAAAGCCGGTACAGTTCATTGCGCCCGGAGGCTGTCTCATATGTTTTTTCAGACCCAGGAGGCGAACTCCTCGTCGGTACACTTGACGTAGTGGGTGCCCTCCACCAGGTGGTTGGTGCCCTTGTCATAGTCGATGCCGGAGGTTTTGTAGTCATAGCTCTCCGCCACACGCTGTTTCTCCACCACCGGGTTGGGCGTCGGGATGGCGGAGAGAAGGCTCCGGGTATAGGGGTGGACCGGGTGGGCGAATATCTCGTCCGTAGTGCCCGTCTCCAGCAGATGGCCCAGATGGAGCACCCCGATGCGGTCGGAGATATACTTGACCATAGAGAGGTCGTGGGCAATGAAGAGATACGCCGTGCCCGTCTCCTCCTGGATGTCCTTCATCAGGTTCACCACCTGCGCCTGGATGGACACGTCCAGGGCCGAGATGCACTCGTCGGCGATGATGAGCTTGGGGTTCATGACCAGAGCCCGGGCGATGCCCACCCGCTGCCGCTGTCCGCCGGAGAACTGGTGGGGGTACCGGCCCGCGTGCTCCGGGGCCAGGCCCACCTTGGCCAGGATGGCCCGGACCATCTCGGAGCGCTCCGCGCCGCTCTTGCACACATGGTGGATATCCAGACCCTCGGCGATGATATCCTCCACCTTCTTCCGGGGATTCAGGGAGGCCATGGGGTCCTGGAATATCATCTGCATTTGGGTCCGCAGGGCCTCCTGATCCGCCGCCTTCATCTTTCCGGAGATATCCATGCCGTTAAAGCGGATAGTGCCGGCGGTGGGGTCGTACAGGCGTATGACGCTGCGGCCGATGGTGGATTTGCCCGAGCCGGACTCCCCCACCAGGCCGTAGGTCTCACCGGGGTAGATGACGAAGTCCACATTCTCCACGGCCTTCACGGTGAAGGTGCGGCTCACATGAAAGTACTGCTTCAGGCCCTCCACCCGCAGGAGAGGTTCACCGTTATAGTTCGCCGCCATGCTTGCTCGCCTCCTCCTTCATCCGCTGGATACGCGCCTTCAGCTCCTCGGGCATCTCCACCTTGGGAGCCCGGGAGTCCAGAAGCCACGTTGCCGCGTAATGGGTGTCTGTGATCTTGAACATGGGCGGCTCCGCCTTGTCGTCCACCGCCAAAGCATACCGATTCCGCGGGGAGAAAGCGTCGCCGGACTTCTCATAGAGAAGGTTCGGCGGGGAGCCGGGGATAGTGTAGAGCCGCTCGTCCGCCGTCTCCAGGTCCGGCATGGCGGACAGCAGGCCCCAGGTGTAGGGGTGGCGGGGGTCGTAGAATATCTCGTTGATGGTCCCCTTCTCCACGATCTTGCCCGCGTACATTACGTTTACGTAGTCCGCCACCTTCGCCACCACGCCCAGGTCATGGGTGATATAGATGACGGAGATGCCCCGCTCCTTCTGGAGCCGGCGGATAAGCTCGATGATCTTGGCCTGGATGGTCACGTCCAGAGCCGTGGTGGGCTCGTCGCAGATGAGAAGGTCCGGGTCACAGCTGAGGGCGATGGCGATGACCACCCGCTGGCGCATGCCGCCGGAGAGCTGGTGGGGGTAGTTCTTCATCCGCTTTTCCGGGTCGTCTATGCCCACCTCCCGCAGCAGGTCGATAGCCTTGGCCCGTGCCTCCGCCTTGGGGGTCTTGTAGTGCCAGATCATTCCCTCCATGATCTGCTTGCCGATGGGCATGGTAGGGTCCAGGCTGGTCATGGGGTCCTGGAACACCATGGCGATGCGCCGGCCGTTGATGTGGCTGCGTATCCACTTTTTATCCTGCTTCAGGATATCCACGCTGGCGGGCGAGCCGTCCGCCAGGTGGTGATAGTTGAACTGGATCGTCCCGCTGTTCACCGTGGCGTTGCTGGCCAGAATGCCCATGGCCGCCTTCATGGTCACGGACTTGCCCGAGCCGGACTCACCCACGATCGCCACGGTCTCGCCCTTGTAAAGGTCGATGTCCACGCCCCGTATGGCATGGACCACGCCCGCGGTGGTTTTGAAGGAGATGTCCAGGTCCTTTATATCGATGATCTTTTCTTTCTCTTCCATGGCGGCCTCACACTTCCTTCATCTTGGGGTCCAGAGCCTCCCGCAGGCCGTCGGCCACCAGGTTGAAGCTGAACATCAAAAGGGCCATGACCACCACCGGCGGGACGATCTGGAAGGGGTGGGTGGTGAAGCTGTTGTAGCCGTCGGAGATCAGCGAGCCCAGAGAGCACCGGGGCACAGGGATGCCCAGGCCCACGAAGCTCAGGAAGGCCTCTGTGAAGATGGCGGTGGGGATGGAGAACATCACCTGGGTGATGATGGGCCCGATGATGTTAGGCAGTATCTCCTTGAAGATGATGAAGAACTTGCCCGCGCCCAGGGTCCGGGAGGCCAGGACGAACTCCTGCTCTTTCAGTTTCAGCATCTCCGCCCGGGCGATGCGGCTCATGCCCACCCACTCGGTGAGCATCAGAGCGAAGATGATGGTGAGCATGCCCGGCTCCAGCACCAGCAGCAGCAACGTCACGATGACGAGCCTGGGGATGCCGTTCATGATCTCCAAAAACCGCTGCATGAGCATATCCACCTTGCCGCCGAAGTAGCCGGAAATGAGGCCGTAGCTCATGCCGATGATCATGTCGATGAGGGTCGCGGCGGCGGCGATGATGAGGCTGACCCGGGTGCCGGACCATGTGCGGGTCCAGATGTCCCGGCCGAAGTTGTCGCTGCCGAACCAGTAATACACGTCCTCCAGGCCCTTATCCACGTAGTTGTTTACGGTCTTGGACCCGGTGGTGGTGCGCATGGTCTCGCTGCCGTCAAAGATGCCGAACTTCTCCAGCGCCGCCACACGGGGCGCCAGGTTCTTCTCCGACAGGGTCTGGCCGGAGTAGGTATAGGCGTTCATGCCCGGGCCCACGATGGCCAGCAGCGTAATAATGATGATGAGCAGCATGCCGATGACGGCGCTCTTTTTCCGGAAGAAGCGGATGAGCACGTCCTTCCAGAAGCTCTGGGAGGCGAAGTTGGCGTCTAACGCCAGCTCCCCGGAGGCGTTTTTCAGCACGAAATCCTCCGCCACGGGCACATAGGGCACGGCGGCCATGGCAGGGGTCTTTGTTTTTGCCATTTCAGTCGCCCTCCTTTGCCAGCCGGATGCGGGGGTCGATGACGCCATAGAGGATGTCCACCACCAGCATGATGCCGATATACATAGCTGAGTAGATAAAACTCAGAGAGATGACCACGTTATAGTCGTTGGATTGGATGGCGTTGACAAGCAGGCTGCCCACGCCGGGGATGGCGAAGATCTTCTCCACCACCAGCGAGCCGGTCATCAGGTCCACGATCAGGGGGGCCAGCACGGTGATGATGGGGATGAGCGCGTTGCGAAGGGCATGGCGGAAGATGAGCGCCGGGCCGGAGATGCCCTTGCTCTCGGCCAGGAGCATATAGTCACTGTCCAGCACCTCCAGCATCTCCGTGCGGGTGAACCGGGCTATGGAGGCCATGGTGAACATGGAAAGGGCGATGCTTGGAAGGACGCTGGACTGGGTGGCCAGCTGGGCGTTGTAGAGCATGGGGAACCACTGCATGCGGAAGCCCAGCGTGTAGGAAAGGCCCAGGGCGAACACATAGGAGGGCACAGACACGCCGATGACGGAGATGATGGTGGCGATGGTATCCCAGAACGTGCCGTGCTTCAGCGCGGCGATGAGGCCCAGTATCAGCCCCATCACGGCCCCCAGGGCCACAGCCGCGCCGCCGATGCCGATGGAGATGGGCAGGCGGGTCTGGATGAGCTGGGAGATGGGCGTGTTCTTGGAGATGTTGTAGCTGACGCCGTAGTCGCCCTTGAGCATGTTCCCCACATAGCGGAAAAACTGCACCAGCACCGGCTGGTCCAGTCCGTACTTGGCGTACAGCGCGGCCCGCTGGTCATCGTTCAGCTTCTCGTCGTTGAAGGGAGAGCCGGGCATGAGCTGCATCAGGATGAACAGCACCAGCAATATCGCCAGCAGTGTGAATAGGCTCGTCAGCAGCCGTTTGAGCGTGTACTTCTTCACGGTAGCCTCCTCGATAATGGAAAGGCCGCGCCAAAGTTTTGCGCTTCGGCGCGGCCAGGGTCAATGCTTGGGGTCCAGACTTCAGCCCTTGACCACGTTCTTGAACACGCGGTTCAGGGCGCAGGGGTGATGCTCGATGCCGGTGACGTTGGCAGCGATCATCTCCGCGTTGGCCTGGGTGTACAGCGGGAAGATGACGGCGTCGGCCATCACCAGTTCCTCGGCGTCATAGAGCGCGGCCCAGCGGCCCTCGGGGTCGGTGCACAAATCGCCGGTGGTGCACTCGTCGATGATGGCGTCATACTCCTCGTTGCTCCAGAAGCCGTAGTTGTTGGCGTTGTCGGTGACCCACATGCCCAGATAGGTCATAGGATCGGCATAGTCGGGGCCCCAGCGGGTCAGGCCAAGCTCAAAGGCGCCGTTCTGCATATCCTCGACGCGCTGCTTCTTGGGCTCCACGGTCAGGTTCACGGTCAGGCCGGGCAGGGTGGTCTCCCACTGCTCCTTCAGCACGGCGGCCACCTTCTGGGGGGCGTCGTCCGCGTCCACGACCATGTCCAGCTCCAGGGAGTCGATGCCCAGCTCTTCCAGGCCGGCAGCCCAGTACTCGGCGGCCTTCTCGGCGTCGTCGGCGCAGTAGTCAGCGAACAGGGTCTGGTCGCCGGAGAAGTCGGAGCCGTCGGGGCCGGTGGCGAACTGCAGAGGCACGGCGGTGTAGGTGGGGATGGAGCCGTCCATCAGCACGCTCTCGGTGATGGCCGCGCGGTCGATGGCGTAAGTAAGGGCCATACGGACGTTCAGGTTGGCCAGTTCAGGCACGCCCTTGATGTTGGGGCTGACATACCACAGGTAGCCGGCGCCCACGGTCAGGAAGGAGGGATCGTCCTTGACCTGCTCCACCTGCTCGCCGTTGACCAGCACGGTGTCAAGCGCGCCGGTCTGGTAGCTCATGAGGGCCTGCTGGGAGTCCTGGATCAGCTGATAGCTGACGCCGGAGATCTGCACGCTGTCGGCGTTGTAGTAGTCGGGGTTCTTGGTCATGTGGAAGGCGGTGGCGGCGGGCTCATAGCTGTCCAGGATGAACGCGCCGTTGGAGAGCACGGTCTCGGGGCTGGTGCCAAAGGTGTCGCCCACGGACTCAAAGAACGCCTGGTTCACGGGGTAGTAGGTGGGGAAGTACATCAGGCTCAGGAAGTAGCTGACGGGAACGTTCAGGGTCACTTCCAGGGTCTTGTCGTCCACAGCCTTGACACCCAGCTCGGACACGTCCTTCTCGCCGGCGATGATCTCGGCGGCGTTGACGACCTGGCCGATGTCGCTGAGCATGTAGGAGTACTCAGAGGCGTTGGCGGGGTCCACGGCGCGCTGCCAGCCGAACACGAAGTCGGCGGCGGTGACGGGCTCGCCGTTGCTCCAAACGGCGTCCTCACGCAGATGGAAGGTGTACACGGTGCCGTCGTCGGAGATATCCCAGCTCTCGGCGATGGCGGGGATGGCGCCGCCCTCGGCGTCCATCTGGGTCAGGCCGTCGGTGTAGCCGGCGATGACCTCGAAGGAGGTACCGTCAGTGGCGATCTGGGGGTCCAGGGACTCCACGGGGGTCTCGATCATCACGTTCAGATCGGTGCCCTCGGCGGCCATGGCCGGGATGCCCATGGACAGGGCCATCGCCAGAGCCATAACGAGCGCGATAAACTTCTTCATTGTCTATCCTCCAATTGAAATATGCAGCGGCATTTTCGTCCGCTAATTATATAATATTTTAATTTGTTACATCGTTGATTGTCAATGTCACTTTACAACAAAAGGTCAACCCCAATGTCCCGAAATTTCTTGACAATCTCCAAAGGTGCCTCCTTCCCGCTGCAAGAGCCTGCTCATATCATCGTTTTACACGGCAGTCGCAAAAAATTGGTGCAGCCGTGTAAAATCCGCACGGATAGATTTTGAATCTCCAAAACTGACGTGGGAGGACACCTTATGGCGAGGGTATTTCGTGCGCCATGTCCTCGCCTCCAGTCAAGACCTCCGGCGAAGCCGGAGGCCAGACTGTCAAAGAACGAGCCGTTTTCAGGGAGCGAAAAACGGCCCGTTTTTGCATAAAGGCATGAAATAACCAGAAGATATGGGAAAAGCAGGGCTTTCCCCTACTCCATACCGCCAGCTTTTTCAGATTCATCGCAGCAAACTTCAGCCTCACCCAGTTCGTCACCCGGGCCAGACCTCGGTGCTGCGTGTACCGCATCTTTAGTTTCTTCTATGGTCACCGCAAGGAGGATCTAACACTGAACCGCTCCGGCAAGGAGCGTTGCATTGCTTTTTTAGGCGGTCGTCAGTTCGATTTTGGACCCTCCCGCACGAGCTGCCGGGCAAGGCCGGTCAGGCTGCGTGCCTCCGCCGTTCTCAACCGGTCCACATCCAGGGCGTTGGGACCCAGCCGATACCGGTCCAGACCGTCCGCGTCCTTGAATATGCGGTAGAGCAGCACGCCGTTTTCCAGTTCGCCCATGGCCGCCTCGCCTTCGGCGCCGGGCCGGTCGTGCCAGGCCATGATCTGATATACCCGCTCGTCACAGGCAAGCCCGCCCGTCCGGCAAAAGTCCCGGTAATAGTCCGCCGCCCGGCGGCCGTGGCCCACATCCAGCCAGTCGTCCTGCCGGCGGGAGTCGTGGAACACCGCCGCGGCGCACAGCACCTCCCGCTCGCTTCGGGGCAGGTCCATCTTCTCCGCGATCAGCAGCGCGTACAGCAGCACCCGGGCACAGTGGTCCTTCGTGTGCTTTTCTGTGTTTTTCAGGGAAAATGTCACCTGTTCCCCCAGGAAGGCGCACCACTTCTCATAGTCCCTGCGGACAGTTTCCGGCAGGTTCATGCTCCGCATGCCTCTCGCAGGGCCGACAGCACATCGCTCAGCGGCCCGTCCAGGCCAAAGGACTTCTCCCGGATGTCCTCGGCGATATAGACCTCGCCCAGGTTGACGGTCACGTAGACCGCCTCCGGCTCCCGGGCCGCCAGTTCCATGAGCGGCGCCTTGATAAGCTGATTGCGCCAGCCGATCCCCAGCTCCAGCACCACCAGCTTCTTTCCGTGGTATTCTTCAAGGAACGCCTCAAACCTCTCCCGTGCGGCATCGTCCGGGATGTAGTTCTCCCCCACCATGTGCACGCGCATGGGTCCGCCGCAGCGGGGACAGCGGGGCACCAGCTCTGTGGGGACCCTGCCGTCCCGCTCTGACGCCGCCAGCGTTTCCGCCAGCTCCAGGGTGGGATAGAGCGTGTCGTGACAGGCGGCAGCGCACTGCATGGTCAGCCAGTTCCCCTCGATCTCATATATCTTCTCCGGGGCAAAGCCGCTCATCTCAAAATGTCCCTCCCCGTTGGAGGTCACGATGAAATAATCCTTCCCGCCCACGATGGCCTTCAGGTCCTCCATGACCTGGGTGGGTTCATACTGCCCGCAGTAGTGGTGGATGAGGCGGCTCCAGAAGGCCCATTTCTCCTCCTCGGAGGGCCAGCGGGCCCCGGCTCCCTGCAGGATGCACCGCAGGCCGTATTTTTGCCTGAAGTCCCCGAACAGGTATTCAAACGCCCCGTTGTCCGCAAACAGGTGCAGCCCCTCCGTGATGGACAGGCCGTTGCTGGCCCCGATCAGGATGGCGTCCGCCTGCCTTATCTTCCCCGCAACAGGCGCCAGGTCCATAACGCTCACTCCTTCCCTTTTGCCGCCACCGCGTCACGCAGCACGTCGGCGATGTCGGCCACGATCACCATGCCCTTGTCCTCGATCTGCGCCGGCAGATAGTTATACTTGTCGTTGACGGCGATATACCGGGCCCTGGGGAACGCCAGCGTCAGGTTCCAGAAGGGCTCCTGGATGAACATGGGCGTGAGGCGGCCCACGCCCAGCTCCAGGAACAGGATGCGATCCTCCTTGTGGGCCAGGATATACCGGGAGACCTTTTCATATTGCTCGTCATACTTCTTCCCCTGCAGGAAATTGCCGTAACCCCGCACCCAGGGGAACGCCTCGCCGCCGCAGTGGGGACAGCGGGGCACCATGCCCCGGGGCACGGCGGTGCTCTCTCCCATGGCGGCGACCATCTGCCGCACCGGCTCCACCGCGTCCCATGTGTCGTCCGTACAGCAGGCCGCGCACTGGAAGAAGCGGTGGTCGCCCTGGATCTCCGCCACCTTGTCCTCCGGATAGAGCTTGACGAACTGGGTGTCCTGGTTGGTGGTGAGGACGAAGAAGTCCTTGCCCCGCAGAAGCGTATCCAGATCCAGATAGGGCCTGCGGACGGGAGCGGTCTGGGTAGTGTGCAGGAACGTAGCAAGATACCCCCAGAACTCCTCCCGGCTGGCCCAGGGATGCATCATGCCGGCGAAGGCGCCCTTAAAGTGATACTTCTGGGCATACTTCCCAAAATACTTCCGATAGGACTCGTTGTCCTCGTAATAGAAATCCCCGCCCCCGGCGGCGGACAGGCCGGAGCCCCCGCCCACCAGCACGCAGTCCGCTGCGGCGATCTCCTCCACCAGCCGCCCGATCTGCTCCTCGTAGGGCAGCGGCGGCCGGGTGGAAAGCCGGTAGGGGGTGCGCCCGGCGGCGTAGGTGTCGTAATACATGGAATACTTCATCTGCGCCTGCATGACCATATTATCATAGTAGCTCACAGCGATCGCGCCTTTCATTTGCTGTTATTTTTTATTTTACAGCAAAAGCATAGCACGGCCTTGTGTTTCTGTCAATATGCTGTTATAATAAAAATAACATCCGGAGAGAAAGGGTGACGGCTTTGAAATACTCCACCAAGCTCAGCGACGCGGTGCATGTGCTGGCCTTTCTCGCCCTCCACCCGGGCGCGGCCCTCACCAGCGAGCGGATCGCCGAGAGCGTGCAGACCAACCCCGCCTATATCCGGCAGCTGATGAGCGCTCTGCGAAAGGCCGGGCTTTTGGCCAGCGTGAAGGGCCACCCCCGCCCCGCCCTTGCCAGAGAGCCCGGTGACATCTCCCTGCTGGACGTTTACCGGGCCATCGAGGGGAACAAGCCCATCCTGCACCAGGATACCCACACCAATCCCGACTGCGGCGTGGGCGTGAACATCCAGCTGGCCCTGCGGGACTATTACGACGAGATACAGAGGGCTGCGGAGGACCGTATGAGCGCCATCACTTTGCAGGACATCATCGACACCTACCGCCAAAAGGCAGGCATCCGGCTTTACGGCGGCGTCCAGGGCGCCGCGGACGAGGCCGTGGCCGCGCTGCTGGCCGGCACGCTGGGCTATGATGCGAACGTACACTGCGACCACCATGACCACGAGCACGGCACAGGCGCCCACGGCTGCGGCGGGCACACCTGCGGCGGCCATTCCTGCCATGGATAATATGTACGTCTGTATCAAGGACCAGATACAGAATATGAATCTGGTGATCGGCTGCACGGTCGGCTGTCCCTACTGCTATGCCCGGAACAACGTCAAGCGATACCATATGATCGACGATTTTTCCAGGCCGGAGTTCTTTCCGGGTAAGCTGCGGCTGATGGAGAAGGAAAAACCGCAGAATTTTCTCCTGACCGGCATGAGCGACCTGGCTGGATGGGACCCGGCGTGGCGGGAACAGGTATTCGCCAAGATGGCGGAAAATCCCCAGCACCAGTTTCTGTTTCTTTCCAAGCGGCCGGACCTGCTGGACATCGACACGGACCTGGAAAACGCCTGGTTCGGCGTGACGGTCACAAGAAGGTCGGAGCTCTGGCGGATCGACGCGCTCCGGGAAAATGTGCGGGCCAGGCATTATCATGTGACCTTCGAGCCGCTGTTCGACGATCCCGGCCAAGTGGATCTCAGAGGCATAGACTGGGTGGTCATCGGCACCATGACCGGCCCAATGAGCCGGAAAGTCCGAACAGCGCCGGAATGGGTGTATTCCCTGACGGAGCTGGCCCACGCGCTTCATATCCCGGTGTTTTGGAAGGAGGACCTGGCCCCCATCATGGGCGAGAATGCTCCCGTGCAGGAACTGCCCGACGCTTACAACAAGGTTTTGGAGGAGCAGAGAAAATGGCGCAAATGACGGATAACGGTATTCTCATCGCCGATGTGGATACGAAAAACATTATGACGAAGTCCAGCCTCCCGGTGGGCGGATACTCCGTCAATCCCTACGTGGGCTGCACCCACGGGTGCAGGTACTGCTACGCCTCGTTTATGAAGCGCTTCACCGGCCACACGGAGGAATGGGGGACGTTCCTGGATGTGAAGCACTGGCCGGAGATCAAAAACCCGAAAAAGTACGCCGGGCAGCGGGTGGTGATCGGCTCGGTGACCGACGGCTACAACCCCCAGGAGGAGATATTCGGGGCCACCCGTAGACTCCTTGAACAGCTTCGGGGCAGCGGCGCGGACATCCTGATCTGCACGAAATCCGATCTGGTCCTCCGGGACATCGACCTTTTGAAGGATCTGGGACAGGTGACGGTGTCCTGGTCGGTCAACACGCTGGACGAGAGCTTCAAGGACGACATGGACAGCGCCGTCAGCATCGAGCGTCGTATCGCCGCCATGAAGCAGGTCTACGACGCCGGTATACGTACCGTCTGCTTCGTGTCCCCCGTCTTTCCGGGGATCACAGACTTTGAGGCGATATTTGAGCAGGTCAAGGATCAGTGCGACCTGTTCTGGCTGGAGAACCTGAATCTGCGGGGCGGGTTCAAAAAGACCATCATGGACTATATCGCGGAAAAGCGTCCGGAGCTTGTGCCGCTGTACGACGAAATATATAACAGGCATGACCGCAGCTATTTTCAAATGCTGGAGAAGAAAGCAGAGGAAATGGCGGAGAGATACGACTGCCCCTTCGTAGACAATGAAATGCCATATGGGCGGGTCCCACAGGGTCACCCCGTCATCGTGGACTATTTCTACCATGAGGAGATACGGGGCTCCGACAACACCGGCAGGCGCAAAAAGCGCGTAACGGAAACGCTGTAAATCCATTCTCAACTTATACTGTTACACGGCTGGCCCATATCGAGCCAGCCGTGTAGTATTTGTGGATTTTATAGCGTTTTGGACCGCAAATGCATCCAGCCGGAGAGACACAGCCTTATCCCAGCGCCGCGTCGATCATGGCGCTGTACTCCTCTATCATGACCTCCGCCGTGCCCGCCCCCAGAGACGTGTCCGAGATGGTCCCGTCCGGGGCGATGACGACCGTATAGGGGATGCCGTCCGTGGGATAGAGGCTGCCGATGGCGCCGTCGGCGTCCAGCACCACGGGGAAATCATAGCCCTTTTCCGCGATGAAATCCGCCACTGTCTCACTGTCCTCCTGCAGATCCACCGCGATGATGGCCAGATCGTCCCCATACTTCTCCAGAAGGCGCGGGAACGCGGGCATCTCGTTCACGCAGGGGCCGCACCAGGTGGCCCAGAAGTTCAGCAATATGACCTTCCCCTCGTAGTCGGACAATGTCAGCTCCCCGCCGCCCAGAAGGGCCCCGGTGAAGTCCGTGTACCGCAGCTCGGGCTCCGGCGTCACGGCCGTGGGGTCGTAGTCGGTGACCTCCGATTTTTCGGCATCGCTGCCGCAGGCAGCGATGCCAAGGCACATACATACTGCCAGCAGCAGGGCGAAAAGTCTTTTCATGTCCGTCGCTCCTTTCCGAAATAGATGGCGTTTTTCGGGCAAACCGCCCGGCAGGCGCCGCACTGTACGCACTCCCTGTCCCCCACCCGGCACACATCCACCGGGCATTTCTTTACGCACAGGCCGCAGTTGTCGCACAGAGTCTTGTCCACCCGCATGGCCAGCAGGGCGACCCGTGCGAACAGGGAATAGATGGCCCCCAGGGGACACAAAAACCGGCAGAAGGACCGGTAGCAGAACACACACGAGAGCAGTATCGCGACACACAGTGCGCTCTTCCAGCAAAACAGGCCGCCCAGCCTCCCCCGGATGTCCGCCCGGAGCAGCGCCAGGGGCCAGCCGCCTTCCAGCGTCCCCGCGGGACATATGTACTTGCAGAAGGCTGGCAGAGGATAGCCCCGGGCCCAGGCGGCGCACATGGGAATGGCCACAACGAACAGAGCCAGAACGATATATTTCAGCCAGCTCAGCCGCCGGGTCCACCGGCTTTTTTGTATCTTCGGACCGGGGAGCTTGTGCACCAGCTCCTGGATAAGCCCGAAGGGACACAGAAAACCGCACACCAGCCGTCCCAGGGCCAGGCCTGTCAGCAGGATAAAGCCGCCTACATAGAGCGGCAGCTTTTCTGGCAGGCGACTCAGGGCATTTTGCAGCGCTCCCAAAGGGCAGCTGCCCACCGCGCCGGGGCAGGAATAGCAGTTCAGGCCCGGCACGCACACACCCTTGCCCTCGCCCTGCCAGATGGCGCCGTCCCGGAACCCGGCGAAGTTGGCGTTATAGAGCACCGCGCTGGCCAGCTGGATGCATTTTCGCTTCAAACCCCTATCCAAGACCCACACACTCCAGACAGAGATATACCGCCTTTGACAGCGTCTCGCCGTATTGCCCCTGCACGAGCCCCAGGACCAGAGCGGTGACGCCCGCCGCCGCCAGGACCAGGCGCAGGACGGTCTTTTTTCTCAACTCTGCGCACCTCCGTCACAGGCGGCATAAGTATGCCTATGTTCTTCTCCCCAGGTACACATCTGGTCCAGGATCGGCATCAACGATCTTCCCCGTTCGGTCAGACTGTACTCCACCTTCGGCGGTATCTGCGGATATTCCTCCCGGTGGACCAATCCATCAGCTTCCAGTTCCTTCAGGGTAGAGCTGAGCGTCTTATAGGAAATACTGCCGATGAACTTTTTCATCTCGTTGAAACGCACGACCCCGAACCATGCCAGCGCATAGAGGATAAACATCTTGTATTTCCCCTGTATCAGAGACATCGTGTAATGAAAGCCGGTGTCCTCTAATCTTGCATCCTGAATACACTCGATGTTCATCTTTTCACTTTCCTTCTGGTAAGTATTGAACCTGAATGTGCGTACTTGTTTTCTGTTCCATTCACAGTATAGTTATAGTGCGGGACATGATAAAAGTCAATCCCGCAAACATATGGAGGTGTTCATTATGAGTAAAAAGATCGTTGTTATCACCGGCAGTCCCCGCAAAAACGGCAACAGCTTCGCCATGACCGACGCTTTCATAAAGGCGGCGGAGGCGAAAGGGCATACGGTCACACGTTTCGACGCGGCGTTCAAAAATGTGGGCGGCTGCCACGCCTGTGAGACCTGCTATTCCACCGGGAAGGCCTGTACCTTTGACGACGACTTCAACACCGTCGCGCCGGCCATTCTGGAAGCTGACGTCATCGTATTCACCACGCCCGTCTACTGGTATTCCATCCCGGCGCAGATCAAGGGCGTCATTGACCGGATCTACTCTCTGGTGGTGGGCGGCAAGGATATCTCCGGCAAGGAATGCGCGCTGATCTGCTGCTGTGAGGAAGATGATATGACGGTCATGGACGGCGTCCGCATCCCCATGGAGCGTATGTGCGCTCTGAACAAGTGGAAGATGATGGGAGAAGTCCTGGTCCCCGGCGTGCTGAACGTCGGGGATATTAATAAAACTGACGGCTGCAAAAAAGCGGCGGCGCTGGCCGACATGATCTGACGGGGCCGCTCGCGGGCAAGCGGATGTGCGCCCGGCCCGCGATATTGAAGGGTGCGTCACCATCCCCCTGTGGTGTCTGCCGCTGTGAAAAACAACAGCGGGTGGCCTTGCGCCATCCGCTGAGTGCTATAGAGTTTGTTCAAGCAAGAAGGTCCGTTCCCACTTTTCAGTCTCTGTCATCATAGCTTCTTTACAAAGAGGCAACGGATGGCGTTGAGCACCGCCAGGATCATCACGCCCGTGTCGGCAAAGATGGCAAGATACATATTGGCGAGGCCCACCGCGCCCAGGATCAGGCAGGCGGCCTTGACCCCCAGGGCCATGGCGATGTTCTGATACACGATGCCCAGGCACTTCCGGGAGATCTTGATAGCCTTGGCGATCTTCATGGGGTCGTCGTCCATCAGGACGATGTCCGCCGCCTCGATGGCGGCATCGGACCCCATGGCGCCCATAGCGATGCCGATGTCGGCTCTGGACAGCACGGGCGCGTCATTGATGCCGTCCCCCACAAAGGCCAGCTTTGCCTTGCCGGACTTTTGCCGCAGGAGTTCCTCCACCTTGGCCACCTTGTCCGCCGGCAGCAGCTCGCTGTAGACCGTATCGATATGAAGCGACCCGGCCACCTGCTCGGCAACCTTTTTTCCGTCGCCGGTCAGCATGACGGTCCGCTCCACGCCGGCATTTTTCAGCGCGGCGATGGCCTTTTGAGAGTTTGGCTTGACGATGTCGGAGATCAGGATATGCCCGGCATAGGCGCCATCAATAGCCATATGGATAATGGTACCGGCGTGGTGGCAGGGGATATAGGAGATGTGCAGCTGCTCCATCAGCTTGTCGTTGCCGGCGGCCACCGACCTGCCGTCCACCGTGGCGATGACGCCCCGGCCGCTGATCTCCTGGATATCGCTGACGCGGGTGCGGTCCGGCTTTTTGCCGTAGGCACGTTGGAGACTCTTGCTGATGGGGTGGGAGGACGCGCTCTCCGCCAGAGCGGCGTATTCGATGAGCTTCGCGTTCTCCATCTCGCTGTGATGGATACCGTTCACCTCAAAGACGCCTTGGGTCAGAGTGCCGGTCTTGTCGAACACCACCACCCTGGTCTGGGAGAGTATCTCCAGGTAGTTGGAGCCCTTTACCAGAACGCCCTCCTGACTGGCCCCGCCGATACCGGCGAAGAAACTGAGGGGAATGCTGATGACCAGCGCGCAGGGACAGCTGATGACCAGGAAGGTCAGGGCCCGGTAGACCCAGGTGCCCCAATCTGCCGACAGGCCCATGGCCAGCATCCGCACCAGCGGCGGCAGGACCGCCAATGCCAGGGCGCTGTAGCAGACGGCGGGTGTGTAGATCTTGGCAAACTTGGAGATGAAGTCCTCGGACTTGGATTTGCGGGAGCTGGCGTTCTCCACCAGGTCCAGGATCTTGGAGACGGTGGACTCGCCAAATTCCTTGGTGGTCCGGATCTTCAGCAGGCCCGTCATATTGATGCAGCCGCTGATGATCTCGTCTCCAGTCTTAGCTTCCCGGGGCAGGCTCTCGCCGGTGAGCGCGCTGGTGTTCAGGCTGGAGCTTCCCTCCACGATGACGCCGTCGATGGGGACCTTCTCGCCGGGTTGTACCACGATCACGGTCCCGATCTCCACCTCGTCCGGGTCCACCTGCTCCAGAGCGCCGTCCCGCTCCACATTGGCGTAGTCGGGCCGGATATCCATGAGATCGCTGATATTGCGGCGGCTTTTGCCCACGGCATAGCTCTGGAACCATTCGCCGATCTGGTAAAACAGCATCACGGCAATGGCCTCCAGATAGTCGCCGTTTTCATAGATAGCCAAAGCCATAGCGCCCACCGTGGCCACCGCCATGAGGAAGTTCTCGTCGAATACCTGCCGGTTCAGGATGCCCTTGACGGCCTTCCGCAGGATGTCATAGCCGATAATGAAATAGTCCGCCAGATAGAACGCGAACCGCAGCCAGCGTCCGGCCGTCGGGAACAGGGCCTCGTCTAGCCGGGCGAACAGCGCTGCCGGGATGAGCTGGAGGATCAGTAAGATCACGGAGGCAGTCAGGATACGGGTCAGCATGACCTTTTGCTTTCTGGTCATGCCGCTGTCCGGGCGTGGGCCTATGATGAACCGGAACACCGCCGCCGTCACGATCACCACCGCTAACAAAATATCTATCACGATCTCTTGCATCACGATCTGCTCCTTGTCATACTAGATTCAAAAAGAGGGCCCTCTCACTCTGCCGGACGCAGGGTAAGGGGCCCCCTCTTTTGCCGTCCTGGCCGATGTGTTACAGAAATATCTCGCAGTCCGGCTCGACCTTTTTGCATGCCTTCAGGACGTCCTGCATGACGGCCTTGGGCTCCTGGCCCTCGCTGAACTCCACGATCATTTTCTGGGTCATGAAGTTGACGGTGGCGGCCTGTACGCCGGCGGTCTTGCGGGCGGCATCCTCCATCAGGTTGGCACAGTTGGCGCAGTCCACTTCGATCTTGTACGTCTTTTTCACAGAAAACTCCTCCTACTTAATAATCGTTTTGATTCAACACTTAAGTACTTGCTTAATCGTTATGGCCGCAGTATAATGCTAATAAATCCGCAAGTCAAGACCGTCGGAACATCTTCTGCCAAACGGGCGAAAGGTATTTCTGTTTTGGCGAAATATGCGGAAGGAAGGAGCGAACTGCATGGACCATATCCACCTGCCTCACCAGCACGGAGAGGGAGAAGAGACCGCCCTGATACAGGCGCAGCTGAGCCGCGTGGAGCATTTTCAGACCGTGGCGGAGGTGTTCCGGCAGCTGGGTGACACCACCAGGGTACGCATCTTCTGGCTCCTGTGCCACTGTGAGGAGTGCGTGGTCAATATATCCGCCATGATGGAGATGTCCAGCCCGGCCGTATCCCACCATCTGCGTCCTCTCCGGAACAGCGGTCTCATCGTCTCCCGCCGGGATGGGAAGGAAGTCTACTACCGGGCGTCCAGCACCCCCCAAAGCCAGCTTCTCCACCAGATGATCGAGCAGGTGATGGAGGTCACCTGTCCCGAGCAAGATGGCCCGGCGGAACACCCGGAAGAGCACCCGTCGGATCCGTTAGAGATCGCACGGCGGGTCCATGACGAACTTTTGCAGCATATTGAGCGGCGGATCACCATCGAAGAACTCTCCAAACGATATCTCATCAACCCCACCACCCTGAAGGCCGCATTCAAATCCGTCTACGGCACCTCACTTGCGGCGCACATTCGGGAACACCGGATGGAGCAAGCTGCAAAACTGCTGCGGACAAGTGATATGACCATCGCTGAGATCGCCCAGGCAGTGGGATATGACAGCCAAAGCAAATTCACCTCGGCATTCAAGACGTTTTTCCATATGCTGCCCAGGGAATACCGGAAGCAGATGTGAAGGGCAGGCAAAACACCCCCATTCCCGTTGGTCGGGAATGGGGGTGCCGCTTTGACGGGCAGCCGTCTGCCCTTGTTCTATGGCAGAAGGGGATTCATGCTTCTATAACTTCGCCGTTTTTTGGCACGCATACCTGCGTGAGCCCATGGGTCAGCGCAAAGTCCCGGACGTCATCGCTTGTCAGCAGAGCGTGATTGACGCTGTCCAAATGGGTGGCGATCACAAGCGCCTTTCGTATCTGCTGTATCTTCATGTAGTTATCCTAATATGTCCCGATCCATTCATCACTCGTCGAACTGGATCGGCTCAGCCCGTATAGGCATCCTCGGCGGAATTACTGAAATCCTGTTTTTCCAGCCAGGCGCGTTCTTCCTCGTTCTCCGGGATGTCGACCCGTTCGATCTTGAATACCACGGGCCTCGTGCCGTCGTTGCAGCAGGCGATCATCATCCGGTCGTCATTCGTCCAGCCCTTCATGATCGATCCGCCTTGCAGGGCCGTATAGACATACCGGCTCACGGCATCCCATGCCTCGCCGCAGAATTTCCCGTTCATCAGGTGATAGAAATCATCCTGCTGCGGCGTGCGTTTCAGCAAAAATGTATCGCCGGCTTTGAAAAAGGGACACGGCCCGGACTTCGGATCGGCCAAGAACTTTTCCTGAAGTTCGGGAAAACACTTCGTTTCCAGAACGGTGATCCTGCATTCGTGTTTCATCGGGTCGACCTCCAAAGTCTTGTAAAATCACAATGTTTGTTTCTCTGCATACGATTATACCCCGGCACTCCTATGAACGCAAGGGCGGGACATATCTCACCTCGTTCACAGAATGCTCTCATGGAGATCGAATCAGCCCTACTATGTGATGTCGCTGGCCAGTTCGTCCGGCGCGGGGAGGTTGTCCAGGTTGAAGCGAAGCCATTTTTCGAGCTTTTTATCGAAAAACGGCTTCGCTTCAGAATTGCTGTGATCCTGTTTTCGAGCCCCTTGCAGCGCTGCATAAACGTACCGGCTCAGTCCAGGTGGAACACTGGCAGCAGGTCCGTGGAGACGGGGCTGTTGTCCGGATTCGTGTCCATGATGTCGGCCATGTAGTCCCACCACTTGCGGTTGATGGGCGTGTCCGCAGACGCGGCCCAGCGCGCCTCGTCCTCGATCTCCAGATAGCCGTACAGCACGTTGGTCTCCGGGTCCAGATAGATGGAGTAATTGTGCCCGCCGTGCTCGTGGATCATATCCCGCATCTCCGGCCACAGGGCGTTGTGCCGCCGGGCGTATTCCTCCGCCATGCCGGGATACAGCTTCATTTTGAAACCCTTGCGTATCATAAGTCTCGGTCCTCCCTGTTTCATTATACTTCTGAACTGTTACCCCCCCGACGGGTCACCGGTCACCGGGCACCGGCCTCGGTGCCCCAGGCCTCGATCTGGGTGAGGGCCGGGAAGGGGCTGGGGTCGTCCGCCTTGATGAGCTCACAGAGCGTCAGCTCCGTGACCGTGCGGGGCGCGATGGGGAACCGCTGGGGAGCGGCGTCCCGGCGCAGGGCGAGGGTCTCCCGGCTCCCGTCGCTGAAGCGGACCGTGGCGCTGGTCCACCAGCTGTCGTGGGGGAAATCCGCCCGCAGGGTAAGCCGCAGCTCGTCCACCGTCACCGGCCGGCCGAAGGAGAGGGTCAGCGCGGCGTTGGGGTCCCGGTTGATGCCCCAGCTCTGGTAGGGCCAGACGCCGTGGGCGTCGTTTTCATATATGCCGTCGATGGCGTTGCGGGCGGCGAACACCGCCTCCCCTCGGGTCTCCACATTGGCGGCGGCATGGGGATAGAACCCGGTGTCGCCATGGGCGTCGTAGGGGTCGAAGGCCAGGTTCCGCCGGGCGGCGATCTCCTCCGCCTCCGCCAGCCGGGCCCGGACCACATGGCAGGAGCCGGTGAAGCTCTTGGGATCATATACAGTCGCCTGCTCCCCAAAGGGGATGGCGAAGTTTATCTCCCGCTTGACCACGTATATCAGTGCCGGGGGCATGGTGTCCTCAAACTGCACCACGCAGTACTGCCCCGGCTGGCCGATCTCCAGGGCCACCCGGTCTCCCGGCGCATAGGCGTTGGCGTAGACAAGGCTCACCTGCTCCGCCGCCGGGGCGGTCAGAAGCACCCGGCCCGCCGCGTCCAGTATCTTCAGCTTGATGGGTTCCTGTGGCATGGATTGTCCCTCCTGTATGTTTTCTCAGCGCACTTCGATCTTCACCCTGCCGGTGAAATAGACTCGTGTCCTGTAGATCGTCTCCGGCCAGGCCGCCCGCAACCGCTCATCCCGGACGGGGACCGCCTCCCATTGGATATGGTCCGCCCCGCGCACCACGGCCTCGCCCAGCGTCCCAAAGCGGATGGTATCCCCATCCGCCTCCGGCATTTCGGCACTCATGAGGCTGAGGGCCACGGCGCCCGGATAGTCGGTGACGTCCTCCACCGTAAGGCCAGCGTCGGTGAGGGCCATCCGGCGGCGGTAAGTTCCAAGCCCCGGCACAGGCCCATAGGCGGCGGCGATGTCCATGGATATGCCGCCCAGGTCCGGGTCTGCCTCCACCCGCTCTGCCCGGGCGTCCGGGCCGGGCAGCTGTTGGTATGCTCCACCCGCCGGGTCGAATTCCGGCAGGTTGTGCCAGCTGGACTGCATGGTCCATATCTCATAGCGCCGGTCACTGAAGGTCTTGGCGGTATAGCTCTCCACGCCCACGTCGATGAGCAGGGGCCGGCCATCCTTATAGAGGATGAGGCTTCCGGTGTCGTTGTGGTTGTGGCTGTCGGCGTTGCAGCCGGCCTTGGCGCCCAGCATATAGGCCCCCCGCCGGACGGAGAGCACCCCCACGCTGGGGTACCATATATCCGGCGCGGCGGGGATGGGCCGATCCCTGCGCTTTTCCGCCTCGGCCAGCATCTCCCTCTCCGCGAAGGCGGATTGGATGCGCTCATAGAGGCTGATGCCCCCGGAGTTGTCCACAGGGCTTTCCCGGGCTTCCTCCCCCGCATCCAGCGCCGCCAGGGCCCGCAGGGGCTCGCTGCCCACCCGTTTGGCGAACAGGTACTCTCTGGCGCCACGCCGCCCCGCCAGGGGGCTGCAGTCGGCGAAATTGAGATAATACGGCCCCGCCACGTGCATATGTACGATGTACTCCGCCATGTTGCGGAGCTTGGGTTCTTCCCACACGCTCTCCAGCGCCCTCGGCGCCATTTGGCACAGCAGCTCCAGGGCGTTATAGAGCGTCAGCGCCGCGTGGCCATAATACTGAGCCCCCTCGTTGCAACAGCCGTCCTCGCCGTATTCGGCGAGAAAGCTGTCCAGCCCCGCCGCCGCCTTTTTCACGTAAGCAGGCAGGGCCCGGGCCGGCAGCAGCGCCGCCGCGGCCAGCAGCACGTTCTGGGTACACCAGCTCGTCCAGTTGCAGACAGGTTTATCCTTTGGATCGTCCGTGTCCGCCATCCACCAGAAGTGGTCGCGGAGATAGGGCCGCAGCACCCGCCGGTGGACCTCATCGCCCACCCGCCCGGCCAGGCCGGGGGCATACTCGTCCAGCTCACGGCACAGCAGCATGTGCGCCAGCGCCAGCGTGGCCCCCGTCTCCGCGGCGAACAGGTCCACCACCGGCCGCTTCACATCCGGCAGGGGCAGCGCCGGCGTATCTCTTATATAGACATTGTGGGCGGGAAGCTGCCAGGCGCTCTCCTCGCAGATGGCCCACACATAGTCCGCGATGGCGGGGATATACCGCCCCTGGCCGGAGACGCACTCCGCCATGACAAGCTCGCACAGCGTCCGCCGCCGGGCAAAATAGGGCGTCTCATACCCGGTCCTGTCGCCCCGCTCCGTATAGGCCAGCCACAGGCTCAGAGGCAGGGCGGGCGGCTTTTTCGCCCGGCGCAGCGCCTCGTCCCCCGCCGCCAGCAGACGCCCGGCGCCGGGGAGTTTCTTCCACGCCTCGCTCCCCGCGGGCGGGGCCAGGCGGGGCTGACCGGGCGTCCAGACGCTCTTTTCCAGCCGTTCACATATCATCGATCTGACCCCTCAGCTTCTTCATATACTCTCGGGGGCTGACGCCCTCCAGCTTCTTGAACACCTTGCTGAAATAGAACGCGCTCTCGAATCCCACCCGCTCGCTGATCTCGTATATCTTCATGTCCGTGGACGCCATCAGGTGCTTGGCCGCCTCGATCCGGGCGCTGGTGACGAACTCCACGAAGCTCCGCCCGTTCTGGGAGAACATCTGGCTGAGATAGTTGGGGCTGAAATTGAAGGCGGCGGCCACGTCGTTCAGGGACAGCCGCTTATTCAGGTTCCGGCGGATATACTCCTGGGCCTGGGCCACCAGCCTCGTCCGGCTGTCGGGAGAGCCGGTGGGAAAGTCCGGGCAGAAGCAGACCGGCCTGTCGGCCCCCAGCAGGGGCAGGGCGTCCATGGCCGTCTGCTGGCTCCGGCCGGCCTGGAGGATGTCCGTCACCGGTGGGCCCACCACCCAATAGAGGGGCGTGCTGAAATATTTATACAGTATCTCTCCCGTCTTCTCCAGCACGGGCCTCAGCTGCTCCGTCAGCCCCTGCCGGTCCCGCAGGGGGATCAGCACGGAAAAATGGCGCAGGTCCAGCCCGGTCACCCAGCAGGGCATATACCGGGGCATGGTCTTGGCCGCCATGCCGGTGACGCCGGCGCTCAGGCCGGGGGACCGGTCCGTCTCCTCCTCGGAGCATTGAAGCTCCGCCAGCGCCACGGTGTAACAGGGCGCGTCGAACCGCAGGCTCAGCTCCTCCGCCGCCCTATCAAATGCCTTCCGCTCCGTGAAGAAGCCGCCGTAGAGCTGCAGGAAAAACCGCTCCCGGTACATCTCCACGCTCCCAGCCGGGGGCGCGGCCGGCGCCCGCAGGACCATCTCCTTCTCCACGGCCTTCCGGGCCCGCTCCAGGGCCGCTCTCAGGCTCTGGGCCGTCAGGTCCATCTTGTTCAGATATTCCACCGCTCCGAAGCGGATGCTGCGCTTCATGTAGTCGATCTGCTCGTAGCTGGTGAGGATGATGAATACCGGCAGGGTGGGGTCCTTCTTCCGGCATGTCTCCGCCAGCTCCAGCCCGTCCATCAGGGGCATCATGATGTCCGTGATCACGATGTCCGGGTGGAGCGCCTCCACGTCTCGCAGGGCGTCCGCGCCGTTGGAGGCCGTGCCCACGATCTCATAGCCCAGGGCGGGCCAGTCCAGTATCCCCTGCATGCCGATAAGGACCAGGGGCTCGTCGTCCGCAAGATAGACCCGGATCATTCTCTCGCCTCCCCCTCCCTGCCAGGCAGCCGGACCGTGACGGTGGTGCCCGCGCCGGGCGTGCTCTCGATGGAAAGGCCGTAGGCCTCCCCGAAGATATACTGTAGCCGCCGGTGGACGTTCCACATGCCCACATGGCGGAATTTGGCGGCAGCCTCCTCCGGGCTGGGCTCAGACAGAGCCTTTTCCGCCTGCTCCGCCGTCATGCCCACACCGTCGTCGTGGAGCCTGAGCAGCACGTCCCCGCTCTCCTGCTCCCGGGTCACCGTCAGGCGTATCTCCCCGGCCCGGCCCTTGGGCTCGATGCCGTGGAAGATGGCATTCTCCACCAGGGGCTGGAGGGTGAACCGGGGGATCAGGCACTCCCGGGCCAGGGCCTCGTCCTCGATGTAGTCCACGTCCAGGGTGATGGTGCCCCCATAGCGGTACTGCTCGATGGTGAAATAATCGTTGAGAAGCGCGAATTCCTCGTAAAGCGGCACCAGCCGCTCGTTGCCCTTGGATACGCTCTTCAAAAGCCGGGACAGGGCCGTCACCATCTCCTCGATGCCGGGGGCGCGCTGGATGGCTGCCATCCACTTGATGCTGTTGAGAGCGTTGTAGATGAAGTGGGGGTTGATCTGGTTTTGCAGCATGCGGTATTCCATATCCTGCTTCTGCTTCTCGTCCTCGATGCGCTTGTCCATGAGGGCGGTGATGCTCCGGGACACCTGGTTCAGGCCCCGGCCGATATCCCCCAGCTCGTTGTTCCACTCCAGGTCCGGGTCTACCGTGAAGTCCCCGGCGCTGATGGCCTCTATCCGGCGGCGTAGCGCCACCACCGGCCCGGCCACCTGCTTGTGCAGCATCAGCGCCAGCACCACGCCCAGGACGAATATCACCAGCAAACTGGCCGCCGCGGGCCGCAGCAGCGCGCCGATCATGCCGGCGTACACGGGCCGGGGCATGGTCTCCACCAGCCAGAGGTCATGCACCCCCACCGGGCGGCTCACCACATACAGGTCCTGGCCGTCCCGCTCCGTTTTGAACAGCTCCGTGTCGGGAGAGAGGGTCTCGTCGGAGCGCATGGCGTACGCCTCCAGGTCCGTCAGGGGCTCCGCCTCGGTGAGCTTGGCGTCCTCCACCGCGTAGAGCGCGCCGCCCATCCTCCAGTAAAGCCGCCCGCCGTCGGTGAGGCTGATGGAGCGCAGCGCGTCGGTGATGAGAGACGGGGACACGCCGATGCAGACCCTACCCATGTGCCCGCCCGCGTTGGTGAGGGCGCGGACCAGAGGGATGCTGTCGGGCGCACGGCTGGCCAGCACCAGCGGATCGGACACGATGTCCTGCCAGCCTGTCTCCTCCCCGGTGCCAGACAGGACCGAGCGTGCCTGCTCGCTGCCCAGGTCCACGGCGATCTGGCTGCTGTAGGTACCGAAGCTCATATAGCTGCCGTCGGCGCTGAAGAGGATGAAGTGCTGCAGATAGGGCGCGGCCCGCATGGAGTTATATTTGCCCGAGAGGGTGATGTACACGTTCTGCTTCCGGGACTGGCTGCCGCCCTCCAAAAGCCATGTGCGGATGGAGGGGTCCGCCGAGCACCAGGCGGCCAGGGCGTCCACCTCGTCGATGCCGCCGCGGACGACGGAGGATGCGGTCTGCAGGGCATACTCCGCCGAGCGGAAGGCCGTGCTCTCCAGCCGGGCCGCCATCACCGCCGCGCTGCCCGCGGCGATGACCAGCGCCGACAAAAGCGTGAACACCAGCGCCAGCAGGATGACCCGCCGCTGGATGCTTCCCCGGCGCATCCTTTTGCCTGCGTTCACAGCGGCAGCCCTCCCCTCTCCTGGCGTTCTCATTTAAATTTTATGGTATCGTACCTTCTCTCGCCCTGTCAAGGAAAACTTGCGCAAAGCGCACAAAATGGGCCCCGTTTTATCGGGGCGATTTGGTGAAGCAAAAATTTTACAGGTTTTGCGAGAAATATTACATGTTTTCAGGAATAATCGGCCAAAACCGTAAAAATTATATGGTTTTTCTTGAAAAATACCATGCCTTTTTATCACGATCATACATTAAAATTGGACCAGAAAGGGTCGGCGGGCATGCCCGCTGGCAAAATACATTTTAATTGGAGGATGAACACCATGCGCAAACTTCTTGCTCTTGTCCTTGCTCTGATGATGTGCTTCTCCCTGGCAGCACCCGCGATGGCCGCGGAGGAGGAGACCCTGACCTGGGCCCTGTGGGACCTGGAGTCCACCGCCTACTGGCAGGCCCTGGCCGACGGCTATGAGGCCAGCCATGAGGGCGTCAAGATCGAGATCGTCGACCTTGGCTCCACCGACTACATGACCAGTCTGGCCACCCAGCTGGCCGGCGGCAACGGCGAGTTGGACGTCCTGTCCATCAAGGACATCCCCGGCTATGCCAACCTGATCAACCTGGAAGTCCTGGAGCCCATGAATGACCATCTGACTACCCCCGTGGAGAGCTTCGGCGGCATCCTGGAGCAGCTGACCGCCGACGACGGCAACTTCTATGCCGTTCCCTTCCGTTCCGACTTCTGGGTCCTGTTCTACAACAAGGACCTGTTCGACGCCGCGGGCGTTGACTATCCCACCAACGACATGACCATGGAGGAGTTCGACGCTCTGGCCCGCCAGATGACCTCCGGCGAGGGTGCTGAGAAGGTCTACGGCAACCACTATCACACCTGGCGTTCCGACGTGACTCTGTTCGGCATCCTGGATGGCGAGCACTCCATCATCGACGGCACCTATGACTTCCTGAAGCCCTACTACGAGATGGTCCTGGCTGAGCAGGAAGACGGCATCGTCATGGACTACGGCGAGGCCAAGACCAGCGGCGCTCACTACAGCGGCGTGTTCGAGAACGGCCAGGCCGCCATGTGCAACATGGGCAGCTGGTTCCTGGCTACCCTGCAGACCTATAACGCCGAGGCCGAGGCCAACGGCGTGGAGCCCGTCAACTTCGGCATGGTCAAGTATCCCCATCCCGAAGGGGTCGAGGCCGGCACCACCCTGGGCACTGTGACCAGCCTGGCCGTCAACGTCAACTCCGAGAAGAAGGATCTGGCCATCGACTTCGTCGACTGGTGCGCCTCCGCTGACGCGGCCGCCATCCTGGCCGACACCGGCACCTTCCCCGCTGTCAGCTCCCCCGACATCAACCAGATCATCGCCGCTACCGAAGGCTTCCCCGATGACGAGGCCTCCGTGGAGGCTCTGAACACCGTGGCGGTGTATCTGGAGATGCCTCTGACCGACAAGGCCAGCGAGATCGAGACCGTCCTCAACACCGAGCATGACGCCATCATGACCGGCGCTGAGACCGTCGACGAGGGCATCGCCAACATGAACGAGCAGGTGGGCGACATCCTGGCCGGCTGATCCGGTCCGGACGACCCCGGCAAGTTTTTCCGATACGGCGGGGCGGGCTGAACGCCCGCCCCGCTTCCTTTCATTCCTGAAATCCAGTCAGGAGGTTGCCTATGTCAAGTAATACCGCTGTCGCCGCGCGGCCGGCGGCCAAGCATAAAAACAAAAAAGCTCTTCGCAGCAACCTTGTCGCCTATAGCTTCATCGCGCCCAACTTCATTGGCTTCTGCGTGATCACGCTGGTGCCCATGGTGTTCGCCATCGGGCTTGCCTTCTGCAGCTGGGACGGCGTGCATGAGATAGAGTTCATCGGCCTGCAGAACTTCAAGGACCTGCTGGGCGACAAGACCTTCAAAAAGGCCTTCGTCAACACCATCGTCTTCTCCCTGGGCACGGTCCCGCTGACGCTGATATGCTCCCTGGGTCTGGCGATCCTGCTGAACCAGAACGTGAAGCTCAGAAACTTCTTCCGCACCGTCTCCTTCTTCCCTTACGTGGCCTCGCTGGTGGCGGTGGCCGCGGTGTGGAACATGATCTTCAGCCCCTCCATGGGCCCGGTCAACATGATCCTGTCCCGCCTGGGCGTGGAGGATCTGCCCCGGTGGGCCGCCGGCAAGGATACGGCCATGATCACCGTCATCATGTTCAGCGTGTGGAAGAACATGGGCTATTACATGGTCATATACCTGGCCGGCCTGCAGGGCATCAACCCGGACCTGAAGGAGGCGGCCAGCCTGGACGGGGCCAACCGGTGGCACACCTTCTGGAACGTGACGCTGCCCCAGCTGCGCCCCACCACCTTCTTCGTGGTCATCATGCTGACCATCTCCTCCTTCAAGGTATATGACCAGATGTTCATGATCACTCAGGGCGGTCCCGGCAACGCCACCATCACCCTGGTGTACGACATCTACAACGTGGCCTTCGTGAATACGCCCAAGTACGGCTATGCCAGCGCCATCTCTATGGTCCTGTTCATTCTGGTGCTGATCATAACCCTCATCCAGTTCAAGGGCGCTTCCGGCGAGAATTGAGGAAGGAGGATGTTGAAAAATGGCTGAACCGACTGCAATGATCAAAAACAGCTCCCGCAAGCGCAACAACATGATCGCGATGACGTTCATCTACATCCTGCTCATCCTCATCGCCGCGCTGATGCTGGTCCCCTTCGTGTGGATGATCTCGGCGTCCTTCAAGATGAACAAGGACGTGTTCACCTTCCCCATCGAGTGGATACCCTCCAACCCCCGGCCCCAGAACTACATAGACATCTGGACCAGGATCCCCCTGCTGACCTTCATCAAGAACACCGCCTTCCTGACGGTGGTGGTGACGCTCCTGCAGGTGCTCACCTCCAGCTTTGCGGCCTACGCCTTCGCAAAGCTCCAGTTCAAGGGCAAGAACATCCTGTTTTTGGGCTACATCGCCACCATCGCCGTGCCCTGGCAGGCGTACATGGTGCCCCAGTTCATGATGATGCGCGCCTGGCACCTCAATAACACCCATCTGGCCATCATCCTGCTGCAGGCCTTCTCCGCCTTCGGCGTGTTCCTGATGAAGCAGTTTTACGAGGGCGTGCCCACGGAGCTGTGCGAGGCGGCCCGTATCGACGGCCTGTCGGAATACGGCATCTACGCCAAGATCATGCTCCCCCTGTCGCTGCCCGCGGTGTCCACGCTGGTGATCTTCACCTTCGTCAACACCTGGAACGACTTTTTGGGGCCCCTGATCTACCTCACCAAGAACGAGCTGAAGACCATCCAGATCGGCCTGCGCATGTTCATCAGCCAGTACTCCGCGGAGTACGGCCTCATCATGGCCGCGTCGGTCATCGCGCTGATACCGGTGCTGATCGTGTTCCTGTCCCTGCAGAAATACTTCGTGCAGGGTATTGCGTCCACGGGTCTGAAGGGGTAATATCAACTTACACCCGGCGGGGGCACGCGGCGGTTTTCAGACCTGCCCCATGTCCCCGTCCTTTTTTTCGAGGGATCGCCATGAAAGCTTTCGACCATTCATCGCTCACCCGCGCCCAGGCCATAGAGGCCCTGGACACGGCGGTGGGCCTGGTGCGGCAGAACCTGCCCCTTTTCACCGACCGCTGCCAGAACCACTCCAGCGTGAACGACATCTATCCCGCCTGCGACAACGTCCAGTGGACCTGCGGCTTCTGGCCGGGGGAGATATGGCTGGCCTATGAGCACACCGGCGACGGCGTCTTTAAGCAGGCCGCCCTCAAGCTGGTGGACAGCTTCCTCTACCGCATCAAAAACAAGATCGAGGTGGACCACCACGACATGGGCTTTCTCTACAGCCTCAGCTGCGTGTCCGCCTATAAGCTCACCGGCTCCGAAAAGGCGAAGCAGGCCGCCCTGCTGGCGGCGGATCAGCTGTGCACCCGCTTTCAGGAGAAGGGCGGCTTCTTTCAGGCCTGGGGGGAGCTTGGCGCCGCCGACAACTACCGGTATATCATCGACTGCCTTCTGAACGTGCCGCTGCTGTACTGGGCCAGCGAGACCAGCGGCGACGGTCATTACGCCGCCCTGGCTCACCGGCATGTGTCCACCTGCCTTGCCAACTCCATCCGCCCCGACGGCAGCACCTATCACACCTTCTTCATGGACCCGGTCACCGGCGCGCCCGTCCGGGGCGTCACCTGCCAGGGCTATAAGGACGACAGCTGCTGGGCCCGGGGCCAGGCCTGGGGCGTGTACGGCACGGCCATCAGCTACACCTACACCCGCCGGCCGGAGTATCTGGACGCCTTCCGCCGGGTGCTGGCCTATTACCTGGACCAGCTACCGGCGAACATGATCCCCTACTGGGACATGACCTTCACCACCGGCGACGACGAGCCCTGGGACTCCTCCTCGGCCTCAATCGTGGCCTGCGGCCTGCTGGAAGCGGCCAAGTTCGTCCCCAGCCACGAGGCGGAGGCCTTTCGTACTCTGGCCGGTCAGATGCTGGCCAGCGTCTCGTCGCTGTGCGCGGTCAAAGAGGGCCCTGCCGGCATTGGCCTCGTCCGCCACGGTACCTACAGCAAAAAGAGCCCCTATAACACCTGCACCCAGGAGGGCGTGGACGAGTGCGTCAGCTGGGGCGACTACTTCTACATGGAGGCCCTGACCCGCTATACCCGGGATTGGAAGCCTTACTGGTGAACATCATGAAGCTGAACGATAAAAAAAACTTTACCGCCCTGATGCACAAGCTGCTGGACCCGCTGGTGGGGCTCTACTCCCCCGGCGGGGCGCGGCTGATGCTGGGCGAGACCGGCGTCACTTATGACAAGCCCGCCATCGGCCTGGAAGGCTTTTCCCGCCCCCTGTGGGCCCTGGCCCCCTTCTGGCTGGGCGGCGGCCGCTGGCCGGAGATGGAGGCCGTTTACCAAAAGGGCCTGGCCGCCGGGACCGACCCGGCCGGTCCGGAATACTGGGGCGACACCAAGGACTACGACCAGTGCTTCGTGGAGATGGCCGCCATCGCCTGCGCCATTTTAGAGGTGCCCCAGATCGTCTGGGAGCCCCTGGACGACGGGACAAGGCAGCGCCTGGCCCGGTGGCTTTACTCCATCAATGAACACTTTGTCCCCCACTGCAACTGGCTATTTTTCCGGGTGCTGGTAAATCTGGCCCTGGAGCGGGTGGGCATGCCCTTCGACGGCGAGGCCGTGGAAAAGGACCTGGCGGAGATGGACGGCTGGTACGTGTCCGACGGCTGGTATACGGACGGCCCGGCGGACCAGAAGCCCCAGAAGGACTACTATATCCCCTGGGCCCTGCAATACTATGGCATCCTCTACAGCGTGTTCGCCGCGGAGCGCGACCCAGTACGGGCGGAGACATACCGCCGGCGGGCCATGGCGTTCGGCGTCAGCTTTGCCGCCTGGTTCGACGAGAACGGCGCCGCCCTCCCCTACGGCCGGAGCCTCACCTACCGGTTCGGCCAGTGCGCGTTCTACTCCGCCTGCATCTGGGCGGGGCTGGAGCCCCTGCCGCTGGCGGTGATGAAGGGCATCATCGTGCGCAATCTCCAGTGGTGGCTTGATAAGCCCATCCTGGACCGGGACGGGGTGCTGACCATCGGTTACTGCTATCCCGACCTTTACATGTCCGAGCGGTACAACGCCCCCGGCAGCCCCTACTGGGGCATGAAGAGCTTCCTGCTTCTGGCCCTGCCGGAGGACCACCCCTTCTGGCGGGCCGAGGCCGCGCCGCTCCCGGCGGACATCGCCGCCCCGGGCGTACACCCCCAGCCCTCCACGGGGCTTCTGCTCCAGCGCCTGCCCGACGGCCAGCTCAACGCCTACGCCGCCGGCGAGGTGGAGTATTCCGAGCACGGCCAGTTCGCGGAGAAATACGCCAAATTCTGCTACAACACCCGCTTCGGCTTCTCCGCTAGTAGAAGTTATGTAAACTTAGAGCAGACAGCGCCGGACAGCATGCTGGCCTTCGTGCTGCCGGGCCAGGACGGGGGCTGGACCTTCGTCCGCCGCCACAGTGAGAGCTTCAAGCTCTATGCCGACCGCCTCGTCAGCGTATGGCGGCCCATGCCCGGCGTGCGTGTCACCACGGAGCTCATCCCCTGCGAGGGCGGGCATATCCGCCGCCATAGGGTGGAGAGCGATATCGCCTGCGCCGCCTATGACTGCGGCTTCGCCGTGCCCAAATTCGCCCCCGGCTTCGCCCAGCGGGCGGAGGGGGTCGAAGCCGAGGCCCACAACGGCTCTGCCACCTGCTGCGTTCTTTCCCAGGCCGGCGGCGGCCAGGGCGTCATCGTGGAGGCCTGGCCCAACACCAGCCTTTACAGTCCCAACACCGTCATCCCGGCGGTGCGGTATGACATCCGCCCCGGCACGGCGGAGCTGAAGACTTGGGTCACCTCCCGGGCGGAGTGACCGATCCCATGGCAAAGGAGAGCGCGTCTATGGCAGCCAAACGCCCTGGCGGCACAAAAAACGCCCGCAGGGCGCGGGCCAAAAACTGGTGGACTTATCACTGGAAGCCGGTACTGCTCATCCTGGTCCTGGCCGCCATCGGCGTCGTATGCGCCGCGCAGTTTTTTGGCCAAAAGGAGCCGGACATGCGCGTGGGCTATGCGGCCGTTCAGGAGCTGCCGCCGGACACCGCCGCCGCGCTTACAAAGGCGCTGGAGGGCTTCTGCCCCGACCGGGATGGGGACGGAAAAGCGACGGTGGAGCTGGAGCAGTTCGCCGTGGACCTGCGGCAGGACGCCGCCCCGGCGGATATGAACGAGCAGATGGCCGGCGTCACCCTTATGACCGGCTTCATCTATGACGCCGGCGGGGCAAACCTGTTCCTCCTGGCCGACCCGGAGGGCTTCCAGCGCCGGACCGGCGCGCTGCGCTATCTGGACGGCGCGGCCCCCGGCGAGGAGAACGCCTACGACGCGGCGAATTGGCGGAAGATGGTCTACGCCATAGAGGACTGCCCTGTACTGATGGGACTGGACCTGGGCGGCGAGACGCTGCCGGAGGGGCTGTACATCGGCCGGTGCGCCCCCGGCGGCCGGGCAGACCCGGCCTGCGCGGCGGCCATCGACGATCTGTGGGAGGCCCTCACCCGGGGCACCGTACCCCTTGAAAACTGAAAAAGAGCCTCTTGCGCGTGTGCAAGAGGCTCTCTTATTGCTTCGCTTCGTCGTCCTTCAGGCTGGCGGCATATTCCTCCGCCCGCTGCTCGTGCAGGGCGCGGATGGCGTTCTCCAGGTCAAAGACTTTGTCCAAATGCGGGTAGATCACCATGAGCCCGCCGGACAGGGGCAGCCACAGGTTGGTGATGATCACCGCCAGCATGCTCACCGGGAGAAAGACCATCACCAGCGCGAGATAGGCAAGGCAGATCAGCGACGCGCCCAGGGTGGGGAGCAGGTGGCCCAGCGTCAGCAGCAGGGCGTTTTTGGCGATGGAGGGAAAGGGCTGGTCGAACAGCGGTATCAGCGCCCACATCCACAGGAAAAAGCCGGTGGTGAGCACCGTTCCCGCCAGCAGCAGGGCCAGGATGAGCATCCCCGCCCCGCCGGGGGCCACGTGGCGGAAGATAAAGTACTGCAGGCCGAACACCAGCGCGCACAGCGCCCCTGAAAGCAGGCTCTGACGGCAGTTTTTCCGCAGGGCGTCCCGCCAGTTATAGGACCACATCAGAGGCTCATCCCGCAGGCTCCGCAGCAGCATGTCCATAAGGGCGCTCCAAAAGGGACCCGCCAGCATCCCGCCCAAGATACACACGATCATCAGCACCAGCAGCAGGTGGCTGTTCACGGAAAAGTACATGCCAAAAAACCAGGGGATCATGGTGGCAAATGCCACAAAGCCGCTGATCCAGAACGCTCCGAAGTCCCGCCCGGCTATCTCTCTCCAGCGGGCAAAGCCCTTTTTCCGTGGCGCGTTCGGGTCCACGCCCGGGCCGGGCCGGTCAAATCTCATAAAGGGGAACACGCTGCCGTCACCTCCGCCGCCAAATGCTCATGACAGCAGTATATACCAAAACCCCCTCGCCCGCAATCCCCGGCAGAGGTGACGACCGAAGAAACCGCCCGGCGGGCGTTCCCGCCGGGCGGCGCATCGCGTCATTCGCTTTGTCTCACATGATCTTGCGGAACAGGGCCTTGAAGTCCTCCACGGAAGCCGGCTTGGGGTTGCCGGGGGCGCAGGCGTCCGCCGCGGCGGACTGGGCCAGGAAGTCCAAGTCCTCTTCGCGCAGCTTGTCTAGCTTGGCGGGGATGCCCACGTCGGCAGACAGCTTCTTCACCGCCTGGATGGCGGCGGCCCGGTACTCGTCCTGGGTCATATCGTCCACGCCCTTCACGCCCATGGCCCGGGCGATCTCGCGATACTTCTCGCCGGTGGCGTCGGCGTTATACTCCATCACGATGGGCAGCATCATGGCGCAGGCCACGCCGTGGGGCGTGTCGTACACCGCGCCCAAGGTGTGCGCCATGGAGTGGGCGATGCCCAGGCCCACATTGGAAAAGCCCATGCCGGCGATATACTGGCCCAAGGCCATGCCCTTGCGGCCCTCGGGGTCGTTCTTCTGGGCGGCGCGCAGGTTCGCGGAGATGAGCCGGATGGCCTCCAGGTGGAACATGTCCGTCATCTGCCAGGCCGCGGCGGTGGTGTAGCCCTCGATGGCGTGGGTCAGCGCGTCCATGCCGGTGGCGGCGGTGAGGCTTTCGGGCATGGACAGCATCATGTCCGGGTCCACGATGGCCACGTCCGGGATGTCGTGCACGTCCACGCAGACGAACTTGCGCTTGCGCTCCACGTCGGTGATGACGTAGTTGATAGTCACCTCGGCGGCGGTACCGGCGGTGGTGGGCACGGCGATGGTGAATACCGCGTGGTTCCTGGTGGGGGCCACGCCCTCCAGGGAGCGCACGTCGGCGAACTCGGGGTTGGTGATGATGACGCCGATGGCCTTGGCGGTGTCCATGACGGAGCCGCCGCCCACGGCCACGATGCTGTCCGCGCCGAAGGCCTGGAAGGCGGCCACGCCGGCCTGGACGTTCTCGATGGTGGGATTGGGCTTGATGTCCGTGAAGATGGTGTAGTCCATGCCCTTTTCCTTCAGGGCGCTCAGGATGCTGTCGATCTGGCCGGACTTGACCACATGGTTGCCGGAGGCAATGAAGACCTTTTTGCAGCCGTGAGCGGCCAGCTCATTGCCGATCTCGGCCACGGCCCCCGCGCCGTGATAGGATACGTTGTTCAATACGATACGATTTGCCATGATGTTTCCTCCTGATTGTATGATAAATAGTTTTTCCGCTCTTACGCCAAATACCCCTCCCGGGGGGTCACTTTGAAGTGTTCCACCAGCAGGCGCATCTGCTCATCCGTGAGGGTCTGTTTGATGGGCAGATGGGCGATCTTCATCCAGATCTCCGCCGCCTTCTCCGCCGTCTCAATGAGACCGAAGGTCTCGTCCAGGTTCTTTCCGGCACCATAGATGCCATGCTGGGCCCAGACCACCAGTCGGGCCGTGCCCATCTTCTCTGCGGTAGCCTCGCCTATCTCATTAGTGCCACACAGCATCCAGGGCAGCACGTTGACCCCGTCCGGGAACACCACGATGCACTCGGTGCACATCTGCCACAGGGTCCGGGTGAATTCCCGTTCATCCAGAGTGTGCACATATGTCATGGCCAGCAGGTTCGCCGGATGGCAGTGCATGACCACATGGTTATCCGGGTCCACGGCGAGACGCGCCGCGTGGCTCATCATGTGGGCGGGAAACTCACTGGTGAATTTGCCTCCGTCCGTGAAGCCCCAGAGAAGCTCCGTCGTGGCGCCCTTGTCCCGCAGGCGCACCAGACCCAGGTTCACGTCAGGGGCGTACTGGACATTCTTGAAATACTTGCCCGTTCCGGTAACGAGAAAATACTTCCCGTCCAGGGCCGGGGCCTCAAAGCCCGTGGGGATGGTGCGGATGACGGCGTTTAAGTTTACATAATTGCTTACTTCCGCCTCGTCCAGCAGCAGGCTTATATTGCCGCCGTTGCGCTCGTCCCAGCCGTGGGCGTACATGTTCGTCGCCGTGCGGATCATCTCCGTCATGAAGGGCGCGGTAAGGATGTCTTTCATGGGTCTTTCTCCTTATCTCGTGATCACGTCCACGGGGACGTTGAATATCTTGGCCACCTTCAGGATGGTGTCGATGTGGCGGCCCACGGCGGCGGCCATGTGGTGGGTGGGGCCGGCCTCGCTCCACTTGTCGCAGAACGCCCGGGCCCCGCAGGTGAAGCGGGTGCGCATGTTGGTGTCGCCAAAGGTGAAGATGGGTCCGGGCTCGTTGACGCCCTCGGCGACAACAAACTTGAAATGTCCGTCCCGGTCCTGGGTGATGCCCAGGTATGTCACGGGTCCCGTGGGGGGATAGAACTGGGTCAGATACCCGCCGCCGGTCTTGCCGTGGAACACGGGGACGATCTTCATGGTGGGCTTTCGCGCCTGGGAGATGTCCGCGTCGCCGGAGCCGGAGTGGCCGATGATGCAGATGTCCTGGTCAAAGTCGATGGAGTACATCTCCGAAAGCTGCCCCGTGCCGGCGATGGTCTTGAGGATGCACATGGCCATGGCGACTTTTATATCCCCTTCCACGGCGCAGGCTGTGCCCTGCTTGATGAGCATGGAAAACGCGGGGATGAGCATGCTGTCCAGCTTTCCGGCCACGCCCTGGGCGAAGCCGTCGTAGTGGGAGGCCACGAAGGCCAGCTGCTCGTCCTTCACCCACTGCTCGAAGGCGACAACGTACTTTGCCATGTCCCAGACCTTCTCGACAGTCCCGCCGCCCTCGATGTCGAAGGTGTCCAGGATGTCCTGTGCCTTGGCCCGGATGGCCGCCTCGTCGGTGATATCGTCCGCGATGGCCCACATCTTCTCCCAGTCGAACTGCTTTGTGTAAAGGCCCATCCGATGGTAGAGGTTGGTCTCGTCTATGTAGAGATCCATCATCCCGGGATAGGGCCGGCCGATCTGGGCCAGGTTTGTATCCCGGAAGCGGCGGCGCACCTGGGCGGCGCGGCACCAGTCCTCTATCTCCGCCTGAGCGTGGTCGTCGCCGCCCTCCACCACGCCGGTGATGACCGCGTGGCGCTTGCCGGCCCGCTCCAGGTCCGCCACCATCTCCCCCACGGCCCCGCAGGCGTACAGCGTGCCCAGCCAGGTGGCCGTGTCGGTGTGCTCGTAGTCGGGGGCCCGCTTCTTCTGCAGGTTCACCAGCACCACGGGCACGTCCAGATCCCGCACGGCGGGGAGCATGTTGTAGCTGGTGGCGTAGGTCAGAAGCTGCAAGATCACCAGGTCCACGTCTGCCGCCCGGAACCTGTCCCCGGCGGCCATGGCAAGCTCCTTGGTGGTGACAAGGCCCCCGTCGATGAGCTCCACGGTGTCGGGGATGCGCTTTTTGAATTCGGCGTACTGGCCCTCAAACTCGGGCACCAGGGACGGAAACTGGGGCAGATAGGCCCCCAGGGCGATGGCGAACACGCCCACTCTCGCTTTGGTCTGCACTAACATGACAACGCCTCCATTTGTACTTTTAAGTTGCCCAGGGCCGTGGCCTCGATGGGCAGAGCGATCACTTCAAGGCCCGTGGCCTGTTCGGTCAGGCGGTTCAAAAAGGCGTTTTTCGCCCCGCCGCCCACGATGTAGAGCTTTTCGTATTTCTTTCCCGTATTGCGCTCCAGCTCCCGGATGGCGTCCCGGTAGCTGAGGGCAAGGCTCTCATAGGCGCAGCGGAAGAAGTCGCCGGGAGCCTTGAGGGCACCACCTGCGGCCTGGTCAAAGGCTGCCTTCATGCTCTCCGGGGCCAGGAACGCGGGCGCGTTGGCGTCCACCGTGGCGGTGCAAGTACTTGCTTCCGCCAGAGCCACGATCTCCGGGAAGGGCGTGTCCGGGCACAGCTCCTTTTGCAATTCATTCCCCAGCCACATGCCCATGATGTTCTTCTGGTAGCGATTGTAGCCCACGCCGCCCTCGTTGGAATAATTGGCCTCCCGGCTGGCCTCGTCCGTGATGGGCTTTTCGGTCTTGACCCCCAGTAGCGACCAGGTACCGGAGGATATGTAGGGCTCGTTCCCCTCCATGGGGATGCCCTCCACCGCCGAGCCGGTGTCGTGGGTGGCACAGAGGACGCATTTTATCCCCTTATATTCGCCGATGACCGTCCCCGGCCTGGTGAGCTTGGGAAACAGCGCCCGTGGAAGGCCCAGCCGGTCCGCGATGTCCAGGTCGAATTGGCCGGTCTGGGCGCTGACCATGCCGGTGGTGGTGGCGTTGGTGTACTCCCGGGCCTTCACGCCGCAGAGTTTCCACAGCAGATACTCCGGCAGCATCAGCATGTCCGTCACGCCCGCCAGCCGCCCGGCCAGCTTATCCGCGTAGAGCTGGTAGATGGTGTTGAAGGGCTGGAACTGGCAGCCGGTGCGGCGGTAGAGCTCCGGGAAGGGCATGAGGGCGTGGACCTTTTCGATCACCGCCTCCGTGCGGCCGTCCCGGTAGGCATAGCAGGGCGGCACTTCCTCGTTGCCCCGGAGCAGGACGTAATCGACGCCCCATGTGTCGATGGCCAGGCTCTCGATGGAGCCAAATCCCGCACGGGCCTTTTCGATGCCCGCCCGGACCTCCGCCAGCAGAGCGGCCACGTCCCAGGTCAGGTGGCCGTCCCGCTCCTGCACCCCGTTGGGGAAGCGGTAGACCTCCCGGGTCTTCAGTTCGCCGTCCTCCCGCCAGCCCACGATGTGCCGGCCGGAGGACGCGCCGATGTCGATGGCAAGATGGTACTTCATATCATCACCCACTGTTGGCCTTTTGTTAGTATAGCATATCACAAAAGCAGACGTTTTCCAAGTGGCTTCAACAGCGCGTGGAAAGAGTGAGCTTTCGTAGAAAAAAGCAACTTGCACCGATTTTCAAATTATCCGTTCCATCAGAAACAGTCACTTGTGGAAAACTCAATTATTGTAAAATTGGTGCAAGTTTGCTATTATAGAGATAGACAATTAGGTTGGACATGCAGGCGCACCCACTGGGACGTTGCTTTGCAAAAAACAAGGCGCACAAAGTGCGCCTTGTTTTTTGGTTTCAGGGGATTCGGCTCAGCGGAGCCAGATCCTGCGGAGCTTTTTGCGCCGGCGGGCGCAGACGCCGCGTGGCTGTCGTTATCCGTTCAGATACCAGACGCCGGCGTTGAGATACGCCGCGAAAGTGACCCAGACGAGATACGGGATGAGCAGATTGCCCGCCGTCTTGTTCTTCTTGCGGAAGCTGAGGAGCGTCGCCAGGATCAGCCCCCACAGGATCAGCAGCCAGAAGAACGCCAGAGCGAATTTCTGTCCGTTGAAGAAGATGATGGTCCAGAAGAAATTGAACACCAGCTGTGCCGCGTACAGCGTCAGCATCCGGTCCCGCTCGGGGCCGTTTTCGATCCACACCAGATAGGCCGCCACGCCCATCAGCACGAACAGCACCGTCCACACCACCGGGAACACCCATCCCGGCGGCGACAGCGGCGGCTGGTCAAAATAGGCGTACTCCTTCATGGCGTCCTTCGTGACGAGCGCCGACAGCCCGCCCACGCCCAGACTGATCGCCAGACTTATCACCAGCGGCTTGATCTTGACCATACGATCACCCTTTTCGCATTTCTCACCCCAGTATATGCGCTTTTGCCCCGGGTCATACGCGCGATATGGTCAATGCGCACGCGAAGGGCGGCGAAAAGCCGGGATTTTCGCGAAATTGACACTTGATTTTTCACCGCCCAGCGGCTATACTCATATCCTGTGCGTGAAAACTTCTGATGAAATTCAGGTGATCATATGGAAACTCTGCTCCCCGTATCTTTCGCGATCCTGGCTGGACTCATGATGACCCGTATCTCAAGACTTGCCAATCTGCCGTCGGTGACAGCCTACCTGGTCTCCGGCGTTTTGATAGGCCCCTACTGTCTGGGCGCGCTGGGCGTGCCGTACCTGGGCTTTTCCAGCTTTGACCAGGTGGAGGCGCTGAGCGTGGCCTCTGACGTGGCCCTCGGCTTCATCGCCTTTTCCATCGGCAACGAATTCCGGCTGGCCGAGTTGAAGGCCATCGGCAGGCAGGCCACGATCGTCGGCATTTTCCAGGCGCTGACGGCCACGGTGTTCGTGGATATCGCCCTGTATGCGTTCCATCTGCTCCGGCCGGACGTACTGTCCGTGGCCCAGACCCTGACGCTGGGCGCCATCGCCACGGCCACGGCCCCCGCCGCCACGCTGATGGTGGTCCGTCAGTACAAGGCCAAAGGCCCTCTCACCAGTCTGCTGCTGCCGGTGGTGGCGCTGGACGACGCGGTGGGCCTGGTGGTGTTCGCCGTCTCCTTCGGTATCGCCAAGACCCTGACCCTCGGCAACGTGGACATGATCTCCATCCTGGTCAACCCGCTGGTGGAGATCGTGGCCTCCCTGGGGCTTGGCGCGCTGATGGGCTGGCTGCTCACCCAGATAGAAAAGCTCTTCAACTCCAATACGAACCGCCTGAACATGACCATCGCCTTCGTGTTCCTGACGGTGGCCCTGTCCATGGCGGAATTCCACATCGGCCCGGTGACGGTGGGCTTTTCGTCCCTGCTGGTCTGCATGATGCTGGGCACCACGTTCTGCAACTGCTGCCCCCTGTCTCAGGACCTGATGTACCTGGCGGACAAGTGGTCCTCGCCGCTGCTGGCGCTGTTTTTCGTGCTGTGCGGCGCGGAGCTCGACCTGGGGGTGTTCGCCTCCGGTTCCATCGTGCTGCTGGGCGTGATCTATATCTTCTTCCGCTCCGCGGGCAAGTATATCGGGGCCCGGATCTCCGCCAAAGCCACCCGCTGCTCCCCCTCCATCTGCAAGTACCTGGGTATCACCCTGCTGCCCCAGGCGGGCGTGGCGCTGGGCATGTGCACCACCGCCATGCAGCTCGGCGCGGAGGGCGCCCTCATCCGCAACATCACGCTCTTCGCCGTGCTGGTCTATGAGCTGGTCGGCCCGCTGATGACCAAGATGGCCCTACAGGCCGCCGGAGACATCCAGCCCAAGGGCGAGGAGGTCAAAAACCGCCGCCAGACCAAGCTGGCCGCCGCGGAAAAGGCCCGGGCCGCCGCAAAGTGACCGCCATATAAAACAAACGTGCGGACGCCCTCCGTTTGGAGGGCGTCCGTTACTATTGCGCGGCGGTCACCGTACGGGGTGCGACGTATCCGCCGGCTGCTCCAGACTCTCCGGATGGGCCAGCATTTCCTTCAGCCGGGCGAAGGCCAGGGCGAAATAGTGGCCGGAAGCGATACGCTCGTCCATGACCACGCCCAGCGGGATACACCGGATCACCTCCGGCGCGCCGCCCTTGCCCCGCTTCACCACGTCCCGCATATTGCCCATGGCGATGGCCACGGAGGTGGTGCCGAAGTCGTACACATGGTGGTAGATGTGGTTGGTGCGGATACTGGCCAGATTCGTCATCAGAGCGCTGGCGTGGAAGGGGCTCACGTCCAGCAGCGCCTGGGGCAGCAGCCCGTGCCGGTCCCCGAAGCGCAGGACCCAGCCGATGAAGCTCAGCAGGCCCCCCGCCCGGCACAGGACCCGCATGAGCTTGTCCAGCCCGTTCTCGTCCTCCTTGGCGGCGGAGGAGTTTTTCTCAATGTAGGCGTCGATCTTGTCCTGCACCTCAAAGACCGTGTCCGCCGGGGTAAATTCCAGCTTGGCCATGGTGTTGCTGTTGACGCTGTCGCCGGGCCGCAGGACCACCAGAGAGATCTTGAAGTCCTTGTGCTGGTATATCTTCCGATTGACCACGAACCGGTTCAGAGACGGAAATTCCCCCGCCAGATGGGCGTAGGCCGTCATGATCAGGGCCATGTGACTGATGTGCCGACCGTCCTTCCGCTGGGCGTTCATGTACTGCCGCAGAGGCTCCACGGGGATGTCCACCGTCACCATGTTCATGGCGTCGTGGCGCTCTGTCATGAACTGAGGTATGAGATAGTACATCGGGACCTCGTCCCGGACGCGTATGCCGTCAGGTCTGCCCATCCTCAACGCTCCTTTCAGTCGTGCGCTTTTAATAACTTAAATATATTTAAGCATATTTTCCCGCAAACTGCAAGTACCAATCACACCGGCACGCCAAAAGCCGCCAAAACCCAGCAGATGAGTATGGGCAAAAACAGGGCCGGCAGGTAATCCGCCGTTTTGATCTTCTTCAGGCCCAGCAGATTCATGGCGATGGCCAGCAGGATCAGCGACCCGGCGCAGTTCATGACCGGCAGGGCGCCGGTCTGCTCCAAAAAGGGCTGGATAGAGGCGGCCAGAGCCACCAGGACCCCCTGGAACGCCAGCACGAAGGCCGCCGAGGCCATCACCGACGCGCCATAGGTGACGGACAGGCATGTGGAGGATACGAAGTCCAGCATGGACTTGATCAGCAGCGTGGTGTGGCACTCCAGCGCCAGGCGGCCAGGCGGGTTGGCGGCGCTCTCAAAAGAGCCCAGCACCGTCATGGAGCCGATGCAGAAAAGCAGGCAGGCCGTCACGAAGCCCTCCGCCGGATCGCTCACGCCCGCCGCGCCGCCGCCCAGGCGGGTCAGCACCGCGTCCCCCAGCCGGTTCAGCCGGTCATCCAGCCGCAGCAGCCAGCCCAGAAGCAGGCCCCCGGCCATGGACGCCACCACGATCAGTGCCTGCGCCCCGCTCTCCACGCCCACGACGCCGGAGGCCGCCGCGAACACGGTGCAGAACCCCAGGCACACCATCATGGCGCCCGGCAGGTCCTCTCTGGGCGGGAGCTTGTCCTTTCCCGCCGCCGCTTTTTTTCCGGACCGCCGCCGGAGCAGCAGCCCCAGCGCGCCGCCCAGCAGCACCGTGAGTACGTTACAAAATACGCCAAAATACTTCCACACTGTCCCAGATCCGTCCTATGTATTGATATAGCCGGCTTAGTATAGCACACTTTTAGCCGTTTGCATAGGAAAAGTAAAAAGTGGCCGGAGAACTGCCCCGGACCGACAGGGTCCCGGGCCCCTTATTGCCGGTAATGCTCCAAAAAGTCGCCTATCTCCAGGATTGCCCGGTAGGTCTCCTCCGGCTCCGGCAGGAGCACCAGCCGGAAGTGGTCCGGGTCCGGCCAGTCGAAGCCGCTGCCCGGCACCAGCAGAATGTGCTTTCTCTCCAGCAGGTCCAGGGCAAAGCGCCGGTCGTCCCGGATGCGGATGCGGTCCGCTATTTTCGGGAAGATGTAAAAGGCCGCCCGGGGCTTCACGTAACGGATGCAGTCCAGTTGGTCCAGGGCCCGGACCGCCGCCTCCCGCTGCTCATAGATACGCCCGCCGGGCGACAGCATCGCCCGGGTGCTGGCCGTGTCCTTCATGGCCGCGGGGATCACCAGCTGGGTCAGGGCGTTGCCGCACAGCCGCAGGGCCGACAGCTTCATAAGGCAGTCCTTCAGCTCCGCCGTCAGTGCCGCGGGGCCTGTCACCACCGCCCAGCCGCAGCGAAAACCGCACACCACATGGCTCTTGGACAGGCCGTTGAGAGTGATCACCGGCAGGTCCGGCACCAGCGCCCCCGTAGACCGGAAAGGTACATGGTCCATGATGAGGCGGTCGTATATCTCGTCGGAGATGATGGGCAGGCCCCGCTCCCGGGCCAGGGCGGCCACCTGCTCCACCAGCGAGGGGCCGTATACCTGTCCGGTGGGATTGTTGGGGTTGATGAGCAGTATGGCCCGGGTCCGGGGCGTGATCTTCCGGGCCATGTCCCGCACGTCCGGCGCCCAGTCGGCCTGCTCGTCGCACAGGTAGAATACCGGCTTGCCGCCGGCCAGGTACGCCGCGTTGGACCAGAGGCTGTAACTGGGCATGGGCATGAGAAGCTCGTCTCCGGCGCTGAGAAGGCTGGTGCACACCATCTGGGCCATCTCGCTGACCCCGTTGCCGATGAAGATATCCTCTATCCGCACTCCTTGCAGGCCCTGGTTGGTATGGTAGGCCCGCAGGGCATCCCGGGCTTCCGGCATGCCCCGGGGGTCACAGTAGGCCACCGCCCGGTCCACCCCCTCCAGCAGCGCCTTTCGCACACTGTCCGGCATGGTGAAGCCAAAGGCCCCCGGATTGCCGGTGTTGAGCTTCAGCACGGGTATCCCCTGCTGCTCCATCTCTAAGGCCCGCCGGTATATGGGGCCGCGGATGTCGCTATGGATCTGCTTCATTTTGTCGGAACTTTCTATAGTCCGCATCGCTCTTTCCTCCTGTGCATACGGTTCTTGATATTATATAGATACAAAAACCCCCGGCCTGTGCCCAGGCCGGGGGTGCTTGCAGCTCTGCTATGCGTCCGGCCTTCTCATTGCAGGCCAGACGATGTGTCGCTCTGTCTGGCCTACTTCTTAGCAGCAGCCAGACGTGCAGCGCGCTTGGCGTCCAGACGGGACATGTACAGCGCGCAGGTGGAGTCGCCCACGATGTTCAACGTGGTACGGCCCATATCAAACAGCTTGTCGACGCCGGCGATCAGGGCGATACCCTCTACCGGCAGACCCACGCTCTCCAGCACCATGGCCAGCATGATCATGCCCGCGCCGGACACGCCGGCGGTGCCGATGGAGGCCAGGGTGGCGGTCAGAACGATCATGGCCATCTGGCCCAGCGTCAGGCTGACGCCGTAGCAGGTGGCGATGAAGATGGAGGTGACGCCCATGTAAATGGCGGTGCCGTCCATGTTGATGGTGGCGCCCAAGGGCAGCACGAAGGAGCTGACCTCGGGGTCGGAGCCCATCTTATTGGAGCACTCGATGGTCACAGGCAGGGTGGCGGCGGAGGAGGTGGTGGTGAAGGCCACGACCATGGCCGGGTAGATACCCTTGACGAACTTGCCGAAGCCCACCTTGCCCAGAGCGCTCACGGACACGCCGTAGCACAGCACGAAGTGGACCACATAGGCCAGATACGCCACCGCGATGACCAGCAGCAGGGAGCCCACGATCTTGGGCCCGTTCACGGCCACCACGTCGGCCATCAGGCAGAACACGCCGATGGGGGTGATCTTGATGATGAAGCCCATGACCTTCATGACCACGGCATAGGCGCTCTCCATCACGTCGGAGAACTTCTTTCCCGCGTCGCCGGCCATCAGGATACCGGCGCCCAGGAACAGGGCCACCACGATGACCTGCAACATATTGGCGTCGGAAAAGCTCTGCCACATGTTGCTGGGGAAAATGCCCTTGATCACGTCCATGACGTTGGAGGAACTGGCCTCATACTCCAGGCCGGAGACCTCCAGCACCGGGAACAGGTGCATGCCGTTGGCGGCGGAGGCGAACGCCAGGCCGATGACGATGGCCACGGCGGTGGTGGCCAGATAGTAGACGATGGTCTTCCAGCCAATAGAGCCCACCCGCTTGATGTCGCCCAGGCTCACCACGCCGCTGACGATACTGGTCAGCACAACGGGGACCACCAGGAATTTCAGAAGGTTGATGTAGATGTCCCCGAAGGGCTTCAGATACGCGGTGGTGAACGCCCCGCCGTCGGCCATGCCGTACATACAGCCAAGACCGACTACGATACCCAGGATCATACCGATGAAGATCCACGCGGGCAGCTTGAGTTTTTTCAGTGCAGACATTATGATCGACACTCCTTTTCCATTTTGTCCAGATGGATGTATTATAACAGAATCTTATGTCATTGTAAAGCATTTTTTTACAATATCTCCGCCCCTCCATTCTATGGCGTCAGGCAGCCATGTTGCGGACGGCAAATTTTATACAACTTCAATAATTGCCCTTTTGCCCGATAGGTTTTATAATAATAAGGAACTTTTCCCGAGGAGGCCATGGTTTGAGCGAGAGACTGGTAGATATCCTTGTCACATCCTTCCCCCGCATTCTGGGCCAGGGGCTCATGGTGACGCTGCCGCTGACGGTGATCTCCTTTGCGCTGGCGCTGGTGATCGCGGTGATCTGCGCCATGATCCAGATCGCGGACGTCAGGGGGCTGAAGCAGCTGGTGCGGTTTTACATATGGATCGTGCGGGGCACGCCCCTGCTGGTGCAGCTGTACCTGGTCTATTTCGGCCTGCCGGATCTGGGCGTCATGCTGCCGGCGTTCCCCTGCGCGGTGGCGGTGTTCGCCCTGAACGAGGGAGCCTACTGCGCGGAGACGGTCCGGGCCGCCATCGAAGCGGTGCCCAAAGGCCAGATGGAGGCCGGTTACTGCGTGGGCATGAGCTATGTGCAGATCATGGGCCGTATCGTGCTGCCCCAGGCGTTCCGCACCGCGTTCCCGCCGCTTTCCAATTCTCTCATTTCCATGGTGAAGGACACGTCTCTGGCCGCCAATATCACGGTCATGGAGATGTTCATGGCCACCCAGCGGGTAGTGGGCCGGACCTACGAGGCTCTGGCGCTGTACTCGGAGGTGGCTGTGATCTATCTGTTCTTCTGCACGGTCATCACAAAGCTCCAGGCCCTGGGAGAGAAGAAACTCAACGCCATGAACGGAGGGAATGTGATCCGTGCTTGAAGTTACCGGACTGAAAAAATCCTTCCATGGCCGGGAGATACTCTCCGGGGTGGATCTGACCGTGGAAAAGGGGGACGTGCTGGCGGTGCTGGGACCCTCCGGCGGCGGCAAGACCACGCTGCTGCGGTGCCTGAACTATCTGGAGCGGGCCGACGCGGGACAGATGACCTTTATAGGCCGGACCATGGATATGCCCCGGCTCAGCCGGAAGGAGATCGCCGCCTACCGGCGGCACACCGCCTTCGTATTCCAGAGCTTCAACCTTTTCTCCAACAAGACGGCCCTGCAAAACGTCACCGAGGGGCTCATCGTGCCCCGGAAGATACCCCGGGCACAGGCGGAGGAGCGGGCCATGGCGGCGCTGGAGAAGGTGGGCTTGGCGGACCGGCGGGACGCCTATCCCAGCCAGCTGTCCGGCGGACAGCAGCAGCGTGTGGCCATCGCCCGGGCGGTGGCGGTCCGGCCGGACGTGATCTTTCTGGACGAACCCACCTCCGCGCTGGACCCGGAGCTCATCGGCGGGGTCCTGGAGGTGATCCGTGGTCTGGCCGAGGACGGCATGACCATGGTCATCGTCACCCACGAGGTGAACTTCGCCCGGCACGTCTCCACCCGGGTATTGTTCATGGACCAGGGCCAGGTCCTGACGGCGGCCCCTACGGCGGAATTTTTCGAGGAACAAAAACTGGAGCGGGTACAGAGCTTTCTCCGCTCCCTTGACAGAAAGGATGATTGAAATGAAAAAAGCCATCACTCTCGCTCTGGCGCTGGTTCTGTGCCTGAGCCTTGTCTCCGGCTTGAGCGCGTACGCCGCCGGAGAGGACGACCTGCTGGCCGCCATTCAGGACAGCGGCGTGCTGACCATCGCCATGGAGGGCACCTGGGCCCCCTGGACCTATCACGACGAGGACGACGAACTGGTGGGCTTCGACGTGGAGGTGGGCCGGTATATCGCCGACCATCTGGGCGTGGAAGCGGAATTCGTGGAGGGCGAGTGGGACGGACTGTTCGCCGGCATGGATGCCAAGCGCTACGACCTGGTGATAAACGGCGTGGACATCACCGACGAGCGCAGCGAGAAATACGACTTCTCCGACCCCTACGCCTACATCCGCACCGCCCTGGTGGTCCGGGAGGACAACGAGGACATTACCTCCTTTGAGGACCTGAAGGGCAAGACCACCTCCAACAGCATCGGCAGCACCTATATGGAGCTGGCGGAGGATTACGGCGCCACCTGCCAGGGCGTGGACTCTCTGGGCGAGACCATGCAGATGGTGGCCTCCGGACGGGCGGACGCCACGCTGAACGCGGAGGTGTCCGTGCTGGATTACCTGAACGAGCAGCCCGACGCGCCCCTGAAAGTAGTGGCCTACACCGACGAGGCCAATCTGGTGGCCATCCCCATGCGCAAGGGGGATGAGACCGCCTCCCTGCGCGACGCCATCAACGAGGCCATCGCCGCCATGCGGGACGACGGGACGCTGTCCGAGCTCAGCGAAAAATACTTCGGCGCGGACATCACCGTGGACCCCGAGGCGTAAAAAGGAGCCCCCCTTGGCAGACAACGACGCCATTGGAAAAGCCCTCTCCGACCTGCTTTTTAGGCAGCGGGAGGAGGGCTTTATCCACGCCTCCCTGCGGGAGGAAATGCGCCCGTTCGAGCTTCTGAAGCGGGGGGACCCGGAGGCGGCGGTCCTGCTGCGCCAGTCACTGGAGAGCGGGCGCAACACCGGCACGCTCTCCCCCGACCCGCTCCGGCACCACCAGTATCTGCTGGTCAGCACCGTCACCCTGGCCTGCCGCGTATGTATCCAGGGCGGCCTGCCGCCGGAGGTGGCTTATGGGCTCAGCGACCTCTACATCCAGCAGGCGGACCGGTGCGACGAGCCCCGGCAGGTCATCGACCTGCAGGACACCATGATCCGGGACTTCGCCGCCCGGATGAGAGCGCTGGACAAGAGCCAGTCCTACTCCCTGCATGTGATCAACGCCATGGACTATATCGACCAGCACCTGCACGAGTCCATCCGCCTGCCGGACCTGGCCGGGCATGTGGGCGTGTCGGTCAGTTACCTGTCCGCCCTGTTCGCCCGGGAGACCGACAGGAGCCTGGGCCAGTTCATCCGGGAGAAAAAGCTGGAGGCCAGCAAGACGCTGCTGGCCTACTCCGATTTCTCCGTCACCGATATCGCCCAGTTTTTCTCCTTCACCTCCGCCTCCCACTACGCCAACGCCTTTCGGGCCTACGTCGGGCAAACGCCCAATCAATACCGGAAGGCAAACAAGCGTCAACTGCCAATACAGACTGATATTGTAGGAAATTACAATTGATTTTTGCAATAAATAGTTGAAATTTGATATTTTATTGGCTTGGTTTACAGTAATATATGGCCGCGATGAGGGAAACGCCCTCGGCAACCAGAAAGGAGAACCAAGCAATGAAGTATTATGACGCAAGCTACACTGCCATGAAGAACCGGCAGACCAAGTGGGAGCTCCGGAAGGCCCGGGATATGGCCGAGCCCACCCGCAGGCGTATGCTGACCGTGAATCGCAACGCCCGTCTCGCCACCGTGTTCGGCGCCACCTTCGTCATGTAAGGCCGGACACGATCATTTAAAAACACCAAGCGCGTTTTGCATTTTGCAAAACGCGCTGATTTTTAAACTAAGCGCAGCTTTCTTCTCACAGGGGCAAAAACGCGAATATCACCGCGAATACTATGGCGGGCAGCAGATTCGCCACCCGTATCTTCTTGCCCCAGACCAGATTCAGTCCCACGCAGAAGATGAGGATAGACCCCACCAGAGAGAGATTGGCCAGCGCGGCGTCGGTCATGACGGGCCGGATGAACCGGGCCAGCGCTGTCACGCTCCCCTGGAGCAGCACCACGGGGATGGCGGAGAAAAGGCACCCTCTCCCCAGAGAGCAGGTCATCACCAGCACGATGATCAGGTCCAGCACCGCTTTTGTCGCAAGGATGGACCAGTCCCCGAACATACCGTCCTCAATGGCGCCCACGATGGCCATGGCCCCTACGCACACGGTCAGCGACGCGGTGACGAAGCCCTCCACGAACCGCTGCTCCCTGGCGTTGCCGGTCTTGATCTTCAACCACTCGCCGAACCGCTCAAAGCCGCTTTCCAGGTCGATGAGCTCTCCCACCAGGCCGCCCAGGGCAAGGCTGCCCACGATCATCATGGTCCCGCCGCTGGAAAGGGCTCCGTCCTTAATGGACAGCATGCCCTCCATGGCGCCGGCGATACCCAGAAACAGCACGCTCACGCCGCAGGCCATATTCAGGGTCTGCTGGACCCGCTCCGATAAAAACCTGCCGCACACCATCCCCAGCAGTCCGCCCAGAACGATCCCGGCCGCGTTGAGGACCGTACCCAGTCCGATCACAAACACCATCTCTCTTTCTTCCGGGACATTGTATCACACCGGCCGGCTTATCACAAGACGGATACTCGCGTCATTCATAACTATCAGCAAGAAATATGATCAAGCGTTTTGGGTCTCATACACAAAATCCCCGGTCGGCCTTGCGGCTGACCGGGGACTCGTTTAGATATACTGGATGTCCTTCCACCGATGGACGCGGCGGGCGGCGCTCATAGTAAATACCCCGATGGGAAAGCGGATGGACGCTTACAGGCCGGTGTAATTGCCGGTCACATCCAGCACCCGGTATACGTCCAGCCAGGGCTGATATTCCCGCTCGGAGGCGCGGATATACCCGGCCATCGCCTCCCAGGCGGCGTGGGCTTCGTTATCCCTGCCCTGGGCCAGCAGCTCCAGCGCCCGGGCCAGCAGCCCGGCGTACCGGGCGTGATGGCCCAGCGCCCGCCAGAACGGCCCGGCGTACCGCGCCGCGGCCGCGGCCAGCTCTCCGCACAGCCGCCCGGCCTCGCCGGCCTTTTCCGCGGCGCGCTCATCGACCCTCGGCCCCTTGCCGTTGACGTAGTCGCACAGCTGCAGCCGGGACAGCCCTGTCAGACAGTCCCGCGCTATGTCCGCGCCCTCGCCGTAGGCGGCGGCGAAGTATTCCTCCACGATGGCGTCAAAGTCCGCCTCCCCGTCCAGCAGGGCCCGGCCCATCACGTAGTTGGGCAGAAAGTTGGGCGAGCCCGCCCGCAGCTCCTGGCAGCTGACATACCCGTTCAGACCCAGCGCGCCGAGCTTGTGCGCGTCCTCAAAAATGACGCGGGCGATGTGGATATAGCCCAGGTCCCCGTAGTGGGCCCGGCCCAGAGGGTAGTCGTAGACGAAACTGTCGCCGCCGAATATCTCCTGCCAGCCCCGGAGAAAGGCCAGATTCTCCCCCAGATCGCCGGGCAGGGTGATGCGGTTGCGGACGTAAGGGGGGATGGGCGGCACGCCGGCGGTGTCGTAGGACCGCGCGAAGGTGCGGCTGATGGGCGCGAACATGAGCACGAACCGGTCCGGGTGCTCCAGCCGCGCCCGGATGGGCGGCCACAGCAGCTCCTGGTAGAGCAGGAACACCAGTTTGGTATCCAGTCCCTCCGCCGTCAGCCGCCGGTCGATGTCGTTGAGAAGCGCCACATACTGGTCGGAGACGGTGCTCTCGCAGCAGGCATCGTGAAGGCCCTTGGCTGCGAGAGCACCCTCATCGGCCACTGCGAGGAGCGAAACGACAAAAAGGGCGTGCTGGCCGAGGCCGGCTGCACCGATATGTCCGCGGTAGACAGGCTCCTGAATCAGGAGATAAAATGCGCTCTGGACGCGGGGCTTTCCGTGCTGTACTGTATCGGGGAGACCAGCGAGGAGCAGGCCGATTGGGAGAACGTGCTGGGCCGGCAGCTGGACGCGGGCCTGGCGGGCGTGGACAAGTCCCGGGTGGTCATCGGCTATGAGCCGGTGTGGTCCATCGGCCCGGGCAAGACCCCGGCGGATAAGCCGTATATCCAGAAGATCGCCCGGTTCGTCAAGGAGCGCACCGGCGGCATGGATGTGGTGTACGGCGGCGGCCTGAAGGCGGACAACGCCGCCATGCTGGCCTCCATCGACGAGATAGATGGCGGGCTCATCGCCCTGACCCGGTTCACCGGCCAGATCGGCTTCTATCCGGAGGAATATCTTGAGATCATCCGGCTATATTTGGGGGAATAAGAAAATGAAACTGGAATTTGAGTATGGAAACGGCATGATGGGGGCGGAGCTGCCCGATTGGACGGACGTGTTCATCCCCGGCGAGACGGTGCCCGATCCGCCGTGCCTTCCCCAGGACTGGGACAGCCTCTACGCCGCCACGCTGGAGAGTATACGCCACCCCATCGGCATGCCCGCCCTGCGGGATGTCGCCAAGGCGGGGGACCGTGTGGTGTTCGTCATCCCGGATATCGTAAAGGGCGGCAACCAGCCCACCAGCCACCGCAAGGTGTCCATCCGGGCCTGCTTGGACGAGCTGTACAGCGTGGGCGTGGAGAAAAAGGACATCCTGCTGCTCATCTCCAACGGCCTGCACCCCCGCGCCACGGTGCCGGAAATGCGCACCATCCTGGGGGAAGAGCTTTTCAATGCGTTCTATCCCACCGGCCAGATCACCAGCCATGACAGCGAGGACTATGAGCACATGGTGGACCTGGGCTTCACCGCCTCCGGCGACCATGTGCTGATGAACAAGTACGTTTTCGAGGCGGACGTGCCCATCCTCATCGGCCACACCCAGGGAAACCCCTACGGCGGTTACTCCGGCGGCTACAAGCACTGCGCCACCGGCATCACCCACTGGCGCTCCATCGCCGCCCACCACATCCCCCGCGTCATGCACGCGCCCGATTTCGTGCCCGTGTCCACCAGCAGCGTCATGCGCTCCAAGTTCGACGAGCAGGGCATGTTCATGGAAGAGAAGATGGGCCATAAGTTCTTCTGCTGCGACGCGGTGCTGGACACCAAAAGCCGCCAGATCGAGATAAATTCCGGCTGGGCCAAGGAAATGCAGCCCGTGAGCTGGGCCACCGCCGACAAGCGCACCTACGTTCACTGGGCGGAGAAGAAATACGACGTGGTGGTGTTCGGCATGCCGACCAACTTCCACTACGGCGCGGGCATGGGCACCAATCCCATCCAGATGATGCAGGCCCTGTCCGCCCAGGTCATCCGCCACAAGCGGGTGCTGGCGGACCGGTGCGTGTTCATCGTGCCCAGCATTTGCGACGGGTGGTTCCACGACGAACGCTGGCCCTATCTGCGGGAGCTTTACGAGATGTTCCAGCATGACAGCATGAACATCCTGCCGGACATGGACCGGTACGGGGAATACTTCGCCACCCGGAAGGAGTACACGGACAAGTACCGCTTCGCCAACGCCTTCCACCCCTTCCACGGCTTCTCCATGATGAGCTGCGGGCACCTGGCTGAGGAGCACACCAGCGCCATCTACATCGTAGGCGCAAGGGAGCCGGGCATTGCCCGGAGCATGGGGCTGAAGACCCGTGCCACGGTGGAGGAGGCTCTTGCCGACGCCATGAAAAAGTATGTGGGGCCCCATCCCAACATCCTAGCCCTGCCACGCACCTTCACCACCGCGGCGGTACATCTGTGCATGAAGGACCCGGCGGAAAACAGCCATTCCCGGGACGGCGCCGGCCATCCCTGCGGCGGATAAGAGTCCATGATATTGTGGCCTTTCAAAAGAGATAATTATGAGCACTAAAAGTTCATAAACCCGATTCTCTTTAATTAAAAAATCTTCTTATAATAGCTGCTCCCGGCTGGACAAGCCGGGAGCGCATTATTTATTCTCTTCTTTCCCCTCACTTTCAGCCGGAGGGTCTGTTTGTTTCAAGTAGTCCTCTTCACATTCACGCTGGGCCTCGACCAAAATGTTGATGGCCTTTTCCATGGCCCGGTTCATCTTGTAGTACATTTCCTGGTAGTCAACCATTATGCCACGCCTCCTTTTAGGCTATGTATAGCCCAATAGTAGCATGGATAGCCTACTTTGTCAAGGAATCTCCCATACAATGTAGGCAAGGAGCGTGATGCCATATGACCGCACAGGAAGCCGTACGCAACCGCATTTTACAGCTTTGCGGGGAAAATAATATCACCATCAACAAGCTGGCGACCCTGGCCGCCCTTCCGCCATCCAGCGTGAAGAACATCCTGTATGGTAAGAGCCAGAACCCAAAGCTGCTGACCATCAAGTTGATCTGTGATGGTCTAGGTATCACATTGAGCGAGTTCTTTGATACTAATGACTTCAACCATCTGGACGCCGAAATATGAACATGAGGCGCATTGGGATTTCACCCCGATGCACCTCATTTTATGTTTTGCCGGACTTATCGATAATCTCCGGAATGCGGTCCCGAACCAGTTTGTTATACTCTATCTTCTTCACGGTCTCACTCCTCCCTACTTGTAGAACAAGTCTCTACCAGTTCCCGATACCGGAAGCACTCCTTCACATGGTCGTTGATGATCCCGCAGGCCTGCAGATGGGCGTAGACCGTCACGCTGCCGATGTACTTCATGCCCCGTTTTTTCAGGTCCTTGGCGATGCGGTCGGAGAGGTCGTTGGACGCCGGGATGTGGCCCAGCTCATGGCCCTTGTAGAGCATCGTCTTCCCATTCGTCCAGCCCCAGAGATAGTCAGAAAACGTGCCGAATTCCACCCGAATTCGCTGGACACACCGGGCGTTATGGATGACAGCCTCGATCTTCCGCCGGGAGCGGATCATGCCGGGCACGGCCATGATGCGGTCCACATCCTCGTCGGTGTAGGCCGCCACCTTATCAAAATCGAACCCATCAAAGCAGCCGCGGAAGATCTCCCGCTTTCGCAACACCGTATCCCAGCTGAGGCCGCACTGCATGGCCTCCAGCATGAGAAACTCAAACTGCTTGCGGTCGTCATGGACCGGCACGCCCCATTCCTCGTCGTGGTAGCGCGTCTGCCGCTCGTTCATCAGACACCAAGGACATCTCTGCATAGTTGTTCTCCTTATCCGGCCTTCATGCCGGGGTATTCTATGTCCACAGCAACGCCGAACATATCCTCCACCTGGCCGGCAAGGACGATCTCCACTATATTTTACCGCAAAGCCGCGCTGTCGGCAATATACAGTTTGCCGCCCTCAATCCTCCTCGTCCCATAAAAGGTCGTAAAACATCATCTCTCCGATGCTAAAGGGGCGGTCCCACTGGGCATTTTTCATCTTTTTGTATGTCTTGCCGTCCACCGTGACGGTTCGTTCTTCAAAGACCTTCTTCTTTCCGAACAGACCATATTTCTCCACCTGGACCAGCGCTCTGACCTTGTGTTTCATAAAAACACCTCCCGGTATTTTCAGCATAACAACAACGCTGTCCCATAAACCGTCCAGCAATGGCAACAGCCCCATCGTAACGGTGGGGCTGTTCATTTACTTTTTATGCGGTTTTATCCTGGCTTCTCATTGAAAATATGCCGTGATCTGGCGCATCCGGGCAGACTGCTCTACATGGAAGGGGCAGCGGCCGTCACAGTGCCCGCAGCCCACGCAGTCCACGGCGGTCTTGGTAAGGGTATGATAGTGCTCCGCCGCCAGGGGGTCTCCTACCTTGGCCAAGTCATAATACTTGTTGATGAGACCCACGTTGAGGCCAGCCGGACAGGGCGCGCAGTGGTTGCAGTACACGCACCGGCCCTTGGATTCCTCCGGGGTGAGACTGGCAATGACGGAATAGTCCCGTTCCTCGTCGGGCGCGTCCAGATAAGCAAGGTTCCGTTTCAGCTCGTCCACATTGGCCGCACCGGGCAGCACCGTCAGCACACCGGGCTTATCCAGAGCGTACTGGATGCACTGGGCGGGCGTCAGGGCCCGCTTGAACGGCGACTGTTTTGCGTCCAAAAGCTGTCCCGCGTTGAAGGGCTTCATCACCGCGATACCCACGCCCTCCGCCTCGCACCGGCGGTATAGGGCCTGCCGCTCTCCGTCAGAGCCGATGGCATACTCTCCCTGGCCGTAATCGTACATAGGATTGATGGAGAACATGAGCATGTCCACGATGCCCCTGTCTAGCACATGGTGAACCGTATCCGGGTTATGGGAGGACAGGCCGATGTGCCGCACTACGCCCTGGGCCTTCATGTCCAACACATATTGCAGCGCACCGCTCTTTTCGTATGCCTCCACGTCCGTCCGCTCGTCCAGACAGTGGATGAAGCCGAAGTCGATATAGTCTGTTTTCAGATTGTCCAGCTGCCAGCCGATGGAACGCTTGATAGCCTCCAGGTCAGTGGTCCAGCCGTACTCCCCGGTGGTGTAGTTGGCGCCGAAGTGGATCTGTAAGTACACATTTTTCCGGCACTCGGCCAGGGCCTTCCCGTAGGCCGGGAAACAAGCGGCGTGACCAGCCGCCAGGTCAAAGTAGTTGACACCCAGCTCAACCGCCGTGCGCACCGTCTCAATGATGTCCTTTTCTTTCTGCTGGCCCACTACCGACGAGCCCATGCCGATGATGCCGATCTGTTCCCCTCCGTGGGGCAGTTTGCGATATTGCATATTTGCCTCCTTTATCAGTTTCCTATGATACCAGTCACATGATGTTAGGCTGATTATACCATAAATACAGGGAATCTCCAAACGGGCGGCGATGTTGTTCATCCGCTTCTCCCAGTCTACTTGGTCTCTGGCCTTCAATTCTTCTGTGACCCCCTCGCTGGCCGCCATCTGCTCCACCAGGAGGGAATACATCTCCCTGGCCCGCTCGTCCGTGTCGGCCAGGTGAGCGTTCAGCTCTCCGCTGGTCTGCAAAATACAGAGAAGTCCGCAGCCTGTCGAATGTGTGGACTGATTTTCCCACACTCACACAAAATCCCCGGCCAGCTTTCGCTGACCGGGGACTCGTTCAGATATACAGGTTCACTTGGATGTCTTTCCACCGATGGACACGGCGGGCGGTGCTGTCAGAATACAAGTACTTCCGCGTGTCCTGCCGTGTCACGGTGAAGGAGACGAGCTTCGCGAAGCTCAGTCCTTGATCGCGGCCTGTGCCGCGCAAATGGGCGGAAGGGGAAGCGCTTTCCAAAACCACCGCGTGCGCGTTGGGGCGGCGCTTTCCCTCTACTTTGCATCGGATCGGGTCGTCCGGGTCCCCGCCGAAGCGGAGATACCAGTCGAAGCCCTCCGGTGAGGCCACGATCTTCTCCACGAACGCCTCGATGACGCTCTCGGGCACGTCCCGGTCCTCGCTGAAGTCCGTGTACCGCTCCAATGCGTAGCGCAGGACGGTGAGCTTCTCCTCGTAGTCCGCCACCTCCGGCGGCGCCTCTTTGGCCTCCAGCTCGCCGATCTCCCGCCGCAGCCGGTCCATCCGGGGCTCCAGTTCGTCGCACTTGGCCCGGAACATATCCTTGCCGATCTCCCCGTCGGAGCGCATCTCCACCAGGTTGTCGAACTTGCGATTGAGCTTTTCCAGCTCCGCCCGCTTCCGCTCCAGGGCCGCGCTCACGTCCTCCCGCTCCTCGGCGTCGCCGATGTGGTCGGCCAGCATGGAATTGGCCAGGGCCAGCACCCGCTCCTTGTCGGCCAGGTAGTCCCGGAAGATCAGGTTCGCCATCATCTGTAGCCGCCATTCCGGGATCATGGGTGTCCGACACGCGCCCTCCAGGGGCAGACCCCGCTTTTTCCGGCTCTCATAGGAGCCGTTCTGGATGACCCCGTAGCAGAGATAGGCCGGGTCCGCCTTGCCGTTGGTCCGGGTCCACACCCGCTTGCTGAACCGCCGCCCGCAGTAGCATATGAGAAGCTTGCCCCAGACGGTGGAGCGGGGGTGCTTGCCCATATACCTTCTCTCGCCCCGCTGGGCGTCCACGCGCTTTTCTCTCTTTGTGTTCATGATCCTTTGCACCCTTTCAAATTCTTCCCTGGTGACGATGGGCTGGTGGGTCCCCTGGGCCTGTACCGGCTCCACCTCGCCGTAATTGCGTATCTTCTTCTGGGTAAGATAGTCCGGCGTGAACTCCTTGTGATAGGTCATGACCCCGTAATAGAAGGTGTTTTTCAGCACATGGGAGATGACCGTGCAGTGCCAGCGGCTCTTGCCCATGGCGGTGCGCCGGCCGCGCCGTTCCAGCTCATTTTTGATGGCCATGAGCCCCTCACCGTCCAGGTACATATCGAAGATCAGGCGGACGGTCTCGGCCTGTTCGGGGTTGATGACCATCTCCTTCCCCACCCGGTCGTAGCCCAGGATGTTACCGTTACCGTAGACCACGCCGTTTTCCATGCTGGTCTGCTGGCCGCTCTTCACCCGGATGGAGGTCTTGCGGCTCTCGTCCTGGGCCAGGGTAGCCATGAGGCTCAGCCGCAGCTCCCCGTCGCCATCAAAGGTCTTGATGTTGTCATTGATGAAGAACACCTCGACACCCACGGCCCGGAGCATCCGTGTGTACTGCAAGGTGTCCACCGTGTTCCGGGCGAAACGGGACACCTCGCGGGTGATGATAAGGTCGAACTTCCGCTTTTTTGCGTCCCGGATCATCTTCATGAACTGGGGCCGCTTCTCGGCGGAGGTGCCGGTGATGCCCTCGTCGATATACTGGCCCACCAGCGTCCACTCCGGCCGGGCGGCCATGATGGGCTTGTACCAGTCCATCTGGTTTTCCAGCGCGGAAAGCTGGGCCTCATGCTCCGTGGACACACGGGCGTAGATCACCACCCGCCGCTTGGCAAAATCGGAATTTATCATGCCGTCACCTCCTCTTCCGATGGATCCGCCCCCAGGTCGAACCGGGACAGGTCCACCACCTCCGCGTAGTCATTGGCGATGCTGCGGAACACATGCGCCGGTATCTCGCCGTCCTTGTAAAGCTGCTCTATCAGCTTCAGCGCCGCGAAGCAGCGGGCGGCGTCCCGCTCATCTATCATTTTATCCATAGCTCCACCCCCTGGCAAATGTGTGAAATCATCGGGCGTCCCGGTCCCGCTGGCGGCGAAGATACCTGGCGTAATGCTCGCAGGCCTTGACGACGAATTCCTCCCGCTTCTTAGCGTCGTAGCTCTCCGGCACCGCGCCCCGGAGCCGCTCCCAAGGCACACGCACCGCCTCCCGCTGGTTGGGCTTCTCCCTCTCCATCAGTTCGGCGGTGAACTCCCGCGTCAGTGTCGCAGCCTGACTTTTTTCTTTCAGGTGGTACGCCTGCGACACAGAGGGGGAGCAGGCATTTTTCTCCATCTCTTCCAGCACCCAGCGCTGCTCCTCCGGCTTGAGATAGGACAGGCTCACGGCAGGTGTAAAGGCGATGCTCCCCCGGTCTACCAGTTCCAGCAGCTCCGGGAGCAGATACGTCAGGCGGATATAACGGTGGATTTGGTTGCGGCTGTCACCGTTTTCCTTGGCTATTTCTTCATACGAGTTCAACTTTTTCCCAACTTGGGATAAAGTTAAATCTGTTCTTTCCCCTTGCCTGCTCATGGCCTCCAACTTCATCTTATAGGCGAACGCTTTTTCGCTGGGGAGAATATGCTCCCGCTGCAAATTGGCGTCCACTACCGCTATGGCGGCCTCATCGTCGGTCATGGGCTGAACGATAACCGGCACGGATTCCATATCCAATCGCCGGCAGGCCGCCAGCCGCCGATGGCCGGATATGACCTCATAGCCCATGGCGGCGTCCGCCATAGGCCGCACGATCAGGGGCGTGAGAACGCCCCGCTCCTGTATGCTCTCGGTGAGGGCGTCCATCTCCTCATCCTCCCGCACCTTATAGGGGTTTCCCTCGAAGGGGTGCAGGTCCCTGACGGGGATGATCGCCGTTTCCCTTTCCATTTTCCTCATATCATCTCGTCCTTTCCTTATTTCGTTGCCGCTGCCGGGCGTCCGTTTCCAGACGGCGCTCGGTCAGGAGAAGGTCGTACAGGCGCGGGGACTTTTTCAATATCCGCTCCGCTGTACGAAGGTTTTGGCGCAAGGGCGTGATCCGTCGGGTCACTTCCCTGCGCCGTTCTTTGTTCTCCGCCTTGTCCTCCGGGGACTTCGGGCGGCGTATTCGGTTGCTGATCTTGTCCCGCTCTTTTTCAAGCGAGACGATCTCACCCTTTGTTTGGTTTACATAAGATTCTAAGTCCGTGACGGTGTGCAGCTCGTTTGCCCGCAAAAAGTGGTGGTCCGCCACATACTGTTCCAGGTTCCGGGCCTCGTTTCGCAGCTCCGCCGAGCGTATCGCGCTCTCCCGCGCCATTTTCAGCAGCAGGATCATCACATAGAACATGGCCTCTATGAACACCTCCACGCCGTCCCGGCGATGGCCGATGTCGAAGTCCAGCTTCTTCAAAAGATCGTCCAGCGGATACTTCCGCTTCACGGGCGGCGGCTGCCGCCAAATCGGCTCCTCCCGGTTGCGGACAAACACGGCGGTGATCCGCTCCACGGTGAAGCCGATGGAATCCAACCGCACCGGGCGCTTCCATCCGGGGGCCGTCACCGTCATGTGCTTATATCCCTCGGTCCGATTCAGGATATAACCCCTGGCCCGGAGGCGGGCGTACAGGTCCTCCATCCTCCGGCAGTACGGCAGCGCCTCCCGCACATCATTGGCCACCGCTTCCCGATGGGACTTGCCATAGTGATGGTAGAAGCCCGCGTTTTCCAGCACGTCCTTGCCCCGCTCCCGGCAGATCACGTCGGAGATACGCCGCATCTGGATGTGATCGCCGATCTTATTGCGGAACTTCAGCCCGTCCTTGAATGACACGCTGTTCACCACAAAATGATTGTGGAGGTTATCGGTATTCAGATGGGTCGTGACCACCACCTGGAACCTGTCGCCCCACATACGGTGGGCCGTTTCCACACCAATGGCGTGGGCCTCCTCCGGCGTGACCTCGCCGGTCACGAAGCTCTGATAGCCGTGATAGGCCACCACCGCGCCCCGCTCCCCGAACCGCCGCTTGACCGCCATCATCTGGGCATAGGCGTTCCGCTTGGAGCAGTTGACGCCGGAGACATACAGCCGCTGGTCCGTTTTGCCGTCGTTCTCGGCATAGCGGAGGGCGGCGTACAGGTCCGCGTCCAGATACCGGGCGTCCGTGGTCTTATCGGGATTGGCGGCGTAGTCAATGACATCCTTTAGGCGGCCCTTTACCGGCCAGAATCCGGTGGTGGCCATGCGTTCTCCTTTCCCGGAGCGATAAGGCGCTCCATATCCGACATGAGCGCGAGGGCGGCGGCGTTGACCTCCGGGGAGAAGGGCTTTTCCGTGAGGGCGTCCAGCTTCTCAAAGAGCGCAAAAAAGGCGTCGGGCAGCGCCACTCCCGGCTCATAGCCCAACGCCCTCTGGCGGATATATTCCGCCGTGGAAAGACCGCAGCCCTTCGCGAGTGCCGTGATCCGCCCCTTGTCCCGGTTCGATACCCGCAGATACAGCCGGTCCGGCTTATCTTTCTTGTTCATGCACAGTCCTCCTTCTTTAAAAATGGGCGCGAAAAAGCCGATGGGATGAACCCATCGGCTGCTTGCGCTGTTTGGTTTATCGTTCCATTTCCCTGCGCCTTTTCAGGCTCTTAATGATGTCGTTCACATTATCCGTATTGGTCACTCCCGGATACTTCTTTTCAAAATCCACCAAGGCCTCTTTTGCCGCTTTCTCAGTACTTCGATACTGCTCATACAAAGATTCGAGCTGACCGTCCCGCATGACCTTTTCAATAAAGTCTCTGGAATCCGGGGGCAGCTTTTCCCAGCTATCGTACAGATCGCATACCGCAGTCTTGATCTGTTCAAGGCTGAGCGGTTTACCGCGCTCCTTTTCCTCCCGCAGGATGCCAATAACGTCCGAGATGTCGTTTTTGTACTGTCGGCCTGACATCAGCTTCATGGCAACAAGATATGCGCCCGTGACGGTGCGGACTTCCAGGACGTGTCCGAACATTTTATAATATTCCGAATACTGCAGAAGTCTGGGCGAATAGGACCTTGTTTTCGTAAAGTCCGAGTTGAGCCATCCGTTGGGAAGACCCATTTCATCGCCCACTCTGTTGATGGCATCCTTCATAGAGGAGGACGCACGAATGATGGCGTCGATATCATAGGTCATATCCCGAAAACCATAATTGACGAGAACGGCCGCTCCTCCGATCAGAATGATCTCAGCGGGTACTTTTGTGCCGTTCAATTTGCGGAACTCTTTGGCGAGTCGGCTCAGGCAAGCATCGATATTGTCTTTTGTGACGGCGATATCAGCAGACATCTCTGACCCCACTTTCCACGATATTGAAGCGCAGGAACTCCGGTATGGCGCTGTTCATGCATTCCCGGCGATGTTTATCTGTCCCCTGGGCCGTATCTGAGAGGACGGCGCCTACCGGATACAACACCTCCCACAGCTTCTGCGTGCGGATGTCATTGTAGTTCGTGCAGAGAGGAACATCATTCACCCTGGACAGATAATCCACCATAGCCAGCAGGTAGAAGGCCTCGGCGTACCATTTGCGGTCATACAGAGTTCTGACCTCGTCTGTTTCAAGCGTCCCAATGATAAAATCAATATCGCCTTTATCCTTCACCAGATGGCAGACATTGCTTTTGAACACCTCGAAAGAACTCCTCTTAGGCTGAAGGGCCCGCTCGGTCATCTCCCGTTCGATCAACCTTTCCATGGGAACGTCCAGGACCTTTGCGATCCTGTACAGGGTATCCGCGGAGCATTTTTCAATGCGGGCCTTTTGGCTGCATATGTCGACGATGGTCGTCTGAGGGACGCCGCTCTCCTTGGACAGGCGGTACTTGGACATCTTCCTCTCGGCCAACAGCTCGTTGAGATACAAGGTCATCACCCCTCTTTCCATCCTCAATATATCGGTTGACCGAACTATTGTCAATAGTTTTCTCAAAAGCGCGGGGATTATCCTGTCAACGGGGTATTAGGGGCGGCAGCCCCTAAGGGGGACCGCGGCGGCGGTCCATCGGAACTTGTGCCGCACAAGTTCCCTGTTTATTACGGTGTGGGACGCGCCCCGGGGGAGGATACATCCGTTCCGGCGCGGCTCACTCCGTTGATCATGGTCTTATCCTTGGGTGCCAAGGTTGGCGCCGGGCAATTTCAGCGGCGGCGCCAAAACAGCCCGTTTTCGGCACCTATCCAAAGAAATCCAGAAAATTCAGCACCGTATCCTCGATTTCCACCTGTTCCGCCGCCTCATCGACTGGATTCGACTGCGTTTGAGGTGATGTCTGCGTTACCATTGGCTGGGGCACGCTTTTAAGTTCCGCACGGATGGTTTCCACGATCCGGTTCAGGAAAGCGTCCTCCCGTATCTGTTTTGCCTGGGCCTCCGCATAGGCGTTTACCGCTTGGATGATGGCGCGATTCTTGGAGTTCTCAACGCCCTGCAGATACTCCCACGCCCGGCGCTCCTCCTCCCGCTCCAGATGGAAGCGCAGATTGAGCCGCTGGACGCTCATGCGCCGCCCCGCCGCCGCAGGGACATCTCCGCCATATACTCATAGCCCTGAGCGGCGGCGCATACGTCCTCATCAATGAATGCCCGTTTTACGTCGTAGTCGGCGAAGTTCTTCACCAGGCACCCGCCGCCTCCGACCACATAGAGCTTCATCAGCTTCGGGTCGTACTCGTGCTCCCGGAGCTTGCGGAAGATTCCTTCCGCATACGCCCTCGCGGTGGCGGTGATCGTTTCCAGATACGCCCCGTCGATATCCGCCGTCCCGGTGCGCAGCACCCGGTCGATCAGGCTGTCGTCGATGGCGGCGTGGTGCTTACGCATGACGTTCTCCCGGACCTGCAGCACGCACTGGTGGGTGCCGTATTTTTCGGTGAACATCCGCTGCATGTCCGGCTTCCGGTCCATGATATACATGACGTTCATGGTGCCGTTTCCGATGTCGCAGAGCATATTCACGCCCTCGAAGTCCCGTAGCCTGTCCGCCACGGCGGCAAAGCCCTGGGGAAAGACCTCCGCTCCCGCGAAGCGGACATGATAATTCACGCCCCGAAAAGAGAATTCCGCCTCCTCCCGCTGGAGCAGGTACTCCTTGAAAGCCGCCGCCTTCTGCCCGGACATCCAGGTGAGGGGCAGGCCCGCCGCCAGGTAAACATTGGCCTCCGTGCGCCGGACCAGGCGCAGCTCCCGTGCGATGGCGGCCAAGGTGAGAACGTAAAAGTCCTCGTCCTTCATCTTCTCCGGCGTGAATTCCTTGTGCCCCACGCCGACGGTGTAATACTTGCCCTCCCATACCAGCAGGTCGTTGGTGAAGGTGGGCTCCGCGTCGCTCTTCAGCAGGCCCGTGGGGAACACGCAGTTGGCCGTTTTGATGTTCCCGTATCCGTGGTCCACGCCGATGATGAGCATGTTGTTTGATTCGATCATGTCGTAACTCCTTTCACATTTCTAAATTGTTGTGCTGTAGGATCTCCGCGTAAAGTTCCTTGTCGCCCGGCAGGACTGCCTGGAGAAAGTAGCTGCAGTAGACGCCGTAACGGCTGATGAGCTGCACACATTGGTTCTCCCCGCCATCGTCCAGCAAGAGGCAATGGCCGTCCACGCAATTACAGCACTTCTTGCGCGCCAGCCTTCGCACTCTGCCGGCCTGTCCCGCCGTGACCTTCAAGATCATGGCTCCCGACCTCCTTTCCGTTTTTGGGCAGCAAAAAAGACCGCCCCTCTCGGAGCGGCCTGTTTCCTGCCCTCTGCCTGTTAAATAGCGGAAAGAGCGGCTTTTCCACGAAATCAAGTAACAACTACAAAACAAAATGCGTAACACGCTGAAAATATTGATTTTACGGTCTGTTCAGCCTATAATGGTCCATAGAAACACATGAAAGAACGCCAGACGGAGGAAAAAATAATGGAGCGGAGCATTTTCACCTTTTCCGCCGATCACCGGGACGGACGCGTGTATCTGGGCGGGAAAATGTATCCGGCAGGCACCTTTGCCGTGCATCTGCTCAACCAATATTACCTGAACGACACCGCCGCCCGGCTCAGCGTCTTTCGGGACGAGACTGGCTTCCATATCCGCGACCAGCTCCGGCACGGGTATCTGAACATCGATGAGTTCCTGAAAACCGGTGCCAACACCCTGGAAGCCTTGAAGGCGCTGCCGAAGCTGCGCCCCTTTGATACGCTGGACCGCAGCGCCATCATCCAGAGCGTAACAGACCTGTTCACGGAGGAGAACGGCGAGTGCATCTGCAAATACTTCTCTGACCGCGCCAGCGTCAGCACGCTGGGTCAGGCGGAGATCCACATCGGTACGGCATACCGCCGCTGCGAGGATATAGGCACGCCGGAAGCGGAAACCCTTATCGGGCGCGTGGATTCCGTTCTGGCCTTCTTCAATCATATAGGCGATGATCTGTACGACGCCAACCGAAAGCTGCGGGCCTTCGTTGCCCGTCTGGACGAGGCGGAGCGTTTTGACGAGGCCCATCTGCTGCCCCTCACCATGGAGATCTTCGGGCCCGTGCCTTTCCCCGTCACGGAGGAGTATACCTCTCTGAAAAAGAACAAGGCCAGCGGCGGCATGACCGTTGCCCGCCATCTGACCTTTGACCGCTATCTGGCCTTTATGCTGACTGACTTCTTTGAGGGACTGCACCACGGGCATTACCCCCGGCGCTGCGGCGTCTGCGGAAGGTTCTTTCTTATGCAGTCCGCCCACCGCCAGCAGTACTGCACGGGCATGTCCCCCTATGTGGTCCGGGGACGACGGCTCACCTGTCAGAAATACGCCGCTTATACCAGGCGCAAGGAGCTGGCGGCGAACGATCCCGTTTCCGCTCTCTACACCAACCGCTGCTCCGCCATCCGGGTGGAGGTGCGGCGCGGCACCATCCCGCCCGAGATGGGCGAGGCGGCAAAGGCGCTGGCACTGGAACACAAGCAGACCGCGCTGCGGGATGAGGCCTATGCCCGCCAGCAGTACGCGAAGGATATGGAGCGGGTGAAGCTGTACCGGGACGCGGAACTGCTTCTTTTGGGGGAGGCGCGGCCATGAAAAACAACGATTGGGAACAGGAGCTGCACCTCTACCGTCTCGACCCGGCCCCGCCCAGAGAGGCCACGTTTCAGGACTATATCGCGCCCTACTTCACCGACGGGGATATAACGCATTTCTTTGTGTTTCTGCACCACTATGAGAACAAACTGAACAAACGTGTCATGGGCTGGGTCGCCAACTATGAGATGCGCGGCCACTTCCCGGATCTGAAGCAGGCCGCCGTTGTCGGTATGCTGAAAGCCCTGGCACGATACAATATATCCCGCGGCGTGGACTTCCTTGTGTACGCCAAACGCTATATTTTAAATGAAGTGGATGATTACGTCCGCACCATGCGGACCGGCTTCACCGTCCAGAGCAGCGACGCCTACAAGACGCTCAAGAAGGCCATGGCGATATACAACCAGCAGCGCGATACCGGCGATGAGACAATAGCCCTCATCGCCGCCAAGATCGGCAGGCCTCTGGACGAAACAGCAGACATCCTCGCCGCCGGCCTGCGGAACATGAATTTCATGGACTTCTACCGCAGATATGCCGAGGACGAAGATGATGAGACCGCCGAGGACGTGACGCGGGATGATTCCTCCGAGCCGTACCGTATGTATATGCGAATGCTCCGGGAGGAAGCATTGCTCTCCGCCTATAACAACCTGGACTACCGGGAGCGTTCCATCGTCGCCGCCCGCCTAGGCTTTTGCATGGACTGCCTGGGGACGGAGCACATCGCCACGACCGAGGACGGTTCCCCCGTCCAGCGCAAAACCAAGAAACAGGCCTACGCCGACATCGCTATTGACCATACGCTCTCCTCCCCCTCCACAGCGGAGCGGATATACCGCCAGGCGCTGGAGAAGATGAGAAGATCGATGGTAGATTGGGGATAGCTGTAATAATATCTCCTGCAAGAGAATCTATGTATCAAGCGACTGATAATTCTGCTTATCTACTTATGCCCAACTCGCTTGAACTAACAAAATCAATCAGCGTAGAGGGACTACTAAAGCTAGACTTATATCTCATGTATCTTAACTCGCCCTTATTTGCAATCTCCTCCACTTTCTTAAAACGCTCCACAAATTCCGCAGGATCCTCATAACCAAAAATCTGTATTGCTTCATGCAAAAAAATATTCGATTGCAACTTATATGAAAACAGCCTAATTAACCGATTTGCTTCGTCTCCATAAATGTATGTTAATGGAAACCATTTATTTGAAGATTTAGGATAATATTTCCCGAATAATGACACATTGTAACAAAGAATATCTGCAAAGACAAATTCTCCTTTTGAACATGCATTCAAATTAATCGTCTCAGTCCAAAGAGCGGCGGTTCCTGAATAATAGTTTTTGTTGTCTCGTTGACATACTGCTTGTTCCAAATTATCATTATAATAATAGAATACTTCATAGCATTCTGACGCCTTTGAATATTGGTTCACAAAATACGGCTTGGATAGCAGATGAGAGAGCGCCTGGTAATTCTTGGCTTTGCTAAAATGTGCAATTACATATATAAACATTTCATGCAACAGCGTTCTTTTTAGATTGGCAAGCGCCCCGCTTTCCTCGTTTAATTGCTCACAACTTTCTTCTAACATATCTGCGATGTATTTTGCGCTATTATCAACATATACGGCATATTTAATCAATTGTAGAAATTGATCTCGTATTCTCTGTAGATTCATATAACGAGAAACTGCTGTATCATCTTTTAGCTCCTCTACACTATCTACTTTGTACACCGTCAACTTATTTCTTAACTCACCTAAATACTGAATAAATTTTTCGGTTTTTACTGCGTCAGAAGAAATAGATTCAATATTATGATACGCTGTTCTTGTGACAGTTGCAATGGCAGGAGTCAGTTCTACCCACGAAGGTCGATTACCTAACTCAGGCTTCTCATATACTTCCACGCCATAAAGACGGCGTACAAGTCGTTCATACTCTTTTGAATATTTATCCTCGCGTGACAAATCAAAATGAAGTGTTCCCTTCAAATATGCCGGTTTCGATACATTCCCATGTTCGTCGCGTTCAAATATGACTGGCAGAAACTTTTCCTGTGTTACTTTGTTATATATCTCCGCTGAAATAATCTGTGTTTCCGTTCCTACACCGCCACTTCGGTTATCAGCTTTTTCAGCATACTGGGGATCTAGCAGAATCAATACATTTGTTACTGATGGATCGTTTACACTTCTCTCCATATATGCATATTTATCATTACCTTCTTTTAAATTCCACTGATCTAGGAGGACATCAATTCCATCCTCAAGTAAGTCAGTTGCAAAGGAACGCACTCTTTCTTGATGTTCTTCTGTTCCCCATGCATATGAGATAAAAACTTTCGGATTCTGAACCTTAATACTGCTCATATTGCTCTCCTACCAAGTTATATCATTCTGTACGCGCGATATTGAATTTGAGTTTTATTGTCTACAGTCTGCACATCAGCACCTCAGCTTACCACTTATTATAATTCAGATAGCTGTTAACTAGACGTGTTTCACTTTAAACTCATTCCAATCACTTAATGGCCCAAAAAGTTCTGTTCCTGTTCCTATTGCTTTGAAATGTTCTTTGCCGCAATGAATTTTGGCCTTCTCGCTCCCGCGCAGATCAAACAGGCTGGTATCGCCCTTTGTCTCCAAGACAAAGAACAGTTTCTTTATTCCATCGACATCTACATATACCGCCCAATCCGGATTGTATGTTCCAATAGGAGTGTCCACTTTAAACTTAGGCGGCAGCTTAAAAAACATCTTCACATCAGGGTCATTATCCAATGCTAGAGCGAAAGGTTTCTCAACAGTATGGCTATCATAAACAACATAATCATATACACTATTGTCTACTGCCACCGCATTACGGTCAAGGTTAGCAATTAATTCTTGACTGTCAAATACTTCTTGCCAGTAATATTCCTCACCTAGCAGTTTCTTATAGCTGATTCCGCCAACGGCGAGGTCGCGGTGTACCTCTGAAATAATCTGCGATACATTCTCTATAAACAACTGCGGGTCATTTAGGAAATCACCCAACCGGCCGCTACGTTTCAATATCTCATATACAGTAGCACGCTTAACAAGCGTCTGAGATCCGATTATAGAAAGCACATTCGGCAAAGAGGAATAACTATCTTCAATATCCGCCGCCCGGATACCACGCTCCATATAAGTCACTCCGGGTTGATCAATATAGAAACTTGCAGTATGCGTAACTATCCGAGCCTTGGGAATTGGCTCCATGATTTTTATCATTGCGATACTGCGGCGCACAAGCTCATCTTCGTCTATCTTGATGCGATAGACAGTTTTCTGCTTAATCTTATCCCACAAATCCAGAAACTCTGGCGATGTCATCACCTCTTTCTTCAGATGCACTTCCACCGTCCGCGCCGCATCTTGAACAGGAGGTTTTGTATCTATACGCCGAATTGCAGCTTCGATTTGCGTTCTTGCCTTCTCAAGCTGTGGGGGCAAATCAAACGTACCTTTTTTCAAAGCTTGGCGTAAACTATCATTAATCTTTCCAGTTCGGGTAATATATCCTTTCTCTCCTATATGGGTCATGAGCATCTGGGATTCTTCATATGACAATTCACCGCGCACTACCACAGGTTTTTGCGCAGTAAGTTCAGTCATAGCAGCGGGTGTGAGACCTCCCTCTCTGGCAATGGCTTCAACTGCCTTAGTCTTGGCTGCTTCCAGCTCGACAGGCAGAGCAACCACCGGTGCTGTTGGTATGTCAGTCTTAATAAACCCCTCGCTCGCCAGATTTGAAAGGAGTATCGACGCCTGTTCTGCTGTCAAAGGCGTCTCCTCTGTCGTTGTTTCTTCAAACCTCAACCCGCTGAAAAGATCAAGCTGCAAAGTTCCAAACTTCACACCAGTTTCATCTTCAATCTCTTTTTGCAGAGCATCAGCAAATTCGGCAAAGCTTTCGTTCGCCATAACATGAAGGATGTTTATATTACGATCTTCTATCCGATCACCGTTTTGGTTGACACATAAGCGCAACCCACGCCCAACTTTCTGCCGGGCAGTGAGGGTGCTTTTCTGCTCAATTAGCGTACAAACCTGAAATACATTTGGGTTATCCCACCCCTCTTTCAACGCTGAATGGGAAAATATGAAACGCAACGGACAATCAAAAGACAAAAGCCACTCTTTGTCTTTCATAATAGCGTTGTATGTATTATAGTCATCCTGTGTGTCGCCGCGAGTATCTTTATAATGCCCCTTCTTATCCTGGGAGAAATATCCGTCATGGACGGAAGAAACATCCGCAGGAAAGTATTTTCTTAATTCTGCATATTTGGGCAGTGCAAGGAGTTCTGTGTATAACTCCTCAAACACTTGTGCATATATTCCTTTTCCTCCATCTGGATCTCTGTATTTTTTCACTTCATCGATGAAAAACAGCGATAGGACTTTTATGCCTTTCGCAGTATATCGCAATTCTTTGTCCAGATGCGCTTCAATAGTCCTACGAATCTGTGCCCTTTTAATGATATTCTCGTCAATGTCACCAATAGCTTTCCCCAACTCAATCGTTTCTGTTCCAGATAGTTCAATCAGTTCTGATCCTGGAGTGCAGTCAATGCCCGAAATAGTATAGCTCTCATACAAGCCGCGCCCACCGGACAGCGTATATAGATTTGCATTCGGCCTAACTGTGATCTGCTTTCTGTGCACCTTACCGGCCTTATTGGCAGCATCTATCTCAATCCTAGCACGAAATCCATTCTCATTGGACACAGACAGAAGCCGGATATACGGCTTATTAAAGCCTCCGGAGATTTGATTGCTGGACACACATATTTGCTTGACCAGACCCATCTGATAAGCATCAACCGGCGTAAGCCGATAGAGCAAATTCACTCGCTCACGATGGGTAGCAGAGTATCTTAAGACGCAAAGAGGATGCAATGATGCAATAGCTTCTTTTGCTTTTGGCGTATTGTCTACACTTTGAGGCTCATCAATAATAACAATGGGATTCGTGGCCTGAATAAAGCTAATGGCAGTATCTCCGTTTAGTCTGTCCTGCTGCTGATTTATGACATTTTCTGCCTTTCGGAATGCATCAATATTGATAATCATGATTTCAATATTGGCACTGGTTGCAAATTGCCGCACGTCAGACAGTTTCCCACTGTTATAGATAAAGTATCGGTACGGGGCATTATCATATATTGCCGAGAAATGCTCCTGGGTCATTTGCAGAGACTTATACACACCCTCTCGGATTGCTATACTCGGCACCACGATGACGAATTTTGTAAAGCCATATTGCTTATTTAATTCAAAGATAGTCTTAGTATAAACATAGGTTTTGCCAGTACCTGTCTCCATTTCAATGGAAAACTGCCGCCCATGCAGATCATGGGATTTAGGCAGCCGGTTTCGCTTTTGAACCGCCTGTAGGTTCTCCAAAACCCGCTTATCATCTATGTATAGGCCATTTGTAACACCTACATCCGCGAACATTGCTGTCTGCCCGCCACTGCGATCCACGCTAAACGCATACGTTCTCCGCTGCTGCCCATCAAAGAGGCCACAAACGGCATTGACTGCATCAGTCTGGAAATCTTGTTGCTTAAATTTGAGCTTCACAATGATTTACCACTCCTAAATCTTCTATCAAGATTATCTATAATCACAGCCTCAACTTCATATGATTTTTCGATATTCTCATAGCCTGAATCATATTTGCAGCGCGGGCATTTAAAATAGCTTTCATACTTGTCTGACAGCATCGGAGTATCGCATTTGGGGCAATGGGGGCGCAAATTACTTACTTGCCATTTCTGCTCTAAACTGCTAAAATTCCATTCCCAACTCCATTTCCATTTTGAAAAACGATCGGACGTATAATCTAAAAAAGCTGGTCGTTCATCTGACTGTTCCTGTTTATTATGGAGTATAATACAACGAATAACAACTAAAACAGCTAGTGCTAGTAATATCCACCAGACCCTTATTTGAAAATTTAAGGATAGGACAATCCAATCGTACAATGTAGTGAATACCGCTTTGATTGTCGAAAACACATGCTTACCCTTGGCGAAGTCATACAATACTGTAAGGAGAAAACCTAATAGAGTACTCCCAATACTAATGGTCCATGGCGATTTTAAAAACTTCTTCATGCTGTTCTTTTGCCTTTATATCACTTCTAATTTAATTCCACGATTTTCTAAAAGATAATGCGCATTTGACAGGGTGGAGTTATCAGTAAAACTTCTCTCTGTCAGAACTATTCTCTGGGGATTATAAGTTTCCATTGCTTCTATACATTCTACTGTTACATTTGACTGCAAGCAGATCAGCATATCATTGTCATTTACGCTATAAACAGTTATACCACCAATCGTAAACGAAACAACACTGGCTGTCAGAGGATAGCCCATTTTTAATATAATCTCATACACCATATCTATTTCCGCACGGCTCGATTTGAGTCCATCAATACTTCCCGCCAAGCGGTCGATTAGTTCTTCTACGTCATCATCCGCAATGGGACTATCATCCCAGACCTTCAAGTTAGAGCTGTCAAGTTTGAACACCTTAAACCCAACATCCACTGTTGGCTTGTCCCCATTGAGGATTGTCTGTCCCTTATCTGCGTCGAGAATCTGCTTTCCTACACGGCGGATACGTTCCTTACCAATCTCACAGATGTTTTTGTATCCAGCTTTATATGCTTCGCTCTCACTTTCGCAAAGCTCAGGAATCTGAATCATAATAAAATGACAATTCAATTTCTCATTAATACTGTTTTGCATAACCGCCTGTGCCGTAGTCGCAGATCCGGAAAAGAAATCCAATATAATATCATCATCTTCGAGGTTTACTAGCCTCAAAAGACGACATATAAGACGTACTGGTTTTGGCGTTTCAAACGAATTTCCAATTCCGGGAAGGAGGGAGATCAGTTCTTTCTTTGCCTCTTGGTTATGACCACTATCTGCATGAAATAGAATTGACGTAGGAACAACGCCTTCTTGAATCTCGGTCAAAAATTGCTTTTGGCGTGGAACATTGTTTCCGTCTTCTCCAAACCATAATCGATTTTCATTCTTTAGTCTAAGGTATGTTTCATATGCAGGCGCCCATTGCCTTCCTTCTGGAGGGTAGAATTCTTTTCCAGATGGAGAGATAATTGCATACGAATGGCCCTGCGCTTTAGTTTTAGATGTCAAATCACCGCTTGTCCATACTCCTCTAGGGTCATTATCTGGATTTTTAAATTTCTCTAACGCTTCACCTGTACGTTGTTGCAATCTAGGCCGCCATATATCTTTTTTCTTTGCGTATACAATGATATAATCATGTACAGCAGTAATATATTTATCGTCATTTTGTGGCGCAAACTTCTTTTCCCAAATCAGTTGTGAGATAAAGTTTTCCTCTCCAAAGACTTCGTCACATATTTTTCTCAGATTTGCGACCTCATTATCATCAATAGAAACAAAAACTATGCCATCATCCTGCAACAAATTAGCCGCCAGCCTCAAACGTGGATACATCATATTCAGCCAATTCGTGTGATACCGTCCCATGGTCTCCGGATTGCTCTTTGTGGTCTGCTGTGTAACTTCCTTATATCGCGCAAGCGGATCGGCAAAATCATCCTCATACACAAAATCGTTTCCCGTGTTATAGGGAGGGTCTATGTAGATCATCTTAACCCTGCGGTAATAGGACTTTTGCAGGAGCTTTAAAACCTCAAGGTTGTCACCCTCAATGTAAAGGTTCTGCGTCGTGTCAAAGTTGACGCTTTCCTCTGGGCAAGGGCGCAAGGTTGCCGTACTGCGTTTCTGCGCCAACCGCAGGCATTCGCTTTTGCCCTTCCACCTGAACTCGTACTTTTCAAAATCGTCCGTTATATATTCACCGCATAAGGAGAGCAGTTTATCAATATCCAGTTTCCCCTCGGCAAAGCATTCCGGAAATACGGTCCGCAACTTTGACAGATTTTCAGATGCTATATCCATTGACAAGCCGGTCATCTTTTCACTCATTGAGTTTGTCCTCCTTAACAAACCAACTAAGTTTATATAAATCTGTTCGCACAAAAGAGGACTATCTATCTTTATCTGCGACTCTTCCAGCCGCATGCGATGTAGATGCCTTTAATTCCGATAAGATATTTCTTGCTGCTCCGGCTAAATAGGGGCACAGATAATCCAACCTCTGTATATACGTATTCGCTGTGGCCTTATTGGCAGCAGATAGCGCAGCATTAACTACATCTTCAATCTCTTGGTATTCTTCCTTAGTAAGATAGTTCCTTATACTCATTTTTCGACACCGTTCCTTTTGTATCCAATCCATTTCCCATCGGTTACTCTAGCATCCTGTGGTTTTTTTGTACCTGCAGGCATGACCCATGATGTACCGATTTTATATGCACCCGCAATACGGCCCGATCTGCACAATTCTGAAACACGCCGAGAAGTCACGCCCCACTGCTTTCCCGCTTGCTCAGTCGTCATTATATCCATGGTAGTCACTCCATAAATCAAGATTACCTAGTGAAATCATAGCACATTCGCGGAAGTATATCAACAATTTATTTCCTACAGCCGTCCCTTACAGTCAAGCTCCCGGCACTGGTGTGCCGGGAGTCACGTTACTTATTATCTTTATCTTCTTTTTCCTCTTCCCCACCAGACGGATCCGTCTGTTTCAGATAATCCTCCTCGCATTCACGCTGGGCCTCTACCAAAATGTTGATGGCCTTTTCCATGGCCCGGTTCATCTTGTAGTACATCTCCTGATAGTCAACCATGATGCCACCTCCTCGTTAGGCTATGTATAGCCCAATAGTAGCACGGGTAGCCTACTTTGTCAAGGAATGTCCCCTACAATGTAGGCAAGGAGTGTGATGCACTATGACAGCGCAGGAAGCAGTGCGCAACCGCATTTTGCAGCTTTGTGGGGAGAGAAATATCACCATCAATAAGCTGGCGACCCTGGCCGCCCTTCCACCGTCCAGCGTGAAAAACATTCTGTACGGCAAAAGCCAAAATCCGAAGTTGCTGACGATCAAGTTGATTTGCGACGGCCTTGGCATAACACTCAGCCAATTCTTTGATACCAGTGATTTCAACTGTTTGGAGTCAGATGAATGAATAAACGCGCACCGGGATTCGTTCCCGATGCGCGTTACAGCATCTTCTACTGATTTTACACATATATCACTTCGTTATAGACGATCTCCCGCGCGCGGGCGACGATGTTGTTCATCCGACCTACCCAGGCCAGTTGATCTCTGGCCTTCAATTCCTCCGTGACGCCCTCGCTGGCCGCCATCTGCGCCACCAGCCGGGAATACATTTCCCTGGCCCGCTCGTCCGTATCCGCCAGGTGGGCGTTCAGCCCTCCGCTGGTCAGCAGATTCGTGAAAAGGACCCTCCGATGCTGCTTCAGGTAGTCCATCCGTCGCCTGCCCCACACACCCACGGGTCTTTCTGCCTCCTGGTGCGGCAGCAGATTCGGCAAGTAGTAGTCCCCCACCAGCGTGTAGCTGATGCCATTGATCTCTTTGTACTGTTCCATTGTGCAGACCTCCTTGTTTTTCTTCCATCATACAGGGGAAGTCCACGGCCTGTCGAATGTGTGAAAGAGAAGCTCGACGAAACATCCTTAAAAAAATAGGTTCGACAGATAATCTTTCGTTGTAGTTTTCGTATTCTGGTGATAACCTTATAGAAAAGCCATCTCTCGTCTAATCCGCCAAATCGGTCTCCATCCAGGAAAGTACGCTCTGCCTCGATAGTAACTTGTTCCACATTCAAGAATGATGAATTCACTTCCAAGCAGATTGAGGCCCTAGCGAGAGCTAAAACGCTTACTCCTGTTTCTGACGAGGACAGCCCAACCCTCACGCCGCGATGGAAAAAGGACTGCTTGTGAGTGCACCCAAAGGAACATGCTTTAAAACAAAAAAGCATAAAAAGCTTATACCCAGTTGCGGACATAATTGCTCCAAACATTCTTGCAGCATGATAACATTGCTATGTTGCAATAGCATACGGCATTTAACACTTACGCTTAGGGGAAATCGGCATGGACTTTCTAAACTTTGTTGAAAGCATCGCGTTAGACGTAGGAAAGAGTATCTTTACATCCGGCTGGAGCACCCATGCCCTGCGGAAGAAATTAGCAGAATATATTGAGCATGAAGGACGTTATAATGAAATCGTTAGCAAAGAAGAGGAATTTGATTTTCAAGGGCTATCTGAATATATTCAATACAATCTAATTGATACCTATAAAGAATGCATATTTGGAAAGCTAGTTAGCAGAAAAACTGCTAAAAACACTGTTGTTAATCAAGCAATTACATACGCCAATGCAAAAACGCCACAGGCTCAAAAACGTGTAAAAAAAATAGTTTCTACCTCAATCGAAATACTCCGCAGCTTCTTTAAAAAAACAATTAAAGAAAATGATCTTTTTATGATGGCAGAACTTAAAGATACAATCGAGATGCAAGCTGATAGAATATTGACACATCTCGATAACGCCCCGGCACCGATTAAGGAACAACTATCCAGCGAACACGCCTCCAATGGTGTAATTCCTGCAGCTACAAAAGTAACACTCTCCCAAGCAGAATCAGAATTAGATCAAGAGCTCAACCGTCTCGGTCGTGATCACAAATTGTATCCTTATTACGGATATGGGGTGAACGCCAATAACCAGTTTTATAGCAAACCTCTATCACCAAATGCCACTGAACTCTTTCCTCCTACATTTTACTGTTCAGGAGAAGTATCTGTTGGTGATCAAAAAGTAGAAAATCCCAGTAGTGAAATAGCAGATTATGCCTTTCGTCATCAATTACCAATCACTCTTGAAATAGGAAACGCAAAGAAATACCTAGGACCCCTAGAAGATCCTTTACAACATGAAGCAATTGCTTTGATTGGCCAACGATACACCTTCCTTCCGCCACCACTTCCAGGGCCATTTCCATGTAGCATAACTGTTAACGGAGAAGCAGTCTTCGATTACATTCTGCTAAAGACAAAACTGATCTCAGATGATAGAACTATTATCCTTTCAAATGCCGAACAACAGGGTTTCCCAATATTAATCACTGTGAGCATTCATTATTCAAATCACACCTTTGACCTTGAAACTTCTTGTATCAATGAAAGTCCAGCCACACAGCTAATAAACGCTCGCTTCCTGCATAATCTTACTCACAAATCATCATTTATCTTAAAAAACCTCGACACAGGAAAAGTCATGTTAGAATCTGATGACGTTTTATATAGAGAAAGGATCGAACCAAACACATTAGCTATAGATAGTAGAATCGTTTTTCTGGAGAAAATTGTAGATATTGAGAACTATTCTGGAACGTCCATAACAATACCAAAAGTCCTTCATAAATCTGATTTTATTGATGTGGATTATGTGGCCACACTAATCAGAGGTGAATTATGGAAAGGAACCTGGACAGAGGTACGCACAAAACATGAGATAGATGATGCCTTTATCCGTGAGATTGATAACCCAAGCGGAAATGCCCTTTGTCTTTCTATCTGTGTAGTAACCGAAGTAACAGTTCTAGGCCAAAAACTGGCCTTCCCAATTAAAAGGGTATACGAATCCGTTCATGCAGATGATCTAGATCAAATTAAAAACAAATTGAAGTCCTTAGATATAGGTGACACCATAACTCTAGAATTCAAGCCAAGCCAAGAAGCAGAAACAGGGACCTATTATGATAGTTTAATTATTGCTAAATAAGTATAACCCTCAACTGTGTACCGACATCTCTGTTGCAAGCAAATAGATAACTGCACTAATGGCGGCCTATTCTCCCCCCATACATAAAAATCCCCGGTCGGCCTTTCGGCTGACCGAGGATTCGCTTTAGATATACAGGTTCACCTGGATGTCCTTCCACCGGTGGACACGGCGGGTGATGCTGTCAGAGTACAGATACTTCTGCGCGTCCCGCTTCGTCACGGTGAAAGAGGCGAACCGGACGAAACTCAGTTCCTGCCATCCTTGATCGCGGCCTGGGCGGCGGCAAGACGGGCGATGGGAACACGGAAGGGCGAGCAGGACACGTAGTCCAGGCCGACCTTGTGGCAGAACTCCACGGAGGTGGGGTCGCCGCCGTGCTCGCCGCAGATACCCAGGTGCAGGTCGGGGTTGACGGACCGGCCCAGCTCGGCGGCCATCTTCACCAGCTTGCCCACGCCGGTCTGATCCAGCTTGGCAAACGGGTCGTTCTCGTAGATCTTCTTGTCGTAGTAAGCGCCCAGGAACTTGCCGGCGTCGTCACGGGAGAAGCCGAAGGTCATCTGGGTCAGGTCGTTGGTGCC